>JACKAX010000002.1 GCA_020634875.1 Anaerolineales bacterium | reverse complement strand
TGGCGGTGAGTATATAGTTTTTGTTGATGATTATGTTGGAACCAGTTAACCATTGCAATCTCCGACCCTTGTAAAAAGGCTTATTCTTCGTGAATGGCGTTATTCTTTGAAGAGGAGAACCAGTTGTAAAAAAATCTTACCAAAGTCTGATATTCTGAACAGGGCAAAATGTCCTTGCTTTATGTGTGAATTTACGGCATGAGGGCTAGGAATGTTGCAAACAAAAAGGCCATCTTGTTGTAGATGGCCTTTTATGGTGGGCGGTATAGGACTCGAACCTACGACCTTTGCGATGTCAACGCAACGCTCTAACCAGCTGAGCTAACCGCCCCCCTTAAGTGGAGCGCATTATACACGGACTGGTACGATGATGCAAGCATGTTTTTTTGCTTTGACAGGGTTTTCTTGGGTCAAGTACATGTCATTGCGGACCGGGCTTTGGCGGCGAAGCAATCCACCAAAGGGCGTGGACAATTAGTTCGGGGCGGGAAAGACACAACTGTGGGAAGATAATCCGAGTTTATGGCGCTAAAATCGGCGGCATGACGATGGGGGCATCCGGCTCCAGACTGCGGAGGAAGGCGACCAGCGATTGGATTTCGGAGTCTGTCAGGCGGCTGCCCCAGGCGGGCATCATGGTGCCGGAGACGCCGCCCGCAATGATCTGGTAAATGGCAGCGTCGGGAGTTTCCGACAAGAAGGTGACGTTGTTGAGGGCGGGGGCCATGCGCGAGCCGTAAGCATCCACGCCGTGACAGGTTTTGCAGGCAACGTTGTATAGTTGGTTGCCAGCAGCGATCATCTCCGGGGTGGTGGCGAAGGTCACTTCCACATCGGGGATTTCGACGCCCGCTTGCATGAGTTCGGGCCATTGGTAGATGAGTTCCACAACGGAGGTGATTTGTTCAGGAGTCAGGATGTTTTGCCAGGAGGCCATTAATGTGCCGGGGACGCCTTCCGTCACGGTGGCGATCACATCGGTTTGCGGGGTTGCGCGGAGGGCGTCGGTGTCCAGCGCGGGGGCGATGAGGGTCCCTGCGGCGTTGGAACCGTGACAGGCGGCGCAGTTTTCCGCGTAAATGGTCAAGCCTTCGCTCAAGACAGGGCTGTCGGGCAGGGAGGCGAGTGCGGTCAGCATTTCTTCGGTGATTTGCATTTCGATCACCGGGGGCGGGGTCAGGCCGAGTTCGTCCACGCGGGCGGAGACGTATTCCCAGTTGACTTCTTGCACCATCGTCACCAGCATTTCGATCTGGGCGTTGGTGAAGATGCCCCCTTCGTCGGTGGCCCAGGCGGCCATCAGGGTGGCGGTGCGCCCGCGGGAGATGGTTTTGAAGAGGTCTGTGGCGGACATTTCGCGGATAGCGTCGGTGTTGAGCGGGGGGTTCGTGCCGATGCCTTCCCCGGCAGCGCCGTGGCACACCGCGCAGTTTTCGGCGTACATGTCGGTGGCGGTGACAACGGCGGTGGTTTGGAATTCCCGCAGCAAGTCGGCTTGGGCTGCCGGTTCACGCATGGAATAGAGAGGGATGATGATGAGAATGGCAAGGGTTGCGAGAAGCCCCGTCCATTTTAAAGGTGCAGTCATAAAGAATTCCTTTGTAGTGCGATTTGCTAAATCGCTTTATACATAAACAACATGATCGGGGCTGACACGGTCACGTGTAATGGGCGTCATCGTATCCACCAGGATTTCGCCCACTTCGTTGATGGTGAGTGGGAACAAGTCCAACGGGCGCGGGGCCGGAGCGTTTTGCACTTCCCCGTCCATCGTGAACGCCGAACCGTGGCACGGGCAAACGAACTGGCCCACCGCGGGGTCGTAGGGCACGGCACACCCGAGATGCGTACACCGGCGATAGAGGGCGAGCAAGCCCCCGTCGGTCAGCCGCACCACGTAAAAGCGTCCCACCTCAACCGGGGTGACACTGCCGGGCGGGAAATTATCCACCGCCCCAACGTTGAACACGCCCCCAAATTCCCCCACCACCGGGCGGGGTGCCAAAAACCGTAGACCGACAAAAGACAATTCCGTCAAGGCCACTGCCCCGGCTGCTCCCCAAAATAAACTGAGAAAATCTCGACGAGTTACATTTTCAGACATGATTGATTCTCCAAAATTGCTACCAGGGCAGCACCAGGGCCATCCCCTCCCCACGGAAGAAAATTCCTACAAACGTCAGTGTGACAAATCCAGCCAGGAGCAGGGTAAAAACAGCCTGTCGGGCTTCACACGCCGTGCTTTTCATCGCTTTGACGGCTTCGTAATACCCCATCACCAGCAGCAATAGGAGCGCCAGTGGCACCCAGCCGTTGGTAATATAACTGGGCAAAAACGGGAGCCAACCGGGCAAATCCAACCAGTATTCATCTAGTAAGACGAACCCAAACGTTGCCACCACCCCGAACATAAAACTAATCCCGGTCAGCCAGCGGCCCTTCACCGAGCGGAACCAAACGCCTTCGGATTCCATATCCCGGTTCAAATATGGCAGGAGCACCATCCCACCCAGCGCCAGGCCGGGGACGATGATCGCCCCAAACAACGGGTGAAAGTGCAGAAGTAATTCCTGAAAGCCCATGAAATACCACGCCGCTTTGGCCGGGTTGGGACTGTGTGCGGGGTTGGCAGCTTCTTCGAGCGGGGCGTTGACAAACGCCGCCCACGCCAACAAAATCGCAAGCCATACGAGGGCATACACCAGTTCGATGCTGACCAAATGGGGAATAGTGGTCACTTTCTCGTTGCTGGGTTTTTCGTCAATCGCCTTAGGGACTGTGATGGTGTCTTTACGGACCCGCCAAATGTGGAAGGAAACGATAGCGGCAATCGCCAGGGGAATGAGGGCGATGTGCATCCCGTAGAAGTTCGTCAGGGTGGCCGCACCGACTTCCGAGCCGCCTAGTAGCAGGCGCGTGATCGGTTCGCCGATCCAGGGCAGGTAATCGAGCAAGCTTGTGCCCACCGTCACCGCCCAGTAAGCGAGTTGATCCCAGGGGAGCAAGTAACCGGTGAAGTTCGCCCCGACGATGAGCAAAAGGAGCACCACACCCATCACCCAGTTGAACTCACGTGGGGGAGCATATCCGCCCGTAAAAAAGACCCGGAGCAAATGCAGCACCCCGACAACGACCATTAAGTTGCCCGACCAGTGGTGCAGGTTGCGGATCAGGTTGCCGAAATAAACTTCGGTTTGCAAGGAGATCATGCTGGCATACGCCGCATCTGGGGAGGGGGTGTATGCGAAGAGCAGTAAGATGCCTGTAATGGTGAGGATGCTAAAGAGCAGCAGGAGCAAACCGCCCAACCCGAAGGTGTAGGAAAATTTCAGAGCGGGTTTGGAAACTTTGGCGGGGT
This sequence comes from Anaerolineales bacterium, assembly GCA_020634875.1. Next base: position 184,802 of record JACKAX010000002.1, on the reverse strand, counting down.
GCAGATGCAGGATAAGACTGTTCATTACCACCCGCATCCGGCCCCGGTCATCGGCGGGAGGGAGGGGGTCCCGTTGGATCGAGTCACGAATGCGTTGGGTAAGCGGGGTTTGCGTGGAGTTGGTTTCGTCGGTCATGTAATTTCCTGTTTTTTAGAAAAAAGTAGCGCAATTTTGTAAATTACGTCCGCAATTCACAAAATTGCGCTACATGTTTGGTTCATTCATACGGGAACTATCCGTCGCCGCTATTGCCGTTTCCGTTACCGCCGCCACCGTTGCCATTGCCGTTTCCACCATTCCCATTGTTCGAAGAGCCTGCCCACAAGGGCCGTCCGTTCGGGTCACGGAGAAAGACACGCAGTCCGGTCGAAACCTGGGTGATGTCGCCCGCCTGGAAAGCATCGCCTTCATAAAAACCGACGACGATAACTTCTTCGCCAACCTGGAAGGTGACGCCCTGCGAAGAGAAGAAGCGGGGTTGGCCGGTCTGGAAGGTGATGATTTCTCCATCTTCGGTGGCGATGGTCATCGAGCCACCTTGATAGGCCATTAATGTGCCGTTGATCGTGATCCATTCATCTACTTGGGCCTGCGGATCGGCGGTGTGCGTGCCATCTGCGGAACCGGTACCCCCCTCGGCGTTACCGTTTCCCTGTCCGTTATCTACCCCACCCGACCAAAGAGGCTGCCCGGTCTCTGTGCGAACCACGAGCGTTTGTCCATCCGCGAGTTGTACCTGATTGGCGTGGTACATGCCTTCGTTCGTGGTGCCGACTACTGAAACCGTTTGCCCAACTTCCAGCGTGATACCCTGCGCCTGCCAGTAAGTGGGCGGGCCGAGTTCGACGTATACGGTTTCACCGGTTTCTAGTGCCATGTCAAACCCGTAATCATCAAATGCCGCCACTGTGCCGGTAGCCTGCCAGGGGTCGCCTTCTGCACCTTCGACCGCGGGGTTTTCCTGTGCAGCAGCCTGGGCATTTTCATTTCCGGCGTTTCCGTTTCCGTTCGTTTGTCCGTTCCCCACACCCGCATTTTGCTGATCGATGGTTGTGTTTGCAGCCAGGGGATCAGGAAGGGTTGAGGTTTCCGTCTTAGGAAGAGAGGATTGATAAACGACTGCGGCAATGCCTGCGCCGATTACTGTGAGAAGCAGGATACCGATAAAGATTTTTTTGAACATGAGGTTACTCCTTTTTGTGCGGGATGTTTTCCCGAATGGTTGGCTTGTTAGTTATTCACAAGTTGTGAATTTCCCTAATCTTATTCTCAGGTTTTGAAGAAGTTGTGAAGGGGTTATGAACCTCGTATGTATTTCATGTTCTGTTCATGTGAAGATGGTACGGAGAAAAAAAGAAGAACCAGTAAAAAAAACTGGTTCTTCTTTGATTTATCCGACTATGACACCACCCCTATGGAGCCAATAAGGGAGACACTTTTGTCTCCAACATCGCGGTGGTTAACATGCCCGTATGTATCTCAGAGACAATACCATCTCGATCCACGATGATGGATGTTGGAAAGCTATTAATCCCTAATTGATTCAGCGTCAGTTTGCCCGGATCGAGCAAAACGGGGAAGGTAAACCCCATTTCCGCGATGAAATCGTCCACCGGGGTTTGGGATTCGCCAGCGTTGAGGGCTAACATCACAAACCCTTCATCTTTGTGGTCAAGATAGTAAGCGTGCAAATCGGGCATTTCAGCGCGGCAGGGGGGGCACCACGTCGCCCAGGCATTGATGAGCATAGGATGGCCGAGGTAATCGCTTACTTGAACGGTGTTGCCGTTCAGGTCGGTGAGGGCGAAGTCAGGCACCTGTGTACCCGCGCGGGCAGGGCCGCTCACCTTGGGCGCACTGCGAGAAAAGAGCAGCGTCCCCATCAGCGCCAAGAGCAATATCCCAACTCCGACGAAAATGAGGGTTTGGTTGGTTTTTTCACGACGGCGCGCCGCTCGACGTTGTTCTCGGCGGGAATTGGTATGAGTAGCTTGCATGGAGGTCTCCAGGGAAAACGTATAAGTTAAGTCGTAAAACGTTGCATATAAAAAGATATACTTTTTGGATGCGGAAAGGGATAGATGGTTACAGAAAAATGGCGAAGAAATACGCGGGAATTTGATGTGTTACTTTTTGCGAGGTCACGCATCCAAACAAACAGAACGCTAAAAACGCAATCGCGCAAAACTCGCTTTCGGGTATGCGGGATGAAAAATGGGACACAGAAAGCTCAGAAGGAAATAGAGAAAATTATCGAAATCTTCTGTTTCCATCTGTCCCTTCTGTGCCATCTGTGTCCTATCGCCCATCGTGAAAAAGCAACTTTTGCGATATTGCTTAAAAACTATTTATGGAGAACATGATGTCCTTACTTACCCCTGAAATTCAAGAACAAATCCGTGCCGCATTTGCACCTTTGGAAGAAGAAGTCAAACTGGTTGTGTTTACGCAAGGCGAAGGCGGCGCACTGGAATGTGATTTCTGCGTTGAAACCCGTAATTTGATTGATGAAGTCGCCGCCCTGTCCGACAAAATCTCGGTCGAAATCCGTGATTTTGTGGGGGACGCGGAAATCGTCGAAGAATTTGGCATTGACAAAATCCCCGCGGTTGCCGTGACCCGAGGGGGTTCTGACCCGAAAGACTTCGGCATCCGCCTGTACGGGATTCCTTCCGGCTACGAATTTGGCACGCTGATCGAAGATATTCGCATGGTCGGCACCAACGAACCTGGCCTGAATGACGCCACCCTGAAAGACCTCGCCCGCCTGACCGAACCCGTTCACCTGCAAGTGTTCGTGACCCCCACCTGCCCCTACTGCCCCCGCGCGGTCATCCTCGCCCACCAATTGGCGATGGCCAGCCCGCTCGTCACCGCCGACATGGTCGAAGCGAGCGAATTCCCCCACCTGGCGAACCGCTACCATGTGTACGGCGTTCCCCGCACCGTGATCAGCGATGTGATCCACATCGAAGGCGCCGTGCCCGAAAAGGCGTTGATGACCAAGTTGATGACTGTCCTCGACACGGAGACGATGAAAGGCTTGCGCGAAGAGTGGGAAGCGCACGACCACGCACACGCACACTAAAAATTGTTCTCTTGTTGTAGGCCCAAAAAGAATCGTACTTTTTTCATCGCACAAGTGAGTTTTGCGCGATGACACAAAAATGGTACACAGAAAACACAGGAAACGCAGAAGGACACAGAAAAATTTCTAGAATTTTCTGTTTTCCTCTGTCCCCCTCTGCGCCATCTGTGTACCATTTGCTATTCGAAATCATTCATGGAATGGTACATCGCCCCACCCCTCCCGGCTCCCACGGAAGATGAAATCCAAACGCCGACGCGCACCTGCGATGCGCCGTTTGTGGAACCGCGTCCGGGGCAACCGTGCCCGGCGTGTGGGGAAGGGGTGTTGGATTACGATGGGCTGATGCAGATCAGTTGTCCCCTGTGTGGGCATGTGACGAGTGGGGGTGGGTTTACGTGATAGGGTAAACTGAGAAGCGTGACTTCTCTAATCATCCCATGGTTCTTCAAAGGACTGCGGGGCCATGATTTTGAGGGCTTCGGGGGCGAGGGAGATGGTGACGGGGGTTTGAGGGCCAGGTTCGCCGTCAATGTCGAGGGTTTTGGGAGGGGTGGTTTGAATAGTAATTTCCTGCGTGGTAAAGTCTCTGACGTGTTTCATTTGCCGGGGGGTGCCGATGAGGGAGCGTCCCCAAAAGTCAAGGAGTTCCCACCGGTTGAGGGCTTTGAGGGCGAGTACGGTCAGTTTGCGTTCGTCTGCGTGGGCACCGGGGATGATGGGGGCAAGGCCGAAGCCACTGCCATTCGCCACGAGAACTTGATAGCTGTCTGTTGTGTAGGTCTGGTTGTCGAAGGTCAGAGTCATCCGAAATTTTTGGGATTTTAGGATGTATTTCAACGCTTGGATGCCATACGCGAGAGGGCCAAAGACACGTTTTAGGTTGTGCGGCATATTGTGGGCGACGTCCGCGGAAAAGCCGATAGCGACTACGTTGGAGTAGTAGTTGTCCCCAACTTTGCCCAAATCCACATCTACCACTTTACCATTCGCAAGCACATCTATCGCCGCGTTGATTTCCAGGGGTAGGCCCAACCCGCGCGCAAAACTGTTCCCTGTGCCCAACGGCAAAATGCCCACGACCACATCCTGATAGGCGAAGTAATCCATCGTCGAACTGATCGTGCCGTCTCCCCCGCCGAGGATGACCAGAGGCGTTCCGCTCTGCAACGCTTCTTTGGCCGCCTGCGGCATCTGACTGGGGTGTGTGATCGGATAGGAAGCGGTGACGGTGAGGCCCCGCGCGGCCAGCCCCTCCAGCGTTTGGTGATAGAGGCGTTCCCCATGCCGGGAGCGGGCGTTGATGATCACCGCGGCAGTGCGTTTTTGGGCGATTTCGGCTTGGAGTTGGGCTTTGGTTTTCATGGCTTTAATTACGCATGGGGCCGATTTTTTGATTTAGCCGATTTGTGCTTCTTTTTCAATGGTGGTAATGTAATCAAAAATGGCTTCTGACCAGCCGTCAATCCGCATCCAGGCATCGTATCCTACGCCATTTTTGTATGCGGCTACGTTAATCATGTAGCCCATTCCTTTCGGATCAGGTACAGCATCACGGGATTGCTCATCGGTCAACACCAGCAAACGATCATATTTTTCGCGTTTGTCCAACGTTTCAATTGTTTTGCCTAAATACGTTCCCGAATGGAGTTGGCTATTTTTGATTGCATCTCGCAAGGCAAACCCATGCCGGTCAGGGACACGTACCACTTCGTTGGAAAAGGAATAGACCGCGACCTGCTCACACAGTTCCCGTGCAAGAATCGCCAACCCGTTCGCGGCATCGTATCGCATCAAATCGGACTTGTTCGCGATGCGGCTATCCATACTACCGGACACATCCACCAGAATGACCGTTTTCCCTGGCAGCTTTTCGCGCCCATCCAGGCATTTCAACATGGCCCCTTCCAATGGATGCTCCCACTGAGGAACAAACCGCGCCGCCGAAATAAACCGGAATGGCAACACACGCTCTACTTTCATTTTTTCCAGCGCGGTAAAAATTAAATCTTCATCCACCTTCGCCTCAGCCATATTGCGAAGATTCCGCAACAATGCCAGCGCACCTAATTTATTTTCTTGGAGCAAGCGCGTCCATGTTTCTTGCGGTTCCTGCCCACCCGATAAAGCCACTTCCCAGGTATCCGGGCTAGGGAGGGTGCCATCTACAAGTTGTTTCCACATAGCTTCTTGTTCTGCATCCTTTGGCTTTGCGTGAACGAGAAATAACACATCTCGCAGTCTGACGGCCCCGGCGCGATCATATTTTGCAAGTTGATAGGCGTCAAACTTTGTGAACGCTTCCGCCAACCCTTTTTTGACTTGTTTCGAGAGGGGTTGTTTGCCCTCCATCCAGTACAACGCCAAAAATTCGGACAACTCGTCCGCCCGTTGAATGACCCGCGCCAGCGTTTCCCCGACAAAACGTTTATGCGCTGGATGGCGCGCCATTTCCCGCACAATGAGAAGTGGCGCATGACGCAGCTTGAACTTTTCGCGGGCTTCAATCGCCAACGCGGCCACCGTTCCGGCATCTACTTGGGGAACGAGCGCTTTCAAGCGCGCGGCAATATCTTCTCCGCTTTCATAAAAGGAATCCTCCCACAGCAAACATGCCATTAAGGAACGGCGTAATTGTTGGACAGCCGTCAACTGTGCTGCGGGCGCGCCTTCGTGTGTTTTGGGAAAAAACCGATTCAGGATGTTGATTTTTGACATCTTTATCACTCCTTGTTGCCAAAAACAAAAAAAGCCCCGGGGTTCCAGGGCTTTACTTTGGGGAACAAGCGATAACAGCTTTTTTAGGCGTCCTGATCCACTAGACGATACTCCCGAAGGAGGAGGGAGATTCGAACTCCCGTCACCCGCTTAAGAGGCGATGAAACTGTCACCTACACCACCAAAGTATTTGAACAAAAATCGCTAACGCAACTTGGGGAACCAGCGGAAACAGCTTTTTGCCATTTGCTCTGCCAGACTGAGCTACTGACTCTTGCGAGCCAGGCAGGATTTGAACCTACGGCCCTTTGGTCCGATGTATCTGTATCCTTCACCACCAAGGTTTAACGTTTTTAAGAGCCTGGGGAACAAGCGATAACGGACTATTTTTCCAGAAGTAACCGTTATCTTCACCACCATTGGTAGTATTTTACCCAGGGGACGATTTAGGCGTCAAGGAATTTTCTAAATATACAAATCCCGCCGGTTATACGCCCAATACGCTGCGACCAGACACACCACGATAATCCCTGCGGAAAGCGCAAGAAAGCTCCCATCAAACTTTCCCGTCCTGTACAACTCGCCCGCGTCAAAATACTTGAAGGGGGTGAAGTATTTGAGAAAATCCAGGTCTTTCTGCATCGCGGAGATGATGGACATAAAGTACGTGACGAGGATAATGCCCACCGCGGTGGAGCCGGAGAGTTTATACTGCTTCATCGCACAGCCCAACAGCAGGCCGACCGCGAGGAAGATCATCTCAATGCCAAACATCGCCTGCATTTCGAGGGCGAGGAAGTCATAATAGGCCTGATCGGGCTTGTACGATTGCACCGCAACCATAGAAAAGCCCCAGGTGATCAACACGAAAGCAATACAGTTCACCAGTGCGGCCAGGGCTTTGGCGGTGATCACTTTACTCCGGGTGACGGGCAGCACCAGTGAAAATTCGACGGTCTTGTCGCGTTCCTCTTTGGAGATGATTTCGCTCCCCCACATCGCCGCCGAGATGGCCGCCATCAACCCGAAGTACACGAACATGACGCCGTAAAAACCGGTGAGGGTGGTCAGGTTGAAGGTGCTGAAATTCATGGCGTCCATGACCGCGGTGGGGATGGTGTCCAGGATTTTCAGCATTTCGGGGTCACCCGCAAAGGCCGCGAATTTGGAGGTACCCACGATGATCAAGAGCATGACAATCACACTCCAGATGATCAAGGATTTGAAATTTGCTTTGAGTTCACGAAGAAAGATATTCATTTCTGATCTCCTTACGAGAAAACCCTAAAGGTTTCTTGCATGTAGCAAGTTGTATTTTTGGAAAGGCTTTCTCGCTAACTATTATCCAAATTCCGCGAGGAAAACCTTTAGGGTTTTGGGATACTACGATACCGCATGTATGTCGCGGTTGATGTATAGCCAATAGCTCGCCCCCAACGCAATGACCGTCACCGCGAGGTTAAGCAAGACCAACGGCATATCATACCCACCCGTTTTGACGATGGCCGCCGCGTCCAGGTGTTTGAACGGGGTGAGATATTCCAACGCCACATCGCCAAACACGCCACTAAACGCGCTCAAGACATACAGCCCAAACCCCAGCCCCATCCCATACGGGGTGACACTGCGGACGCGTTTGACAAGCAGGGAAATCACCAAGCCAACGCTCAGAAAAAAGAGTTGGAAGATGATGATGCTGATCAACAGCAGAAGGAGCGTACCCGTTTCGTACTCGTGCGTGCCGTGGAAAAGGGCGATGGCGACGAAACTGACCACCCACACCACCGCGTTCGTCACGGTCAAACTGCTCAACGCGGCCAGGAGTTTGCTCGTCATCACCTCGGTGCGGCTCACGGGTTTGGTCATCAGGAAGTCGGCGGTCAATTCGGTTTCTTCAATCGAAACCAAACCGACGCCATAATTTGCCGCCTGGATGGCCAGACAAAGCTGGACGAACAGGAAGATAAAGCTGTAAAACCCCAACACCGTCGCCAGGTCCATTTTATCTAGCCCAAACGCCGCCCGCATCTCCGCTGGGAACTTCGCCATCATCTCGTTCATCAACGCGGCCTGATCGGCGAACACCGAAAAGAAGGAGAAAAAGACAAACAGAAGCGCGGCCACCGCCAGTGACCAGGTCAGCACGGAGCGCATCCGAATACGGAATTCATGTTGAAAAATGTTTGCGTTCATGATTGCTGCCTATTCGTAGTAGTGCATGAAAATTTCTTCCAGCGTCGGCTCTTCGATGGTGACATCCGCCACCTGAACGGCACTAATTTTTTGTAGCACCGCGTTGATGTCGCCTTTGAAGAAGAAATTCACCGTGCCATTTTCGGTCTGGACGTTGGTCACGCCGGGGAGGTCGAACGCGGCAGGGGTCAGTCCGTTGGCAGTGACCGCGATCTTTTTGTAGTTGTTTTGTTGGAGGGCGCGGATGTTGGAGATTTCTACGATTTTGCCTTCGCGGATGATGCCGACGCGGGTACACATACGCTGGACTTCGCCTAAAATGTGGGAGGAGAAGAACACCGTCACCCCACGAGCATTTTCTTCTTTGATCAGGTCAAAGAATTTGCGCTGCATCAACGGATCGAGGCCGCTCGTCGGTTCGTCGAGGAACAGCAGTTTCGGGCTGTGGAGCAAACCTTGCACAATGCCCACCTTTTTCTTGTTCCCGTAAGATAGGTCACTGATCCGACGAGTCAGGTCTAGTTCCATCAGGCTGGACAACTCATTCATCCGTTTGGTGAAATCGCCTTCGTAAAAACTGGCAGAATATTTGAGCAGGTCAATCACTTTCATCCCTTCGTAGTAATACACTTCCGAAGGCAGGTAGCCAATATCCCGGCGGATGCTTGGCCCTTGCGTGACCACATTTTTCCCGAAGACTGTGGCAGTCCCGCTTGTGGGGCGAATCAACGACAACAGCAACCGAATGGTGGTAGATTTCCCGGCCCCGTTCGGTCCAATAAAGCCAAAAATTTCGCCTTCTTCCACATTAAAGGACACATCTACAATGCCTCTGGCTTTCCCATAAAACTTGGTAAGTTGGTTGACTTCAATTATGCTCATCACTGCACTCCTAATTAAAAAGAATAGCCCACTGTTGCCATTTGCTCCGTACAAAGGAATATTATAAGCGGTTTCTCTCCAGTCGGAGAATGGTCAATTGCCCGACACGGCATGGTGTTGTAGAATGGAACATATTCCCATTCTGGAGAACACGTTATGGATGCCTTCGATTTCACCCACAAAAAAATTCTCATCACTGGCGCGACCGGCTTTATTGGCGGGGCGATTGCACGGCGATTGCTCGCGGACGGGCACAATGTTCGGGTGCTTGCACGTGACCCCGCGCGGGCCGGTGATCTGGCGGGCGCGGAAATCGCGCGGGGGGACCTTCTCGATCGGGAGTCGCTCCGCGCGGGGGTGGCGGGGTGTCAAATCGTGATTCACTGTGCGGGGGCGATCAATTTGTTTGAGGATACGGCCGTGTACCGGCAAATCAACGCAGAGGGGTCAAATAACATTTGTCGGGCGGCGCTGGAGGCCGGGGTGGAGCGGATGGTTTACACGAGTTCGTTGCTGGTGCATGGGGTCGAGCCGGCCCGTGAGGTCTCCGAGGAGGCCCCGATGAAAATGTGTGGGGATGCGTATGTGGACACGAAGATTGAAGGGGAGCAAATTGCGCGGGAATGGCTGGCGAAGGGGCTGCAGGTGGTGATTGTCCGTCCGGGGCAGGTGTACGGGCCGAGAGACTGGACGTGGACGTACACGCCGTTCAACCTGATCAAGCGAAACCTGATGACGTATGCCGATGGGGGGAAGGGGTTGATCCAGCCAATTTTTATTGAGGATTTGGTGGATGGCTATCTGGCCGCATTGGAGAAGGGGCAGGTGGGGGAGGCATATTTGTTGCTGAATGAGAAGCCGGTGGAAATCCGGCAGTTTTTTGGGTTTTATGCCCAGATGTTGGGTAAGAAGTGGATTCCCAGTGCGCCGAAACCATTGGCGATGATGGGGGCAGGGCTTTTTGAAGGGTTGGCAAAGCTGACCAGGAAGCCGCCCGTGTTCACCCGCCCACAGGTGCTGTTCACCACATTACGGGTGACATACAGCGGGAAAAAAGCAGTCGGACAACTCAGTTTCATGCCGAAAATATCCTTGCACGAGGGGATGCGGCAGGTGGAAGTGTGGTTGCGGGAGGAGGGGTTGCTGAAGTGAAGCCTGGTTTCCTCCAACAATTAGCCATACGCGTCCGTCCGGCTATCACGCGCATGACTGCTGCAGAGCGTGCTGGCCAGTTTCTCAATATGTATTCGGTTTTTTGCTATACCCCCCTTATGTTGGTCGGTCTCTTTTGGCTTGCAAGTGAAACGAGATTTGCACTTCTCTCTGATCAGCTGGGCGTAATGGTAGGATTGTTAGTTTTTGCCTTCATCTTGCAAAGGTATTCCTTTGATGTTCAAATCGAACTGCGGCCAGGTGTGATGGCATCTGGCAATGGAAACTTTGTCTTTGTCATTTCGCTATCAGCTTTGTTCATCTTTGGGCCATCAGCGTTGTGGTTGGAACTCCTGCCTTCCCTGGGCATTGCGCTGTTTCGGTTTGTACGGGAAAAAAATCATAACGTTCGCTGGGGTCAAATGGCGGCCATGACATCCAGCACGACAACGAGTACCCTGCCATACTTGATGGGCTTTTGGATTTACCAACGTATAGGAGGGCAACTGCCGTTTGCCAGTTTTAGTTTTTCCAGCCTGATGCCCGCCGTCATTTTACTGTTGTTCAGCGCGTTGGTCCCCTATCTCATTATGTTTCCGATGATCAATTATGTTGCTCACGCGCCGGAAATGGTGGGCGGGAATCAGGCCAGCCTCAAAAATTTGTATCTATTCATCTTCATTCAGTCCATCGTACAATATCTAGCACTGCCTTTCACATTGCTGGGGGCCTATCTTTATACTGTGAATGGTGCGGCAATTTTGTTTTTCTTCCTTTTAGCAATCCTGTTCTCCAGTTTATTGGCCAACCAACTCACCCAAAATGTAAAACAACGTACCCAACGTGCTCGTGAACTTGCAGCGCTGGAAGAATTAGGACGAAAAATTATCGCGGCCCCCCCGGATTTATCTACCCTATCTGAAATTCTCACCACACACATGCCCCTCATGTTCCTTGCCACGCGGGGCATGATCTGGCTGGAACCAGATCGAATTCTCTATCAAACCCCAAATGTTACCTTTCCAGCTTTTGACGGCCTCCAAAACCTGGTTTCCCAAGGAGACAATCCCCCCTATCAATATCTCAAACCTGGCACACTCGATGATGATCCTCTGCGTGAGGGATTGGTCATCCCTATCCGGGATGATGAAAACTCCTTATTAGGAGGCGTTCTTCTCGCTACCCGACGAGATCAAACAAAAATCACCGAATACATCCCTGCCTTACAGTCTCTCGCCGCCCAAATCGCCTCAGCTATTTACCGCGCAGAAACTCATAAAGAAGCCCTCCTTAAAGAACGCATGGCAAACGAACTCGAACTCGCCGGACGCATTCAGGCAAACTTCCTCCCCGAAAAAATCCCCACCCTGCCCGGATACGAAATCGCGGCCTCTCTTACCCCCGCCCTCCAAACATCCGGCGATTTCTACGACTTCATCCCCTACCCTGATGGACGCCTCGGTTTTGTCGTCGCGGATGTCGCGGACAAAGGCACCGGTGCCGCCCTCTTCATGGCCCTCACCCGTACCCTCCTCCGCACCTACGTTCTCGAATACCCCGACGACCCCGCCCTCGCCTTCAAACTGACCAACGACCGCGTCCACGAAGACACCCAATCCCAGCTCTTTATCACCACCTTTTACGGGATCATTGACCCCCAACAGCACACCCTCACCTACGTCAACGGCGGCCACAACCCACCCTTCTTGTTTACCCCTTCCGACAGCAACAAGCCCCAAAGCCTCATCCGCACCGGTGTTCCCATTGGTATGCTCGACGAAGTAACCTGGAAGTCCGCACAAGTCCCATTTCCCCCCGATCATTTTCTCGTCCTTTACACCGACGGCGTCACCGAAGCCCAAAACGCCGCCCAGGAATTCTTTGACGAAGACCGTCTGATTGAGGCCAGTGTCACGCACAAACATTCCGTCGCCAAAGACATCCACACTGGTATTCTCCAGACCATCCACACCTTCGTCGCCGACGCCCCTCAATTCGACGACATCACTCTCATGGTCATTCGCCGCACTAGCTGATAGTCACTCCACACCGTATGGCGTATTCCGTATTGTGTAGGGACAAAATACGAGATATGCAATACGGAATATGGGAGGGAATTAATATGGATAACGATAAAAAAAGAAGGCTTCCATATCACTTGGAAGCCTTCTTTTTTTATTTATCGAGGAATGTGTCAAAGAATCTCAGATATTTCTACGCGTAATGTACGTTGCCAAATCTGCCAGTGCATCCCGTTCCGACGAGTAGGGGAATTCTTCAAGTAGGCCCAACGCCCGTTGCACATACTCATCTGCTTCTTCCAATGCCAGTTCAATCGCGTTGCTTTCGCGGATTGCATCAATCAACCGGTCGAGTTGGCGTTGATTGTGCCCATTGCGCTCAATGACAGAATGCATGTCCGGGTCTCCAGGATTTGCTTCAAAAAAGTACAATGCAGGAAGGGTGATCAACCCCTGGCGGAGGTCGCTCCCGACCGGTTTACCTACCCGGGCCTGTTCGCCGGTAAAGTCCAACACATCATCCACAATCTGGAACGCCACGCCGATCTCATATCCGAAACGCCGGGCAATGTTGATCGTGCGTTCGTCCACTGGGCTGAGCACCGCGGCAGCTTCCGAGGCCAATTCAAACATTGAAGCGGTTTTCGCATAGATGCGGGTGTAGTAATCATCCCGGCTGGCAATGCCTTTGCTGCGGAAATATTGCGTAATTTCGCCGTTGACGATAGTGGTCAACGTTTCGGCAAAAAGCTGCATGACGATGACGGAACCAGTGTCGGCGGCAAGTTTGGCGGCGCGGGCGAAAATAAAATCTCCGGTCAAAACGGTGGCGGCAGGGGTCCACTGCGCGTTGAGAGTGGGGGAACCGCGGCGCAACAGGGCACCATCAATCAAATCATCATGGACGAGGGTAGCGGTATGTAAAAGTTCCACGGCCCCCGCGAGGTTCAGCAAACGGTCAGGGTCAGCACCCAACATCCCACCGGTGAGTAGGGAAATGGCCGGGCGCACGCGTTTGCCGCCTGCCTGGATCAAGTGGTGCATGGCGGCGATCAGATCGGGGTGGTTGCCCTCGGCCTGGGCGCGCATCAAAATCTCAACGTCTTTTAGACGCTCTTGAACAGGGTTGAGAAAAGAAACAGTCGTAGTCATTGAAAGGTATTTCCAAAGAGACCTGACAGGTTTTTCCAGGGTGTTTTTTGAATTTGCGGCTCAATTCAAAACCTGTCAGTTCTAGGGGTGAGTAGTTACGAAAAAGGGTTATACGCCACCTAATAACGCGGTAACAATATTGCCCATTTTGGCAGTCCGTTTGATCGTGGATGTAGAAAGATTTTGCAATTGCCCGTAGAGGGACATCATCGTCTCAAAAAAATCCAGCATTTCGTTGAGTTTTTGCTTCGTGTACTGGTCTTCTTCACCCGCATCCAGTGAGTCGGTGATGTCGTGGAGCATTTGCAAGGCCGGATCCATTTCGCGGCGTTTGCGTTCATCCAACACCACGCGGAACATCTCCCAGACATCGCCCATTGTTTCAAAGTGGTCGCGCCGGTCATCCCAAACATGGGTGACTTTGACGATACCCCAACTTTGCAATTCGCGCAGGCCCGTGCTCACGGTCGAGCGCGCAATCTGCAACGTGTCGCTGATTTCTTCGGCAGTGAGGGCATCAGGGGAAATAAAGAGGAGGGCGTGGATTTGGGCCACGGTGCGGTTGATGCCCCATTTGGTGCCCATCTCGCCCCAGTGAACAATAAAGTTTTGTGTAGCTTCGGTTAATTCCATAGTTTTCGTAATTTCGGTCTTTTCCGAATTATACGAAGCAAGCGAATAGAAGTCAAGAATTGCAAAAAAAAGATGCGTATCGCCGATACGCATCTTTTGTCGGGAGCTACTACTCCTCCGTGTCAATATTTTCTTCTTCTTCATCCGGGATGACCGGTTCTTTTTTCTTCCCATTGGTCGAAGGCGGCGTTACTAACCCTGGAATGGTCACTTCTGTTTCCCCTGCTTCCACCATTTTTAGGTCGGCTTCGGCGATGCGGGCGACGGCGGCAACGCTCTCGCCATTACCCAGGTTCATCACATGGACGCCGCGCGTGGCGCGGCCCGCCTGGGAAATTTCGTCCACCGTCGTGCGGATGATGACGCCACCCGACGAAATGAGGGTGAGATGATCGCCTTTTTGCACCACGCGGGCGGCGACGATCGTTCCAACAATATTAATCGCATGAATATCAATGGTTTGAATCCCCTGCGTGGCGCGGCTTCGGGGTGAGTACTCGGTGAGCGGTGTGCGTTTGCCGAACCCTTTCGTGGTGATGACGAGCAAATCGCCATCTGGCTCCACCACTTCCATACTGGTCACGCGGTCGCCTTTCTTCAAACGGATACCTGTGACCCCAGTCGCGGTGCGCCCCATTGAGCGGACTTCGTTTTCATCAAAACGCAGGGCCAGACCTTGTTCGGTGATGACCATAATTTCATTTTTACCGTGGGTCAGGCGTGCCCAACCCAACTCGTCCCCATCGTTCAACCCCATCGCAATCAACCCCGAGGGACGCACCGATTCAAAGTGCGAGAGATCAACCCGTTTGATGGTGCCTTTGCGGGTCATCATCGTGCAATAATTACTCTGGCTGAAATCAGGCACCGCGACGGCGGCGGTGATCGTTTCTCCGGCTTCCATCGCCAGGACGTTGAAAATCGAAACCCCGACTGAAGTCCGCCCCGCGTCGGGGATATTATAGGTTTTTTCGGAGTAGACCTTGCCTTTGTTGGAGAAGAACAAAATGGTTTGCAGGGAACGGGCCGGAAGAAGGATCATGATCTCGTCTTCTTCTTTGGTTGTGTGCCCGATCACGCCGCGCCCGCCGCGTGCTTGGGCGCGGTAGGTTTTGGCGGCCACGCGTTTGATGTAACCGCGTTGGGTCAGGCTGATCAGCACGGCTTCGTCTTTTACAAGGTCTTCTTCGCTCAAATCTCCTGTTGCCCCCGCGACGATCATCGTGCGGCGGTCATCACCAAATTTGGTGGATAATTCGGCGAGGTCGTCTTTGATCAGGGCCAGGATTTTGGCAGGACTGGCGAGCAGGTCTTCGAGATAGGCAATGCGATCCATGATCTGCTGGTGTTCGTCTTCGATCTTTTGGCGTTCGAGGGCGGCCAGGCGACGGAGCTGCATGTCGAGGATGGCTTGCGCCTGGACATCGCTTAAGTTGAACCGGGTCATCAACCGCTCTTTAGCTTCTTCCACGCTGGGGGATTCGCGGATGGTTTTGATGACCGCGTCGAGATTTGCGAGGGCGATCAGTAACCCGTCGAGGATGTGGGCGCGGGCGCGAGCTTTTTCGAGTTGGAACTGTGTCCGGCGGGTGATCACTTCCACGCGGTGATCAATGTAAATTTGGAGGGAGCGTTTGAGGGTGAGAACGCGCGGTTCCCCATTTACCAACGCGAGAATCTGCGCGCCGAAGGTGGATTGGAGGGGGGTGTATTTGTAAAGCTGGTTGAGGACTTTTTTGGGTTGTGCGCCCCGTTTGAGTTCGATGACGATGCCCAACCCGCGGCGGTCGGACTCGTCGCGCATGTCGCTGATGTCGTCGAGACGCCCCCCGCGTACGAGTTCGGCAATCCGTTCAATGAGGGTGGTCACATTGGTCTGGTAGGGCACTTCCGTCACCACGATGCGGTATCGGCCACTGCTCATTTCTTCGATGTGGGCACGCCCGCGCACCATCATTTGCCCACGCCCGGAACTGTACATGTGCCGGATGCCTTCGTTACCGACGATGATGCCCCCCGTCGGGAAGTCCGGGCCGGGGATCAGTTCGAGCAGGTCTTCGGCGGTGATTTCGTCCAGTTCATCGTAACGGTCAATAACGTAGCGGAGGGCGTTGGCAAGTTCGCGGAGGTTGTGGGGGGGGATGTTGGTCGCCATCCCGACGGCGATCCCAGCTGACCCGTTCAACAGCAGACTGGGCATCCGGGCGGGGAGCACAAGCGGTTCCTGAAGCGAGCCATCGAAGTTGTCTCCGAAATCTACAGTGTTTTGGTCAATGTCGGCGAGCATTTCTTCGGCGAGGCGTCCCAAACGGGCCTCGGTATACCGCATGGCCGCGGGGCTGTCGCCGTGAATGGAGCCGAAGTTGCCTTGCCCATCCACGATGGGGTAGCGCATGGCAAAATCCTGGGTGAGGCGGGCCATCGTTTCGTATACGGCGACATCACCGTGCGGGTGATATTTCCCTAACACTTCCCCGACGATCCTGGCAGATTTTTTGTAGGATGAGTTGGCGCGTATCCCCAAATCGTGCATCGCGAACAAAATCCGACGGTGAACGGGTTTCAGGCCATCGCGTGCATCGGGCAGGGCGCGGGCGACGATCACGCTCATGGCGTAATCGAGGTAGGCGGAACGCATTTGATGGTTAATGTCCACACGTTGGATTTGGTCAAAGGTTTCTTCCATATATTCTTCCTTTAAAAGCAATCACAGACTAAAGGGTTATTATACCACCCCGACAGGTTAACCGGGCCTGTGGGGGGCGTGGTCGGAGGGCTTTCTTAAAGTCCTGTAACCTTTCGGGGACAACGTACTTGCGATCTTTTGGGCAGATTTTGTTTAGAATTTTTGCCCAAAAATCTGCCTAAGTGCCTCGCACTTGTATGTTACAAAAGCCCAGGCTTGGTTGGAATGTGGTTTCCCGTGCTAGAATACCTTGGTTGTATTTGTGCTATTTTTGCATCCTAATCCCTCTGAATTTCTCAGTGTATCGCCACTACCTCACCACCTACCTTCGCCCGCAAGCCGGAAAAGTTGCCCTCCTAACGCTGGTCTTTTTGACTGCCATCGGGCTGGAACTGTGGCTGCCCCAAATTTTGGCGAACTTCATTGACCTGGCCCTCGCGAGGGAAGCGACCGCGATCCTCTTACGCGTCGCAGGCTTGTATCTGCTCATCGGCCTTATCAGCCAGACGTTGACCATTGCCGAAACCTATCTCGCCACCGACGTGGGTCTGACCGCGACCAACCGCCTCCGCGCGGACCTCGCGCGGCACACCATGGCGCTTGACCTGTCTTTTCACAACGCCCGGACGCCCGGTTATTTCATCGAACGGGTGGACGGCGATGTAGGCGTGATGAACAAATTCTTCTCCCGCTTTGTCGTGCGGATTTTGGGCAACGCAATTTTGATGCTTGGGGTGTTGGCGCTGCTCTTCAACATTGACTGGCGAGTCGGTGCGTCCCTGACCGGGTTCACGCTCGTTACGATGATCGTCCTCAGCCGGATCAGCACTATCGCTATCCCCTACTGGAACGCGACGAAAGAAGCCCGCGCGCTTTATTTCGGCTTTATCGAAGAACGTCTCTCCGGCACGGAAGACATCCGCGCGAACGGCGCTGTCCCCTACGTCATGCGCCGCCTCGCCGAACTTGCCCGTGCCTATTTTCGCAAAGACCTGAAAGCGGATATCATCGGGACAAGTTCATTTGGCTCCACGATTATTCTATTTGCGGTTGGCAGTGCGGTAGCCCTGGGCATGGCTGCGTGGATTTACCAGGAAGGGGCGATTACACTTGGCACGGCGTATCTGATTTTCGGCTACACCCAACTGCTTACCCGGCCCATAGAGAGCATCATCCGCGAGATTGACGATCTGCAAGAAGCCGGAGCTGCTGTCCGCCGGGTGAACGAACTCCTCGAAGCGAAGTCCTCGATGCAAAACGGAACCCACCCCTTGCCCGAAGGCGCGCTGGAAGTGTGTTTCGAGAACGTAAGTTTTGCTTACGAAGACTCCCCCACGCCCCCACCTCCCAATACCCCACCTTCCCCATTCACCCAATCACCCGATCAACCAATCAACCAATCGGTCCTCTCCTCCCTCACCTTCACCCTCCCTCCAAACACCACGCTCGGCTTGCTTGGACGCACGGGCAGCGGCAAAACCACCCTTACCCGCCTGCTCTTTCGCTTTTACGACCCCCAACAGGGCACCATTTCCCTGAACGGCCTCCCCCTTCCCGACATCCAGTTCGACGATCTCCGTGCCCGCGTCGGCATGGTGACACAGGATGTGCAGCTCTTTAACGCCAGTGTGCGCGATAACCTGACTTTTTTCGACGCCTCGATTTCCGATGCCCGGATTCAGACCGCGCTTCAGGAATTGGAACTGCTCGAATGGGTTGAATCTTTCCCGCAAGGACTGGACACACCCCTGCAATCAGGTGGGGAGGGGCTGTCTGCCGGAGAAGCTCAACTGCTTGCGTTTGCCCGCGTCTTTCTTAAAGACCCCGGCTTGATCATCCTCGACGAAGCCTCCTCCCGTCTCGATCCCGCCACCGAACGTCTGCTGGAACGCGCGATTACCCGTCTCCTCGCGGGCCGCACCGCGATCATCATCGCCCACCGCCTGGGCACGGTGCAACGCGCGGACCGGATCATGATCCTGGAGCAAGGGCAGATGGTGGAGCACGGGGAACGTATGGCGTTGGCAAATGATCCCAATTCACGATTCGCTCAATTGTTGCAAACAGGGTTGGAGCAGGAGTTGGCATGAACTCAAACACTTCAACGCCCATCCCCACCTGGCGCTACATCCTCGCCCTCGCACGTTACCGCCTTCCTCTCTACCTCGCGAGCGGGTTCCTCGCCAGCATCATGTTTTACCTCTTCCCGCTCATCCCCGGGCTCATCGTCAAACGCGTCTTCGACCTCCTCGCCAATCCACAAACTTCGGTTCCTGACACAACCTCCCCCATCACCACCCTCATCTGGCTCCTCATCGTCGCCGCACTTGTCCGCGTTCTCTTCCTCATCTGCGCCAGTCTTGCGGAGACGAGCGTTCACCTTGTCGTCAACAGCCTGCTTCAGCGGAATCTGCTCGCCCACGTTTTACATCAACCCGGCGCGCGGCCCCTCCCGTACTCTCCTGGCGAGGCCATCGCCCGCTTCCGGGATGATGTCGAAAGCATCCCCGCCTTCCTAAGTTGGACTATTGACCCGGTCGGACAGGCGATTGCCCTCAGTATCGGTGTGGTCATCCTCGCGCGGATTAACCTGTACATCACCTTTGCCATCTTCCTCCCGCTCGCCCTCGTCGTCATTATTGTCAATCAGGCGACCAAACGTATCCGTACTTACCGCGCCGCCACCCAGCAATCCATCGGGAATGTGACAGGATTGGTCGGCGAATTGTTCGGGGCCATCACCTCCGTCAAAGTCGCCAACGCCGAAGCAAACGTGGTTCGCCACCTCGAAAAGCTCAACGATGCCCGCCGCGCGGCGACCCTGCGGGATACGCTCTTTAATCAGTTCCTCGAAACCGTTTCCTATAACATGGGCAACCTGGGGACGGGCGTTTTGCTCGTGGCTGCGGCGGGTGCGATGAGTCGCGGACAATTTTCGGTGGGAGATTTTGCCCTGTTTGTTTCCTACATCGGCTGGTTGACCACGATCACCGGCATGTTTGGCAGTTTCCTGGCACGTTATCGGCAGGTGAGCGTGTCTATCGAACGCCTGCTCGTGATCATGCAAGGTGCATCGCCGATGAAACTGGTTGAGCACAACCCCATCCACCTGCTCGGCCCACTCCCTGACCTCCCCCAACCTATCAAAACCCCGGCTGACCGCCTGGAATCCCTCGAGGTCTGCCATCTCGCATACCGCTACCCCGAAACCGGGCGCGGCGTCAAAGACATCGCGTTTACCCTACAACCTGGAACCCTGACCGTGATCACCGGGCGGATCGGCTCCGGCAAAACGACTTTAATCCGCGCCCTCCTCGGTCTCTTGCCCGCGGATGGGGAAATTTTATGGAACCGGAAACGGGTGACTGATCCCGCCGCGTTTTTCGTCCCCCCGCATTCCGCTTACACGCCCCAAATTCCGCGTCTGTTTTCTGAGGCGTTGCAGGACAACATTTTAATGGGCCTCATGGTAGGGGCAAAGCATACTTCGCCCCTACAAAATGCCATCTCCTCCGCCGTTATGGAAGACGATCTCCTCACCCTCGATCACGGTCTCGACACCCTCGTTGGCCCGCGCGGGGTCAAACTCTCTGGCGGGCAACGTCAACGCGCTGCCGCCGCACGCATGTTCGTCCGCGACTCGGAACTGCTCGTTTTCGACGATCTCTCCTCTGCCCTCGATGTGAATACGGAGAAAATTCTGTGGGATCGGTTATTTGATGCGCCGACCCGCCCCACCGTTCTCGCCGTGTCCCACCGCCGTGCCGTTCTGCGCCGTGCAGATCAGGTTATTCTTCTCAAAGACGGAGAAATCAGCGGGGTAGGTACGTTAGATGAGTTGCTTGCAATGAATGACGAGATGCGGAAATTGTGGGAAGGGGAAGTCGGAGAATAGCCCATCATCTCATTACTCATTACTTTTTTCTACTTCACCCCCCTTCAGGAGTCACCCCCATGATCCCCCCCAACATGCACACCTTCCTTCTCGACCGCCTGCCCGAACGCACCTGGGAAACCCGCCTCGTGCGCGAAGGGGGCCTGCGTTTTCTCGAATTCGATTCCGCCGACGTGGACCAGCTCGCCCGCCTCGGCATTGAAGTGGATGCTCTCGGCCCGCGCCTCGTCGTTTGTATGTGGGATGAAGCATCCCCGCTCGAAATCGGTGGTTATCTCGTCGTGGATAACCTCGCAATGGGCAAACCTTCGATGGGCGGCATCCGCATGTTGCCCGACGTGACCCCCGCGGCCATCCTCAACCTCGCGCGGGGCATGACCCTCAAAAACGCCGCGGCCAACCTGCCCTACGGGGGCGGGAAATCCGGCATCGTCGCGGGAAAACTCACCCCCGAACAGCACACCGCCGTCGTGCGTGGGTTCGCCCGCCTCATCTACCGCTACCGGGACATCTACCTCCCCGGCCCGGATGTAGGCACCAACGACGCCGACATGAAAACCATCGCCATCGAAAACGGCAACAGCCACGCCCTCTCCAAACCCGCGGAACTAGGCGGCAACCGGATTGACCAACTTGGCGCGGCGGCGGGCGGCACGGTCATCGCCCTGCAAAGCCTGTTAGAAGAAATGCCCCGTCTGCACCCCCTACCCCAGTTCGCCAACCTGCACATCCCCGCCCCCGACGAATTGACCGTGCTCATTCAAGGTTTTGGCGCAGTCGGCGCGCACGCGGCCCGCATCCTGAACGAACGTCTTCCCGGCGCAAAAGTGATCGGCATCAGCGACGCGCTCGGCTACCTGTACGACGAAAACGGCCTCCCTATCCCCGAACTCTTCGCGATGTGGCAGGAAAAAGGCCTCGTCACCCGCCCCTACTTCCTCGAAAAGCTCGCCGCAGGTAATCCCGGCACCCTCAAATATTCCACCCAACCCAACGACCTCCTCCGCGAAAGCGCGTTTTGCCTCATCCCCGCCGCACCCGTCGCCAACTACCTCGATACCGACCCCGCCACCCACCCCTCCATGACCGTGGACCGGATGGGCCGCTGGGCCGTCATCGTCGAAGGCGCAAACACCTATTCCCCCGACTCCGCCCGCAAAATCGCCCGCGCCCGCATGGAACGCGCCGTGTACCGCCAACGCGGCACCCTCATCGCCACCGATTACCTTGTCAACTCCGGGGGCGTCATCTTCGCCGCGCAAGAAAAAATCATCCGCACTCCGAACGAACTCCGTATCCCCGACGCGATGCTCGGCAATCCCGACGCGGTCGAAACCTGGCTCACGGCCCACGCCGCCGGATATGCCGCCCTCGCCGAAGAAAGGCTTTGTGCCGCCGACCGCCACCGTGAGGAAGCCATTCGTCGCAATATGCGCGAACTGGTGGATGTGCTTTTGCTCGATGCCGACAACCTCCCGTGTGAAGCTGCCGAACGGATCAGCATTCGGCGGATTGCCGCGGGCGAAAGTGGTCGCACCGCCGCCGACCTCATGGCCCCGATCCCCACCCTGACGGTATCCTGTACCCTGCAAGAAGCCGCCGCCCGCCTGGTGGACGCCGGTTCCCCGATCCTCGCGGTCGTCAATTCCGAAGGTGCGCTCGCGGGCGTCCTCACTGAGTGGGACATCACCCGCGCCACCGCCCACGCTGCCCTCGACAATCTCCCCGCCGCCGAAGTGATGACCCGCAACGTGGTCACCGCCGCACCGGAAAGCACGATTTTGGACATGGTGCGGCAGCTCGAATATCACAGCATCTCCGCGATGCCCGTGGTTGATCACGGCACCGTGCGTGGAATGGTCAGTGCGGATTTGCTCGCGCGACGGTCGTTGCTCCGATTGTTGCAATCACAATCGTAAAAATTGGGCGTTCAAGGGGCGGCGCACTTGGATGTTATAAGTCTAATTCTTGGGTCTTTTGTTTGTGGTAAATTTCACACACTTTGCATCTTTCATTCACACCTTCTCTATATCTTTGCATTACGATAAAGATAACAAGTTACCGGATACTGGTCATAAAGAAAGTGGCCGGTATCCTCCCCTCAAAACTTTACGGAGAATTACCATGCGAAAACAAGATGCAATCGCCCCCCAAACCCGCAATAACTGGCTGATCGACGCGACCCTTTTTCTGGGAGCTGTAGTCGCTGCCCTTACTGGCATTTACTTCATTTTCTTCCCTTCCGGAGGGTATCAGGGCGGACGTAATGCTGCTTACGGTCTCACTGTCCTCTTCGAACGTCATACCTGGGAAGACCTGCACACCTGGTTTGGCCTCCTGATGATCGTGATGGCGATTGTGCATATCTTCATTCACTGGAATTGGATTGTCACGATGGCGCGGCGGGTATGGCTCGAATTCACGCAACGAGGTGGCCGCTTCAACAAGCGCAGTCTTACCAACTTGCTCATCAACGTAGCCATTGGCCTTAGCTTTCTCATTACTGCGATTAGCGGTCTGTACCTGTTCTTCGTCCTTGGCGGATACAATGCTGTTGACCCCATGATCCTCTTCACACATAGCACCTGGAAATTGATCCACCTCTGGGCTGGCGTGCTGATGATCGCCGCGGCTATCACTCACTTCTACATTCACTGGCGGTGGGTGGTCAAAGTGAGTGGCAAGATGGTCCATGCGGCCCTGCAGGATTTTCAAACTAAACCGCTTATTCAAACTGGCTCCCAGGTGTAGTGTAGGAAAAAAATACACTGTACATATCCTCGGAAAAGTCCCCGCCATTCGACAGGGACTTTTTATTCACTCCAACACCTGCAAAAAACGGGAGCTATGGGGGAAACCCAAAGTACGCAAGATCGCTTTTAATAGCGTCCGTCCCACAGTATTCTTTATGATCCACGAAGACACGAAGAGGTACGAAGTTTTAAGTGAACTTCGTGTTCTTCGTGGATCAAATCTCTTCCAAAAGGTGAACTCATGAAAGTATTTGTTACAGGCGGAGCCGGGTATATCGGCAGCACCGTCGTCTCTGAACTGATCCGCGCGGGCGACTCCGTCGTTGTGTTCGACAACCTCCAGCAAGGGCACCGCGCCGCCGTCCATCCCAAAGCCGAATTCATCCTCGGCGACCTGAAAGATCGCACCGCCATTGACGCCGCCCTCGCCGCGCACCAACCCGACGGCATCATGCACTTCGCCTCTAACACCCTCGTGGGTGAGTCGATGGAAAAACCATTCCTTTACCTGTCCGACAATGTTCGCAACGCACTCAACCTGATCGAGAGCGCGGTCGAACATGGGGTGCGGCGGTTCATTCTGTCCTCCACCGCGAACCTGTTTGACGACCCCGAAGAAATGCCCATCAAGGCCAGCGAGCGGATCGTGCCCGGCAGTCCGTATGGGGAGTCAAAGTTCATCATCGAACGGTTTTTATATTGGATGGATCGGATTTACGGGTTCCGGTACGCCGCTCTGCGCTATTTCAACGCGTGCGGCGCGGCCCACGAAGATTTGGGCGAAATGCACGACCCCGAAACCCACCTGATCCCGCTCGTTTTACAGGTCGCGCTCGGTCAGCGGGAAAAAATCACCGTTTTCGGGGATGATTACCCTACCCCGGACGGGACCTGTGTCCGCGATTACATCCACGTCCTCGACCTTGCGAGTGCCCATATCCTCGCGTTGCGCGCCCTCGATCAGGGCAGCCGCACCTACAACCTCGGCAACGGGCAGGGTTTCAGCGTTGCGGAAGTGATCGAAACTGCCCGCAAAGTGACGGGGCACCCCATCCCCGCGGTCACCGGCCCCCGCCGCCCCGGCGACCCCGCCACCCTGATCGCCAGCAGTGAAAAGATCATGGAAGAACTCGGTTGGGAACCGCGCTATCCGAATTTACAGCAAATTATCGAGATGGCGTGGGCGTGGCATGTGAAGCATCCGAATGGGTTTGAGGTGTGAGCAGCAGGGAGATGATTGAATGGAAACGAAAAGCGTGCGCTAAATCAGCGCACGCTTTTTGGTTTGAAATATGGTGGTCCCTTGAGGCTGTACTCGTCCACAAAGGACTATGCTGCAAATTCGGGGTGGTTACGGTTTGGCGACAACGATAGTTGTCCCGTTGCTATCGCCGTCTGGGTCGTGATTACTCGTAGCCTGGTACGTGTAGGAGGCATGGGTCACGTTGGTGACAGTGAAGGTGATGGCATTGACATTGTTGCGGAGATTGGTTTTCGAAAGCGTGCATTGACCGTTCGCATTGGTCACACAACTCCCACTACCACTGGCTCCGTTGCTCCATACCCCGCTGACGGTGGCTCCCGCGATGGGGTTATCCGACGCGTCGTGAACGGTAATAGTAATAAAAGCATCCCAGCGGGAATTGGTTCCTGGGGTAGAGATGCCATCCAAGTCGCCGATGTGCATTGTGTTGCCGTTCGGGGTGGGGGTCGGTGTTGGAGGAGCGCCTGTGCTGTCGCAGGTTTCTACGTTTGCACCTGGATTATATGTTGCCCCGGATTTTGCTACATTATCTACACAGAAGGTCCAAAGAGCGCCATTACGTATCGAAGAAGAGGATAGGGTGATTTGCCCATTATCATTGGTAACGCCATTTGCCGAGTTAGATGAATCACCGGAGAAAGTGCCTGAAACGGTCGCCCCGCTGACAGGTTTATTTTCAGCGCTCATGATGGTGATGAGGGCTTCGGCGTGTGCCCGATTGCCGCCATCGGCCTGAACGCTCATCACTATGCTGGCAACGTGCATCACCTCGGGGGCAGGGGTCGCGGTTGGCGTGGGAGATGGCCCTGGCGTTGGGGTGGGGTTGCCCGCGAGGTTAGGTTGGACAACGAATAGGCCTTGTTCTATCCCGCTGATGATCACAACGCCGCTTGGGAAGTAGGGATAGGTGCTCCACGCCCCGTTAAAACTGGCGGAGTTGCTGGAAGGATAGATGTCGAAGTACGCTACCTCGCTTAAGCTACCACCAGCTACATTACTAATGTCTAAAATTCGTAACCCGGCCCGGTAATCGGCCTGATAGGAGTAGTTACCTTTGATGTACTGATTATGATCGATTGCGGTGGTTGTCCCATCGAAAATGCCAATGATGACTGGATTTTCGAGGTTGGAGACATCCCAAATGCGGGTACGGGTGTTGAAGCCAAAGGTTTGTTCATCCAATTCGTCATCTAACAAAAAATATCTTTGGTCTTCGGTCAGCCAGCCCTGGTGCGTGTAGGCAGATTGGGCGTAGGTCTTTTTTACGATCATGCTTGGGGCAGCTTTGTTGGTTACATTGACGATGGTGAGGGTGTCTTCATTGGAGTTAAAGCAAATTTCCTGGCCCTGGTGGTCAGGGTCAGGGCCGGTGTAGTTTACGCATTGGGCATCGTGGGTGTACCCATCACTGCTAAAACAGCCTGCATTGATTGGATTGGTGGGGTTTTGGATGTTGACCATGTGTAATCCGCCGGAGCAGGTGCTGGTACCCACGGCATAGGCAAAGCCGCTATCTTCGTTAATCACGATATTGTGGGCGTTTCCAAACCCGTTGTAGAAGGCGGTCTCGGAAAAGATTACGGGAGGCGTGGTGATTGTGAGCAATTGGGATAAGGCAAAAACCTGCATCCCGTGTCCGCTGGCCTCGCTGACGATGAAGGCGTGATTTGCGTACACTTTGATGTCTCGCCAGGAAGAGTTTGACGTGTGGGTGGGAAGGCGTCCGAGGTAAACGGGGGCTGTGGGGTTCGTGATTTCCACGAAGGCGGTACCATTGCTCAGGCCCATGAGTGCAAATTCGCGTCCGCTTCCGGAATCAGTCCAACCCCAGACATCGTTGCCACTGCCGCCACCCATAGACGCAAGCGGGACAAAGGCAAGGAGGTCAACATTATTACAAGGATAGGTACCAGCAAACCCACCGACACAAGCAGTAAAGGCTTGTTTTTCCAATTCCTGCGGAGGTAACTGGTCATCTAGAAAGGCTTGCATCGCCTGTGAGGCGTCTATTGAAAGGTGATCTGGGGGAGGCTCATTTCCCGCGATGGCTGGCCGGACAAGTGTGGCACTCAGGATGAGTCCAGCAACCAGGAGAATGCCCAATAGAAAAATCTGCCCGCCATTAAGCGACAGGCTTTTTTTAACTGACATGAAATAGCTCCTTCTCGATTGAACGAATTTCATTTGGTTTTTGCAATCTAGCCCCTGGCGGGGTCAGGCCTTAGACTGCAAAATGGGAAAGGTGTGACCCCTGAAGACTGGTTTTGTGATTATTCTTGTGTGAGCAGTACCTCCATTTTGGGATGCGATGGGTTCATCTTATCATAGACTTTGAGGGGGTTGGAAAAAAGGAGGCCTATCAAATTGTCCTGTTTTGTCAGCAGGAAGCTTGATGGGGCATAATCGGAGAGAAGGAATGCAATTAAAAAGCGTGTACTGATTTGGTACACGCTTTTTGGTTATGATTTGTAATATAGGGCCTTGCGTCCGTGGTCGCCCAAAAGGGGCCAGGCTATTGTCTATTCATATGATAGCCCAAACCCGAATGGGTACAACGGGTTCTCGGAGTCATACGGCACGTCGGCTTTTTGATGGCGGACGGCATCCATCGAGGAGGGGAGTTCAAAGGGGAGCTTGCCTTCGGGTTTGGCTTTGCCGAAGAGGACATCCAATACCGCCGCGTCGCTGGCGCCGAAGTCGGCGAGTAAGGCTTTGGCAGCGGCGCTGATTTCGGGGATGACGGCGGGGCGGTCGAGGTAGAGGACGACGAGGGTGGGGACTGCCGCGAGGAGGGCGAGAATTTCGGCTTTTTCGTCGCCTTTGAAGTCCAGGTCGCCGTGGTGGAAGCCCTGGGCGAAGGTGTTTTTCGTTTCAACGGGAATCCAGGGGGTGTTGAGGCGCAGGAGGGCGAAGTCCGCCTCGGCGGGGGTGGCGACGATGTCGGCGTATGCGGCGACGACAGTGGGGTCTACGTTTTTGAGGTAGAGTTTGGGGTGGCCATTTAGGGGGAGGGTCGCGTTATCGTTTTTTAGGAGGGTCATTGCGCGTTTTTGGGAGTCTACTCCAGCGGCTACCACGACCGGGTCGCCCATCACGAGCGGGACTTGGGTTTCGTCTACGAAGGGATTGTCGAACAGGCCGAGTTGGAATTTCAGTTTGAGGAGACGGCGCACGGATTGGTCCAGGCGTTCTTCGGACAGGCGACCGGATTGGACGAGTTCGATGACGAATTCGGGGTGGCTTTCGCCGCCGAACTGGTCTACGCCCGCGTCGAGGGCTTTCAGGACGCGTTCGGGTTCGGTAAGATGTTCGACGCCCCACGCCCGCGCGGGCCAGGTAAAGTCTGGCGTTTGAAGATCGGTAATCAGACCCCAGTCGGTACACACTACGCCATCGTACTGATATTTTTCGCGGAGGAGGGTGGTGATGATGGTTTTGTTGAAGGACATGGCGACGTTTTCGTCGGTCTGGTCGGTGGGGATGCCGTAGTAGGGCATGATGGCGGCGGTGTGGGCGGCGAAGGCGGCTTCGAAGGGGATGAGGTGGTAGTCGAAGTTGTCCCCGGGGTAAATCTGGCCTTTTTGGAATTCAAAGTGAGGGTCGAGGCCTTCTTTTTGTGGGCCGCCGCCGGGGAAGTGTTTGGTCATGCAGGCGACGCTGTGGGGGCCGAGTTCTGCGCCTTGAAAGCCTTCGATGTAGGCGGTGACGAGTTTGGCGGTGAGGTGGGCGTCTTCGCCGAACGTGCCACTTATGCGGGGCCAGCGGGGTTCGGTGGCGAGGTCAATTTGTGGGTGTAGGGAGACGCGGATGCCAACGGCGAGGTATTCGCGACGGACAAGGTCAGCGAATTTTTTGACGAGGTCGGCGTCTCCGATGGCGGCAAAGCCGGGGGTTTCACACCACTGGGAGAATTCATTGGCGGCCATGGCGAAGATGTTGTGGGTGAAGTGGTTGCGCGGGTCGGAGGCGATGGTGATGGGGATGCCGAGACGGGTGTTTTCGGCGTAGCGTTGGAGGTGGTTGTGCCACGCGGCGACGGCTTGCGCGCTGGGGATGCCCCAGAGGTTAAAGTGGTTCATCTTCTGGTGGTCAACCTGGGTGATGGCGATGCGACCAAAGCCCGGTGCGCCCGGTTTTTCTTCGAGGGTGCCATCGTCGTTGATGACTGCGCCGTTGATGAAGAGCATCCCGGCTTTTTCTTCGAGGGTCATTTGGTGGAGGAGGTCTTCGACGCGGGCTTCGAGGGGCTGGCGGGGGTCTTCGTAAATGTCGAGTTTGCCGTTTTTGTTGAGGTCACGGTAGGAGAGACCGTCTTCGGTTTGGAGGAGGGTGGAGTGGGTGAGGGTGGTTGGGGTGAGGGAGGACATGAGGAGTTCCGTTTGATTGGGGGATCAAGATGGTTTGTACGCAGATTTCGCGGATGACGCAGATTTTTAAGAAAACTGAGGAATATGCTGGATTTGTGTGAAATCGGTATATTCTTTGGTGTGTGGTTGAGATTATTGTAACCAATCAGGCGGGAAATTTTATTTCTTCCCGCCCTTTTTCTTCCCCTTTGCAACGTTTTCCGCCACCCGAAACTGGACGATGCGGCTCACCAACTCCAGCGGTAGCGGCTGGTCAATCGGAAACTGCACCGAACCTTTTGCCCCTTTGTACACCGACAACGCATCTTTGAACGCCTCAATCCCGCTTGGGGTGGGATAAAACCCGATGTGGTTTTTGAAGGCGGCGAAATGCACGAGGTTGCCGTTCAGGGTAAAGGTAGGCATTTGGTAGTTGATCGTTTCCGTGGCGTCAGGCGCGGCGGCTTTGATTGTCGCGCGGAGGGTTTGCAGGATTTCCTGAGTCTCCGGGGAAAAAGTGGCAATGTATTCATCAATCGAATTAATGTTAGGTTTGGTTGTTTCCATAAAGCTTCCTAAAGATTCATTTCCATAAACACCGTGATGGTGTAATACTGACCGAGTTGTTCCCTGGCCTGATAGGCTTCCATGCTGTTGTCCGCATAGGGATGGATTTCGTGAAACCCGACGGAATGGTACAGCGCGTGAGCGGCTTTTAGAAATTGCAGGCTTTCCAGTTTGAGTTGGCGATAACCAATGGCCTGGGCATCTTCAATCAACCGTTCGACGATAGCTTGCCCAATCCCTTTGCCGCGGAAGGCGGGAAGCACATACATCCGCTGAACTTCCGCGACCCCCTCCGACAACTTCTTCAGACACCCTACCCCTGCCGCCGTTCCATCATATTGAACGAGGTAGAAACGTCCATCCGGTGGATGAAACTTGTGCGAATCCGACAAATCCGAATGCACCATCGCCTCGATGTCAAATTCGATGCCATAGTCTCGCTGCAATTGCCCGTTTAACCACTCCAAATACTCGCGAATCAAGGCCCCCACCTGCGTTTTTTGAATATCGTTTTCGACCTGTTGGAATTCCACCTTCGCCATCATTATCCTTTGACGTATGAAAATTTTTCGCAGATGAGATCATCCTCCACCCGAAAAATGTCCACCCCGCGCACATGCCCCTTTTCGCCGGACGCCGTTTCCCAACTGTACACCCAACGCATGACGCAGTGCTTCCCCAACCCGAAAATCTCCTCGATTTTGATCTGTGCGTGGGGCGATTCCTGAAAGAAGGTTTGCCAAAATTGCATCACCGCCGTTTTGCCTTTGTAAACGGTGCCATCTGGGGCCGGGGTTGTATTTTCAAACACACAATCCTCGCTCATCAACGCCATCATCCCTTTGACATCGTGCTGGTTGAAGGCATCGTTGAAAGCCAGGACAATCCGCATTGCAGATTCGATTTTGGACATACGAACGGGCATACATCTTCTCCTTTGTGGAAAACCCACGATGAACTAAAAATACAAAAGGTTTTTAAAATTCTGTGTTTTCTGTGCCTTCTGTGTACCATCTTATGAGGGCGTAGATGGTACACAGAAAACACAGAGAAAACGGAAGAACACAGAAGGGGGTTTTTTAAGATTCTTTCACCTGCCACATCCCAAATGCTGGCCCTTCCGTGGGCAGGGTGATCATCCCGTCCGCATCAGCGTGTAGATTGGAAGTTCCCGCAATTCCTATGAGTTCCGTTCCGAGGACCGTTGCGGGGATTTTGACACAGGAATGACTCGCGCGGGCGGCGTGGACGAGGATGGTTTCACCAGGGGCTTCGCGGAGGAAGGTCAGGGCATCATTTTCAACGGAAAGCCAGCGCAGCCCGCCACGACGGAGGGCGACGCTTCCCGCGCGGGTTTGGAAGAGGGCGCGGGTATGCGCGAGGCGGCGTTGATCCCACCGTTCGGGGTGATCCCACGGCATCGGGATGCGGGCGTATTCCGGCCCCATCGTGGCAAGGCCGATTTCGTCGCCGTAATAAATCATCGGGACCCCAGGGTATGCCGCTAACATACCGAACGCCACATCCACCATTTTCTCGTCTTCGAGCAGAGAGATGACCCGGTGCGTGTCGTGGGAGCCGATCAGGTTCATCGCGTGGAGCGTGCCCTGCCAGGGGGTGACGCCGGAGAGTTCTTGCATGGCGCGCACGACCATAGGGCCGGGGAGGTTGGGGAGCATGGGGTATTTGCCGTGGGGGTAGGGGCGGGCTTGGGGCGGGAGCAGCCATTGCCAAAGCGGGCGGGTGAATGCGGCGTAGTTCATCGTGCCCTGGTAGCCATCACCGAGTAGGTCGCGGCTGGTGTCGTGGTTGGATTCCGCTTGCAGGAAGGATTCGGAAACTGTTTGGGCCATCGTGCGGCGGATGGTGGTGGCGACTTCGTGGCTCAGGTGGATGTCGCCGTGGATGCCGGTCATGTTCGCCACGTCAATGCGCCACGCGTCGAGGGCGTGCGGGCCGAGCCATTTCGCCACGACGGAGTCCGGGCCATCATACAGGCGGCGGCGCAGTTCGAGGCTGCGGTGGTCGAAAATGGGCATTTCCCGCATTCCCCACCAGGCGTCGTAGTGGTGGGGATAGTTGGTGAAGTAGAAGAATTCTCGTTCGGGGGTGTTGGGGCTGGCGAGCGCGGCCTGGAACCATTCGTGGGTGTCGCCACAGTGATTGGTGGTGAGATCGCCCATGAGCCGGATGCCCCGCGCGTGGGCAGCTTCGGCAAGGCGAGCCATCGCTTCGTCACCGCCAAGGAGGGGGTCGACGCGGTCGAAGGTGGAGCAGTTGTAGCGGTGGTTGGATTCGGCAGGAAAGAAGGGGGTGAGGTAAAGGGTGCCCACGCCGAGGGAGGCGATGTAGTCGAGGTGTTCGGTGATGCCGTCGAGGTCGCCGCCGTAGAGTTGGCGGGGGGTGTCCGGGCCTTCACCGATGACGGGGGTGTCCCAATCGGCGGGTTTGGCCCACGTGGGGGTGGGGCGGTCTTGGGATTTGGCGAACCGGTCGGGAAAGATTTGGTACATCGTCCCGGTGGCCCAATGCGGGGGTTTTTCAAAGGTGCTGATGCGGAAATCGGCGGCGTCGGCAACATCATGGCTGTGCAGGCCAGTGCCGTTGAGCCATTGGTAGCCGTAATCGCCCCCGTCGAGGAGCCAGCGATAGCTCACGACCGGGTTGACCACGCGGAGTTCGGCGCGGAGCCAGGTCTCGCGGGCGTCTTGTCGATCCACAGTGGCGTGGACGAGTTCGGGTTCGCCGTCACAGAGGACGCGTACCCAAGCGTTGGTGACATCGCTTGCACGGGGGACACGCAGGAAAACGGGGACTGTGCCGCCGAGGGTGGGGGTTTGTTCGGGTACGTAGGTTTCGGAGCCGTCGTGGTGGGGGAGGTGCCAAAGGTGCATAGTTTCATTCCTAATGGGCGAGGGGGAGTTGCAAGGATATTGGGATATTTGCATTCAAAATTATAACCAATCCGAAAACAAAAACGCTTTACGATTTCGTAAAGCGTTTTGTGCTGTGTTTGGACTTTCTGGTAGATTGAGAATTTACAAGATGTTTAGCTTTTGGGAGCGTTCTCGAACTGAACGATGACATTCCCTTTTTTATGCCCTGCTTCAACGTAGTAATGAGCCTCTTGGATTTGTTCCATTGAATACCTGCGGTCTATCACCGGGCGTAGTTTTCCCGCCTCAATCAGATCTTTCAACGTGTCGAGGTCGTTATCCAGAATTTCAGCGGAACCCCAAATGGTGAGATAAGCGCCGTTTTTCTTGAGGGACTTTTTGACGTAGGAAGTTGCCAGTTTGCCGACCGCATCAAAGATGATCTGGTAGGTTTGGCTATTATTTATGAAATCTTCTTTTGTATAGTCGAGTGTTGTATCTGCACCCAGAGATTTCACAAGTCCCAGGTTTGCCGTGCTGCATACGCCGGTCACTTCTGCGCCAAAGTGTTTGGCAAGCTGAACGGCATAGGTTCCAACGCTCCCGGATGCGCCATACACTAAGACCCGATCTCCAGGTTGGATGTGGGCTTTTCGTAGAAATGCCAGGGCCGTGAGACCCCCGGTTGGGATGGCGGCTGCCTGTTCAAAGGATAAGTTGGTTGGTTTTTTTGCGACCAACCCGGTCTTGGCTGTTCCATTGGTCCGCAGGCAGATATATTCAGCGTAGGCACCAAAGCCAAACCCGGTAAAGGCGTACACTTGATCACCATTCTGAAAGCGCGTGACTTTGTCGCCTGTTTGTTCCACCTCCCCGGCTAATTCAAAACCCAGGATGTTGACCTTCTTAGGGCGAAAGAGGCCGTTGTAGAGCCGGGCTGCGAATGGGTTTGCGCTTCGCAGCCGCCAGTCTCCGGCGGTGACGGTGGTTGCATGAATTTTGATGAGGATTTCATTCGCCGTGGGTGTGGGCTTTTCTATTTCATTCATCTGAAGAACTTCGGGAGGCCCGTATTTTGTGTAGGTAATCGCTTTCATGTTCATTTCCTGTTTGAGACGTGTTGGGAAGAAAAACGCTTCTGGATGATCCATTCAGCGACAGCTAGATTAATCATCCACCCAGCCCCCATCATGATGGTTCTTGCCAGCTCTCCGTGTATGGAAGGGAATAACGCCCATGGGATGTGTGTAAATACCTGTGTTCCCGCGCCCAGGCCGATAGCGTAAGCCCGGATCATCCATGTTTCATGTTGGGCGAAGTTCCATTGCCGGGCAGTAAGGTATCCAAGAACTAGAGAGATGAGCATGGCGGTTCCAAAGAGCAGCCGTAACCCATAAAGCCAGACTCCGTCGTATTGCGGCCAGGGATAGAATTGTGCCATCCACAACCCTGAAAGTGCGGCAACCCCTCCGGCAGGGATCAGAACGCGTCCAACGCTACGATGCCAGACAGGGTTTCGGCGGCGGAAACCAGGGGCAAATTGGAACGCCCCCAGCAAGGAATAAAGGGTGACGCTAATGATGTGGAGTATTACGGGGAGAGGCGATGCGAAGAAACGTGCATTATCGGCGGTAATTTCCGCACCGCCGATGAGTTGTGTCATACGAGCAGCGCCCGCAAGCATGGGAACCGTACTGAGCAGGATCAGTCCGGCGGGGATAAGCCATTCCGCGGGAGACCTTTTCTCCTCATCGCGATGATTGATTTTGGGTTTTCCGAATTCTTTACTGTTGATTAAATTCATGTCTGAACTCATTTTGATTTCTCCTTTTTTCTGGGGGATACCTCTCAACCAGGGTTGAGCAGTTGTAATATTTCCGGCGTGAGGCGCGTTTAAGAATAGGACTGGTACTTAGCCCGTTTCAATACGCCTTTCCTGCGAGTTATTTAGATTCTTCTGGGGGGGTGTATGAAAATACTTCTTCCAGTGACACGCCAAAGACGAGTGCGATCCGAAAAGCTAACTCCAGCGAGGGGGAATATTTGTCTTGTTCCATCGCGATGATCGTCTGGCGGGTGACTCCGACTTTTTCGGCCAATTGTTGTTGCGTCATTTCGTCATGGTCAAATCGTAAACGGCGAATGTTGTTGCTGATGTGGCCTTTTCCCATGCTAGAACCCCCTTCGATAAAATGCTAATCGCGAAATGTCTCCAATGATTTGGGCAACTAATCCAGAGAGGATAAGCAGGGAGAACATCACCAATGGTGGCTGACCAAAAACAAAGGTCAGCATGGCAATCAATACCCCAATAGATGATACAAGATAGGTTACTTTGGTTCCTCGCAGATCAATTAATTTATCTCGTTCGTCTTCAATGTTTTCAATTTTCGGGTTTTCATCGCCTGTTTTTATAACCTGGTAGATGGTGGACCCAATGTGTGTTAGTACCATCAAAACCACCGTGACGATGACTGCAAGGATAATGATGATGCCCCATAAACGAAACACATGGGAAGAATCAAAATTTCCACTCTGGCTAAGTTGAAAAATCCTGAGTAGGAAATATCCTGATATCAGGGAGAAATTTACTAAGGATACAGTGATATTTTTTTCTTGGAAGGACATGCTGACCTCTCGGTGTCTGGTATTGCTAACATGTAGTAATGTTAACTAAACAAATAGTAATATATTTATTACTCAATGTCAAGTATTTATTACATATAAAAGGGAAGAGGAATCCATGTCCCCGAAAAAAGGATTGGATAAAATTTGTGTTATTAAACCTAAGTTGCCACCTTGACGGCAAAAAAAAGGGTTTATTCGCTGAAAGCGGGGTTCATGCTCGAAAAGGTTCTTCAAAAGCAGGTTTGTCCCGCTTGGAAGGCAAAACTCGGTTTTTCAGGGATAGTACTTAGGTTATTTAATGCAGCGCGGGAGAACTTTAAAAGGTGTGGTTTTCGTGGCTGATGCTTTTCCCCTGGGATCGCGGGGTCAAACGAGGCCTTTGATAGCCCAGGCTCTTGCCCGCAGGGGAATGGAACCATCGGCTTGGATGGGTAACGAGCCGCGGAGACGGTTTTCCAGGCGTTGGCGATCTTCGGCCTGCAAACCCATGCAGTAGGCCGGGGCCGGGCCTACGTTTCCGAGGAAGGGCTGCCAAAAATCGTCGAAATTTTGGAATTCAGTTTGGACTTCGATTGGGGCAGCTTCAACCTGTTTGAATCCGATCTCTTGGGCCAGTTTTTCCAGCGCGCCTTCGCGGCAGAGCGAGAAACGGACACCTTCGTCGAGGGGAATGGCTTTTTCGTCCAGGGCGGTGGCCGCGTCCCAATAGTAGCGGAGCATTTCCATCCCTTCGGCATAATCCCACAAGAATATGCCTACTTTCCCACCGGGGCGGGTGACGCGACGCATTTCGTGCAGGGCCGTGTCGGGTTGGGGAACGAAGTTGAGCACCAGCCCGGAAACCATCGCGTCCATTGAATCTGTGGGCAAATCCAACGCCTGTGCCAGGCCGACGCGGACTTGTATGCGATGGTCGGGTATGGCATTTTGCGCGTAAGCGACAAATTCACTGGATGGGTCAAGCGCGATAACTTCTTGCGGTTGGTGCGAATCCAGGATCACCCGGCTGAGGGTTCCGGTGCCGCAGCCTACATCTCCCCAGCGACTGTCCGATGGGATGTCCAGCCATTGAAGAAATTTTTGGGTAACGAGCGTGCTCCAGCGTCCCATAAATTGTTCGTATGCGTTGCCGCTTGACCAAATGGTTGCCATGTTTCACCTCATTGACTCATGTGTGCCATTTCGACCGCAGGGAGAAATCCTTATAACGTCAATGGGGTTTCCCAAGAGATCGAGACGAGCATCGTATCAGGGATTCCTCACTGCGTTCGGAATGACAGATTGTAGGTTCAGAATTCCATTACGCTATCCAGCCCGCGGTGCAGGCCGGTGAGGCTGCTGACTTCACGAATGGCGAGGAGGGCACCGTCCACATACGGGGCTGCGCTCGTGCCGGATTCGTGGCGCAAAATGAGTTTTTGATCGGGCATGCCGAAGATGGCATCTATGGAAATAGTGTATCCGGGCAGGCGGATGGAGTGGACTTGCGAGCCTTGCAGGCGCACGCCGCGGCTTTCGACTGGGCCGCTCATTTTGTCTAACGGGACATCGAGTTGGGATTCCCGAACTTCGGACAGGCGGTTCGCAATTTCGCGGGCGGTACCACTAGGAGCGTCAATCTTTCCGGCGTGGGCGTAGTCAATGATTTCCCAATGAGGGATATATTTGGCGGCCATTTCGGCGAATTTTTGGAGGAGGACAACGGTGAGGGCAAAGTTGCCGACGGCCAACACGCCGCGTTGGACTTCCTGCGCGACCTGATCAATTTCTGCGTAATCTTCGGTGGTCAGGCCGGAGGTGCCGATGACCACGTGCGCGCCGCCGCGGAGGGCGGTGAGGACATTGTGTTTGGCGACATCGGGTTTGGTGTATTCAACGAAAACGTCGGGGTGGATGGTGAGGGTTTCTTCGGCGGTGGCGAAGATGGGGGTGGAAAGCGCGGGGAGGGCGAGGGCTTCGCCGAGGGTTTTGCCCGCGTGAGTGCGGGAAAGGGCGGCGACCAGTTCGAGGTCAGGGGTTTGGACGATGGCTTGGGCGAGTGCAGAACCAGCCCAGCCGGTCGCCCCTGCAACGCAGATTTTGAGTTTTGACATGGTTTCCTTGTAGGGGTGGTACGCAGATTGGAGGGATTACGCAGATTTTTTCTTTTTTGGGGCAAAACGGAGGATCACGCTTCGCCGTAGAGGTCTCCGGCTAGATACTTTAACCCCGTATCCACGGCGACGGTGACAACGGTGTGGCCCGGGCCGAGTTCGCGGGCGAGTTCCAGTGCGCCGAGGACGTTCATGCCGGAGGAGGTGCCGGTGAAGATGCCTTCTTCTCGTGCGAGACGCCAGGCCATGTGCCGGGATTCGGTCTCGTCCACGCCGCGGGCTTCGTCGCAGTAGGCTTTGTCCAGCAGGGGCGGGTAAAGGCCGATGCCGATGCCTTCGACGTGATGGGGACCGGTGGTTCCCTGGGAGAGGATGGGGGAGGAGGCGGGTTCGAGGGCGACGATTTTTGGGGTGGGGGTCCGCGGACGCAGAACGTGGGCGACGCCGATCAGCATGGCGGCACTTCCGACGGAGGCGCAAAACGCGTGGATAGGGCCGCCGATTTGTTCGACCAGTTCGTGCCCGATTTTTTCGTAGCCTTTGATGGAGTCGGTGTTATGGATTTGGTTGGTGTAGTAGCTGGGTTCGGAAGTGGCGAGGGCGTGGGCGCGATCCATCATGCGGGGGATCAGGTCAGGGGTGACTTGTCCACCTTCGCTGGGGACGAGGTGGAGTTCTGCGCCGAACACGCGCATGGT
Source organism: Anaerolineales bacterium (assembly GCA_020634875.1). Next base: position 147,156 of record JACKAX010000002.1, on the reverse strand, counting down.
TTGGAGTTTTTCCTGCGCGAAGGCGTCGGAGGAGACGACGCGGAAGCGGTAGCCTTTGAGGGCGCAGACAAAGGCCAGGGCTGAACCGGTGCTGCCGCCGGTGTATTCCACGACGGCCATGCCGGGGCGGAGGTCGCCGCGCTTTTCAGCTTCTTCGATCATGGCGAGAGCCATGCGGTCTTTGTAGGAGCCGGTGGGGTTGTAGTATTCGAGTTTGACGAAGACTTCTGCACTATCCGGGGGGACGACGCGGTTCAGACGGACGAGGGGGGTGTTGCCGATGGCCTGCAACATGGTGGGGGCAGGGGTGGGGGGCATAGGTTTTCCTTGATGTTGGGGGGGAGTTTCTATGAAATTATACCCAGGTTGGGAATTAAAAAAGCCTTGCCCCTCGCAAGGCTTTTAAGGATTCGTAAAAACTCATTTATGCACTTATTACGGCATTTTGTCCTTCCCAGAATTTGTAAATCCAGCGCATCGCCCACATGGTCACGCCTCCAACGGCGGCGGAGGCGATGGCGAAGACGCCTGCATCACCGATTTCGGTATCGGGTTGTCTGAGCTGGATGACGGTGACAAGGATGGCAAAGATGACGATGATCGCGGTGGAGACGAGCCGGGCATAGTCGAGACGGAGATGTTCACGCCGGGCAGAGGTCAGGTCGCGGAGGCTGTCTAAATCCAGGGCAACGATCATGATAAAAAGGAGCGTGCTGGCGGTAATCAGGAAGATCAAGGGGACGGTAAATTCTGATCCCCCTTGGGAACGGATGGTCGTGCCGATGAATGCTAAAAGCGAAAAAGTGCCCCCCACGATGACGAGGCCGACAACGATGCCAGCCAACTCGCTGATGGTGACTTTCCAATTGAAGCGACGGCCATGCAGAAGCCAGGCAACGGCCGGGCCGATGATTAAGGCCAGGGGCGCGCCGGCCACCGCGAGCAGGCAAAAGGTGGCGGCGGCAAACAGGGCGGCGTCCCCCACGAGGGCCAGGGAAGTGGATGGTGCGGATGAGGTTTTCATGGCATTGGCTCCTTTAGAAAATTTAAATTTCGGAAGTCTCCAGGTGGATTCTAAAGCACAAATCACCGCCTCGAAGCTTCGTTTCCTTCCCGGGAAATCTCCCAAAGACTTCCGAAATTTGTGTACGAATAAAAAAACCCGCCCCCCCTCTAACGCAAAGCAGAGAAGCGGACGGGTTTGACGACCCATCTTTATTTTCGGAAATTTACCTGGAATCCAGGGCTACCTTCATTATACTTTAATCAAACGCCAATTCAAATCCCTGCTCCGCTTAACGAATCCAGCACTTTGGAAATCGCGACGGTGAGGGTGGGGTGTGTGGCTTCAAAATCGTATAGGGCACTTTCGAGACGTTCGGTAAACGTATCTTCGGGCGCGCCCGCGCGTGCCAGTAAGGCGCGGATGTCTTCGTCCAGGTCTTTGAGGAGTTGAACATCTTGTTCGTCGAGGGTGTCGGTGTTTTCGATTTCGGTTTGGAGTTGATGGAGGAGGTCGTGAAGTTTTTGGGTGTCCATGAGGGGGTCCTTGTTAGAGGATGATTTGATTGGGTGATCGGTTGATCAATGGTGTATTTATTCTACACTTTAAACGGAGAATTTTCTCTTCCCTTTTTTTCTTCTTTTGGTACAATCACATGAGCTATATGCAATATTTTGCATGTAGATTCACTCTCCACCCGCCTTTAAGGTATTTCCCATGTCTATTGATTATCAGAACACCGCCAACCAATTGAAACTGTTCGCTCACCCTGAACGGTTGCGGGTATTGGATGTGCTGCGGCATGGCGCGGCGTGTGTGTGCCACCTGGAAGCTTATCTGGCACGGCCCCAGCCCTACGTGTCCCAGCAGTTGCGGTTCTTGCGCGAGGCTGGGCTGATTACCGACACCCGCCAGGGCAACAATATCTCGTATACGTTGGCAGGGGACGCGATCCGCGACTGGCTGGACGTGATTTTAGGTCCCGCGGACCAGCCCGACCCCGAATATGTTCATTATTTGCAAACCATTCCCTGTGAATGTCCTGAATGTGAAGCGAATTTACAAGTGACTTTTATTCCAAACGAGACCCCCAAGGAGATCGAAATGAGCAAAGCAAAAGTGTTGTTTCTGTGCACGGGCAATTCCGCCCGCAGTCAAATGGCTGAGGCGTTCTTACGCAAGTATGCGGGAGACCGGTATGAGGTTTACAGTGCGGGGTTAGAACCCAAAGGGCTAAACCCTTATACGTTGCAGGTGATGGAAGAGGCCGGGTTGGATATGTCCGCGCACCGTTCGAAGGATGTGCGCGAGTACATGGGTTTTGTCAATTTTGGCTACATTTTTACTGTGTGCGATCATGCAGAGAAGAACTGTCCCACCATTTTTCTCAGTTCTGGCGAACATCATCATTGGGGCTTTGAAGACCCTGCGGCGTTTTCCGGGACGGAAGAAGAGACCCTGGCGAAGTTCCGCGAGGTGCGGGATTTGATTGAGGGGAAGATTCGGGCTTGGGTGGCGAACTAATGCTTCCCTTTTTTTATATGACTTTATAGGCAATGTCATTCTTATTCTCTCGCTTGACGCTGTACATTAAGCCATCCGCTACTTGTATGAGCACGCTCACTTCGAGATCGGCCTGATAGCAGGTGAGCACCCCGAAACTGAAGGTGATAGGCCAACCGTGTTCCTCCATCGCGGCAAGCAAGCGAAAACGCAATCGTGGGATAATGGTTTGGGCTGCTTCCTCGTCCGTTTCGGGCAAAAGAACGGCGAATTCATCCCCACCCAAGCGGGCTACCTTATCAATGTCCCGCACCTGCCGAAGGAGGGTTTGGGCGACAACTTCTAGCAGGTAGTCCCCGACAGGATGCCCGTGCAGATCGTTGACTTCTTTAAAGGCATCCAGATCAACGTAAACCAGGGTAGCGGGATGACCATACCGGGCCATACGCGCCTTCTCCTGCGAAAGTACATTGTAGAAAGCTCGCCGGTTCATCAGCCCGGTCAATGTATCGGTCTGAGCCAGGATGCGTTCATGCGCCAGCGTGTTCCGGAACCTGGACAATAAAACGATCATAAAACAAAAAATAATCAACCGGTTCAAGGCTTCCCAATACAGGATGATCCGGAACAATGAGAGATTGCCGGCCGCCAGCCCGATTAACGTACAAAACCCAGCAATGAACAGCCCTGCTTTCCAGCCCCGCTGCCAGGTGATCAGGGTGAGGGGGATCAGATACAAAAAAGAAAAAGAGAGTTCAAAGTTTGAAAGATATTCCAACCAGCCAATGCCCCCTGCGAGCAGAATGACAAGTGGATAGAGAATCCCTACCGGTAATCGACCCAGAACTGCCCACCTCTTAGCGAGGTTGGGTTTCATGGGTTACCACAACTTGCCTTGCTTCCCCTCGTCTTTCTTTACGCGTTCCGCCTTTTGGAAGGTGACGTTGGCCCCGACGGGGGGCATTTCGGGGCGTTTGCCTTCGAGAAGGTCTTCGATGGGGAGGATTTGGAGGCGGGGGTATTTTTGTCCCCAGAGCGGGGATTCGTAGTAGCCCGCGCTGACGGATTCGGTGAGCATGTCGCGGGTGGGCGGTTCGAGCGTGATAAAGAGGCCGAGGGCGGCGGCTTCGCGGTCGAGGACACCGCGCAGGTCGCGGATGTCACCAGATTTGACATGCCCGCCTTTGACCTGCACCATGATACGGGCGGGTTTGCCTTTGTCCTCGATAAAGGTGATGATGCCGTCCACGCCTTTGTCGGAGCCTTTTTTGCCACTTTTACTCCCCTGTTCGCCGCCGAGGGGTTTCGCGCCGATGAGGGAAAGGGCCCACCATTGGAATTGGTATGCGTCTTGCCGGAACAGGTGACGGGCGGACCCCACGTCTTCCGGCTCGCCGATGACTTTGTAGTCCCGGCCTGCTTCGAGGTCGAACGCGTCTTTGAGACGGTATTTTTGCAGGGAGATGGAGAGGTGGGTGATGTCTATGCCCATCCAGCGGCGGTTGAGTTTTTGTGCAGCGGCGATGGTGGTGCCGCACCCGCAGAAGGGGTCGAGGATGAGATCGCCTTCGTTGCTGCTGGCCTGGACGATGCGTTCGAGCAGGGCAACGGGTTTTTGGGTGGGATAGCCCAGACCTTCATTAGCCCCTCCTGCAATGTAAGGTATATCGTCCCACAAATCTTGTAATGGAACACCCGGCATTTCGTCAAGAAATATTATTCTCCCGCGTTTAATAGGTTTACCATCTTTGCCTAGTTTTATTCGACCATGACTACTTGGTACTTCAGTTTGTGGAGAATTCCATAATTCCAAAATACGCTCCGGGGTAAATCGCCATCGAGCCTTAGTTCCCATAAAATCATATTCTTGCATTTTCCCTTGGGGGTCAAGCATGTTTTCCGTTTTATAAAATCTACCAGATGGCAACTCTTTCCATTCCGAAGAAAGATAAGCATCAGAATAAGCTGTATAAACTTTATTGAAAGTAATGTTTTCAGACTTGCTATAGAAGAAAATAATGTCACGTATCTTCCCAAAGCGACGAGTAGGATCATTATGTGCCGCTGAACGTTTCCAAGTAACTTCATTCCTAAAATTTCCTACTCCAAAAATCGTATCCAAAATGATCTTCAAATAATGGCTGGCGGTCGGGTCGCAGTGCAAGTACAGGCTGCCCGCAGGTTTGAGGGCGCGGTGCAGTTCTACCAGGCGGGCGGCCATCATGACCAGGTAGGCCATCATCTGGTTGGTGCCGACAAATTCCCGCATCGCCGCCACCATTTGGCCCACGCGGGGTGCGGCGTCGGTTACGAGGGCGTAGTAGGTCTCTTCGGCGGCTGCGCCCCAGTGCCACGTGTCATCGAATGCGGTGATCTGCGCTTCGGAGTCTGCGCCGCTTTCGTCTTTGAACAGCACGTTGTACGAGCGGTTGGAGTTGAAAGGCGGGTCGAGGTAGATGAGGTCAACGGACTCGGAGGGGATGTAGTCGCGGAGGATGGTGAGGTTGTCACCGTAGAAGAGGGTATTATCGGTCATGGGATTACTTTACAATGATTTTCAAAGAAGAGCAAGTCCTATCCCCACTGAATGAATTATCGCAGCGCAATCCGCCAGTTATAACATCGCATCACCCCCGCGAAACCCTCATTGTCGAACGCCCCCAGGTTTTCCATCCCGATTTTCCGCGCAATCGCGTTGGACGCCGCATTCTCAACAGCAGGATAAGCATGGACGAAACGCACTTCGGGATCACCCTGCGCTTGCGAGAGAATGAGCCGCGCGGCCTCGGTCGCAAGGCCCTTCCCCTGGTGTTTGGGCAGGACGAACCAGCCCATTTCCCAGGCCTGCGGCCCTTCCCAATCAATCTTCCACATCCCAATCGTACCGAGCACCTCCTCGGAGGCATCGGCGACGATTTTGTACATGCGCGCCACACCCTTTTCCATCAACGCGAGGCGGCGTTTGTGAGCCGCACGCACGTCCGCTTCCGGGCGCGGCCCACCGATGTAGCGCATCAATTCTGGGGCGCACTCCAGGCGCACGGAGAGGTTTTCGTCTTCGGGGGTGATAGATACGAGTCGCATATTACACCTCCACCCACTGCCTCACCCCCCGCACCGTCACCCAAAACCCCACCTTCTTCCAATGCGCGGGCAAATTTGGCTTCACCGTCACCTCACCGTCCTTCACCCGCAATCCCGCAAACCCGAACACCACTGCCTCCCACAGCCCCCCCGCCGACGCCGCATGGATGCCATCCCCTGCGTTCCCGCGCACATCCAGCAAATCTGCCCGGGCGGCGCGCATAAAGTGGTGATACGCCTCCTCTGGCTGCCCCATCCGGCACGCCGCCCACGCGTGCATCGAAGGCCCCAACGACGACCCATACTCGTGGTCGGTGATCGGCACATAATAATCCCAGTTCGCCCGCCACGTCTGCTCATCAAACTGATCCCCCAACAGACACAACAACGCCACCACATCCGCCTGCTTCAACGCCTTGTGTTCCGCACACCCCTCAATCCCCAGCAACTCCTGCATAGACTTCGTCCGCCCCGCATACGCCCCCCAATCCACCTCCTTCAACCCGTAAAACCCCTCAAACTGCTCGATCATCCCCGTCTCCGGGTCGTGCAGAATGATCAACCCCTCGATCACCCGCTCCCAATGCGCGAGCCTTTCGCCCGTCAACTTCAAATCCGCCGTCAACTGCGCCGCCCGCGCGGGGTCACGCGCTTCCAACCATGGCAACATCTCCAGCGCCAGTTGCAAATGCCAGCGCACCATAAAATTCGTAAACTGATTGTTATCCACATGATCGTGATTCTCATCCGGCCCAATTACATCCCTTATCGCAAAATGATCCCCCTCCACCTCAGCCCGCGACCCCCAAAACACCGCCGTCTCCAACAGCACTGGCACGCCCACCTCTGCCCAAAACCGGTCATCCCCCGTCACCCGCCAAAACTGGTGCATCGCATAGGCCACATCCGTACTGATATGAATCTGAATATCCCCCGTCCAAATCCGCACCAACTTCGTCGGATCGGCAAAATGCGGCACCCACGTTGGCGTCACCTCCTCCCCCGTCTCCGCCGACTCCCACGGAAACTGCGCCCCCTCGAACCCATTCCCTGCCGCCTTCCGCCGCGCCCCCGGCAGCGAGTGATAACGATACATCAACATATTCCGCGCAATTTCCGGCTGCGTAAACGTAAAAAACGGCAGCACAAAAATCTCGTTATCCCAAAAAATATGCCCGCGATACCCAAACCCGCTCAATGTCTTCGCCCCCATGCTCGTATGCGGATCGTGCGTCGGCGCGGCGATGCGTAGCTGAAACAACCCGTGCCGTACGGCCAACTGCGCCTCATCATCTCCTTCGATGACGACATCCGAACCTGCCCAAAAATCCGCCCATGCGCGGACATGATCCTGGCGCAACGAGTCAAAATTGGAGAGTTGATCAATTTTTTCATGAGCCGCGATAAGTGGAGAATCAGTGTCCCGCGATGAAAAAATCGCCACTAACTTTTCTACTACTATTGTTTCTCCATTTTGTGCTTGTGCTCGTAGGCTCGAACCAGGACAGCCTGGGCAGTTCAACCCATCAACGCGAAGATAAGATGAAAATTGGCTTGTAAACTTCTTTTTTGATTTGGCGTCGAGTGAAATTTCTTTTCCCTGCGCTTGTAGAAGCGAACTTAATGCAAGTACCTTCCCCGTTTTTCTCGTTCGAATAACTAGATTAGCGATATCCTCTATTTCAGCATCATGCGAAACCACATTCCAATGCAAAATGCCTTGATTTTCTACGTGTGAATCCAATAATGCACGAACTGCGATTTGGGTCGACTTATCCAACGGCGTAATCTTCACCCGCACCGCAAGCACATGCTCATCCGCCAAACTGGCGAACCGCTCAAAGACCAACTCCACCGCGCTCCCCGGTGCAGGTTCCCAAACCAACCGCCGGTGCAGCGTCCCCGTCTTCAAATCCAGATACCGCGCATAATCCCGCACATTTCCATCCATCCCAAACCGCACCCCATTCACCCAAATTTCTAAACTTGCCCAATCGGGCGCGTTCGCCAACTCCGTAAAACTGACGGGTACCGCATCCCACATCCCATGCACCAGCGTCGCCTGACTGTCGCCCGGATACCGCTCTTCAAACGTCCCCCGCGTCGCCAGATACCCGTTCCCATGCGTAAAAATCGTCTCCCGGTGCTTCTGTCGTTTGGCTTCAAATACTGGCTCGACCACACGCCACGTTGCTGCGCGAGTCAAATCCGCCACGGTTGCGCCGTCCAGATTGGGTAGCAATACTTCTGCTTTCCCCACCCGCGCGGGGTCGCCGATCCCGACCGCGACCATGCCCGCCGCGTGGGCCGCGGCAATCCCCGCTTCGGCATCCTCGATCACCAGACATGCTCCCGGCGCGATACCCAACTCCCGCGCGGCGTACAAAAACAGATCGGGCGCGGGCTTCTGCCGGGAAACGTGCCCCCCGTGGGCAATCACGTCAAACTGATCGGCCAGCCCCAACCGCGCGAGCACGTCCGGCGCGTTCTTGCTCGCCGACGCGACCGCGGTTTTGATCCCCGCGGCACGAACTTCCGCCAGCAGGTTCACCACGCCGGGCAGGGCGTCCGCGGGGGTGAGGGTTGCAAGCATCTCGCGGTAATAGCCATTTTTCCGGGTCATGAGTTCTTCCGCTTTTTCATCGGGGAGGGGTTTGCCCTTTAGGAGCAGGTTTAACGACTCGCGGCGTGACACCCCGCGCAAAGCCTCGTTGTCTTCGCGGGTGAACGGTAAACCTTCTTCGTCGGCAAGACGTTTCCAGGCAAGATAATGAAATTCCGCGGTGTCGGTGATGACACCATCAAGGTCGAAAAGGATGGCGTAAATGAACTGGGTCATAGGGTTGTAAAGAGTTGGCGAGGAAAGGTTTGCAAGAATGCTTTGTCTCAATTAACTGAGCTTTTTCGCTCTCTGTGCCAATCCCAAAACTAAGATGGCGAGAAGGAGGGTGGCAAAGCCGAGAATGAAGATAGTGGCGGAACCGAAGGTGTCATCTATCAGGCCGCCGACAGGGCCGGCGATGAGTGGAGCAAGACCGAAGTAGCAAACGGTCATCAGCGATTGGGCGGTGGCGGCCCATTCGTCGGGGGTGCGTTCGGTGATGAGGCGGATGGTAGTGGTGAAATACAGGCCAAAGCCCATGCCCTTTAAGATGGAGAAAAACGGCATCACGTTGGGGGTGGCGACGAGGACATAGCCGAGGTAGGCTGCGGCGGTGAGTGCGTAGGCGAGGATGACCGTGTTCGCTCCCCCGCGCAAACGGCGGGCAATTTGTTGGCCGTAGAACATGGTTGGGAGTTCGGAAAACGCGGAAAAGGCGATCATCATTCCGATGAGGAAATTTCCGCCCCCAATCGAACGGACGTAAATCCCTTCAAAGGTCATGGACAGGCTGTTGGCGATCCCGGCGAGGAAGGTGGCGAGCAGGAGCAGAACGAGGCCGGTGTCCCGAAAGAGGACGGTCATGCGCTTTTGTTCGGTTCGCTCTTTGACTGGGCCTTCTTCGAGTGTGCCGATAACCCAGATGGCGGGGATAAAGAGCAAACTGGCGACGATGAACATGGGGCTGAAGCCAGTTTTTTGCCAGACTGCGCCAAAGATCAGGGCGCTGGACGCGTAGCCGACCGAACCCCACAAGCGCATGGTGCCGTAGTTCAGGTTGTAGCGTTGGGACATCCGGGCGATGAGGCTGTCGCCGAGGGGGGAGATGGAGCAGGAAAAGAGGGCGACGAAGAACATCATCAACGCGATGGCGGGGAAAGTGGTGGGGAAGCGGAGAAAGAAGACCAGAACGGCGACCCCGGTGACGGCGATTTGGGCGGTGCGGACACGCCAGCGTTTACGGTCGGCGAAGGAGGCGATGGGCGTGGCGAGCAGAAGGGTCATCACCGGGCTGAGGATCGCAAGCCAACCGATTTGTTGTCCGGTCAGACCGAGTTCTTTGTAATAAACATACAAAAAGGGGCCATGAGCGCCCGCGGCGAGGAAGAAAAAGAGATAGTAGAGAGAACCCCGTTTGATGGGGGCGAGGGGGTGGGTAGAAGGGAGGGATTCAGTGAGCATGGGTTTGAGAGGGAGAAACACAGAAAACTTTTCTGTGAGCAAAGGCTTTGTTCGATGCGTATAATAACATGAGATATGATGACTAACCTTGAAGTTCTGATTGAGCGATGGCGCGCCGGAGATGAGCGTGCGGCGGAGACGATTTATGACCTGCACCGTGACCGCACCTTCCGGCTGGCGCTTGGGCTGCTCGGCAATGCCGAAGACGCCGAAGAGGCCGCGCAAGACGCACTAACCTACGCGTTACTGAACATCGCCCAATTTGATGAACGTCGCAGTCAATTTACCACCTGGCTTCACATGATCACCGTGAGCCGGAGCCGGGACCTTTTGCGGAAGCGCCGCCCGGCCTTTTCTTTTACCGAGTGGCTGAAGAGCCGCCGGAGTCCTCCCGATCTGAACCCCGGTCCTGAACAGAAAGTAGAAAACAAACAAGCGCGTCGTTCCGTTTGGGATGCCGTGCAAAAGCTCACCCCGATCTTGCGCGAAGCTATCGTTCTGCGGCATTGGGGCGAGCATACCTACGAGGAAATCGCCGAAATCGTAGGATGCCCAATGAAGACCGCTCAATCCCGTGTGCGGTTGGCGCATCAAAAATTGGCACAAACCCTCTCCGAAAATGATTTGCGACAAATCGCGGAGGAAACCTTATGAACACCCCCCATCTCTCTCTCGACCGCCTTACCGGTTATCTTTACCAAACGCTTGACGACGCTACGCGGGAAAGCATGGATGCTCACCTGGCAACCTGCCCTATCTGCCGCGCTCAATTGGATGAGCAGAAACGTCTGCAACGCGTAATTGCGAACGAGTTATATGGCACGCTCAATCAGACGCGCCCCTCCAATCAGATGATGTTTTCATCCATTGCAGCAAAAATCAAGCCGCGCTCTTCCATTTCTCTATATTGGGAACGTTTCGCAAGTACCACGCCCATTGCTTTCGCTGTGGCTGGACTGGTTCTGGCGCTTGTAGGTGTGATCCAGCAAATCAGCGTACGCGGAACGGTTCCTGTTCAAGAAATGGGTTCTTACCCTACTCTGGCGTGTTTCTTCTTAATGCTTGTCTCGGTGGAACAGTTCGATAAAGCGCTTTCGATCCGACCCCGGTTTATTCTCATGGCCGGGCTTGCGTTCATTTTGTGGCTGGGGTCGGCGCTGATTGGCGTGTTGAATATTACGGTCATCCAAGACCTGGCAATTTACGCGACACTCCAGATGGGGGGCCGCAAAACGCAAGTTATGCCAATCGCGATGTTCTCGATCTTACTCGCAGCCATCTTGTACATCATCGTCGTAGTTGGCGGCGGTGAATATCACTATCGTCACATCGGCCAACCTAATTCGTGGAAAGTGTTTAGTATTACGCTGTTGGCCCAATTGTTCATCTTGATTTTGCCGTATTTGATCTTCTAATCCAAACTTCGGAAGTCTCCAAACGTCTCCTAAAAAAAAGAATCCCATTTTCTCGCAAACTGCTTTCACGAGAATGGGCCAAAGACTTCCGAAGTTTTAGCGTGTCAAATCCGAAGTTTGAAAAGGAAAAGCTATGGAAACCCTCCAAAAACCCCAAGACTCCCCCCGTGTTTACCTACCTGCTTATGGCATTTGGCTTATCTCGGTCGCCCTCAGTGTGCTTTCGTTTATCGCCGGGCGGGAAATGATCATCCGCACCTACACGCGTTTTTTCCCGTGGGAAGCATGGAAGTTTGCATCCGGGCAGGGCAGCCTGTCTCTGATCAACATTCTGGTTTCTCTGCCGCTTGCCACATTGATGATCGTCATTATCATCGGTGGGTTTGAGTACCAGCACCGCTACATGGGCACGCGCGAAGCCTGGTGGCTCCTCGCCCGCACGTTGGCGGTGGAGTTGGGCTTTTTGTTGTTGGCGCTCTATATTTAAGGATTGACGTAGTCTCGGACCTTGTACCCTTTACGCCCACAAGGGGCTAGACTACGGTCCACTTTCAAAGCGATGCAAAACAACACGAAACGCAAGAGAGTCATCCTAAGCGCGGGCTGGTTGCTGGCGGTCATTCTCATGCTCGCGGGTGGGCTTCCCAGACTTCGCCTACAGCCAGGGGAGTCATTGCACCTCATCGAGTGGTTTTTCTCCGCGGTGAACACCAGCCCCGTCGAAGTCCCCACCCCGTCCAGCGAAGGGACCGGGTTTAACGCCACCTCACTGGGCGATAACACTTTGACTTTGCTCATTATCCTCTTTTGGTTGATGCTGATCTTTTCCACCATCTATGCCATCATTGATCGCAAATTCCGGCGTGAATTGATCCGCATGTTTATTGCCCTCGCACTGTTTGTTGTGCTCTTGCCGAAAATCGTTCAAAGCATGACTCAATTTGCCGCCCCCGTTCAAACCGCGGAGGGCGCAAACCCCGCACTCGATCCAAACGCCTTCCCCACCCCGCCCCCCTTCGTCCAGGAACCCCCTGCGTGGGTGTTTATTCTCGTAAACGGCTTATTGTTAGTGGTGTTTTTCGGCGGTACTTATTTTGCCTGGAAAAAATTTCATCCTCGCCCTGATGCCCAATCCGTCATCGTCCGGGAAGTGAAAAGAGCGCTCTCCGACCTGGAAGCGGGTGGCGATTTGTGGGATGTTGTTACCACGTGCTACGCCCAAATGTGCCAGGGTTTGCAGGAAAGCCGCCGCATCCAACGCAAACAGGCGATGACTCCGCGTGAATTTGAAGACCACCTCGCCCGCGTAGGTATCGCCAGCACTCACATCTCCCAACTCACTCGGCTTTTTGAAAGCGTGCGGTATGGTGCGAGAACTACAACTCAAACCATGGAACACGAAGCGGTTCAGTGTTTGCAAGCGATACTTCAAGATTATGTTCAATAAACTTCGGCCATTTATCCCACTCCTGTTGTCGCTGGTCTTTGCGCTGGTACTCGTCTTTCTCGTGGATGACTTCGTCCACACCGTGATCGTTGTTCCGTTGTTTCATGTGGCCTGGTTCGTAGCCCTGGTTATCCGGAGTTTGCCCCAAGCGGTGATTTGGGCAGGCTTCATTTTGATCTTGCTAATTTTCTCGTTTATCAGTCTACCCAAACGAAAAAGAATCTTCCACTATTCAGACCCCTCCGCGGCCCATCAACCTGGCCCGGTCGAAAAATGGGCAAACCTGCTCGAACGTTCGCGCAAAAGCCGTTTCTCCAAATGGCTTCTGGCCCAGGAACTCAAACGCTTAACCAAACGCCTCTACCTCCCCATCGAAGAGGAGAACTGGCGAAGTTCTGATCTCCCTAAGGGTTTGCCCGCCGAAATCGCAGATTATTTCAACGCCCGCCAGCCAATTTACATATCCTATTGGAAACGCGTACGCGCAGAAGAAATCAAAACCCCTTTAGACCTCGACCCCGAAATCGTTCTTCAGTATCTTGAAAATCAACCCTATTTACAACAGGATTAAGCATGAAATTATCGGAAGTCGCCCCGTTAACCGGAAAAATCATCCAGGAAGTCGAAAATGCCATCGTGGGCAAACATCAGATGTTGCGCCAGATCATGGCCGCGATCCTCGCGGGGGGCCACATCCTGCTCGAAGATTATCCCGGCCTCGCGAAGACGCTGACCGCGCACTCGTTCGCCACCGCGCTGGGGCTGGATTTCAAACGAATTCAGTTCACCCCCGATCTGCTTCCTGGCGACATCACCGGCGGCTACATCTACGATCGGAGCAAAGGGCGTTTTGAACTGCGAAAAGGGCCGATCTTCGCTAACATCATCCTCGCGGACGAGATCAACCGCGCCTCGCCCAAAACCCAGTCCGCCCTGTTGGAAGCGATGCAAGAACATCAAGTCACCATCGAAGGGGAAACGATGCCCCTACCCGACCCGTTCGTCGTGATTGCCACGCAAAATCCCATCGAATACGAGGGCACTTTCCCTCTGCCTGAGGCACAACTCGACCGCTTTCTGCTCAAGCTCTCGATGGGCTATCCCACCCTGGAAGAAGAAAAGGAAATCCTCAAACGCCGCCGCGACCGCCGCACCGACGACTTCCAACTGCAACAAATCACCGACCACAAATCCTTGCAAGCGATGCGAAAAGCCATCGAAACCGTCCACATCGAACCCGATCTCGAACACTACATCGTCGAACTCGTCCACAAAACCCGCCAGGACAAACGGGTCGCCGTCGGCGCCAGCCCGCGCGGTTCACTTGCCCTCCTGAAATTGGCTCGCGCCCAAGCCGCGATGGAAAACCGGGATTACGTCCTCCCCGACGACATCAAAATCTTCGCCAAACCCGCCCTGATCCACCGCCTGATTCTGAACCCCGAACTCTGGCTCCGCCCCCAAGCCGCCGACCAAATCCTGACCGAACTCATTGGCAGTATTCCCGTCCCCGTGATTAACTGAGTCGAGATGCCAAAAACATTCTCCCTGTTCATCTTTCTCACATACAGCTTGCTCCTTATCGGACTGATCACCCTGCAAGGCCCCTTGCTCGCGCTTGCCATTCCCTTTGTGTTGTACCTCGCCGTCGGCCTGTTTCACGAAACCCAGCCCGTCCAACTCAAAGCCGAGCGCGTCCTGAGTTCAGACCGGGTGCTTCCCAACACGCCTGTGACCGTCACACTCAACGTCACCAACGAAGGGCCGCTTGTCGAAAGCTTGATCATCGAGGATATTGTGCCTTCCGGCGCAAAGATCACCCAGGGCTTGCCATACATCCTCACATCCCTAAAATCCGGCGCGACTGTGACGATCACGTACACCATTACTGGCTCCCGCGGGCAATATGCCTTCCTCGGCTACCGCACCCTCGCCACCGATCATTTGGGGTTGGTGCGAAAACACAAGGAACACACGCTCCCCAGCCGGTTTCTCGTTCTCCCAACAGCGCACAAACTCCCCGAAGTTGCCATCCGCCCCCGGCGGACCCGCGTCTTTCCGGGGTTGATCCCCGCACGCAAAGGCGGCCCGGGCGTGGAATTTTTCGGTCTCCGCGAATACCAATCCGGCGACCCCATGCGGTGGATCAATGACAGGGCCAGCGCCCGCCACGATCAAACGCTGTTCGTCAACGAGTTTGAGCAAGAACGCGCTGCCGATGTGGGGTTGCTCTTGGACTGCCGCATCGAAACGAACCTTTTTCATGGCAGTGCCGAACTTCTGGAACACAGCACCCAGGCCACCGCAACCCTGGCGGAATCTTTTCTCAACTATGGCAACCGGGTGGGCCTGCTCGTCTTCGGCGGGGCGCGGGACTGGATTCATCCCGGCTACGGCAAGGTCCAGCGGGAGCGCATCTTGCAGGCGTTGGCCGCCGTGCAGTTGTACGATAGTTACGTGTCCCGCGAACTTGCGAACATCCCGGCGCGTTTGTTTCCCGCACGTTCGCAATTGGTAATGATCAGTTCTTTGCTCTACCAAGATTTGCCCACCCTAATCGCCCTCCGCGCCCACGGATACCCACTGATGATCATTTCGCCTGATCCGATCTCGTTTGAAAGCAGTCTTCTTGGCAACCGTCCGGGCCTTTCGCAGGCAATGCGGCTTGCCCGGTTGGAACGCGACCTTTTGCTCCGGCAACTTCGGCGGACGAGCATCCGCGTGGTCGAATGGCAGGTGGATCAGCCTTTCCAGCAGGCCGCCCGGTTTGCACTTTCCCAGCGATTTATTCGAGGGGTACAGGGGGTGGTCCATGCGTAGGGTGGCACTGCTTGCGATGGTCAGTGGGGCGCTGGGGTTAGGGATTCAGTACACCGTGGACGGGCGGTGGCAGATGGGGTTGGTTTGTCTGTTGGCGGGCGGGGTTTGGTTGGTTCCCGCGCCGTATCATCGTCAACGTGCCACAGTCAGTTTTCTGTTTCTCGTCGGGGCGGGGGTCGCGGGCGTCTTTCTGCATTATTCCCCAGTCTGGCTGCTCACGCAGTTTGTGTTGCTGGTCATGGCCTGGGATTTGGATCATTTCACCCGGTTGCTCGAACCGTTTACGCACGACCTTCTCCGAGAAAAAGAAGTGACCGGGCAGTTTTATGCCCATCTCCGGCGGTTGGGGGGCGTGGCCGGGGCGGCGTGGTTGTTGGGTGTGGTGGCCCTGACCGTGCGAATTTCCACCAGTTTTGTCGTTACGCTCATTTTGGGCTTGATGATGTTCTTTGGCCTACGGGGGCTCATGCGCTTATCCGACCCAAGAGAAGATTCAGGCACCGAGTAATTTTCAAGGAAAACCTATGGCTCTTATCACTTCCTTCCTCAATAAACTTCGCCCCTACATTCAAGACGGTGCGAAAATCATTCTCGTTTTCTTCCTGACAGCCGCCGCGGTGATTTTTCTCCTGCATAGTGGCCTGACCATCGCACACCCCTACCCGCTCGACTACGGGGAAGCGCCGCTTGTTGACCAGGCCATGCGCCTTGCCCAGGGCGAAAACATTTACCGTGCCAACCTCGATACCCCGCCGTACACCATCGCCAACTACCCGCCACTGTATGTGCTCACGCTGGTTCCCTTCCTGAATGGGTTCGGTTCCCCGTTTCACATGGCCCGCGTGGTCTCCGTGCTCGCGACGGTGCTTTCCGCGCTTTTCATCGGCCTCACTATCTTCACTTTCACTGTCCGCAGCTTCCCGATCTCCGAAAACGAAGAGAGTCCTGAGCCAAGTTTCAGTGTCCAATATCTCCCCGCGATTGTGGCTGCCCTGTTCTTCCTTGCCAGTCCGTATGTCGTCCAATGGTCGGGGCTGGCGCGGATTGACTCGCTGGCGTTGATGTTCGCGACGGGCGCGCTGTACGTTTTGGCCCGCTGGCCCAATTCCCGTTGGGCCTGGGTTGGGGGTGGGCTGTTGCTCGTGGCCGCGGCGTACACCCGGCAGTCCTACGCGCTCGCCGCGCCCCTCGCCGGGGCTGTCTGGCTGTTCACGCACGACAAACGCCGCGCGGTGGGCTTAACGGTTCTTGTCGGCGGACTGGGGCTGGGGTTGTTTTTCCTGCTCAACGCCCTCACCCACGGTGGGTTCTACTACAACATCGTCACAGCCAACGTCAACGAGTTCGGGTGGGATCGTCTAAAAAATCACCTCACCGATTTGTGGAATGTCTCGTACATCATTCTCCTGTTCGGTGCGCTCTACCTGCTCATCGGTTGGCGCACGCAAAAATCCTGGCCTTTAGTGGCCATCTTTCTTGTCGGCGCTTCCCTCTCCGCCCTGACCATCGGCAAAATTGGCTCCAACATCAACTATTTTCTCGAACTCGCTGCGGCCCTGGCCCTCGTCGCCGGGATCACCCTCGTTTGGAGCCGCGCCCATCCCTGGCGTTACCTCGCCGTTATCATCCTGCTCACTTTGCAGTTCGGCCTCCTCATGGAAAACGCCATGCGGAACGACGTAGACTATCAACTTTCCCCGCGTCTCGCCGACACCGACTCCCTCAAAATGCTTGAGCAGGAAGTCAAAAACACCGACGGCCCCATCCTCGCCGACGAATACATGGGTCTGCTCACCATCAACCACCGTGCGCTCTACCTCCAGCCCTTTGAAGTCTCCCAACTCGCCAACGAAGGCATGTGGAACGAACAACCTCTGCTGGACGAACTCGCCGCCAAAAAATTTGGGGCGATCCTCATCCACCATTTTGATCCCTATCCGCTCCAAAAGGAACGCTGGACCCCCGCCATGCTCGCGGCGATTGACACCTATTACCGCCCCATCAAAACCATCGCCGGAACCGTGATCTACATCCCCCGCGGGCAAACGGCCATCGCGCAGATACCCGACCCCACACAATCCACCCCCACCATCCCGGCCCCCGCGGGATTACCAATCCCCCTCGACGACGCCAGCATCTTCGCGGAACCGTCCCTGGCCCTCAATCCCGCCAACCCCGATCAACTCATCGCCGTTGCCACCCGTTTCTCCAAACAAGATTGTGTGCTCCCCACCTGCAAAGTCGAAATGCCCTTCTACCTCTCCAATGATGGCGGGCAAACCTGGCAAAATACCGCCACCTTCAGCATCCCGCAGCAAGTTTTTTACAACGGACAAGTGCTATTTGGCCCGGACGGTGCACTGTACATTCAAGCCAAGCGAAATGACAACCTCGTTCTCAACCAGCTTCCCCCCGCGGACACCTTTGCCCCCTCGCAAGGCAAGTTCATAGAAGCCCCCACGGGCGGCGGTGGTGCCCGTCCCTGGCTGTTCGTCAGCCCCCAAAACGGCGAACTTTATCTGTCCTTTGACGCCCAGGAAGGCGACAACCAATTCCTCACCCCCGCGCTCAAACACTCCGCCGACGGAATGCGCTGGTCCCTCACCGCCCGCGCCGACCAACACGTTTCTTACAACGATAGTTTTTCCGCCCGCGCCACTGGGCCAAGCGATATTCACGCCCTCTTTGGCAACGGCACTGATGTTTCCCTGATCTGGGTTTGGGACCCCGATCCCTGGACCTGGCCGCGCACCGTCTGGATGGCAAACTCCACCGATGGCGGCAACTCCTTCGGCGAACCAACCCCGATCACCAAAACCTGGGGACCGATCAGTGTCGCGTCCGCCAACGGTCTCTTTGCCCTCGCCTACCGCACAGGCGACGCGACCTCCCAACATATCGCTGTCACCACCACCTCCGACAACGGTCAAACCTGGACCTCCACCCTAGCCAGTGCCGATCTGCCGCTCCTCTTCGACCCTGATCACGCCCCGGTCATCAGCCTCGCCCCCAACGGCACGCTCGACCTCGCCTTTTACGCCCACACCGGCGACACGACCGACTGTGTGCAAACCCTCTCAAGCTGGCAAAACAGTCTGCTCTCCTTCGCGGCAGACACTTGCCAATACAATGTCTATTACACCTTCAGCAAAGACCGCGGCCAAACCTTCGCCACCCCCCTCCAACTCAACCCAACCCCCATCCGTGGCGAAGATTTTCCAAGCTTTGGTGGGCTGCTCCTGACCAACACCTATCTGTCCCTGGCGTCCAGCGACACCTACGCGTATCCATTATGGTTGGGTACGCCGGAAGTCGGGAAGACACAAGTGTTTACTATGAAAATCGAGAGGTAATGTATGACATCTTTCAACGGCCTCGGCATGAACATGGGCAACCTCGCCCGTCTCTCAAACGCTCAAACGCGTTCCATCAGTCCCGAAAACTTTACCGGGGAAAAAGGCAAAGGCGGCATGGCGACTGACGGAACCGGAGCCAACGCCGCGCGGGAACTTGGTCACGGCTGGAAACTCTCCCCCTCCATCATCATCCAAGCTGGAACCACGTTTGAACTGGCGAACATCACCGGGCCAGGGGCGATCCAACAAATCTGGATGACGCCCACTGGTGCGTGGCGATTTAGCATTTTGCGGATTTACTGGGATGATCAGGAGCAGCCCTCGGTCGAGTGTCCGGTGGGGGATTTCTTTGCGAGCGGGTGGGGGGAGTACGCGCAACTTACCTCCCTGGCGGTGTGTGTCAACCCTGGGAGCGCGTTCAACTGCTATTGGGAGATGCCTTTCCAGAAACGCTGCCGCATCACGATGACGAACATCGCTGACACCGACATGGTGCTGTACTATCAAATCAACTACACCCTGACCGACGTGCCCGCCGACGCCGCCTACTTCCACGCCCAATTCCGCCGGGTGAACCCGCTGCCGTACAAAGATGTGTACACGATCCTGGATGGGGTGCGCGGGCAGGGGCACTATGTTGGCACGTATCTGGCCTGGGGGAGCAATAACAACGGTTGGTGGGGAGAGGGTGAGATCAAGTTTTACATGGATGGGGATGAATATCCCACGATTTGCGGCACGGGGACCGAAGATTATTTCTGCGGTTCCTACGGATTTGAACACCCGGTCAAAAAGGTATACCAGGATTTCACCACTCCCTACACTGGATTCCATCAGGTCATCCAGCCGGAAGGGATTTTCAAAACCCAGTTGCGGATGGGGATGTATCGCTGGCATATCACCGACCCGATCCGATTTCAGAAGGATTTACGGGTAACCATTCAGGCGTTGGGCTGGCGTTCCGGCGGGCGTTACTTACCCTTGCAAGATGATGTTGCCTCGGTCGCGTACTGGTACCAAACGCTACCCACCGCGCCATTTCCCGCATTGCCGGATAGGGATGGGTTGGAGATAATCTGACTTAAAACTTCGGAAGTCTTAAAGATATACCTACTATTTGACCACAGTGCATCCAGCAACAGGTTCTTAAGCAAGGATGCTGTTGGAGACTTCCGAAGTTTGGTTTTGCTTGTAAGGTCTCCAGAAAATATAAAGTCTGTGTGTGCCTGTACTTTCTGTGCCTTCTATGTACAAAAACAAAAATGCGCTGACAAAAGCCAGCGCATTTTTGTTTTAAGGCAGTTGGGGTTTACAGTTTGACGATCACACCCTCGTGCGGGCGCAGCGACAACGCATGCAAATCCGTTTCCCCGGTCCGGTCTAGATGGGTGGAGAGGAGGCAAGTTCCGCTCCCGGGCAGGGACAGGGTTTGCGGTTCGGGGGAGAAGTTGAGGGCGATGAGATAACGGTCGGTTTCGGCAGCGCGTTCGTAAACGAAGCAGTCTGTGGCGGGGGTGAAGATGGTGGTGTAGCTTCCTACGTTGAGGGCGGGGGTGGCTTTGCGGAGGGCGAAGAGTTCGCGGTAGAGGGTGAGGATCGAGGTGGGGTCGTTTAGCATGGCGGCCACGTTGCGGGTACGGTAATCCGCGGAAGTGGGGAGCCAGGGTTCAACGTTCGAGAAGCCCGCGTTTTCGGTGGCGTTCCATTGCATGGGGGTGCGGCAGACGTCGCGGGTGCGTTCGGCGCCGAGGTTGATGCCTTGGGGGTCCTGGATTTTTTCGGGGGGGATGAGGCCGTTTTCCATGCCAAGTTCTTCCCCATAATAAACGGTGGGGGTGCCGCGTAAGGTGAGGAGCATCATCGCGGCGAGGCGGGCCTGGGGTTGTCCGCCAAACCGGGTGGCGAGGCGGGTGCCGTCGTGGTTGCCGAGGAAGTAGTTGGGCCAGGCGAACGGGGGCAGGGAACCTTCCATCTCTTCAACGGAAGCACGCATCGCAGCGGCATTCCAGGGGGTGTGCATGAGACGGAAGTTGAAGGGGAGGTGGAGTTCGTTGCCCATTCCGGGTTCAGCCGAGGGTGCGCCGTAGTATTTGATCCAGCGATCCATTGGCCCCCAAAGTTCGCCGATGGCGACGCGTTCGTTGTATGCGTCCAGCACTTGCCGGATTTCCCGCATGACAGGGTGAACGTCATCCTGATCCATGTTGTACACCTGGTGGAGGCGGCTGAAGAGGTCGTTTTCGGGCAGGTTGGCGGGGGCGTTGGGGTTCGGCGGGTTGTCGCGGAGTTGTTCGTCTTTGATGATTAGGCCGATGACATCCATGCGGAAACCGTCTATACCCCGGTCGAGCCAGAACCGGAGGCTGTCAAGCATGGCTTTTTTGAGTTCGGGGTTGCGCCAGTTGAGTTCGGGTTGGCCGGGGACGAACTGGTGCATGTAGTATTGCCCCGTTTTTTCGTCGAACGTCCACGCGGGGCCGCCGAAGAAGCTGCCCCAGTTGTTGGGCGGGGAGCCGTCGGGTTTGGGGTCGCGCCAGATGTACCAATCCCGTTTGGGGTTGTCGCGGCTGGCGCGGGATTCGAGGAACCAGGGGTGTTCGTCGGATGAGTGGTTGGGCACCCAGTCAATGATCACTTTGAGGCCGCGTTTGTGTGCTTCGGCCAGCAAGCGGTCGAAGGTGGCGAGGTCGCCGAACATGGGGTCTACGTCACAATAATCGGCCACATCGTAGCCGAAGTCTTTCATGGGGGAGGGGTTGATGGGGCTGAACCAGAGGGCGTCAATGCCGAGGGTGTCGGACAGGTAGTCCATGTTTTCGATGACGCCCGCGAGGTCGCCAATGCCGTTGCCGGTCGTGTCTTTGAAACTGCGGGGGTAAATTTGGTAAACGACGCCGTTTTGCCACCAGAGGGGTTTCATAAGGAGTCCTTGTGGGGGGAGTTGGTTTGTTGGTTGGATGGTTTGCAAAATCTGTTGCCGGGGAAAGGGCGGGGTTGATTTTAACCGAATCCTCCTGGGATGTGAACCTTCGGTGTTGAGGCCAGGAATAACTGCAATTACTCGCCTTGACACCAGGTGGGGTGGACGTGCGGAGATATGCTTAATTGGGCAGGATTTCATCACGTCCACCCCACCTTTTTCTGTGAGCAACTACGAATAACTTCTTTATATTTTTTTGACTACCGCAACCCCCTTGTAACTTTCTGGAAGCCCGTTGCAGGCAACCACAATGCCCTTGTAACTTTCTACACGACCATTTTTTTGCCCGCAGACGGCTTGTAACTTTCTACAAGCCCTCTGCAGGCAACCACAGAGGCCTTGTAACTTTCTATAACCTGGCTCTGAACAATCTCAGCCGCCGGATGGGACGCCACCGAATGGGATTTCGGCGTCTGGGAGCGGAAACCCGTCGAAACGGGTTGGGGGTTTAAACAACAAAGCAATCTCTTTGGGGAGATTGCTTTGTTTCCTGTGGCCGCAATGCCGTTTATTCGGTTTATGCGGTGGGGGCGGCGGGCTTTTTGAGGGTTTCGGTGGTTAGTGCGGGCAGTTTCTTCAACCAGCCTAGCAGATTTCGTTCGGTCGGCTGAGGGGTCAGCTTTTGGGCCTGACGATACTCTTCAGCGTCGTGGATCATCTTGACCAGGTAGAGGTTGGCGTTGTAGGTTGAGATATCGGGGTGGTTCATGAGGTTGCTCCTTTCTCGGTGAAAGTGATTGGTTCGTTTGTTTTCTATGTCCCTATTTTCCCAAATGTCCGTGACCCGTCCGTGACTGTACCGTGAAATCGCAGGGATTTTCCGTGACAGTTTTTGGCGCTATCGTTTTCGCCATGATTTGGTAACTGCTCAGGTTTAGGGAGGAGACTCTTTGAATGACTTATGATCTTAAGTCCATCATCTCGAACATACGGAACATGCTAAAATGGAAAACATGCCTGCCTTGACGTTGAACCTGCTTGGTCCCTTAACCGCGTTGCTGGACGATCAATCCGTGTATGAGTTTCGCACGGCGAAAGTGCAGGCCTTGTTGGTTTACCTGGCAATGGAAAAGGATCGCCCCCACCGCCGGGAAGTGTTGATGGATTTTCTCTGGCCGGACACCTTGCTTGAGTCCGCCCAGGTTAACCTGCGCCAGACGATTTACCGGCTCCGGCAAACCATCCCCGAGGTCAACAGCAAATCCGGGAACGGGCAGGTTCCGTTAATCCTGGCAGAGCGCCTGACTCTGCAACTCAATCCGGCGGCAGATGTCCGCCTGGATGTGGATGATTTTCAGGCTTGTTTAGAGACTGATCCGGCCCGCGCGGCGGCGCTTTACCGGGGTAATTTTTTGTCTGACTTCTATCTGGTGGATAGCAGCGCCTTTGAAGAATGGGCGGAAACGCTCCGGGAGAAATTACGCAGGCAACTTCTCCAAAAACTCGACGAAACCACCCAACACGCCCTCGAACAGGGGGATTACGAGGATGCCCAAACCTTTGCCTGGAAACAATTGGAAGTGGACCGGCTCCGCGAGTCGGCGTACCGCCAGTTAATGATGGCCCTGGCGAGCAATGGACAACGCAATACCGCGTTAGCCCAATATCAGCTTTGCCAACAACGGTTACGGGAAGAGTTGGGGGTGAGTCCGAGTGAAGAAACGCAGCAACTTCACCAACAGATTCTCACAAATGCGTACCCGGCGAAATTGCCCAAACGCGCAAAAATGCGAGCCTTGCCCCAGGGGATGCCCGTGTTTATGTTGACCGACATTGAAGGGTCTACCCAACTATGGGACACCTATCACAAGACAATGTTGGCCGCCTTGATGCGGCACAACGCCATTTTGGAAGAACAAATCCCCGCACACGGTGGGCGGATTCTGGAATTGCGCGGGGATGGCGTCAAAGCTGTGTTCGAGACAGGCGATCCGTTGGCGTGCGTCCTGGCGATTCAAAAAGCGTTTGAGCGCACGGATTGGGGCGAGATCGGAACGCTGAAAATTCGGATTGGCTTGCACGGCGTTCCAACTGTGAAAAAGGGTATTGACTACTTTAAAGAAGAAGACCGCTACTATGGCCCGGTGCTGAACCACACCTCACGGATAATGGATGCAGGCTGGGGGGGGCAAATCCTCGTTTCGGACGAGATCCAACAAACGTTTTCGCTGCCAACCGGCGCGCGCTGGGTGGATTTCGGGCCGCAAAATCTCCGCAGTATCGCTCATCCGGTACATATTTACGGGCTACTCCATCCCGATTTACACAACCAATCGTTTCCGCCGCTTCGCACGTTATCCACGCCCCCGCTGCCTGAACCCGAACAGCCCGCCCGCCCCCGGCATACCCTCCCCTCCCAACCCACCGCGTTTGTCGGACGCCGGGAGGAGTTGGCGACGCTGGAGGAAATGCTGGTGGGGCAGGGAGTCCGTCAGGTTACAGTCGTCGGTCCGGGGGGGATGGGGAAAACACGGTTAGCGCTCGCGGTAGGAGAAAAGCTGGTGGACTACCACCCCGCGGAAGACGGGTATTGTTTCCCGGATGGGGTGTTCTTTATTTCGCTGGTTTCCATCAGTTCACCGGAACAAATTATTCCGCTCATTGGTAAAACGTTGGGGATTCCGCTGGAGGTCAGCCAAAACACGGAGTCAATGGAGCGGGCCTCGCAATCAGTCACCACGCAAAAAGAAAAGCTGATAGGGTATCTGGCGGAGCGGAGCATGTTGTTAATTTTGGACAACTTTGAGCATCTGATCGAAGGGGCCGAGATCGTTTCGGATATTCTGCAAGCCGCGCCGAATCTTCATGTTCTGGTGACTTCGCGGGAACGTCTGCGGATCAGGGAAGAACAGGTTTTCCCCATTCAGGGCCTGGATTTTCCTGACTGGGAAGCGCCGGACAGTCCGGGGGCATACACTTCAATGGAGCTGTTTCTCCAAAGTGCGCGGCGGGTTCAGCCTGATTTCACGGTGACTGAGGCGGATATGGTGTCACTCACCCGGATTTGCCGGTTGGTGGGAGGGATGCCGCTTGGGTTGGAACTGGCGGCCTCGTGGGTAGATATGCTTTCGCTGAACGAAATTGTGCTGGAGATTCAGAAATGCCTTGACTTTCTGGAGACGGATTTACGGAACATCCCTGACCGGCACCGCAGTATTCGTGCGGTGTTTGACTCGTCCTGGAACCTGTTGAGCGAGGGGGAGCAACAATTCTTTGCGCGGCTGTCCATTTTTCGGGGTACGTTTTCCCGGCACGCGGCGGAGAAAATCACCCACGCAAAATTGCAAAACCTGGCGACGCTGGTCAGTAAATCCCTGTTGCAATATGACCGGGAGAAGAACCGTTACCAGGTGCATGAATTGCTACGGCAGTATGGCGCGGAACAGTTAGCCGAAAATCCGCAGGATGAGTTTGATGCTTATAATTGCTTCAGCGATTTTTTTAGCGGTGAATCCGAAAAACATCTCCAACTCTTTATGGATGGGCAGATGCAACCTGCCATCGAGCGGTTGGAAATGGATCACAACAACATCCGTTTTGCCTGTGACTGGGCGATTGAACACCAGGAGTTGACGCATCTCAACCGGGCGATTAACGGGATTTGTTTTTATTACGACTGGAGCTGGCGCGCTGATGAGGGGGTTGCCCTGTGCAAAAATGGGTTGGACATGTTACGCCAGACTCTCCCTGGTGATGGCATCCTTTACAAGCGTCTCCAGGCGAATCTCCTTTCGTGGATGGGGTACTTCAATCTCTTCTTCCAGCATGACCTGGCCTCCCGCATGTTGGAGCAAGCGATCGCGATTGTGCATGAATTGGAGGCATTGGGTGTGGATGCCCGCGTGGAAAAAGGGCTAATTCTGTTTTATCAAGGCATCTTGAACCTGTTATCCGGGAGTTCGAGTGTTGCAAAGACGCTGATCGAACAATCCCTGGCTATCAGCACAGAGATTGCCTATCCGTGGATGATCATCCGCAACATGATGGCCCTGGGCGATATTGCCAGCTCATCCGGGTTACCCAGTGAGGCCAAACATTGGTATAGCAAGGCGCTGATCGCGGCAAAAAAATATGAAAATGTGTGGGGTGAGATTAACTCGCTGAATTCGTTGGGGTGGGCCGCCCGGAGGCTGATCTCGTACCAGGAGGCGCAGGCTTATTTGGATGAGAGCATTACGCTGGCGAAAATCAGCAACCATCCATGGGAGGTGATCCGCGGGCTGGAGTCCTCCGGCTTTTTGTTGCTTTATTTGGGCCAGTTTGAGCAAGCCTATGCACGCTTCGCTGAAGCCATTGCTATCTCCATCGAATTAGGACTGCCCTACCAGACTCTCCCCACGCAAAGCCACATGGGGATTTCCAAATGGATGGCCGGAAATTTTGAACAAGCCGAAGAAGAATTACAGAAAGCCCTGGCCCTCTCCCAAACCCTGAACCCCTCTGCCCGCATTTTTACCGTGGTTTGCTGGTTGGAGTTTCTCATCCTCGCGGGACGCTACCCGGAAGCCCATGCCCAGGTTCGCCTGCTCAACACCATCAAACAAGGCATTTTCATCGAACGCTTTATTGACGGCAGAATTCATCGTGTGCTGGGGTGGCTGGCCTTGGCCGAAGGCAAACTGGCCGAAGCCCGAAACCATTTCGAAACCAGTATCGAGCTGTATCAGATGATCACCGATGACGAGCAAGTTGCCTGGTCGCAAGCGACCCTGGCTGTCGTGGCTGTGCTGGATGGCAATTTTGAAGAAGCCTATAAAACCCTCGTGGATATTCTCTGGGCCTCGATTGAAACACGGGGCTTTATCCCCCTGCTGTTTACCTTCCCGGCCTTGTGTTTATACCTCGCACAAACCGATCCCGAACAAGCGCAATCGGTCTATCAACCCCTTCAAAGCACGCCTTTATTGGTAAATGCCCCCTTCTTCCGGGACGCCGTTTACCGGCATTTGCCCGAAACCATCACCCCCCTTTCCCCCTCGCCCGCCCCGGAAACCGACCCCGGCCAGGCTTTGTGGACTGCCGCCACCCAAGTTCTCACTTCCTGGCTCCAGGTATGGCGCGAAGACTCGGTCTTACAGGAAGCCCTGTAAACGGGTAAACGCATGAACTATTTAGACCTCTTCTATTACACCCTGATCTTTCTCGGCATTCTCGCGGTCTTCGCCGTCATCTGGCTCATCGGCGGGTTTTTCATCTATCGCGCGGTGGATAGCAAATTGCGCCGGTGTCCGAGTTGCAAACGCGGTGCGGCAGGTTTCATCACAACGACCGAAACCGAACCTATGGGCATCAAGATGGACCGCACCGGTAAAGAACTAGTACGTATCAAATCTGAGAAAATCATTGATTACTACGAATGTAAACACTGCCAGCACACCTGGGAACGATCCTTTGTTCGGACAGAGCGTTTGTCGGTGGGCGGGAAAGAAAGTAAATAAGGAGCACCCTCATGCCAAATGTCTCAATTTTTCTTCGCCGGTTGATCTTCGCCCTCATATTCATTGCCATTGGCCGGTACGCCGTTATGACCATGGGAAATACGGGTATCTGGATTGTGATGATTGGCGTGACCATATTTTATGTTGTCTGGTGGGCGACTTACCGGCGCAACAAAAAGAAATAACGTATGAAAAAATCAATCCTTTTGCTTCTAACCTTTATTTTTATACTCGCCGCGTGTAACCAACCCACGCCTTCTCCTTCATCTGAACCATCCCCGCAAAATTTACCTTCGACCCTTACATCCACTCCCCCGGTCGCCAGTCCTGACCCCACCGAACCCCCTCCCGCGGTCGAACCCACCCCAACGCTTAACCGCATCGAAATTGCCCTCGCCACCCAGACCGCGGGCGGCGGCAGTCCTGGCTCCACCCCGCGCGATACCCTCACCATGCCTGCGGATAGCCTGCGCGTCGCCTCCCCGGATGGGCAAAACGAAGC
Organism: Anaerolineales bacterium; assembly: GCA_020634875.1. The sequence continues at coordinate 119,545 of JACKAX010000002.1, read as the reverse complement.
CCGCTTCGGGCTGATTGATGGCGTGCCCTATTACAGCGTCACCCGCAACGGTGCAGACATCCTCCTGCCCTCGAAAATGGGGTTCACCTTCCTCGATGACGCACCCCTCAACGCTGGGCTGAGTATCGTGGATTCCGAAACCTCCACCTTCGACGAAACCTGGACCCAACCGTGGGGCGAAGTCAAAGACATCCGCGATCATCACAACGAACTTCGGGTATGGCTCACGGACGGGGGCGAGACACCGCGCGAGTTGGTCGTCGTCTTTCGTGTGTTTGATGATGGCGTTGGGTTCCGGTACGAATTCCCGGAACAGCCGAATCTGGGAGCGTTCGAGATCATGGATGAACAAACCGAATTTGCGCTCAACGGCGACCATCAGGCGTGGTGGATCGGCGCGTTTCTCGAAAACCGGTACGAATACCTCTATCGTCAGACTTCCCTCAGTCAGATGGCGAAGTTCGCCCGGACAGGTGTTCACACTCCGCTCACGATGCAGACGAAAGACGGGCTGTACCTCAGCATCCACGAGGCCGCCCTGCTCAATTACTCGTCCATGGCCCTGCAATCGGAAGAGAACCTTGTGCTGAAAGCGAACCTTTTCCCCTGGTCGGATGGCGTGCTCGTCCGGGCGCAGACCCCCCTCAAAACCCCGTGGCGCACCCTCCAAATCGCCGAAACCCCCGGCGACCTCATCACCTCTTACCTGATCCTGAACCTGAACGAACCGAACGCCCTCGGCGATGTTTCGTGGGTCAAACCTGGCAAATACGTCGGCATTTGGTGGGGGATGCACCTCGACAAGTGGACGTGGGGCAGTGGCGACCGGCATGGGGCCACGACTGAAAATACCAAAGCCTATCTCGATTTTGCCGCGAAATATGGCTTTTCCGGCGTGCTTGTTGAGGGATGGAATCTCGGTTGGGATGGCGATTGGACGGTCAACGGCGACCGGTTCGACTTCACCACGCCCTACCCCGATTACGATTTGCAAGGGTTGGCGGAGTATGCCGCATCGTTGGGCACGAAGATTATCGGGCACAATGAAACGGCGGGGGCGATTGCCAATTACGAAGCCCAAATGGATGACGCGTTTGCGTTGTACGAAAGCCTGGGGATTGATACCGTCAAAACCGGGTACGTCAACTGGGGGCAGGGCATCCGGCGGTATGACGCCAACGGGAAAATCGCGGGGCTGGAATGGCATCATGGGCAGTTCATGGTGGAACATTATCAGCGCGTCATCGAGACCGCGGCGAAATACCACATTATGATTGACGCCCACGAACCGATCAAAGACACCGGCCTCCGTCGCACGTACCCGAACTTTATGACCCGCGAGGGTGCCCGCGGCCAGGAATACAACGCCTGGGGCGACAACGGCGGCAATCCGCCCGATCATGTCCTCATCCTGCCGTTTACCCGCCTCCTCGCCGGGCCGATGGATTACACCCCCGGCATCTTCAACCTGACCCTCGATGGGTATAAACCCAACAATCGAGTTCCCCACACCCTGGCAAAAGAACTTTCCCTATACGTCAACATTTACAGCCCCCTGCAAATGGCCGCCGATCTGATCGAAAACTACGAAGGCAAACCCGCCTTCCAATTCATCCTTGATGTGCCCACAGATTGGGAACAAACCCTCGTCCTCGACGCCCAAATCGGCGATTATCTCACCACCGTCCGCCAAAAGCGCGACAGCGACGAATGGTTCCTCGGCTCGATGACGGACGAAAACGCCCGCACACTGACCGCCTCCCTCGACTTCCTGACCCCCGGCGTGACCTATGTTGCCCAAATCTACGCCGACGGTGTGGGTGTCGCCTGGGAAAGCTTCCCCACGCCCATCTCCATCACCTCCTCCCTTGTTGACTACACCACCGTCCTGACCCTCAACCTCGCTGCTAGTGGCGGGCAGGCGATCCGGTTTTATCCTGCGTCGGAGGAAGAGATTAATTCTTTACCTGCGTACCAACCGTAGGAATGATACACAGAAGGCACAGAGAACACAGAAGGACGCAGAAGTAGGTTTAGAAATATTGCTGTGACGTTCTGTTTCTTCTGCGTGATCTGTGTAAGTGGTACACAGAAGGCACGGAAAGCACAGAAGAACGCAGAAGTGGGTTTAGAAATATTTCTGTGGTGTTCTGTTTCTTCTGTGTTATCTGTGTACGATGTTCTTCATATAGAATGGTACACAGAAGGCATGGAAAGCACGGAAGAACGCAGAAGTGGGTTTAGAAATATTTCTGTGGTGTTCTGTTTCTTCTGTGTTTTCTGTGTACTATCATAGCCAAAAAGGATTCTCAATATGAATGGTCGAAAGGTGTACGAAACGCCGGGAAAACACGTCGAGCTAACAGATAAAATTATTGCAATCTTTTGGGAAGTGCTCCGCGAATTAGGATATGGCTTTAGTGAGGCGGTCTATGAAAATGCTTTTGTCATCGCTTTAAAAGCTGCCGGTTTCAAAGTGAATCAGCAAATGAAAATCCAGGTCTATTTTCGAGGCTATCAAGTAGGTCAGTTTTTTGCTGATATCGTTGTGAACGATCTGGTTATCTTGGAATTAAAGGCTTCTCAACAAATCCTCTTGGAACACGAAGCACAATTGTTGAATTATCTAAAAGCAACCCCTTACGAGGTGGGCTTAATCCTCAATTTTGCCCCTTCAAGAAAGAAAATCAAGCGTCTGGTTTTCGATAATGACACGAAAAACGCCCTGATTTCTCGTGAAGATCATCCGATTGATTAGTCATAATATTCCACAAAACCCTTTCTACGTTCTTCGGTTGCCTCTGCGTTTTTTGTGTACCATCCCTTTTCATTTGAAGATGGTACACAGAAGGCACAGAAAGCACATAATCTAAAAATTTAAATCCTTCTGCGTTCTTCTGTTCCCTCTGCGTTTTCTGTGTACCATCCCCTCGTAACCTATGCTCAACCTCCTCTACGCCCTCATTCCTGTCTTTGCCTGGGGAACCTGGCTGGCCCCTTCGCAAAATGTCGAATATCCCAACCAGCAGGTGAAAACCTTCTACGTGACTGCCGCGAATCTGGGGCTGGCGTTGTTGGTGCTGCTCATCAAGGGATTTGGAAGTCTGAACGTGCTGACCGCGAACAGTTTTTGGCTGGTGTTTGTCGGCGGGGTGATTTGGGCGTTGAGCGGGCTTTGTGGATTTACGGCGACGGCGAAGATTGGGCTGGCGCGGGCGTTTGGGATTTGGGCACCGCTCAACATCGTGGTCAGTATGTTGTGGGGGGCGTTGCTGTTCGATGAATTTCCCGACACTTCCGCGGCGGGGCGGTTGATACTGATTGCCGCGTTGGTCATTGTGATTGTCGGGGTGTTGATGATCATTTTTGCGAAAGGCGGCGCGCTGCCAGATGGACAAGCGCTCAAAGATGCCTGGCTTGGGTACGCGGGAGCGGTGGGGGCGGGTGTCCTGTGGGGGAGCTATTTCATCCCGATCAAGGTGGCGGATATCTCGATGTGGGTGGGGGGATTTCCGTTGGCGTTGGGGATGCTGGCGGGGAGCGCGCTCCTTGTGGTCGCCGCGCGGCAAATGCCCCGGTTGGCGCGTCCGAGTGATGCGGGGCGCACCCTGTTGACCGGGGTGATTTGGGGCGTGGGGAATTATGGGATGTTGTTGTTGGTTGCCGCGTTGGGGGCGGGACGGGGGTTCACCATCGCACAGCTTTCCGTTGTCGTCAACGCCCTTGTTGGCATTTTCTGGCTCAAAGACCCCGAACCCCGTTCCCGCGCCGCGTGGTTCACCCTCGCGGGCTGTGTTTTAGCGACGGTGGGCGGGATATTGCTTGGTAATTTATGAGCAAACCCTGATTCTCTAACCTTTTCAAGGAGACTTCTATGACCCAATCTCATGCCTGGTGGCAAACGGAAATTACCTACCAGATTTACCCCCGCTCTTTCCAAGACAGCAACGCGGATGGCGTGGGCGATCTGCCCGGCGTCACCTCCCGGTTGGATTACCTGAAAAACCTCAACGTCGGCGCGGTCTGGCTTTCGCCCATCTACCCCTCGCCCATGCACGACTTCGGGTATGACGTGGCCGACTACTGTGACATCCACCCGATGTTTGGCACGATGGCGGACTTCGACCACCTGCTTGCCGAAACGCACAAGCGCGGGATGAAGTTGATCCTCGACCTCGTCCCCAACCACACCTCGGACGAGCATCCCTGGTTCCTCGAATCCCGTTCCAGCCGCGCCAACCCCAAACGGGACTGGTACCTCTGGCGCGACCCGGCCCCGGACGGCGGCGTGCCCAACAACTGGCTCAGTCACTTCGGCGGCCCGGCGTGGACATTCGATGAAAAAACCGGGCAGTATTACCTGCACCAGTTCGTCAAACAACAGCCCGACCTCAACTACCGCAACCCCGAAGTCGTCGCCGCGCTAATGAACACGATGCGTTTCTGGCTCGACAAAGGCGTAGACGGATTCCGCGTAGACGTGATCGGCCTGATGATGAAAGACCCGGACTTCCGTGACGAACCGCTCAACCCCGACTGGGATGGCAAAATCCCGTGGATGCGTATTCACCACATTTACACCGCCAACCTTCCCGAAGTCCATGACCTTGTCCGCCAGATGCGCGCGGTGCTCGACTCGTACGATGACCGGATGATGGTGGGCGAAACCTACCTGCCCAACGATGAACTGATGAAATACTATGGCACGCCTGGCAAGCTGGAATGCCACCTGCCATTCAACTTCCAACTCATCCGCATCCCCCGTTGGGACGCCGCCCTCGTGCGGAGCATGGTAGATGCTTACGAGGCTGCCCTGCCCCCCTTCGCCTGGCCTAACTGGGTGCTTGGCAACCACGACCAACACCGCCTCGCCACCCGTTACGGTCCCGCGCAGGCCCGCGTCGCCAACATGCTCCTGCTTACCCTGCGCGGTGCGCCGACCTGTTATTATGGCGATGAAATCGGCATGGAAGATGTCCCCATCCCGCTCGATAGGGTGATGGACCCGCCCGCCATCAACCAGCCCGAAATCGCTCACATCGTCGGACGCGACCCGGAACGCACCCCCATGCAATGGGATACCACCCCCAACGCGGGCTTTTCCCCCGCGGGTGTGGAAACCTGGCTTCCCCTCGCGGACGACCACGCCACCCGCAATGTCGCCGTGCAATCCACCGACCCCGCTTCGATGCTGACCTACTACCGCGCACTGACCACCCTCCGCCAGTCCACCCCCGCCCTGACCGTGGGCGCGTACCAATCCGTGGACGCCGGTTCCCCCGACGTGTTCGCCTACCTGCGGAGCGATGGGGATACGCGTTTGCTCGTTGTGCTCAACTTTAGCGGGGACAGCCAGGCGCTCAACCTGTCCGCCGTGGGTTCCGTTGCCGGAGTGATGCTTTCGACGGAGATGACGGGGCCGCGCGAGGTGGCATTGAAGAGATTGGAGGTGAAGGGGAATGAAGGGGTGGTGTTGAAGGTGAAGTAACGCCAGCCATTAAAGCGCTTAAGTACACAAGCAAATGCAACCAGGTAATACAACGTTCGATGAGATAGCCGGGCTTGCCTTAGAGGCGTATGAAATATTGGAGCCGCGCATATCTTTCATTCGGCACAGTGATAACGTTACATACAAAGTTGCTACTAGAAATTCAGAAGCGTTTCTTCTTCGTATTCATGTGCCCATCACCGCAGCTATGGGCACGCATGGGGCTGACTATGAGATGGCAAATTCGGAAGTTACCTGGTTGTTGGCTTTGGCAAAAGAAACCGATCTTGTAATCCCCAAACCCATAAGGAATAAATCCGGTGAACTGGTCACCCGTATTTATTGTGAGGATGGCAGGACCATCCACTGTACTTTATTAAATTGGATAGAAGGGGAGCCGTATCACAGAGAATTGGAAAGTGAAGATACAGCCTATCAAATTGGCAGGTTATTGGCGACCATGCACAATCAGGCAAGCCAATGGAAAATCCCTGAAGGGTTTAACCGTCCCAGGCGGGATGTGCCATACTTTGAAAACATGCTAAAAGGCATAAAGCCAGCTGTGGACGACGGGCGCATCAGCCAGGCTGATTACGCGGAATTGTCGAAATCCGTAGATTTGCTCATTGATCTCGTGCGGGGTTTAGATGAAAGTCCGCAGAATTGTGGCATCATCCATGCCGACACACACAAAGGGAATATGCTCTACCATAACGGCGAAATTCGCCTGATTGATTTTTCTTTCTGTGCCTTTGGAAATTATATGTTTGACTTGGGTGTATGTTTCAGCGATATGAAAGTAGCGTTGCATAAGTTTTGTCTTGAGGGGTATCGCAGTTGTCGCCAACTGCCGGAAAATTACCAACGTTTGATTGAAGGTTTCTTTCTTGGCAGCATCGTTGGCACATTTTCCTTTTGGGTTGCGAATCCCAAGACCCAGGAAATTCTGGTGAGAAAAGTTCCACAAATTACCCAAGACTATGCCAAAAAATTCAATCAAAAAGAACATTTTTGGTTCTAGCGCGTCAACTTTGCTTATACCCCTGTAGGATCACTGTTCGACGCAAAAAAGTTAAGAGGTGATTATGATCGATCCAAAACTAGAAGGAAAAGTTGTCCTTGTGACAGGGGCAAACAATGTGAAGGGCATCGGTGCCGCAATTGCCAGGGCTTTTGGACGCCAAGGGGCGAAGGTGCTTTTATCTTATTTGCGGCTTTCTCCGCAAGAATTCGGCATTGACGCCGCCGAAGCCTCCCAAGCCGCGGAAGCAGGGATGCCCTTTTACCATGCTCGACGGGCTGAGGCCGCAACACATGTTGTGGAGGCGATTAGAGCCGAAGGCGGGTGGGTGGAAGCATTTGAAGCAGATTTGGCAGACCCCACGCAAATCTCGCACCTTTTTGATTGGGGGGAAAGGCTTGCTGGCCCGATTGAGATTCTGGTCAATAATGCTGCGGCCTACCAGGAACCGGACACGATTTTTACCGCGTCGCTGTCAACATACCACAAGACTTTTGATGTCAATGCGGGCGGAACTTTGTTGATGATGGCCGAATTTGTCAGGCGGTTTCAGGAACAAGGCCGCAGACACGGCAGTATCATCAACATGAGCACAGATGCTGCACAGGCTTTTTCGGGGCAGATCAACTATGGGGCAAGTAAGGCCGCGATTGAGGCCCTCACCCGGAGTGTGGCGATTGAGGTAGGAGCATTGGACATTAGAGTCAATACGATTGCCCCTGGGCCGACGCAAACAGGGTATATTTCATCGGAGTTGGAAGCAGTCATAAACGAGCAGATTCCGTTGAAGCGGATTGGGCAGCCAGAAGATATTGCCGATGTCGCTGTATTTTTAGCTTCTGAGCAGGCGCGATGGCTTACGGGCCAGGTCATCAAAGTGTCTGGCGGTCACGCACTTCCTTAGCAAGGTCAAACCGATGAGCAAACTCATTCTCTCTGCTTTACGAACCTTTTTTATGGGCGCGGTCATGCTAGGCTTGTTGCTTTTTCTCCCGGCCTGGACGCTCAACTATTGGCAGGCCTGGGTCTTTATCGTGGTTTTTTTGGTTTGCGTGAATGGCATTGGGGTTTACCTTTCGATTAAAGACCCTGTCCTCCTGGAAAGACGAAAAAATGTTGGTCCCGCGGCAGAACAAAATGTCGCACAACGCATCATAATGTTCCTGGCCGTAGTGAGTCTTCTCGCGTTGTTGATCTATTGCGCGTTAGATCGTCGTTTTGGATGGTCTCCCGTGCCAGTATATATTTCTGTGATCGGAAACATGTTGGTTGCCCTCGGTTTATATCTCAACCTGTTAGTTTTCAAGGAGAACAGCTTCGGCGGCTCCACCGTGCAAACCTTCGAGGAACAGAAAGTGATTTCTACAGGACCTTATGCCCTCGTGCGGCATCCCATGTATGCGGGCGTTTTTGTCATGGTCGCGGGGGTGCCCCTGGCTCTGGGTTCCTGGATGGGGCTTGCGGTGCTTCTCGTGGTGCTCCCTGGGCTTGTATGGCGGATTCTTGATGAGGAGAAACTCCTGAAAAAGGATTTGCCCGGTTATGTTGATTACACTCAAAAAGTACGTTATCGTCTTTTACCTTATGTTTGGTAAAGTCTCGTTATTTTAGGAGCATGAGTTATGTTAGAAATTGGTGCCATCGTTTGGGGTGTGCGCGACCTTCATCGTGCGATCAAGTTTTGGAGCGAAGCGTTGGATTACCAACTGAGCCGTGAGCCGGATGTGGATTTTGCAATTCTGATCCCCAAACAGGGCAACGGGATGCAATTATCGCTGAATGCTGCCATCACTTCGGATAAACCGAAACGACATCACATAGATTTGTTTACCCACGAACAAGAAAAAGAAGTTGCGCGCTTGCTGAAACTTGGGGCCACACGCGTGAATTGGAAATATGATCCTGGGGCGGATTATGTTGTCCTGGCTGACCCCGATGGAAATACCTTTTGTGTCGTCCAGATTTGAATGAAAGGTTCTTCTGTTTGTCGGTGATGCGTGTTGGAAGGAAAAAATCCGTGTGACACTTGGCCGCTCTTATGGGATTTCAATGATCCGGTAATCGTCCCCGTTGAGTTGTATCCCCGCGCTTAAGTCAACGGCCTCGCGAGAGAGGAGGTCGGTTCCGGTGATGAGATCGGGGAGGGTGATTTGGGCGGGTTGGGCGGCGAAGTTGAGGAGGATGAGGACGCGCTGGGTGGCAGTGGCGCGGGTGTAAGCGACAACGGAGGGGATGGAGAGTTTGAGGATTTCGAGGGTGCCTTCGCGGAGGGCGGGCGATTCCCGGCGGAGGTGGATGAGGGTGGTGTACACCGTGCGGAGGTCATCCGTGCCGAGACGCCAGTTGAGTTTGGAGATGTCGAACAGGGACGGACGTTGGGTGAGGCCAACTTCTTGCCCGTTGTAGATGAGGGGGAGGCCGGGGAGTGTGAGGAGAAAGACCGCGGATAGTTCCCGTTGGGCGGGGGTGGCGGCAACCTGGGCGATGCGATCATGATCGTGATTTTCAAGATAGCGAAGACGCCAGACCCCCGTTTGGGTGAGTTCGCGGGCAATGGGGGGGAGGATGGCGATGGCGAGTTTCGGGTTTTTGAGGGCCTGGATGAATTTGTCGCGGGTGCCCCAATCGTAGGCGACTTCAAACCCCGCGCGGTAGAGGGCAAGTCCGTCGGATTCGGAGAGGAGAAGGAGATCGGGGCGGGTGGCGAGGAGGGTGGTGCGCCATTCTGTCCAAAAATCGTTGGGGACGAGGTCGGAGGCGTCGCAACGGTAGCCGTCTATGCCGAAGGTGTTGACCCAGTAGAGGCTCGTTTCGAGCATGTAGGCGCGGAGGGCGTCGCTGGTGTAGTTGAGGTCGGCGACATCGAGCCAGTCGGGGCGTGGGGGAACGATCTCACCCGCGGCATTTTGGGTGTACCAATCGGGGTGTTCGGTGAGGAGAGGGTTGTCCCAGGCGGTGTGGTTGGCGACAAAGTCCATGATGACGTACATGCCCAGGGTATGGGCAGTTTCGATGAACTGGCGGAAGTCGTCTTCGGAGCCGAGGGCGGGGTCTATGGCGCGATAGTCGCGGATGCTGTACGGGCTGCCGAGGCTGCCAATGCGTTTTTCTGTGCCGGTGGGGTGGATAGGGAGAAGTTGGATAATGTCCACGCCCATTTCCCGCAATTCGGGGAGGCGGGCAGTGGCAGCTTTAAAGGTGCCTTCGAGGGTGAAGGCGCGGATGAAAAGTTGGTAGATGACGGCACCGCGTGCCCAGGCAGGGGGTTCGGGGTAGAGGGAGAGGGTGGCGGGGAGGGTAGTTTGTTGGTCGGTGGGTGTGTGGGTGGGTTCAGGAGGGAGGGAGGGGGTTGGGGTAGAAGTCGGCAGCATGGCGCACCCTGGGAGGGAGGAGAGGAGGAGGGTAAAACTCAGGAGGAGCAAGATGATCTTCGTTCGCATGGGGGGTATTTTAATCCCAGTTTTGTGCGCGAATGGTCATTTGACGTGCAAAAGAAATTCTGGGGGGAGCAGGGTGCGGGCGATGACGCGGTAGGCCGGACGGTAGGCGGTTTCGTAAGCCGGGGAGTGGTGGACCGCGGGGAAACCGGCGGCTTGCATTTCGGCAATCAATGCCTGGAGGGCGGGGGGTTGAAAGGGCAATTGTCCGGTTTGGGTCAGGTGCAGGGCGATGTCTGCGTAGGTGAGAACGTTGGCGGGGGATTGGGAAAATTCTTTGCCGGTGAGGATGAAAGCGCGGTGCAAGATTTCCGGGTCGAGGGAGCGGCGGACATAGGGGCGAAGGTGGATGCGGACGATTTGCCCGTCCGGCGAGAGGAGGTCGAGGAGAGGATCGTCCGGCCCGTCGCCCATTTCGGCTATTTCCCGGATGAGCCAGCGGTGGACGGAGGCTTGATCGCGGATGGCGTGTTCGCTGCCCATCGCGGCCTGGTGGATGAGTTTGTAGAGGTCGTGGAGAGTCCAGTGGGGGTAGCGGTGCGCGTGGGCGAGGAGGATGGTTTGCATTACCCCTCCAACCACCCCAACAACCTCTCCTCCCCCCACGCATTGATCACCTCCCCCGCTTCCACCCATGCCCGACGTGCGACCGCTACCCCAAAATGCATCAAATCCAAATGCTCCGGCTCGTGGGCGTCCGTGTTGATCGTCAACGGAATCCCCATCTCCTTCGCCCGATGGGCGTACACATCGTTCAAATCCAGGCGGCGCGGGTTGGCGTTAATCTCCAGCGCCACGCCCGCTTCCTTCGCCGCGGCCAGCACCGCGTCCATATCCAGGTCGGCGGCCTCGCGGTCGGGGATTTGCCGCCCGGTCGGGTGGCCGATGATGTCCACATGCGGGTTGCGAATGGCGTTCAACAACCGCTCGGTGATCTGTGCGCGGGGTTGGCGCAAACTAACATGTAGCGACGCCACCACCACATCCAGGCTCGCCAGCACCTCATCAGGATAATCCAACGTGCCATCGGCCTTGATCTCCACCTCCACCCCGCTCAAAATGCGGAGCGTTTCGCCCATCTCGGCCTGCGCCGCGTCGATTTCCGCCTGCCGCTTCACCACATCCTCCGGCGTCATCCCCTGCGTAATGCCCAACCCGTGCGAATGGTCGGTAATCGCAATCACGCGATGCCCCCGCGCCCGCGCCGCCTGCGCCATCTCCAAAATCGTCGCCTTCCCATCTGACCACGTCGAGTGCATGTGCAAATCGGCGTGCAGGTCATCCACCGTCACCAGCTTCGGGAGTTTCCCCGCCAGCGCGGCAGCCACCTCGCCCCGGTCTTCCCGCATCTCCGGCGGAATCCACGGGATGCCCAGCCGCTCGTACACTTCCTCTTCCGTCGCACACAGGATTTCCGCCCCCCCATCCACCGGCGTCAATGCATGTTCCGACAGCGACAACCCTTGCTTGAGCGCGAGTTCCCGCAATTTGACATTGTGATCCTTCGACCCGGTCGCATACTGCAACGCCGTCCCAAACTTCTCCGGCGGATGCACCCACACCTGCGCCCGCATTCCATTCGTGAATTCAACCGATGACTTGATCGGCCCCCCGCCCAGCACGCGTGCCACTGCCGCCTGCGTGGTGAACGCCTCCATGACCGGCCCCGCCTCGGTCGCCGCAACCAAAATGTCTACGTCCCCCACCGTCTCCCGCATCCGCCGCAAACTCCCCGCGACCTCCGCGACCACCACACCCTTCACCGCCCGCAACAACGCCAACTGCTCCTCGGCAAACGGCCACGCCTTCTCCAACGGCGTCCGCCCCGTGCGTCGGGAGAGCGACTCAATCCCCGCGAGAATCTTCGCCTCGGACTTCTCCCCCATCCCCGGCAACCCGCGTAACTGGCCCGCCCGCGCGGCCTCCTGCAACCCCGCGAGGGTGGTGATCCCCAGCGTTTGCCAGAAGAGCTTGATCTTCTTCGGTCCCAGGTCCGGGACGGGAATCATTTCGGCGAGGGTCAGCGGCACTTCAGCGGACAATTTTTCTAGAAAGCCGAGTTTTCCGGTGGTGATCAATTCTTCGGTTTTTTCGGCAATTGCTTTGCCTACACCGGGGATTTCGATCAGCGCTTTGACGCCGCCTTCCTGGTAAATGGTGTTTACGTCACGCCCCAGGTTGGTGAGGCTTTCCGCACCTTTGCGGTAGGCGAGGATTTTGTAGATGACTTCGCCTTTGATTTCGAGAAGGTTGGCGATTAACTCAAATGTGTGGGCAAGTTCTGCGTTCGTCATGGGAATATGATACCATCCAAGTGAAAATGACACTAAAAAAAGAGGGCGGCAGGTTCCTGCCGCCCTCTTTTTTTGAAATGTTTTTATGCGTGCTGCTTACACCGTCGAAAGGTCCCATTCCTCATGAATCTTAGGCACATCACTGATCAGACGCTTGGTATAGGCCTCTTTTGAATGGAGAATCACCTGATCTGCGGAGCCGCTTTCAACAAATTTTCCACGTTCCATGATGTATACACTATCCGAAACGTAATATGCCAGGCCAATATCGTGGGTGATGAAGATTGTGGTCATCCCGATTTCATTCCGCAGTTTCAACAAGTAATCCAGAATCGTTGCTCGAGAACTCGCGTCAATCATCGAGGTGGGTTCGTCCGCGAGCAGAATCGTCGGTTTCAGGAGAAAGATACGGGCAATCATCAGACGCTGCATTTGTCCGCCTGAGAGTTCAAAGGGGTATTTGTTTGTTAGCTCTTCAAATTTCAAGTTAACGAAGCTACATGCCTCGGTCATCATCTTCACTTTTTCCGGGTAAGGCAGATTCTTGCCGCCGCGCATCCGAATACAATCCAACAACACAGTATCAATTTTGTTGAAGATATTGTAGGATGAAAACGGGTCTTGGAAGATCGCCTGAATGTTCTTCCAATACGCTTGTTTTTTCTTTTGGGAGCTAATATCACGTTTTTGGCCGAGGTATTGGATCTCACCTTCTGTATGGCTGATTAAACCGAGGAGCATTTTGGCGAGCGTAGTTTTACCGCTACCTGATTCGCCGACAATCGAGACAATCTCGCCCTTATAAAAGGTGAAGTCTACATGATCTACCGCCACGGTTTTTTGACGGCCAAAGCCAAAAACCTTTGTTACCCCTTTGCCACTCAGGATTGGGATTTTTTCATCTGTCATTTGATGCATCCTCTTTTACATAAATTTCGCGTAGTTCGTGTTCAGGGATGATGCAGCGATACACTCGTCCATCCTCGGCCTCCCGGACAGGAATCGAGATGGTTTGACATTCGGGGCGAACATATTTACACCGTTCTGCAAAACGACACCCCTTAGGAGGTTTTTTTAGGTTCGGCGGTACACCAGGGATCGCGGTCAGTTTTACATCCCGTAGCCCACTTTCTGGGACAATAATGGATCCCATCAATCCTCTTGAGTACGGATGGAGAGGGTTAAAGACGGCTTGTTGGGCATCTGCCAGTTCAACCAATTGCCCGGCATACATAACCATAATGTCGTCGGTTACGTTGTACAGGAGGGGAAGTTCGTGCGTAATGAAGATCATCCCTTTCACATACCCCGAATCCATCAAATTCCGCAGCATCTTGATCACCATTTTTTGGGAGGTGACATCCAGTGCGGAGGAAGGCTCATCAGCAATCAGCACTTTCGGACCCAGGATCACCGAAACGGCGATCACAGTACGCTGCTTCATTCCACCCGACAGTTCCACAGGATATTTTTGTAGCACTTCTGCTGGGAGGCCTAGTTTTTCAAAGGCCGATCTGGCAAAATCGTAAATTTCGTTCTTGCTTTGATATGGATCGTGTGCCCGGACTACATCCTCAATAAAATGGATAATCTTCTGCGTAGGGTTGAGCGCATTCATTGCAGCCTGGGGGATATAGGCAATTTCTGTTCCCAAGACTGTCTTCCGAATCTCATCGGGTTTCATGCCAGAAATATTTTTCCCGTCAATGATGATCTCGCCACTGGTGTAATGGAGTGGAGGAAAATAATATCCCATCAAGCTGAGCGCCAGCGTTGACTTACCACATCCGGATTCCCCTGCAATCCCCAACGATTTTCCTTCTTTGATCTTTAAAGAAACATGATCTACCGCATACACATCCTCTCGAAACCGGGTGATGTATTTGGTGGTTAGTTCGCGAACCTCTAAAATTACATTTGAATCTGACATCGCAACTAACTCCTTAATGAGGGATTGAAGACTTGGTCAAGCCCGGTGTTCATCAAATTCATCGAGAATGTGATGAGCGCGATGGTGATGATGACGGGGAAGTAGGCCCACCATTTGCCCAGGATATGCGCCTGATAAATCATCGCCCACTGCATCATTAACCCCAGGGTGGGCACTTCGGTGGTGCGGGGACCTAGCCCAAGAATGGATAGCCCGGCTTCGGCGAGAATCCCTGATGAAATCTGGAGAATGAAGGCCATCACTACATACGAGGCGATGTAGGGCAGAATGTCATTAAGAATGATGTGCCCGATGGTATGCCCAGATAGTTTCGACAGGTTAACATGGTCGCGGTTACGCAGGGAGATCACCTGCGCACGCACTGCGCGCGCCGTCCAGACCCAGGAGGTTAGCCCAATCACAACCGCGACGGTGAGGGCACCACGTTTATCTTGTCCAATACTAAACGAAATCAGGATGAGCAACACAAAGCCAGGGATGACGGTAAACAGGTTGGTGATGAACATGATCACATCATCCACAATGCCACCCACATAACCCGAGAACAACCCTAAGATCAACCCGATAAAAGTGGCAACAAGACCTGCGACCAAGCCGATTTGTAAGGATACACCGGTAGCCGAGACCAATTCCGTCAACACATCACGGCCAAAATTATCTGTGCCAAGCGGTAAAACACGTACATTTGCCACCTGGTTGACATTGACATAATCGGACTGTTCAACGCTTCCTTTTTCGTCTAATGCCCCTGTCTCTGGATTTTCTGCGGCAATGATTGCCGGTTCGGTGGATAAAATGCCTTCGAGCGATCCATTTAGGCGGATGTAATAGTTCCGATCGGAATTAGTCATTCCGGGGAGGCGTTTTGTCGGATCAAAGTTCGCTTCCCACAGTGCTAACAGAGCCTCGGTGTTTTCAGTATCAATTTCGCTTTCGGGAACGCCTGCACCTACAAGCCATTCCTGCATCGCAAGACGGTCTTCTTCGCCCAGCGTGCTGGCGATGCGCTTTGCATCAGCTTCTTTCAATTTAAGCGTATAGGGTTTGGTATTAATACTGTCATAAACGTTCACATAGATCCCGGGTTCAAAGAAAGTGCCCTGGGCAATGATTCCCAGAGGGGGGTCTGGAATAATGCGAGGGTAAATAAAGACAGTCAGCAGAATCGACACAAAAATGACAAAGCCAATGATGAAATTTGTAGATTGAAAAATTTGTCGGATAAGGTGTTTCATGAAACTACCCTCCTAATCGGTTTGCGCGGCTTTGATCCGCGGGTCTAGGATACCGTAGAGGATCTCAATGACGAAGTTGGCCGTTAGCAACATAATGGTGATGATCAACGTCACCGCCGAAATCAAGGGATAATCCTGCCCTAACACTGCCGACAAAATCGTAGTTCCCAATCCGGGATAACTAAAAATGATCTCTGCCACCAGTGCCCCGCCAACCATTGTTCCAATAGATAATGCCAGTCCCGTAATTTGGGGTAACATGGCATTTCTAAAGACATAGCGGATGATCTTGTAGTCTTTAATGCCCATAAAGCGACTATATTTGACGTAATCGGCATTCAATTCATAAATAGACATTGAGCGCATCCCAATCGCTTGACCTCCAATGGTGATTAGCACGATGGACCAAAAAGGCAGTTGGTAGTGGATGATCACTGACCATATAAATTTCCAACTGAAATTTGGGATCAGGTCAAAGCCGTATCCACCTGACGTTGGAAACCATCCTAGGCCAACGGCAAAAATTACCATCATAATGATCGCCATACCGAATGCGGGCATATTACTCATGAAAATGCTGACAGGCATAATCACCCTATCAAACCCCCCCTTGAGGTAAGCGGCTAACGCACCGAGGGTATTTCCCAAGAGCCACCCCACAATGATCGCCGGAAATTGGAGGCCAATCGTCCACCAGATCGATGATTTAACGACATCTGCTACTGTGCGAGGATACTGGCTGATGGAGAAACCAAAGTCACCCCGAATTACATTCCTTATGTAGATAAAGAATTGCTGCCACATGGGCAGATCGGTTCCAAACAGCTTTGTATATTGCTCGTAAATGGCCTGCACCCCGGTCGCATCGCTTAACCCTTGTGCAAACCTGGCTACGATAGCAGCCACAGGATCTCCTGGCATCAGGCGTGGTAAGGTGAAATTCAGTATGAAGGCGAAAACTAAAGTGACAAGAAACCAGGCTAACTTATTCCCAAAATATTTGGTATATCCTTTCAAAACGACACCTCCATATCCTCAAGCAGTTGGAAGGCTCGAAAAAAAGGATGGGTAGGGTACATACGTCCCTCACCCATCCTTTTTTCGGCGGAACTATGTATAAACAATAGCCATGTTCCGGTTGCTGGAACATGGCTATTGCGACTAAGAAGATTGGTTACTTATTGACCAACTCCAGATTGTAGAGGCAGGCGACGCCCCAACCATCGGAGCAGATCATCGGCGGGACGGGCGGGGTGGTGCCATCCCCGTCGTAGGGGAAGTTGGTCCAGACGCCTTCATACACAGTGTGGAACACCTGCGGGCGGTACATAAGCGTGAAGGAGGGGATGTCGGTCAAGTAAATCTTGACTAATTCGGTGTACATTTCCTTCAACTTGGCGGCATCGGTTTCGGCGGGGATAGCCTGAATCAGGGCATCCGCGTCAGCGTTGGTGTACTGACCCCAGTTCCCACTCCAGTTGCTGGCCATGCCAACGAACTCGGAGCTGATTAAGCCCCGGATCCGGCCCCAGGGTTGGGTCGGGCCAGCGCCACCACTCCACATCATGAAGATGTCATAGCCTTCGGGGAGGGGTTTGTCGGAGACGGTTACCACGGTTTGGTAAACAGACCATTCGGGGTAGTTAGTGGTGATGTCAATGCCAATGGCTTTCCCGGCGGCGGCAACCACTTCAATGGCTGCTTGCCAGTCCGACCACCCGTTGGGGCAGGTGGCAACATAGTGCAGGTTCTCACCATTGAATTCCCGCCAGCCATCGCCGTCGGTGTCCACAATCCCGGCATCATCAAGCAATTTGATGGCGCCTTCGATGTCGTTCCCAGCCCATTGCAGGTCAGCCACAGCCGCGTGGTCATACAGGGCCTGTTCGCCCGCGGTGGGGTTCATCAGGGAGCGCGGCACCTGGTCGAAGGTAGCGGATTGGTTGGTCATCGCGTTGGCAATGATGGTGGGGTAATCTACGGCAATCGCAATGGCTTTGCGGACGGCAATCTGGTCCAAGCCGGGCGATTTCAAATTGAAGAAGGCGGTGGGCAGACTGGCCCCAATGTCATAAGGGGCGTCGGGCAGGTAGGTGGAGATGGGCAGGTTGTCCTTCAGCCACAGGTCCTGGACGTTAGAGTTGAACTGCTGGCTCACATCCACTTCCCCGGACTGCAGGGCGGTGGTGCCGGCTGCGTTGTCTTTGAAGATGGTGTGGGCGATATAGCGCGGGGCAGGCAGTTTGCCCCACATGGAGGCATCCTGCCCCCAGTATTTGTCGTCGCGAATGAGCACGACTTTGGAGTCATCAGCGAAATATTTGTGGTAAGGACCAGAGTAGACCACATCCTCGGCCGTGTCAGCTAAGAAAGCTGTGGCATCGCCGCCGGAGCGTTCTTCCAGGGCTTGGGTCCAGGCTTTCTGCATCACATAGTTTGAGCTAATGTAGGCCTGCACGAGCAATGGGTTGAGGGCTTTGCCGGAGGCGTCCAGTTTGGCTTTGACAACCACCGTCTGGGCGTCGGTAGCGACAATATCTTCAATGTAGTCTACGTTGCCTGCCCCGGTGGGGGTATTGTATTTGACGTGGGTAGCCCAGGTGTAGGCGACATCTTCAGCGGTAACGGGGGTGCCATCGCTCCAGTGGGCAGCGGTTTTGATTTTGAAGGTGATCTCGGTGCCAGCATCGTTCCAGGCAAAGGGGCCATCGGCGAGCAAAGGATACACCTGCCCATCGAGCATGTCGTACAGGTAGGGGGATTCGAACATCAGAACGCGGGCGCTATCGCCTTGGGCAATCGCCAGACCGTTGTTGTTGCTGCTCGAGTAGGGGTTCCAACCTACAACGGCTCCCCATTGAAGCCCGTTGTAGTAGAGGGTTTCATTACGGGGCAGGGAGTTGGGGTCGGCAGGTTCTTCCATGGCGGGTTCGGCGGTGGGTTCTTCCATGGCCGGGGCGGCGGTAGGCTCTTCCATCGCGGGTTCTTGGGTTGCCGCTGGTGTACAAGCCGACAAGATCATCGAAGCGACGATCAATAAGGATACAAGGTACAGAAGTTTCTTCATGGTGAGTAATCTCCTCATACTAGAAATTTAAATTCAATCTTGATGGAAATACATCTGGGATTATGTGGGGATAGGTAAAAAAACGGCATGCACCTCCTTTTCAAAGGTTTTGGCACATCATGAACACCAACATGCCTGTTCAGATGAACCTCCGGAATTCGTGTTCCATTTACCTGGGCGGCTCAACATGAGGGTGGAGCGTCAGTTAGCGCATCCTGAGGTAAAGTACACAGGTACGTTCTTAGAATAGCAAAAAAATCAACCCGTCGAAAATCGGGAGTTTGGATGATTTCGAGACAGGTGAGAAACATAATGAGTAAAAAAAAAACATTTTGGGGGATGATTTATTAATCAAAGTTACCCAACAGGGTATAATCAAAGGTGTTGGGTAACTTTTTCAGGAGCATAATTAGTATAACATGCAACATTCGGATAAAGCGATTGTTAAGGACAATTTTTTATTTGTTAAAGGTGCTTGTATCCCGGTTGGGTCGCCTTTGTGGTTTGAGTGGCTTGTTTGTGCGCGCAAGTTCTCATTCAAAGGCCAGCGCGGTAATTTCGTTGCCCAATGTGAGAAACGCCGTGATAAAGCGTATTGGTACGGCTACCGCCGAGCAGGCAAATTGAATAAGGTGTATCTAGGCAAAACAGAGGAATTAACGCTTGAACGTTTGGAACAAGCCAGCCTTTCTCTCACGGGGCAAACCTTGCTTAAACAGTTTGCTGATCAAACTCCGGCGGGTGAAGAATTTACCTCTGAATCGCGGATTGACACATCTATTCTGCCTTTGACCAAGGTTAATGTTCCAGGGTTGCCGCGTCAGTTGGTTTCTCGTCCACGGCTGACTCATCAGTTCAACACCCCTCTCACCTTGATCTACGCCCCCAGCGGTTTTGGTAAAAGCACATTGCTTAATGATTGGCGCCAGTCTTTTGGACGTGTAGTGGCGTGGCTTTCTTTGGATGGAAGTGATAACAATCTTGTCCGTTTTTGGCAATCGGTGATTCTGGCGCTCCAAACGGTTAATGCTGAAATTGGGAAGGGTCTTCTTACGTACCTGGGGTCTGCTTCCCCAGTGCAATATTCAGAAATTGTTTCTCGTCTGACGAATGAGATCGTTCAATTCCAAAGAACTATTCCTCAGTTAGGCCTGGTGCTTGATGATTTCCATCGTATTCATCGGGCGGAAATCTATGATTCGCTTCAACTTTGGTTGGAACACTTACCGCCTAACATACAATTGTTCATTTTAGGGCACACAAAACCTCCACTTTCATTGGGACATTTTCGAGCAAAGGGACTTTTGACCGAGTTAGATGCAAGCGATTTGCGGTTTACGCTAGACGAAGGGATTACCTATTTGCGGCAGTACCGACAAGAAACGCCTTTGGCCTATGATGATCTAGCTAAATTGGTAAAACACACAGAAGGTTGGGCTGCTGGGCTGACACTGACTGCCTTGGCATTGAGCAAACAAGAAGATTATCGCCACTTTGTAGATACTTTTGGTGGCGCACATATCTACATGCGCGAATATTTTATGGAAACAGTGTTTCAAAGGTCTAGTCCAGAAGTGCAGGCGTTTCTCCTCAAAACAGCCATTTTGAAACACCTAACGGGGAGTTTATGCGATGCGGTCACCGGACAATCTAACGGGGAGGCCATGCTGTTGCACCTCTGGCAAGAGAATCTTTTTATCGTCCGTCTGGAAGAGCAGGGATGGTATCGCTATCATGATCTTTTTGCAGAAATGCTCCTCAGTCAATTGCAGGTACGGTTTCCTGAAGAAATTTCAAACCTCCATAAACGTGCCGCACAATGGTATCGGGAACAGTATTCTCCGGCGGATGCCATATACCATCTCTTAGCCACCGAAGCCTGGGAGGAAGCGGCGTTACTGATGGAAGAATTGGCGTTGCGCGAATTAGAACAATTTGGAGAAGATTCCCGCTTATTACGTTGGTTGCAAGAATTGCCAACGAGTGTTGTGCAAAAGCATAAAACCCTCCTGTTTGTATATCTGCGATTAGCGTTTGTTGCCTTACCCAAACATAAAGCCGAACAATTTATTACTCAGATTGAAGCCAATATCTCCAATAAACTGCTCGCTCAGCAAACTCAGGATGAACAAGATGTGTTGGTCGAGGTGCAACAAATCCGGCGCGCCTGGGAACAAGGGGAAAGGTATCAAGTCCCAGCGCGAGCGGACCGAGGAAATGATGCCAGGTGGGAATTGTTGAATGGTATCCATTTATTGAGTCAGGTTTATGATCTTCACGCCGACACACTGGAACAACCTATTACAGATTTATTGCATCGGGCACAAAACCAGGGTAATCTTTTTGTCATCTTGATGGCAGGTGGGGCGTTGGCGCGGCGGTTCCTGGTCAACGGACAACTTCGGCGAAGTGAAAGGATTTCACGCCAAATTTTGGAACAAGCCCTGGCCCAACGGGGAAAATTACCCGAACCGGCTAGCATCGCTTTATCTGTTCTTAGTCAGATATACCTGGAACGTAATGAGGTGGAACTGGCACAAAAATATCTGGCACAAGCCCACGAAGTAGACCCGAATCCCACCAGTTCCAACATGCTGGTGCAAGCAGGCGTTCGGCAAGCTGAAATTCAAATGGCCCAGGATAATTTTTTGGAGGCACTCGCTAACCTTCAATCCATGCGGGCCTTGCATCTTCGGCGTCCCTCAGGTGCGTGGACCGACCGCGACTTGCTGGCTTATGAAGCCCACCTTCTAATCCGTAAAGGGGATGTCCTTTCTGCCGAAAAACTTTTGAACGAAGTAACCGAGACAGAACCACATGCCTTATCTCAATTGGTGCGCGCAGAAATCTCACTGACGAAAAAGCAACCAGAAATTGCAGAGATGCAATTAATCAATTTTCTAGCGCGGTATCCCCATGGCTTTCTCTCGGTTCCTGTGATGCGACCACGCATCTTGCTTTCTCAAGCCTTGTATGATCAACATAAAGTGAACCAGGCCCTCCAGGCTATTAAAGACGCGGTGCGCCTGGCTGCTCCTGAACAATTTATCCGCCCTTTCTTAGAAACTTTGAGCTTTTGCGCTCCTTTGTTGACTTTAGCTTTGCAGACCGAAAACTTCACGATTGAAACTCAGGCTTTTATCAAACAAATTCTTCACGCTGCCTCCGAAATACAAAGCGATTTTTCTTACTCGCTCACGGATATGGAAGCCCTTTCAACTTCTGCTTCTATTAGCCCGCGCGAACAAGAAGTCTTACAATTGTTGAGTAATGGCTATACAAATCGAAAAATTGCCCATCTCCTATCCATCAGCCAGAGCACCGTCAAAACACATGTAGGGAATATCTATACCAAACTCAATGTTAACAGCCGCGTTCAGGCCATTAACAGTGCCAAAGAATTGAAATTAGTCTAAAGGGATGAGAAGCTAATCTTTTGAAGTTACCCAACAAGAAAAAAAAGCTTTTGTTGGGTAACTTTCGCAATGAAATCTTTCAGGAAAATGTGCTTTTTATCCAATTGATTTTACGCGCTTTGCTCGAAATCATCCAAACTCCCGATTTTCGGCGGGAAAACTTTGCTCTATTCTGATAGAGATGCATTTATCCCTGTGGTAAAAGAATGTGTCATTTGGTAATTACTCAGCCAGGATAGGGATTAGCCCGAAAAAAAGGGTGAAAGGGGGCTGTGCAGTTCCCTTTTACCCTTTCTTTCGAGAAGTTTCCTCTCTAAGCCTGAGTATTACGTTTTTTGTCCACACGTTGGGAAAGGGTAATTGCTTAAGTTGAGGAAAATAACTTGGAAAAAATACAAAGTGAGTGATCCCCCCCATTTTTTTCAGGTCCGCACAATCTTGAGCAATTATGGCGATTCCGTTTCTGACAGGTTAATCCCGTTGTTCGCGGGTACTACGTATCTTTCGGCTTTACTACTTAGACCCCTAAAGGAATTTTCTATGAAAGACCTCCAATCTATTATTGCCCAAATGACTCTTGAAGAGAAAGCAGCCCTGTGTACTGGGGCTAGTGCGTGGAGCACCACCCCCGTTGAACGCCTGGGCGTGCCCGAAATGATCGTCTCCGACGGCCCCCACGGCGTCCGCCGCCAGCCAGATATCCACGCCCTCGCGGTGGAAAGCCTCCCCGCGACCTGCTTCCCCACGGCATCCTGCACCGCCTCCACTTGGGATGTAGACCTGATCCGCCAAATGGGCACTGCCCTCGCGGAAGAATGTATCGCCCTGAACGTGGACGTTGTCCTCGGCCCCGGCGCGAACATGAAACGCTCCCCCCTCGGTGGACGCAACTTCGAATATTTCTCCGAAGACCCCTACCTCGCCGGGGAACTAGCTGCCAACTTTATCAACGGCGTACAAAGCAAAGGCGTCGGCACCTCCCTCAAACATTACGCCGCTAACAACCAGGAATTCCAACGCTTCAGCATCAGCGCTGAGATGGATGAACGCACTCTGCGCGAAATCTACCTTCCCGCGTTTGAAAAAGCCGTCAAAGAGGCCCAACCCTGGACGGTGATGTGCTCGTACAACAAACTCAACGGGACCTTTGCCTCCGAACACTATCACCTGCTCACCGAAATTCTCAAAGAAGAATGGGGCTTTGAAGGGTTAGTGGTTTCCGACTGGGGTGCGGTACGCGATCGCGTCGCCGCACTGAAAGGCGGGCTGGACTGGGAAATGCCCGGCCCCCAGGATCGCCGCGTGAAAGCGGTCGTGGAAGCGGTCCGTTCCGGGGAACTGGATGAAGCTGTCCTCAATGAATCCGTCCGCCGCATCCTTCGCATTGTCGCCAAAGCTAAAGAGACGCCCAAAACCGGTAGTTTTGATATTGACGCCCATCACGAACTGGCCCATAAAATCGCCACTGAAGGCATGATCCTCCTCAAAAATAATGGTCTTCTCCCGCTCAAAGGCTACCAACACATCGCCGTGATTGGTCGTTCGGCGGAAAATGCCCACTTCCAGGGCGGCGGAAGTTCTCACATCAACCCCACCAAAGTCGCCGTCCCGTTTAAAGAACTCCAGGCCCAGGCTGGGGACGCTGAACTCACTTACGCCGAAGGCTACCCTACCGATAACTCCTTCCGTCAGGATATGGTTGACCAGGCTGTGACGCTAGCCCAATCCGCCGATGTCGCCGTTCTCTACATTGCCCTGCCCACCTTTAAAGAATCCGAAGGCTATGACCGCACCGATCTCGACCTGACCGACCAGCAAGTGGCCTTAATCCAAGCCGTTGCTAAAGTCCAGCCGAACACCGTGGTGGTGTTGAACAATGGCGCGCCGGTCGCGATGGGTGCGTGGATTGACGAGGTCGCGGCGGTGCTCGAAGGATGGATGATGGGGCAGGCCGGGGGCATCGCCATTGCCGATGTTTTGTTTGGCAAAGTGAACCCCTGCGGCAAACTCGCCGAAACCTTCCCCCACAAACTTGCCGACACCCCCAGCCATATCAACTGGCCCGGAGATGCTGGCGTGGTCCGATACGGCGAAGGCTTGTTCATCGGTTATCGCTATTACGACGCGAAAGAAGTACCCGTGCAGTTCCCCTTTGGCTACGGCTTGAGCTACACCACTTTTGCATACAGTAACCCGAAAGTCTCCGCCACCAATTTCAAGGATGTGGATGGCCTGACCGTTTCCGTGGATGTCACGAATACAGGCGATCTTGCCGGGAAAGAAATTGTGCAGGTTTACGTGCATGATCAAAAATCCGGCCTGGCGCGCCCGCGCAAAGAACTGAAAGGGTTCGCCAAAGTCGAACTCCAACCGGGCGAGACCAAAACCGTCAGCATCCCCCTCGATTTTCGCGCCTTCGCCTTCTATCACCCCGAATACAAACAGTGGATCACCGAAGACGGTGCTTTCGAACTGCTGATCGGAGCCTCCTCAGCGGATATTCGTGAAAAAGTAACCGTCACCCTCGAATCCACGTTGAACCTCCCCTGTATCTTAGATAAGGAATCGACTCTCCGTGAATGGATGGCTGACGCGCGCGGCAAAGAAGTGCTCGGCTCGATGTACGCCAAGATCGAAGCCCAGGCCCGCAAGATGTTCGGCGGTGGCGATGAACGCTACGGAAACGATAGCGCGATGGGGATGGACATCATGGATATGATGAATGACATGCCCCTGGTGAGCGTGCTCATGTTCCAACAAAACACCCTGACCATGCCACCTGAAGAGATGGTGGAAGGTCTCTTGAGACAAACCCATAGCATGTAATTTCAAAGCATAAACGGGGCGAAAGCATACCGCTTTCGCCCCGTTTTTTTGTTTTTTGGGAAATTTTCTGCTGATCAATTACAAAACCCCCATTCACATGACAAAAAATGCAAAACTCCGCAACACCATTGGGTATTACCTGATTTTTATTACTCTGGGTTTTGGCGTGGGCATCACCGGTCCAGCCTTGCCCTCCCTCGCCGAACAAACTCACAGCACCCTGGGCAGCATCGGTTCCATATTTCTGTTAGGCTCCCTCGGCGTGACGCTGGGCACGATCTTAGGTGGAAGGCTGCTTGACCGGATTCCGTATGGACATCTCGTGTTGGGTCTCTCGCAATTGCTCAGTGTGTTGATGTTGATCCTCATTCCCTTAATCGGAAACTTGCCTTTGTTGCTAGTGATCGTCTTCATCAACGGCTTGCCTGGCGGCATCATTAACACAGGTGCGAACACGTTACTCATGTGGACGCATGGCGAAAAAGCTGGCCCTTACATTAACGGCCTCCATTTTGCCTTTGGCCTGGGCGCGTTCATGGCTCCAACCATCTACGCCCAAGTCCTGAAACTTGGCGGCACATACCAACAGGCTTATTGGGCCTTAGCTGGCCTCACTTTGCCCATCAGCCTGTTTCTCGTCTTCCTACCTGGCAGCCCCGACCACCCTCACAAACAAGACGATCACACCCAACGCCGTGATAATCTGGTCAAATTCCTGCCCATCATTCTCACTGCCTTACTCTTCCTGTTCTTCTATGTTGGCTCCGAGATCACCTTCGGGAACTGGATTTACACGTACGCCCTCACCCTCAACCTCGCTGACGCCACTCGTGCAGCCCTGCTGACTTCCACCTTTTGGTTGGCCTTTACCATTGGTCGCGCGATTTCCATCCCTGTCGCCGCACGTTTTAAACCGGCGCAAATCCTGACCGTCGCGTTTTTGGGCGGTCTGGCCTCCCTGATCTTTGCCATTTTGACCCCCAAATCCCTCAATGCCCTCTGGGTTGCGACCGCCGCGACCGGGTTCTTCATGGCCCCGATTTGGCCCACAGGCTACAACCTCGCCGGGCAATCCATAAAGCTCACCGCGACCATCAGCGGTATCATCCTCCTCGGCGACAGCATCGGCGGCATTGTCCTCCCCTGGGCTACCGGACAAGCCATCGAACGCTTCGGCGCTCCCATCATGCCCTGGCTCGTCTTCTCCAGCCTGATTTTGAACGTGGTTGTCTTCATTATCATGCTTCAACAACACAAGAAAACTTCACAACCGTAAGCCAAATTTCGGAAGTCTTTAGGAAACTGTTTGAGATGCGACACCTTCAGAAAACAAGAAGCTGAATGAGCAGAAACTGTTTAGAGACTTCCGAAATTTTATAAAAGGACTACTTCATGCAAACCCAAACCTTAACCGGCTCCTGGCAATTTCGCCAAACCGGCACCGATGAATGGCTCCCCGCCACCGTGCCCGGCGGCGTTCACACCGACTTACTCGCCCTCAACAAAATTCCCGATCCCTTCGTCGCCGACAACGAACTCAAAGTCATGTGGGTCGCCGAAACCGATTGGGAATACCGCCACACCTTCACCGCCGATGCCGCCCTGCTCGCGGAAAATAACATCCACCTCGTCTGTGATGGCCTCGATACTATCGCCGATGTCTACCTCAACGGAACCTACCTGGGCCACGCGGACAACATGTTCCGCCAATGGACCTGGCCCGTCAAACCGCACCTTCGTCCGGGCGAAAACCAACTCGCCATCGTTTTCGGTTCCCCCGTCCGCTTCATCACCGCCAAACAAGCCCAACTCCCCCTGACTGGCGGCGGCGACATCCCCGGCGGCCCGCACCTCCGCAAAGCCCCCTGTCATTGGGGCTGGGATTGGGGGCCCAAACTCCCCCCCATCGGCGTGTGGAAAGACATCCGTCTCGAAGGTTCCTCTGCACGCTTTACCGATGTCCACCTCCGCCAACAGCTGGAAGGCAATGTCGCCACCCTCACCGCGAACGTACATGCCGAAGTCCACCACGAAGGCCAGTTGATGGCCTCCCTCACCGTCACTGCCCCCGATGGCGAAAGTTTCCAGATGGAAGAATCCTTGTTGCGCGTTTGGGAAGGCGAGCCTCATTTCGCTGACCTTTCCGTCGAAATCCCCAGCCCGCAACTATGGTGGCCCAACGGGTACGGTGCACAGCCCCTTTACAAAGTTGAAGTCACGATCAAATCCAGGACCACTGTTCTCGATCAACACTCGTACAAAGTCGGGTTCCGCACGGTCGAACTGCGCCAGGAACTCGATCAGTGGGGCAAGGAATTCACCTTTTACGTCAACGGGGTGCGCCTGTTCGCCAAAGGCTCGGACTGGATTCCCACCGATTCCTTCCCCACCCGCATCACCCGCGAAATGCTCTCCGGCCTGCTGAAAAGCGCGGTGGACGCCAACATGAACATGCTCCGCATTTGGGGCGGCGGATACTACCCCGAAGATATGTTTTACGAACTCTGCGACGAGTACGGCATCTTGCTCTGGCAGGATTTCATGTTTGCTTGCGGCATTTACCCCGCGGACGCCGACTTCTTTGAGAACTTCCGCGTGGAAGCAGTTGAAAACATCCGCCGTCTGCGCCATCACGCGGGCCTCGCCCTGTGGTGTGGTAACAACGAAATGGAACAGGGCTGGTGTGACTGGGGTTGGAACAAACCCGACGACCCCCTCAACCAACGTCTCAAAGACGGCTACGACCGCATGTTTCACCATTTGCTCCCCGCGTTGCTCGAAACCGAAGACCCCGATCACCCTTACTGGCCCAGTTCCGCCTCGGCGAACACCCCGTTTGAGGGCGCGAACAACCAGGTGCAGGGTGACTGTCACTATTGGGATGTCTGGCACGGACGCAAACCGTTCACCGCATACCGCACGCAGTACCCCCGCTTTATGAGCGAATTCGGTTTCCAGGCCCTTCCCCCGCTCAAAACCATCGCGACCTACGCCGACCCCGCCGACTGGAACATGACTTCCTACATCATGGAACACCACCAACGCTCGTGGGTGGGCAATGGGCTGATGATCGGGCAGATGACTGACACCTTCCAAATGGCGAAAGATTTCCCCTCGCTCGTCTATCTGAGCCTGATCCTGCAAGCCGAAGGGATTCGGTACGGCGTGGAACACTGGCGGCGCAACCGGAATCGGGTGAGCGGTACGCTGATCTGGCAGTTGAATGATTGCTGGCCAGTGGCCTCGTGGGCCTCGCTCGATTATTTCGGACGCTGGAAAGCGCTCCACTACGCGGCCAAACGTTTTTACGCCCCCCTGCTCCTTTCCATTGCCGATCAGGGCAAAATAATGGAAGTCCACATCACCAGCGATTTGGTCGAACCAGTGGATGTCCTCGTGCGCTGGCGGCTGGAAACGCTGGGGGGGGAATGCCTGAAAAGCGGCGAACAACCTGTCCGTGCCCTGGCCCTCGCGGACACCCGCGTCGGCCTGTACGATTTCACTACCCTCGTGGGGCCGGAAAACCAACGGAACACGGTTTTCGTCGCGGAAATGTGGCGAGATGGCAAACGGGTTACGCAATCTGTCGCGATCTTTGTCGCGAACAAACATCTCGCCCTGCGTGCTCCCGCCCTGACCGTGCAACCCCGCGCGGAAGGCCAAACCCTAACCATCGAAGTCTCCGCTCCCACCCTCGCCCGTTTTGTCGAACTTTCCATTGAAGGTACAGACGCAGTCTTTAGCGACAATTACTTCGATGTCCCCGCCGGAAGTACCGTAACCGTCACCACCCCGCTACCCGAAAACTGGACAGCGGCAAGCGTGGTGCAGGTGCGGTCGTTGTATGATTCGTATGCGTAAGTAGTGGGAGGTTTATCTCCGAAAAAAAGACGGGTGGACGCAGTACTGCGTCCACCCGTCTTTTTTTCGGGATAACTTTTCATTTCCCCTGTATAATCGGCCTATGCAATGTCCCGCTTGTGGCTTTGAAAGCCCTTCTGAGATGAAATTTTGCGGCATGTGCGGGGCGAGCCTCAGCCAGCGTTGCGCGTATTGCGGGTTAACCTCCCCACTGGATTATCGCTTCTGCGGACATTGTGGGACGAAGTTTGAACGCGCCGAATTTGCCGAACCCGAAGTGCAGCCGTTCCCCGAAAAATCTCCCGAAACCGAAAAACCGATTCTCCCTAATAATGTCCCCGCGCGGCCCGTCCCCACCACCTTGAGTGGTGAACGCCGCCAGGCCACCGTGCTGATCGCAGACGTAAAAGGTTCCACGGTCATTTTGGAGCAAATCGGCAGCGAGGCTTGGGTGGAGGTGATGAACCAGGTCTTGCAGATCATGGGGGCGGCAATTTATCGGTTTGGCGGGCAGGTGGATCAATTTCGGGGGGATGGGCTGATTGCGTTCTTCGGGGCGCGGGCAGCGCACGAGGATGATCCCGAACGGGCGGTGATGGCCGCGTTGGTCATGCAACACGAAATCAAGGCGCACGCGGTTCAACTAGCAGAAAGTCACCGGATCGAGCTAGCGGTGCGGGTGGGGATCAACACCGGGGAGGTGATCACGGCGAACATCGGGAACCGCGCCCAACACAGTGAAGAGACGACGATGGGGGGTGCAGTGTCTCTTGCGGCTCGATTGGAGGCGGGGGCGGAACCGGGCACGGTGCTTGTGAGTCAGTTCACTTATCGGTTGGTGGAGACGCGGTTCAAGTGGCAAGCGCTGGGGGAGATGGCGGTGCGCGGGTTGAGCCAACCGGTCACGGTGTATCGTCCGCTCAGTCCGGCGTTTGAGGCGGAACAACGCACGCGGTTGCAAACACATGGGTTGTGGGCGCCGTTGATCGGGCGGGATCAACAGGTGAACATGATGGAAGGGGCGATTGCCGGGCTGCGGGACGGGTTGGGGGGGATTGTGTTGATGAGTGGTGAGGCGGGGATGGGGAAATCCCGGTTGATGTTTGAGGCGCGTCAGCGCGTGGAACGGAATGAGGCATTGTTGGGGGAGAAGGGCGAGGGGTTGATCTGGCTTCAGGGACGGTGCCGATCTTATGGGCATACGCTGCCTGATTCGATGTGGGTGGATTTGTGGCACCGGTGGCTGGGTGGGGGGCGTTGGGTCGCGCGGGATGAGACGATTGACCGGTTGAGGAGCACCGTGCGGGAGTTGGCGGCGGCGCAATTTGACGAGATTTATCCGTATTTGGCCGCGTTCTTGTCCTTGCCCGTGGAGGAACCTTACGCATCCCAGATGACCCACCTCGACGCGGAGGGGTTGCGCCGTCACTTTTTCGTGGCGATGCGAACCTGGCTGGAGATTTTGTCTCGGAAACATCCGCTCGTGGTGGTGTTTACGGAAGTTCACTGGGCGGATCAGGATTCGCTCGACCTGCTAAAATTTTGCCTGCCACTTTGCAACGACGAACGGGTACTGTTTGTGATCGTCTTCCGCCCCGAACGCACGACCCCAGTTTGGCATTTCAAACATTTTGTGGAAACAGAGTATTTTCACCGGCTGAAAACGCTGGAGTTGCTCCCGTTGAACGCTGCACAAAGCACCGCGCTGATCCAACGGATGGTGGGGGTGGATGGGTTATCGGCGCAGGCGCAGGCGCAAATTTTGGAGAAATCGAACGGCAATCCGTATTATTTGACGGAGTTGTTGCACGCGCTCATTGACCAGGGCATTTTGCAACGGGATGAAAATGGGGATTGGCACACCACGGAAGAGGAGACTTCGCTCCATTTACCCGACACGCTCAAAAGTCTTCTGTTGGCCCGGATCGATCATCTTTCGGCGCACGAAAAGCGGGTTTTGCAAATTGCCGCGGTTATTGGGCCGATTTTTTGGCTCAACATTTTGGAGAACCTTGCGAAAAACGGGCGCGACGTGCGGGAGTCGTTGGGGGCGATGCAACGGGCGCAGTTGATCACCGAACGGGGGTTGTTGCCTGACCTGGGCCGGGAATATGCGTTCAATTCTTCGCTCATTCGGGAGGCTGCGTATGAGAGTATTTTGAGTTCACAGCGCGGCGACCTGCATCTGGCGGTGGCACAGTATTTGGAGCAAATCGTCGAGGAGAAAACCCTGCAACAGTATCATGGCATTATCGCTTACCACTACCGGCAGGCGGGGAATTGTCAGAAAGACTTGTTCCACACGCTGTTGGCTGCTCAGGAGGCGCAACGCATTCATGCCAATCAGGAAGCGATTCAGGCGTATACGCACGCACTGTCTGTGATGGCGCAGATGGACGAGGGGGGGGAAGCTGCTGACGCTCATGAATTGGATGCTTGGAAGTTGGAGGCGTTGCAAGGGTTGGGGCAGATTCAGTTTGGAGTTGGCAACGTGCAGGAGGCGGAGAAACACCTGCGGGAGGCGATAGATTTGGGACGGCAGATTGATCTTCCGGCACACCAACTCACACGATTGTTTTATTGGTTGGGGGAGGTACTATTCTGGGAAAATAGTTACAACGAACCGATGCATTTGGGGGAAGAAGGGTTGGTTTTGTTGGGCAGTCAAAACGAATCGGTCGAAACGGCTTTGATGAATCAGTTGGTCGCGATAGGTTGTTCACAATTGGGTGATCACGAAAAGTTTATTGATTTCACCCTGCGGACGGCGGGATTCATCCAGCGTTTGCCTTACTCGGAGGAACTTCGTCCGGCGTTTATACACATTATTTCCCTTTATAGCAACACGCTGAAAAACGTTGGTGAGGCACGGCGTTGGTTGGCAATTTTGCGGCAAAAAGCTGAGGCTATTCACGACCTGCGCGCGCTGGGTGAATATGATGAATATGCCGCCACGCTTTCTTTTCAAGAAGGAAATTTGAAGGAGTCCATTCCCGGTCATCAAAAGGCCATCGAAATTTTTACACAAATTGGCGATGTCAAACATGCAAGCCGCTCCTGGAAAGGACTGGGGATCAGTTTATTGCAACAGGGCAAAATCGAACCTGCATTGGCCTGTTTTGAGCAGGGCTTGGAATCGGCAGCGGTGTTTGGGAATGAGGCAGATTACGCGATTGGGTATTGGTACCGTGGGCAGGCGTTGTTATCCAAGGGGGCGTGGGAGGCGGCGTTGGCTTCGTTTGAAAAGGCAGGGCGCAAAGGTTCGCACGTCCCTTACTTGAACCAGGAATGGGCATTGAGCGGCGTTGGGCGTGTGTATCTATCGCAAGGGATGAAACCCGAAGCCTTGAAAACTTTTCAGGCAGCGTTGAATGCCGCGCCCATGACGTTGATCCAAAATCCTTACCAGGCGAATGAAATTTTGAGTGGGCTGGAACAAGCCTATGAAGAACCGGATGAATTCCGCGAGTTTGTCACGCAGTTTCAACAACAACACCCGGAAATTTACCGTGCAGCTTTCAAACAATGGTGTCTTGTTCCTACTGAACCTAAACTTCCCGCGCAAGCCAAAATCTTTCACGAGGAATTTTCCCAAATATTGGCCCCAGGTTGGGTGTGGCATGATCCCTTCAATGATTGTGCCTATCATATTCAACGTGGTTTGATTTTGCAAGCTGCCAATGAACGGAACTTTCATCATGTCAATCGGAGCGCGCCAAAATTGTTACGCCCAGAGGCAATTGAGGGGGATTTTACAATACAGACGATATGTCAATCTGCGGTTAAAAACAAACCTGCTATCGGTGGGTTGATAGTGTGGTTGAGTGATCAGTATTGGTTTTGTTTGGAGTTTGGAGGGCGCGGGGCGGATGATGTGATGATGCGTGGTTTTATGAACTATACGGACTTTGTGTTTGGGCGGGGGCAACTCAAAACTAACCGAGTCTTCCTACGCCTGGAACGGCGAGGAAACTGGCTATCTGGCCTGTGCAGTGCTGACGGAAAAGGCTGGTTTTATGTCGGTGGATGTGAGTTTTCAACCATCGAAGCATTGCATTTGGGGGTTCATGCCACCGGGCATATCAATCGGCTTGTTTATCCGGGGGCATATCCTGAGGGAACGGCGATCCGGTTTGATGAATTTTGGTTGTGGGGGAATGGGTAACTCGGTTTTAGGTAGCACTCTCCTCTTCTATCATTGCTAAGATTTCCATTACCCGTTGGCGATAGGTCAAATCACGGTTGGGGAGTTCGGGCGAGAGTTGGGTACCGATTTCAAAGAAGTGTTGCATCCCGCGGCCCATCTTTTGCCCTTCGGCAGTGTGCATGTCCAACGCGTAATCGGGGATCATTGGGAGGGCGTTTTGATGTTCAAAGGCTAGTTTGGTCCAGACGATCATCTCGTCGCTGGAGCGGTCTTTGGGGCATTTGCACAGGTAACGAACGGCGTGAACGGCGAACAGTTTGCGCTCTCCCACACTCTGGTCAAAGGCTTGCGTCATCTGATAGAGGGCGTTGAGCAAAACGGGAGCGTTCGGCTCGCCAAAGCCGACGTCTTCAACAGAGATGACCAATAATCGTTGCCACAGTTTATCTTCCAACGCCGGGCTAGTGAGGAGCATCTCATAAGCCAGGAAAACGGCGTTTTCCTCTTGCCCGCGGCGGATTTCCTTTTGTAGGGCAGAGATGATTTGATCAGCAGGGAAGCCATGATAAGTTTTTACATCAACCCAGGGGTCGCGTTCTAAAGTTGGCATTTTTTCTCCAAATGACAATAATATTTTTAAAGGTTCTTCCAAGGTACACAGACAAAATAACAATATTCGAAGATTTTATTCTAATTCCCTGACAGAAATTGACAAATATTGCATAGCATCTCTCCAGCTAGTAGGCAAAACGGTTTTCCAAAAGTACCCTTTTGGGGAATAGATTAAGAAAAATTACAAAAAATAAAAATTCTTGACAAGGATTTTGCTTTATGTTAATCTTTGAAATGTAACCGGTTCCATTATAGGTAATTGGCAATGCGGACGAAAGACACTTCCCCTAGCACTACCATTCGAGACGTTGCTAAACATGCCCAAGTGAGTATTGCCACGGTTTCGCGAGTTATTAATGATAGTACAGGGGTACGTGAGGAAACACGTGAAAAAGTATGGGCAACTATTGAAGAGCTTAACTATACGCCTAATTCCCTGGCTCGGCAACTTTCTATCGGACGTACTTTAACAATAGGAATCATCCAACCATATTTTACCTTGCCTTCATATATTGAACGGTTGCGCGGGGTCCAACATATTTTGGCGAGCAGTGAGTATGATCTGGTTATCTTTAATGTAGATTATCCAGAGCAAAAGAATGCGTATTTTCGTGACCTTTCCCGCAAAATGCGGGTAGATGGGATGTTGATCGTCTCGTTGCCTCCAACAAATGAGCAAGCTGATAATTTTTCTGCCAGCCATATTCCTACAGTGCTCATTGACTCCGAACATCCCCAATTATGTAGCATTGTTGCGGATGACTTTAAGGGCGGAAGTATCGCAACCAGGCATTTGGTAGAACTTGGTCATCGAAAGATTGCCTTTCTCAGTGATTATTTAGATACTCCTTTTCATCCGGCGATGAAGTTACGCTATTTAGGCTATTGTGAGGTTCTGGCGCAATATGAAATTCCTTTGTGTTCTGAATATGTGATTGAAGGTTCGCGTGGGCGTATCAATGCCCGTACGATGGCTAAGAAACTTCTTGCATTGGATGATCCTCCAACAGCAATTTTTGCCTCTAGTGATACCCAAGCATTGGGCATTTTGGATGTCGCCCAGGAAATCGGTATCAAAGTCCCGGAACGCTTATCGGTTATTGGGTACGATAACATTCCAGATGCGGTTTATAACAATCTGAGTACGATTGACCAGAATTTATATGACTCAGGTGTTAAGGGTGCCCAAATGTTATTGAACCTGCTGAACGGCACAATAAAGCCACCATCCAAGCAAAAAGTGGCTGTTAATTTACTGAGAAGAAATACAACGGCACCTCCCCCTGTTTATTAGAGCAGACTTCGGAAAACCAGGCATTTTTGATTGTTGTTTTTAAATTTCTACTATGAATACCCTGTCATATTCCTATAACAACCACTTCAATCCCCATGCTATTATCCAAAAGATTTGCATGGGGGGGAAGTCGCCTGCAAATACTTTATTAGGCTGGGCTTGGGGAATTTCTTTGTTTGATTTGTTTTTTTATTTGTCACCCCTGCGTATTATTCCAGGGGTGATTTTGTCTATTGATCCTGTCAGATTCCGAGGATCAGTAAATTCTTGAGGAGGTGGTGCTGTCTCACACAACATATAATTTTAAACCCAACGTTCGCTTTTTATCTCTATACAATACTTTAAAGGAGTGCATATGAAACGCACAGATAAATATATTGGGCTTATTGCTCTATTCAGTTTACTGCTCATTACCGCGTTAGTGATGTCGGCATGCAATACTGCTACCCCGGCTCCTGAAACTGCTGCAACCGAAGAAACAACCTCCGAACAACCTGCAGAACCTACTGAGGAAACTGGCGGTGGAATTCAGGCTGTTGAAGCCACTTCTACACCTGTAGTGATGGAAGAAGTCTCTCAATATGGTGAAGCACCGATGCTGGCAGAAATGGTTGCCGCAGGTGAGCTTCCTCCCGTTGATCAACGTCTGCCCGAAACTGATAGCATTCAGGTTATCGCTGGTGTAGATGGGGTCGGCGAATATGGTGGAACCTGGCACAACGCATCCTGGTGGCAAGGCATGGGCAACATCGAAATGATTGTCTATGATCCTCCTGTCCGCTGGAATGCTGACTACACTGGTTACGAACCCGGCCTGTTGCTTTCTTGGGAAATTTCCGAAGACGGCACCCAATTGACCTGGAACTTCCGCCACGGTATCAAATGGTCCGACGGCGTGGAGTTCATTCCCGCCGAAGATATGGCTTATTGGTGGGAACTGGCAAACAATGATGACTTCAAAGTTGTCACCGTTCCCTTCTGGGCACGTAACAATGACGGTACCCCGATGGAAGTTTCCTTCACCGATGACTACACCATGGTCATGAAATGGAACGAAGCACACTACATCGCTAACTTCGTCGTTGCACAAGGCTTCTGGGAATGGCTCCCGATGGAACGCCCCAAGCACTTCCTCTCCCAGTACGACCCCAACTATGATAGCAGCAAAACCTACGCCGACCTGGAAGCAGTCGTCTTTGGTGGTGACTGGCTGATGAACGTTGCAGGTTACCCCTGTCTGCACGCCTGGTGCCCCACAGAAGTGACCCCCGGCGAACGCACCGTCTTGACCCGGAACGCCTACTACTGGAAAGTTGACACAGAAGGCAACCAACTGCCTTACATTGACTATATGGATACCGTGTTGATCACTGACAACCAGGCTCGGTTGTTGGAAGTTGCCCAGGGTAAATACGAAGCCTCCTTCCGTGGCACCGATGACCCGACCAACATCCCCTTCCTCCTCGAACAGGCCAGTGCCAATGACTTTCAACTGTGGCCTGGCGCTGTGAACGGCGCTGGTTCCTGGCCCGCCTGGAACATCAACATGAACTTTAACGACTGCGAGACCTATGCCGACACCTGCGAAGAAATCCGCGCCTTGTTGCAAAATCAGGATTTCCGCCAGGGTTTGGCTTACTCGCTTGATCGCCAACGCTTGATTGACGTAGCTTGGGGCGGCATTGGCTATCCCACCGCCTTCACCATCAGCCCACAGGCGTGGCACTTTGCCAGCGCTGAAGGCCAGAAGGTCTATGAAGAATGGCGCGACACCTATAGCGAATATGATCCCGAACTGGCGAAATCGAAATTTGATGCCGCAGGCTTTGTGGATGCCGATGGCGATGGCTGGCGTGATCTGCCCAGTGGCGCGCCCTTCGTCTTGGTCATGGATCAAGGCGACTGGGGTGGTCAGGTGATCCCCGTTCTCGGGAACCAGGTCTTCTCGACTAACCTGAACGAAGTTGGTGTTAACACCCTTATTAACGACCTCATGGGCCAACCTGATTGGACGCTGCGCTTCCAACAAGGTCTGTTCATGATCCGCAACTCTCACGCATCCGAACTCGATATCTGGACCTTCCCTGACTGGGTCTTCCCCCTCCGCGGAAGCGAAGCTCGGGCATGGCCTCTCGAAGGGAAATACTTCGAAACCGGTGGCGCAGAAGGTTGGGAACCTCAACCGAACACCACGTATGCCTATGAACTGCAAGAACTGTATCGCAAGGGCATTCAGGAACCTGACATCCAGAAACGCCATGAGATTTTCTACGAAGCAGTCCGTCTCCTCATTGACAAAGGGCCGTTCATCATCGGTGGTTCTGGCGACCAACAAATGCCCGTTGTCGTTCGCAACGGTTTCCACGGTATCCCCGAACTCGTCATCCTCGGGCCGTGGGCACCTGGCAGCCCTGGTAACCTGCACCCAGAACAATTCTGGATGGAAGCCAGTCTGCGCGGCGAATAAACGAATTATCAAATTGTGACAGGTGAATGAATTTTCACCTGTCACAAACTTATGATCAAGGTGGGAGACTTATATAAGTCTCCCACCTTGTTTTTTTGAGATCTGCGTATTCAGCAATTCAAGTTTTCCTATATTTGTAACTGCTCGGATAAACCTGCAAATTCCCGAAAAAGTGTATCGTTATCCTCAAATATGACCGTCGAGTCCTAGAATTAAAATTATCCCCCCTGCCTGTAGCAGGGAAAAGGAGAAAAGCGATGGGTTCATTTATTGTTCGGCGTGTGTTTTACGCCATTATTATGCTCTTCATTGTCTCTTTTGTGAGCTTCATCATCATTAGCCTCCCGGCTGGCGATTTCCTTGACCAGAAAATCGCAGAATTGGAAGCCCGTGGAGATCGAAGTGCTTCCACTCGTGTAGATGATTATCGCGAAAGATATGGCCTGGATAAGCCTCTCCTGACCCAATATTGGTTGTGGATCACCAACTTTGTGCAAGGTGATTTTGGCTTATCCTTTGAATTTGACCGGCCTGTACGTGAATTAATTGGACAGCGATTAGCGCTCTCGATTTTATTGTCCCTCACTACTCTTACATTCACTTGGGCAATTGCCATTCCCCTGGGGGTATATTCTGCGGTAAATCAATATTCCATCGGAGATCAAATCATCACGACCATTGCATTTATTGGGCTTGGCATTCCTGGTTTCTTGCTAGCCCTTATCATTTTATATGTAGCGGTCGTGATTCTTAAACAAGATGTTGTGGGGCTATTCTCGCAAGAATTTAGGGATGCCCCGTGGAGCTTGCTCAAAGTTTGGGATTTGCTCAAACACCTTTGGGTTCCAGCCCTGATTGGCGCGGTTACGGGAACAGCAGGTACGATACGTATTATGCGTGGGAACCTGTTAGATACCTTTGGGCAGGCTTTTATCGAAGCAGCACGTGCTCGTGGATTGAAACATCGCACGGTTGTTTGGCGACACGCGGTTCGAATGGCAATTACCCCTCTCGTAATCATTTTAGGAACAGAGGCTTTCCCTGGCATTTTAGCAGGCAATATTCTTGTGGAATTAGTGTTGGGTTTACCAACCATTGGGCCTTTATATATTCAAGCCCTGACAACACAGGATATGTATATGGCAGGAACGGTTTTAGTTTTGATTGTTTTCCTGCTCTTACTTGGGAATCTCATTACTGACCTGGTTATTGCCTGGATCGATCCCCGTGTCCGGCTAGAATAAACGCTGTTCAACTTCATTAACCTATCTTGGAGGTTGAGACATGACTGAAGCAGTTGCACTTCCTGCACCTAAAAAAGAAGAAAAAAAGAGCATCAGCCAGAGCTATTGGAGCCTGGTTTGGTGGAAGTTTCGCAAAAATCGTCTTGCTGTGTTCGGCGCGATTATCCTTGCCGTCTATTTCATTACCTGTGTGTTTTTTGCGGAATTTTTCTCTCCATACACGAAAGACCTGGAAACCAGATATATTGAGGCCCGCCCAACGTACTTTCAATTCTATGATGCCCAAGACGGTTTTTCACTCCGTCCATTTGTCTATGCTTTGAAATCTGAAGTAGACCTTGCTACACGTTCCAGATTATTTGTTTATGATGAAACTGTAAAATATCCCATTTCTTTCTTTGTAAAAGGAGAAGAATACAAAGTCTTAGGGCTTATCCCAACAGACATCCATCTTTTTGGGGTGGATTTAGAAAAATATCCCGAAGGTAAAGTCTTCCTCATGGGGACGGATAAACTTGGCCGCGATCAGTTCTCCCGGCTCCTATACGGCGGGCGGATTTCCCTCTTCATCGGGTTATTCAGCGTGGTGATCTTTCTCCTCGTCGGCGTAACCCTGGGGGCGGTTTCCGGGTATTACGGCGGCGTGACGGATATTATCGTCATGCGGATTACTGAATTTCTCTCGGCGTTTCCGCAAGAACCCCTCTTCCTGGCACTGGGGGCCGCCGTGCCTGTAGACTGGCCCTCTACGCGGGTGTTCTTTATGGTCACGATCTTGCTGGCTCTCATCCAATGGGGGGGGCTTGCCCGGCAAGTACGGGGGTTAGTGCTCTCCGGCAGGGAGGAGCAATACGTTTTGGCCGCCCAAAGCTTTGGGGCTAGTGACCGACGGATCATCTTCAACCACCTCATCCCGTCCACCATGAGCCATGTTATTGTTATCGCCACCCTCAAAATCCCTGGCATGATCCTGCTTGAGACGGCGCTCAGCTTCCTCGGGCTGGGACTGGTTCCCCCAACGGTCAGTTGGGGCACCCTCCTGCAAAACGCCAACACCGTACGGGCGATCCGCTTTGCACCCCATTACTTATTTGTCGTTCCGTTCATCCTCTTTGCTATTCTTGCCTACAATATGTTGGGCGATGGTTTGCGGGATGCGATGGATCCATATAGTAAATAATCAGGAGAACCCCATAATGAGTGAAGAACGTGACCCCCTTGTTGTTGTAAAAGACCTGCACGTTGAGTTTGATGTGCGCGATGGCATTGTCCATGCTGTGGATGGCGCCAGTTTCACCATTTACCGGGGCCAGACCCTGGGCATTATTGGTGAAAGCGGGTGCGGCAAATCCATCACCGCTAAAGCCATCATGAACATGATCCCCAAACGGGGCAAAATGTCCGGCGAAATCACCTTCTATGAAAAATGGAAGGATGGTGAAGGCGAAACCATCAACGAAGTCCGCATAGATCAAACTAAACCTGACAGTGAAATCATCCGCCGCATTCGCGGTGGCCGTATCGCCATGATCTTTCAGGAACCCATGAGTTCTCTCACCCCCGTGTACACCGCCGGTTTCCACATTATGGAAGCAGTCAATCTACACCGAGGCGCTGGCGCAAAAACAATTGGCGACCAGATGGGAGAAGGTATCCAGAAAAAGCGTGGCGTTTCCCCCGAAGAAGCCCGCGCCATTGCCGTAGATATGCTCCGTAAGGTCGGCATTCCCAACGCCGAGAAGCGCGTCAACAGTTACCCCCATGAACTGAGCGGTGGCCAACGCCAACGGGTGATGATCGCCATCGCCCTCTCCACCCACCCCGATCTGCTTATTGCTGACGAACCCACCACCGCCCTGGACGTGTCCATCGAAGCCCAAATTCTGGACCTCATGCGCGAACTCCAAGAAACCCAAGATATGGCTATCATGTTCATTACCCATAACCTGGGTGTGATCGCCGAAATTGCGGATGAAATCGTCGTGATGTACATGGGTAAAGAAGTCGAACGCTCCACCACGGTTGAAATCTTCGAAAACCCCAAACACCCCTACACAAAATCCTTGCTCAGTTCCATTCCCCAACTGGGCGAAAAGAAAGATCA
The DNA here is from genome assembly GCA_020634875.1 of Anaerolineales bacterium. The sequence continues at coordinate 79,081 of JACKAX010000002.1, read as the reverse complement.
CCTGCAAACGATTGAAGGCATGGTCCCCAGTCCCTTCAACCTGCCCCCAGGGTGTGTCTTTCACCCCCGATGTACAGAATACATGCCCGGAAAATGTGATCGTGTTTATCCCAATTATGCGGAAGTGGAAGACGGGCACTGGGCACGCTGCCTGCTTTACGATGGGTGTTGGCCGAAGACTGCCGAAGCCCAGGCCATCAAAAACGAATCTGGTGCAAAATAAGGAGAAAAAAACATGTCCGAAAATGGAACCAAAAAAGATGAAAATCTCCTTCTGGATGTTCAAGGATTAAAAAAGTACTTCCCTATCCGTGGGGGAGGCTTAATGCGAAAGACAGTTGGCTATGTGAAAGCCGTAGATGATGTCAATTTCTTCGTGCGCGAAGGCGAAACCCTGGGCCTGGTCGGTGAAAGCGGGTGCGGCAAAACGACCGCTGGACGCGCCATGCTCCGCATCTACGAACCTACAGACGGCAAAATCATGTTCAAATCCCGCGCCCTCTCTTCCTCGGGCAAACCCGAATGGGTCAACATCCGAGAATTGGACAAACAACAACTTAAAACCGTGCGGCAAGACATCTCCATGATCTTCCAAGACCCCATCGGCTCCCTGAACCCTCGGATGACCGTCTACGACATCATCACCGAGCCGATGCTCATCCACAACAAGATCACCCCCGACACGGAAAGCTACGTAGTCAACCTGCTCGAACGCGTCGGCTTGCGTGCCGAACATATTCGCCGCTACCCGCACGAATTCTCCGGCGGCCAACGCCAGCGCATCGGCATCGCCCGCTCCCTGGCGCTTAACCCCCAACTCATTGTCTGCGACGAACCGGTTTCCGCACTCGACGTCTCCGTCCAAGCCCAAACCCTGAACCTGATGAACGACCTCAAAGCGGACTTCAATCTCGCTTACATCTTCGTCGCCCACGACTTGAGCGTTGTCCAGCACATTTCCGACCGGGTCGCCGTTATGTACGTGGGACGGGTTGCCGAAATTGCCAACTCCCTCAAGCTATACAACAGTCCTTTGCACCCCTACACTGAAGCCCTGATGTCTTCGATCCCGCGTCCGGATCCTCGTGCGAAAAAATCCCGCATCATCATGGAAGGCGACGTTGCCGACCCTGGCAACCCGCCGTCTGGCTGTCTCTTCCACCCGCGTTGCCGGTTTGCCCAGGATCGTTGCAAGACAGAAATCCCGCAACTCCGCGAAATCAAGCCCGATCATTTCGCCGCCTGCCACTTCGCCGGTGAACTGGATTTGAAAGGGGCCGCCGATATCGAGGCATAAGGAGAATTGAAATGTCACAACCCGATCAAAAAGAAAAATTTCTGGCGCAAGTTCCCCTCTTCAAAGGCTTGCGTGATCGTCAAATTAAACAACTGGCGAGTCGGTTTGTCACTCGCGCCTACCACCCTCACGAATATATTGTCTCGCAAGGCAAAGGGGGCGCAGGGATGTTCGTGGTCGTTTCCGGGCACGCCGAGGCTATTCTTGAGTCGATGGATGGCGACAAGACCGTGGTCAACACCTTTGGCCCCAGTGATTTCTTCGGCGAAATCGCCCTTCTCGATGATGGCCCCCGCACCGCCTCCGTCGTTGCCACCGAAGAAACCGAATGCCTCATCCTCAGCCGCCCCGACTTCATCGCCGTCATGCAAGCCGACGCGGAAATGGGCGTCGTCATCGCCCAGGAATTAGCCAACCGCATTCGCAAGCTGATCAACTCCCTCGGCAGCCGGTAAAAAAACTTCTCACCTTCCAAAAAAGCAGATGGCACGCGCCATCTGCTTTTGCTTTATCCCCTTTTATGCACGCCCATCCCCCCAAAACCAACGCCCTCATTCGCCTCATCTTGATCTTCTTTTTAACCCTGCCTGCCTGCACCTCCTCCGCCTCGCCCCCTCCCCCACCAACTACCACCTCGATCCCCTCTTCTCCCACCCCCGCGGCCCCCGCGTTGCCCACCGTGATCCTCCCCCCAGCCCCCGCCCTCGCCAGCTTTTCTATCACCGCTCCCACCGCCTACTTCCTCCCCGGCGAAACCGCCCGCTGGACCATCACCATTTCCACCGAAAACCCCCTCGACGTAACTCTCGTCAGCACCATCACCTCCCTCGCCCAAACGCTTACCGAAGACCGCCAACCCCTCACCCTCGCCCCCGGCAACTTCACCACCGAAATCGCCTGGACCCCACCCGTCGAAACCCCACGCGGCTACGGCCTCGACCTCCGCGTCGAAACCCCCGACGGCGAAATCCTCGCCCAACAATCCACTGCCTTTGACGTGCTCGAAAACTGGACTCAAAACCCCCGTTACGGCTTCCTGACCAACTTCGTCACCAGCCGTCAAGCCCCGGAAATCACCCTTGGCATTCTCAACCGCTACCACATCAACGGCCTGCAATTCTACGACTGGATGTACCGTCACGACACCTACATGCCCCCAGAAGACCTGTTCAAAGACCCTTTGGGCCGCGATTTGTCTATGGAAACCACCCGCGCCCTCATTGACACCGCCCACCAATATCGCATGGCCGCCATGCCCTACACTGCTATCTACGCCGCCTCCTCCACCTTTTACCGCGACCATGCCGATTGGGGTCTGTATCAGGCTGGGGGCGAACCTGCCACGTTCGGCGGCACCTTCCTCTACGTGATGGACCCACGCCCCGAAAAACCCTGGGGGCAATATCTTCTCGACCAATTCACCCAAATTCTCACCGAAACCACCTTCGACGGCATCCACCTCGATCAATTTGGCTGGCCCAAAGATGGCTACGATGCCGAAGGCCACTTCTTCCAACTTGATCAGGCCCTCGCCGACATGATCAACGCCACCTCCGATCTTGTCAAATCCATGCGCGGCGAAAACGGTGCCGTCATCTTCAACGCCGTCACCAACTGGCCGATTAACACCGTCGCGCCTTCCCAAGAAGACGTGGTGTACATTGAAGTGTGGGAACCCTACACCACCTTCAACCACCTCCACGAACTGGTCAACCAGGGCCAAACGCTGGGCGGGGGCAAACCCGTTGTCCTCGCGGCCTATCTCAACCCGGATTACGCAAACAACGTCCTTCTCATGGATGCAGTCATCTTCGGTGCAGGGGGCGGGCACCTCGAACTAGGTGAAAACGCCCGCATCCTCGCCGACCCGTACTTCCCCAAATACAAAGTCCCCTCCGACGAACTGCTGGAGAGCTTGCAACGTTATTACGATTTTGCCGTGCGTTACCAAAACGTCCTCGGCCCGACTGCGACCTCGGTCAAACTCTTTGGCCCGCAAATGGTGTCCCTCGCGGGCGTGGAAACTGCCCCGCAAACGGCGACCAACAAAGTCATGCCCATCATGCGGGAGAGTGAAGGGCACACGGCGATCAGCCTGGTCAACCTGTTGGGATTGGAACACGGACGTTGGCACGATAAAGTCTCCGCCCCCACTCCGTTGGAGAACGCCGAAGTGACCGTGCAAACATCCGGGCGGGTCGCGGCAAACGTCTGGGTCGCGTCCCCCGATCAATCCGATTTATCTCTGCAACCATTAGATTTTCAACAAGACGGAGAAACGCTCACTTTCACCCTTCCTGCGTTAGAATACTGGTCTTTGATCTTAATTGAATGGAACCCCAAATGACCCAAAAAATTCTCATCCCCCTTTTCTTCGCCCTCCTTCTCCTCACGGCTTGTAAATCCGAACCACCCCAGGAAAACACTGTTCCCGAAGAAGTTTTCAACACCTACGAAACAGCCGCCTATTCCCTCCACCTGCCCGACAACTATCTCGGTGCGGAACCTGGCTCACCCAATCTCAACGTTGTCGTTAACTGGCTCTCTAGCAACGGGTACGACGCGCAGGGGTTTTCTACCTTTGTGCAAGCCAACGCGGCAGAGATGCTGTTCGTTGGCGTTAACACCGAACAATCGCTCTCGAACCAGCTGGCCTACTTTACCCTGAGCGGCGGCGACAAACCGCAGGGGTTTACGGTTGAGCAGTTCATGAGTTCTTACACCCAATCCGCCAGCAAAGAGACCCTGCTCGAACACAACCAAAAAGAACTCGGTGACAAAACCGTAGATGTGCTGCTCTATGAATTTGCCAATGGCGAAACCAGCTATTACGATAGCTTCTATTTCTATATCACAGACACCCAGCTCTGGAAATTTGAATTCATCTCCCCCAAACCCGATTACAGCGAAAAAATCGAAGGGTTTGAACAAATCGTGGCGGATTTTGTGCCACGCACAGGAAAATAAACAAACAATATGGAACCTTCCCGCTACAATACGCTCGACCCTCAAACCGAAGCCCGCGTTGAAGCCCTCCTCGCCCAAATGACCCTGACCGAAAAAATCGGCCAGTTGGTGCAAATCAACCCCTACGGCCCGTTCGATTTCGCCGATTACCTCGCCAAAAAACAGCAAGCCGAAGAAAAAGGGCTGCCGTTTGTCTATCCGCCCAAACTCCGGGAGGATATGGAAGAAATCATCCGCACCGGGCGGGTCGGGTCGTTCCTCAACGTGATGCACACGGATGTGATCAACTACTGCCAGCGCATCGCCGTGGAAGAATCACGTCTGCATATCCCCCTCTTGATCGGTGGCGATGTCATTCACGGGTTCCGCACCATCTTCCCCATCCCCCTCGCGGAATCCTGCACTTGGAATCCGGCCCTGCTCGAACAGGCCTCCCGCGTCGCCGCCGAAGAAGCCTCCGCCGCGGGGGTGGACTGGATTTTCGCCCCGATGATTGATGTGGCACGGGACCCGCGCTGGGGGCGCATCGCGGAAGGCGCGGGAGAAGACCCCTTCCTGGGGATGGCGATGGCGCGTGCCCGCGTTCGTGGTTTCCAGGCCGCCGACCTGACCAGTGGCCGCCGGATCGCTGCCTGCCCCAAACATTACGTGGGCTACGGCGCGGCAGAATCCGGACGGGACTACAACACCACCGACTTTTCCGAACGCTCCCTGCGCGACATCTACCTCCCCCCGTTCAAAGCCGCATTCGACGCGGGCGCGGGCACGGTGATGAGTTCCTTCAACGAACTGAGCGGTATCCCCGCCACTGCCAACCCGTTCATTCTCCGCACCATCCTTCGCGATGAGTGGGACTGGCCCGGCGTCGTCCTCAGCGATTACGAAGCAGTGCGTGAACTGCTCCCGCACGGCCTCGCCACCGACATGAAAGACGCCGCCCGCCAAAGCATCCTCGCGGGTCTCGACATCGAAATGGTCAGCGACGGATACACCAATTTCATGGAAGAACTCGTGGCCGAGGGCGAAGTGCCCCTCCATGTCATTGACGACGCGGTGCGCCGCGTCCTGCGCCTAAAAATTGGGCTGGGCGTGTTTGAAAACCCCTACACCGATGAAGCCCTGGCCGAAAAACTGCACCTGTGCGAAGATTTTCGTGCCCTGGCCCTGGAAGTGACCCAAGAATCCATGGTGTTACTGAAAAACGAAAATCATCTGCTCCCCCTCGCCCCCCAAACCCGTATCGCCGTGATTGGCCCCCTCGCAGATAACCGCGCCGATCTGCTCGGTTGTTGGGCGTTGGTCAGCCACCCCGAAGATGTGGAAACCGTCCTCAAAGGGTTACGCGTCTATCAAACCGAAGACGCTATGACCTACACCCTCGGCTGCCCGATCAAAGAAGACGACGCGAGCGGAATCCCTGCCGCGGTCGCCGCCGCGCAAGCCGCCGATGTCGTGGTGCTCGTGCTGGGCGAAAGTGCGGACATGAGCGGGGAAGGGCACTCACGCGTGCATCTCGGGCTGCCCGGTTGCCAGCAAGAATTGGTGGATGCAGTGGCCGCGACGGGGAAGCCGATGGTGTGTGTGTTGATGAGTGGGCGTCCGATGGTAATCCCCCGGTTGGCGGGGCAGGTAGACGCGTTGCTGGCCGCGTGGCACGGGGGGATCCGCGCGGGGCGGGCGATTGCGGACATTCTGTTTGGCGCGGTCAACCCGTCGGGTAAGCTGACGGCGAGCTGGCCCCGCGCGGAAGGGCAAATCCCGGTCTATTACGCCCACAAAAATACGGGCCGCCCCTCTGCCGAAGCTGGGACGAAACAGTTTGCGGAGGCGTTTAAGTCCGTGTTTATGGATGAGCCGAATTCGCCGCTGTTTCCGTTTGGGTTTGGGTTGAGTTATACGACGTTCGAGTATAGCGATTTGCAGATTGAAAACCCGACGCTTGGCCTGGAAGACACGCTGATTGTGGCGGCGAAGGTGACGAACAACGGCGACCGCGGGGGGGCGGAAGTGGTACAGGTGTATGTCCGGGATTTGGTGGGGAGCGTGACCCGTCCGGTTAAGGAGTTGAAGGGGTTCCAGAAAGTCCGTCTGGAGGCGGGGGAGGCGCAAATCGTCCGGTTCGAGATTTCGGTTCGGGAGTTGGGGTTCACCGGGCGGAATATGGGGTATGTCGTCGAGCCGGGTGCGTTTAAGGTTTGGGTTGGAGGGGATTCAACGGGCGGGTTGGAAGGAGACTTTACGGTCGGTTAATGTGAACGCTTTGTTGGGCGAATTTATTTCTTTTGTTGTAACAAAGTCGAAGCCTGAGTTTGAAACTGTGCAATTGCATCGTATACGCTAAAACCGACGCCGTTCATAAGTTGGTCCAATTCGACCATATTATGTGTCAAGAAAATTAGCACGGTGTTGTTGGTAGGATCTGCTCGCCACCAACCTCCGAAAGCACCAGGCCAGCCAACAGAACCCATTCCGCCGCCACAAGGTTGTTGGCTTGCTGTTAAGGGGTCAAGTACCATTGCGACACCCAATCCATAGCCATGCCCCATATTGAGAATATATCTGGCATTTGTCCGTTGCTCATCCGTTAGATAATTGCTAACCATTCGTTTAAAAGTCTCGGGGCGTAGTAACCGCACATCATTCACAGTGCCCGAATTTAAGAACATCCGCGCGAATGTAAGGTAATCATCCACCGTTGACCAAAGTCCCTGCCCACCAGATACATATGTCATCCATTCAGGGCGTTCAGATAAGAATGAGTTTCCCGGCCCAGAAATACGCTCGCACAGTTGGCCGGCATCGTCAAAGCCGAGAGCATTGGCTCGCCGATGTTGTTTCTCCGCAGGAACAGTAAAGCCAGTATCATTCATTCCAAGAGGATCGAAAATTCGTCGTTTAAGTACATCACCCAGGGGAGCATTATCCATGCGCGCGATGAGCAAGCCGAGCAAATCGGTTGAGTGGCCGTAATGAAATGCTTTTCCCGGCTGATCGATCAAAGGGAGGCTCGCAAGTCGGGCGATCCATTCATCGGGCGACACTTCACTGTCAATATCACCCCCTAATGCTTCTTTATATGCCTGTACGATGGGACCAGAATGCCAGTCAGCATAAGTCAACCCTGACCGATGTGTGAGCAAGTCTTCAAAGGTGATCGGGCGTGTTGCCGGGGCGGTTTGATCGAGTGCGGCTGAAGATGAGCGCAGGACACGTATTTGTGAGAACTCCGGTGCCCAACATGTGATGGGATCGTCCAGCGCAAAGCGACCTTCATCTAATAACATGAGTGCCGTGACAGATGTAATTGGCTTTGTCATGGACGCAATACGGAATAAAGTATTTCGCTCCATTGGCAGCTTTTGCCCAATATCTCTCCAGCCCACTTCCCCAGCATGAAGTACCTTGCCATCTTGCCAAACCAGCGTTACGGCACCAGCAAGGCTGTTGTCATCAACCATTTTACGGATAGTGATTGTGATTTGTTCTTCACCCATAAACTCTCTCTTGTTTTTGTCGCGCACATTCGTCCGCCCAGCTACTAATTCAACGGCACACATGAATAAGTTCCTTGGGGATATCAACGGACGGACACATTCCGGTGATACCAATAAATGGGGGGAGATGGAAATTTTCATCCATTTAATCCACCTTGAATGGCCTGATATAAGTTTCGACTGATTCTACACGTATTTCTCATTCCATCCAAATCCATTAACCCCGCGCTGCGCGACTTTCCGTAGTCCCTTCGTGAGACGCTTTGATGCGTCTTACCCTATTGTCAAAGACGTATTAGCAATGCTTGCCCTCCCCTATAAAATCGGTTAAAGTTGACAGGAGAAATAGCCGACAAATCATAAATTTTCACTAACCACCTATTACTCATTATGCCCCTCGACGACCGCCCTACCGTATATTCCACCTCCTCCGGCGACTTGCGGAAACCACCCAAAAAGACGCCCGCCATGCGCTCTCTTCCGCCCAACCAGCAAACCGCCTACCTCCACCGCGAATCCAAAGGACGTGGCGGCAAAACTGTTACCCTTGTCAAAAACCTCACCCTTTCAGAAGACGATTTGAAAGCCTTATCCAAAACTCTCAAACAAGCCTGCGGCACAGGCGGTACGATCAAAGACGGAATCATCGAAATTCAAGGCGATCATCGCGAGAAGATTGCAGCAGTGATGATCAAGATGGGGTACAAAGCGAAAGTGGCAGGGGGCTAGAAGTGACCTTTGTTTTTGACGCGATGAATGAGACGAATTTTCTTGTTTACCGGTCCTGGTTCGCCTCCCAAGAAATTCGCCGTTGGATCGAAGTTCCCAGTTTGGTCTGGTTGCAATATGTAATGCACACGCCAGGAATTTATGGATGGATGGTTTATAAAGATGGCATTCCTTTGGCGCAACTTCAATTGGATACGGACGCGACAAAAACGGGATATGTTGGCATCATCGTGAATCCTGACTGCCACAACCAGGGCCTCGGAAAAGTCATTTTGCAAGTGTTTCTGGAGCGTAACGAGGTTAAATCTCTATCACGTATTGTCGCGGCCATCGAGACCGACAATACTGCAAGTTTGCGTTGTTTTGCCTCGGCAGGGTTTGTCGCACAATCACCGAAGCCAGATGCGGATGGTTTTCTTCATTTTGTCTACGAAGTGCCATAATAAAACAATCATCCTGTTTTTTGTACGAAATGCCTCTCTAAGAATACCTTCATGCGGTGGTAAAATCAGGGGTTGAAAAACCCATCTAGGAGTAAAACGCCCCCCTATGTCTGAATTCAAAATCCTGCTCACCGATGGTCTCGGCAAAAACGGCCAGGCCATTCTGCGTGAAAACGCTTCCCTCGAAAGCCAAAACGGCATCTCTGCCGATGATCTTCTCAGTATTATCGGGGAATACCACGCCCTCATCGTGCGCGGCCGCACCAAAGTCACAGCCAAACTCCTTGCTGCTGCCCCCAACCTCAAAGTCGTTGGCCGTGCGGGCGTCGGTGTAGATAACATTGACCTCAAAGCTGCCCGGGAACGCGGCGTTACCGTTGTCAACACCCCCGAATCCACGACCGTCTCCGTAGCCGAACACACCTTTGCCCTTCTCCTCTCCCTTGCCCGCAGCATCCCCACCGCCGACGCCAGCATGAAAGCGGGTAACTGGCTTAAAAACGATCTGCAAGGTGTCGAACTCTATCGCAAAACCCTCGGCATCATCGGTGTCGGACGTATTGGCAACGCCGTCGCCGAACGGGCCAGCGCCTTTCGGATGCACGTTATTGGTTACGACCCCTACCTCTCCGAAGAACAAATCCGCACAAATGGCGCCCTCCCCGTCACCCTCGCAGAACTCTTCGCCCAGTCCGACTACATCACCTTGCACATTCCCCTCACCGACCATACGCGCCACATCCTGGACGAAGTTGCCTTCAGCCAAATGAAACCCGGCATCCGCCTTATCTGCGCCGCACGCGGGGGTGTAATTGATGAAACCGCTCTCCTCGCCGCCCTCGAATCCGGGCAGGTTGCCGGAGCGGCCCTCGATGTCTTCGCCCAGGAACCCCCTGGCCTCACCTCCCTCATCGCCCACCCCAAAGTGATCGCTGCCCCCCACATCGGTGCCCAAACCGTCGAAGCCCAGGTTCGTGCTGCCGAAGATGTCGCCCACGAAGTACTCAACGCGTTGCGCGGCGAGCCTTTACGGTGGCGTGTCGTGTAATCGTGATAAAGTGACAACGTCATGAAGTGATAAAGTACTTGTCACTTCATGACTAATTATCTCTGGAGCCTCCCATGCAAATGATCACCCTCCAATGGAACGTGGATGACCAAACCCAGAGCCAGACTCTCAAAGCAGAAGGGGACATCCTCATCGGTCGCAAAACGGAGTGCGCAGTGTGCATTCCCCATCAAACGGTCTCCCGTCAGCACGCCGCCCTCCTTCCCCAGGCGAATGGCATTCTCCTTCGAAACCTGAGTGAGACCAACCCGATCTCCCTCACCGGAGGCCGCATCCTCACCGCCGGACAAGAAATCCCCCTCAGCGATGGCGATGTGTTTGTTTTAGGCCGCGTCAACGTCCGCTTCTCAGTCAAAGAAGTCAAAACGCAATTCTCGTTCAAGGTTCGCTGCACTGGGTGTGGCAAAGTCGTCGAAACCAGTATGACCGACTGTCCCTGGTGCGGCACCTCATTAGCATTTGGCGAAACGTTCATCGGAACGTAGAACAAATAACAAATAATGCCTCTCTCACTCCGCCTTTCCTGGGAAGACCCCCTTACCGGCGATCAACGGGAATATACCGGAAACCTCCCGATCACAATTGGGCGGGAAGTTTCCAACACCATCGCCCTGCCCAGTTCCACCATCTCCCGCCAGCATGCGCGCCTCGATGCTGAAGAGGAAGCCATTCAGATTCGCGACCTGGGAAGCACAAACGGGATTCTTATCAATGGGCGGCAGGTGCGACAGGCGCGTCTTACGGATGGCGAACTCTTTCAAATTGGCCCCTTTATCTTCACTGTTCTGCTCGAAACCCCTCCCTCCCCTAAAACCCTCTCTACTCCGGAAACCCTGCTAATCCGCTGGCGCAAGGGTGACGAAACATACCAAACCCTCACGGCCCCCCCCCCCATCACGCTTGGCCGTTCAAGCGATAACACCCTTCCCCTCGCTGGAACGAAGGTCTCTCGCCACCATGCCACCCTGGACTTGGAAAATGGGGAATGGGTCCTGACCGATCAGAATTCAACCAACGGCACCACCCTCAACGGCGAACCCTGTACGCGTGCAGTCATCCCCCCCGAAAACGAAATCCAAATTGGCGAATTTATCCTCCACGCCGTGCTTCCCTCTCCTGGCCTATTGCAAGACGAAGATCAAACCGTTAGCGAACGCCGCCCCGATGCCCGTACTACCGACTTGGCACGGACCGCTTTTGTTCGTAAACCTGCCGATGAGTCCGAACATGGGGATGCTCCTCGTGTTTTCCCCCCTCTTTTATTTGATCAATACCAGATCGTCCCTCTCGCCGAACTTAAAACATTGCACCCGCTCGAGGAGGTCACCTACCTTACCATTGGCGGGGGGATGGGTAGTTTTACCTGGGTAGATCACCTGGTCATTTGCGGTGTGAAGCCCGATCAAATCGTAGCTCTCGGTGCAGAACCTAAACCCTACGCCCGGCTCCAACGGTTAGCCTCCAACGCGCAGATCACGCCTGACCAACGAATGCGCTCTAGTTCCGACGCCTGCCCGGACAATATTTGGGGGTGGCCAGGGTATGGGATGCGGGAAATGTGGCGGGCTGTCCGCCAGGGGCATCTGGGACACGCTGCCCGGATTGGGTGGCAGTTATTTGGGGAACCGAACCTCGCGGAAACGTATACACCCCCGTCAGGGGATGTGTTTGCTTCGGTAGAGCGGGAAGCCGCCCGGGTTGGGTGGGATCAGATTTGGCGGTTTGGCCGGGTGCGTGCCATCCGCAAAACGGACGATGAACGGTATGTGATCGCCTATTCGCAAACGCGCCCTGGGGAGGGGAGGGTGCATAAGCTGATTTTAGCCTCCTATGTTCATCTGGCCCTGGGGTATCCTGCCATCCAATTTTTGCCCGATTTGCAAACCTATCGCGAAAAGACGAACGATTTTAAACAGGTGGTCAATGCTTATGAAGAGCACAACCACATTTATGAACATCTCCGGCTGCATGGGGGGACGGTCCTTGTGCGGGGGCGCGGGGCTATTACCTCGCGCATTCTCCAGCGCTTGTACGAAACCCGGAAGATAAACGCAGATATTTCGATCATTCATCTGATGCCCACACCATTGTTTAAGGGGAGTCAGTTGGGTCGGGCTAAACGGTTCGTGCGTCACCATTGGGAACATCAGCCGTTGAACTGGCCTAAAGCTGCCTGGGGGGGAGATTTGCGTTTTCAGTTTGAACACGCAACAGATGATGTGCGGGATCAACTGCTCAATGACTTGGGTGGAACGACGACTTCGGATCGCCGGGATTGGATCGCAATGATTGAAGAGGGCGTAAAAGCAGGTTGGTATAAGATTCGTTTCGGCCATGTCGAACGGGTAGAGCGCGATGAAAAGACGGGAAAACTTGATACGGTTATCCGCGGGCGCACTTCATTGGAAGGGAATGTGGCTCTTTTGGCTGATTTTGTGATCGACTCGACCGGGTTTGTGGGAAATGTGGAAAACAATCCACTACTTAATGATTTGATGCGGCATTATCACCTGCCGCGTAATGTAAAAGGTCGGTTGAAAGTCACGACCGATTTTGAATTGTCCGAAATGCAAAACGGACGCGGGCGGATGTTTGCAAGTGGGGCGACCACACTGGGCAGTGCTTATGCGCCTGTAGATAGCTTTTTAGGCTTGCAGTATGCAGCGTTACGTGCGGTAGATTTTCTGGCCCAACAACATGCGCCTGGCCTTCGTCTGTTGACTCTTTTCCGCTCATTGGGACAATGGGTGCGTTGGATGCGAGGAGTGGCTCCGTGACCCCCACCTTACGCGGACGCTGGCAGACCCGGTTGGGCTTGAATTTAACGGTAGGGGTCGTGTTAACCTTCCTTTTGAGTGATGTCTTTCACGATTTTGCCTCAGCAATCGCCGTGTTGGGCTATATCACCGTGTTAGGGTGGGGTTGGGATGTGGTATACAGCCGCCTGCAAGCCTGGCGCTGGGATCATGACTGGCCGCCAATTTTGTATTTGCTCGGGGCGGTGTGGGAGATGGGGGTGTTAAGTATCCTTATGCAGACGGTAAACCTGCCGGGGGTCGCGGAAGGGTACGGACTTCTCGCGGTGTTATTACAATACAGCATGATAGGTTTGCTTTCTTTTTTATTAATGTTCGGCCCGCTTCGAGTCCTTTTCCCGCGTTGGCGTTTTCGTGGGGGCCAGTGGCGTTAGGGGCGTGGTACAATCGGGCATCTTCAGGAGTCCAACTTCAACCATGGCCCGTATCCTTTTTCTCGACGACGATCCCCTTTCCCTAAAAATGTTCTCCAAAATTATGGAGTTGTCCGGTCACGAAGCAATGACCACAGTGGACGCGAATGAGGCTTTGCACCTCGCCACTAGTCACCATCCTGATCTAATGTTTACCGACTTTCAAATGCCGGAAAAAGATGGGTTAGAGGTAATCCGAACTTTGCGTGAGCAGGAAGAAACCCAATCTTTGCCGATATTTGTCATTTCTGCCAACGCAGAGGAAGATCTGAATGTTCGTGTACGTGAGGTGGGGGGGCAGGGTTTCCTACGCAAACCTATACGCCTGGATGCGCTCCTTGTTACCATCCAAAATTGTATGGAAGGGAATTACGCTTAAAAGACTACAATTTAAGGCAAAGAGACAGGGATTTTTTTCTCTCGTCTGAGCCAAACCAATCCATTACCATCGGGAACCCTATGACCACACAAACTCCTACGATTGTTGTTATGCACGGCGATGAAACCGGCGAAGAGTTACTGCAACAAGCCTTACGTGTGCTTGATCCATCTATCATTCGCCAATCGCTTAACTTTGCTCATTACGATCTGGGCCTGGAAAGCCGCCGGGATACTAAAAACCAGATCGTCCATGACTCCGCTGCTGCGGCTTGCCAATCCGGTCTCGCGCTCAAAGCTGCCACCATTACCCCTGAAATCAAAGGCGATGTTGGCAGTCCGAATGCTATCCTCCGTAAAGAACTGGATGCAAAAGTCATCCTCCGCACGGGGCGACGTATCCCAAATATTCGGCCTATCGGTGGCGTCCACGCCCCCATCGCCATCGTCCGCATGGCCGTGGAAGATGCCTACGAAGCAAAAGAATGGCGCGAAACTCGTGATGATGGCGAGGAAGTTTCTTACCGCACCTCCTTCGTCACCCGTTCCACCTGCCGCGCGGTGGCTGAGTTCGCCTTCCAATATGCACAACGCACGGGGGCACGTGTCTTTGGCGGCCCTAAGTACACCGTCAGCCCCATTTACGAAGGTATGTTCAAAGAAGAAATGGACATGGCTTCCAAACGGCATCCCGGCGTGCGGTACCAACCTCTGCTCATTGACGCCACTTTCGCCCTCCTCCTGCAAATGAGTGGTGACCCCCTCGTCATTCCCGCCATGAATCGGGATGGCGACCTGCTCTCGGACATGGTTTTGCAAATGTTCGGTAGTATTGCGGGGTCTGAAAGTCTCGTTCTTTCCTTTGATGAGTCCGCTACCCAGGTCAAAACAGTGATGGCCGAGGCCCCACATGGCACTGCTCCCGCACTTTTTGGTAAAGACATCGCTAATCCCATGGCGATGATCCTCGCGGGTGCAGCCCTGTTAGTGTACGCTCGCACGCCCGAGGCCGAACGCGCTTCCCGCGCTATTTACGAAAGTGTATTTGAGAGCCTCTTTGAAGGCAGAGCAACCCCCGATTTGGGCGGCTCCTTGACCACTACCGCGTTTACGGACGAAGTGATCCGGCGCACTGCGGCAAAGTTAGAAGTGTGGTCGTCGTTGGGGTAAAGTTCCCTGGCTCCGTAATAAGCAGGGTGCGAACCAATTGTTCGCACCCTGCTTTTTTGTCCCACGTATTCTCACACCCCACTCACAAAGCGGCGTTATAATCGGGCGTCGCCACTTTGATGAACATCCTCCGCTGAACCATGTCCCGCGCTTTTCACCGCACCCTGTATCTTGTCCTCTTCCTTGGTCTGTTCCTCCTCACTGCTTGCAAACCTGAGGATGACTTAAACTTTCCCACCCCACTCCCTACCGAATATCTGCCTACCTCCATCGCCCTCACCGTCGCCGCCTCGCGCCCCACAGAAGCACAACCTCAGGTAGGAACCTTACCTGCCGCAGAAGGAAGCCAGCCCACGCACACCCCGCTTCCCCCCACACTTGTTCCTACCGAACCACCTACCTTCACGGCTACTATTACCCCCTCTGCTACCCCTACTCCGTCAGGAACTCCCATCCCATCCGTTCCTCTTTCAGATATCGAGATTCACACCCCAGGGAGCCTATCCAAAGTGACTTCTCCTATTCCCGTACGTGCTTGGGTCTATCCCGGAGCCTTAGGCCGCGTAACCGTGGAATTGCTAGGCGAAGATGGGCGCCTGATCACCCGTCAGATAATCAACCTCGGTGAAGGGCGTAAAGCTGGGTTAGCTCTTGACTTGCCATTTACGATTTCGGGCGTTTCCGAACTGGGGCGCTTGCAAATCTATACCGCCGATGCTTTCAACCGGCCCAAAGCGATGATCAGTGTGGATGTGATTCTCCTCTCCACCGGCACGGCCGACCTGAACATTCCTACCGATTTTCTTGCCCACCTGACCATCAAAGACCCGAAAGAGGGTGATCTCATTCAGGGCGGAACGGTGGTTGTTTCCGGGTTAGCTCGCCCGACGACGAATCAGTCCTTCCTCGCGGAATTGATTGACGAAAAGGGACAAGTCGTTGGCCAGCGGTTATTCGATCCCGATCCGGGTGCGGAAAATGAATTCCGCCCATTTTTTGTCGAAATTCCGTATGAAGTTACGGAACCAACCCGGGTTCGTTTGGTCATCTCCGAGCGTACCGAACGTATCCAGGGGAATATCTATCTTGTCAGTATGGAGATTCTGATCAGCCCATGAAACTAAATTTCAATCGTTTTTTCCTCTTCTTATTCTTATTTTTGTTAGGCCTGTTTGCTTTTACAGCCTGTACCCAACCTACCCCTGTTACCCGGCCCACCCAGGAACCGGAAGTGCCATCCATTGCAGAGGTAGATGCTTCTATTGCTAAATGGGATAGTGGAAACAACACAAGGTATACAGTTACGGTTGAAGAGCAGAACCGAAATGGCACTTTTCGTTACCGGATTGTAATTGCGGATGGACAAGTGCGAGCTGCCCAACAACAAGCCAAAGTGGATGGGACCTGGCAAGCACCTACTGCGATGGACTTGACCCTGGCTCAAAATTACACCGTGGACGCCTTATTTGCGCGGTTGCGGAGTGATGTTTTGGGTGTGGATGAAGTCCCGATGGATATATATGTGATCTTTGACCCACTTTCGGGCTTTCCATCTGCTGTAGAGGCAAAGGCACTGCCGACCTATAACGCGGAGGGTAATCTTCAACTTAACAGGGAGTTGGGCTATACTTTCACAATTGATGTGAAGGTGCTTATCGAAGATACTGTCGGCCAAAGTAAATCCCCCTTACTCACACTTACAAGAAGTGGGGGAGAACAGGCCTATTGTGACATCCTGCGAATTTATGAAGATGGCTCTTCCATCTATTCTGATGATTGCCGGGAGGTCTTGCTCCAATTGACCACTCCACCTCAACAACAAGCCCGCCTTGTTGAACTCGCCCAAATTCTAGCCTCTATAGATGAAACCCGCGATGACGCGGGTACGATCTATCATTTGATTTTGGCTGGCACTGGAACGGAGACAGCACAAGAGGATCAGGTTTGGACAATGGGGATTGAATTAGCCGAGTTGCTTTCCCACCCGATTGGAGCTGGGATTACGTTGTTGTATTTCCGGGATGGGCAAATGTACGGGTTCGATATGCGCGCGGTTACGGGCCAACCTGCGAACGTGGAAGTTGTCACCCCGCTTTACGGCATGATTACCAAAATGGATGGTTCTCTCTTGGCGTATGGTGATGCTGAAAGTTTGCATTGGTTGGATTTAACATCTGGGGATACGGGCATCTTTTTTGCCAACCCGCCGGATGGGCATTACCTCCCGCGCGGATGGAACCACCTCGGTCAACTTCTCCTCCAACGTTTCAGCGGGGATGCGGCCCCTGAGTGGGGTTGGACAAGCCGTGATGATCCGGTCTGGCATCCTATTGGCTTGCCTGCGGGCGCGTTTGCCTGTGATACTGGTGTGAGCTTGGCTCCTAGTGCCGCGGAGTTTGTCATCGCAGCAGGTGGCGATTGTACGCAGGATACTGGGTTATCCCTGGTGAGTATAAATGATGGCAGTGTACGGAAATTGATTGACGCCCAAAAGGTCCCTGGAAGCGGAGCCTTTGCGCCCATGTATTCACCGGATGGAACCTGGATCACCTTTTCTTTGACCTTGATGGATACACCCGATAACCCCCATAAAGTATTTCTCATGCGCGCCGATGGCAGTGAAATGGCCCCCATCACGGAAAATGCGACCGGGCGGGCAGAGCACCCGATTTGGTCGGGCAATGGTTCCCAAATTTACTTTTCCCTCCATGGAGCGGATACGGGCGAGGATGGCATTTATGTCTATAACTTAGCGGATACCTCCACCGCCCTGGTGTTTACCGGGACAGATCTGTCCCCGGTGAGCATCTCACCTTCGGAAGAGTTTCTCGCGTTCTTTACTGGACCAGATTTGAAATCCTTTACCCTTGACCGTGAGGAGCTTGTCTCCATTTCCCGTGGGAATGAAAGTAGCCCCGTTTCATTTATCGGGTGGCTGGATACTCGCACAGATAAATAGTTCCAACTCTCCACTAGCAACTTTTAAACGAAGAGGGCGGGGCAGATGCCCCGCCCTCTTTGTTCTTGGGAATGATGGGGTTAATTTCCAGACCCTCGTTTGCCAATAAACCAACGGCGCACTTCGCCTGAGGCAGTAGGCATCTCAGCTTGGGGCATTTCCTCTTGCCATTCGCCCTGTGCTCGCTGTTGCTTCCACTGGTTGTGCCCTTCGCGTACGGCATTCATTTTTTGGGCCAGGCTATTTTCCGGGGTGGGGGCCTCTTGTGTTGCTTGCCGAAGTTGCATTAATTGATCTATCAATAAATCCAACAGCCGGGTAATATGTTCCTGGCTGAACTGGCTGGCCTGGGCCAATGCTTCTGGGGAATCCCCTGTGGCAAGTGGGCTACTGGCCTGGGCAAACACCGCTCCGGCAAGTTTGCGCCCCTCCAGCCATCCGGGCTGATTGATTGTGATCTGCGCCAGACTGTTGGAGATCAGTTGAGGAAGTAAATGAACCATCGCCAGCAAACTATCTGCCTCAATCATATCCATGAATAAGGGCTTTGCGCCAAGCAACGTGACCAGATCAGTCGCCAACTTGATGGCGGCGGAGGCGGTTCCGCGCGGGGCGACGATGCCCATCACGCCATTTTGGAATAAATCTTCCCGCGCGCCGTCGGCTCCAGCTTGGGTTTCGTACAGGTATTGGGCGTTGATCGCCGGGGCCAGGCCAACATAGTAGCGTCCGGGCTTAAAAAACTCCTGTGCCCACGCGGCCGCAGCTTGTTTGGCGGGAGCGGAATCCATAACCACTGCACCTTCTTTTAGGTCCTGAGCGATGATTTCCATTGTTTCCCGAATTTGGTCAATGGGGAGGGCTAATAACACAATATCGGCTTCCTCGACCGAGGCCGGGAGATTGTACATTACCTTGTCAATCGCCCCCAATTTTTGTGCGCGTCGGGCATTTTCAGGGTGAAGATCATGCCCGAGCCGGTAGAGTTGGTTAGTGTGTTTCGCCAGGGCCAGTCCTGCCGAAGTACCAATTTTTCCAAGTCCTATAATAGTGATTTTGACGGTCATGCTTTGCCTTTGTTAGAAAGTAATTGCTCTATTCAAGTTTTTAGTTTTCATCGTCTACCGCTTGCAAGATTGTCAGCCACTGATCTTCTTCTGACTCAGTCAACGAAACACGATCTTGATGGCGGCGGATGAGGGCGACCACGCGGGGGGGGGCACCACGCTCGGCGGCCATATCCGCGCCCCAGGCAGGGTGCTGGGCGGCGATCACGAACGGACGACGCCACCCGCGTGGGGGGGAAGTCGTCTCCTGCCCCCACCGGGTTGCTGCCTCAGGCCGGATGGCTTGTCCCAAGACGATGATCACCCGTTCCCACAGGCGGAGAGGGTAACGCGCTTTGCCCACGTCGTGAAGAAGGGCGGCGGTCTGTAATTCCGCGGGGGTGGGGATGCCCTGGGCGCAGCATCGGGCTTCCACTTCTCGGAGGACGCGGGCCGCGTGGGCCTGTTCCGAAGGTTGCAGTTGGGCAAAGAGAGCGGCTTGCGACGGGGTTAAGATTTCACGAACGAGGGCCAGATCCGCGGGGGTGGGGGTCGCGGAGAGAGCCTCGAAAAATTGGCGGAGTCGGTACGTCCAGCGCACGTTATCCAACCAGTAAGTGGAATACAAAGGTGGATGGGCCGACAATCAGGAAGTTGAACACGCCTGGTACAAGGACCGCGGCAAAAACCAGGATGAAGATGCTGTAGGGCCGGATGCGGTCAAATTGCCGTTGCCAATCAGGGGGGACAAGTTCGTAGGCGATCTTTTCCCCGTCGAGCGGGAAGAGCGGGATCAGGTTGAAAAAGAACAGAATCAAGTTAATGAAGATGAATTGGGCGGTCATCTGCACGAAAAACGAACTGCTCGTGACATGCAACGCGCCCAGCCGGAACCCCAGTGCGCCGATGATTGCCAGAATCAAGTTGGAGACTGGCCCTGCCAGCGCCACCCAAACCATTGCATAACGTCCTCGTAGGTACCAGGGGTACACTTGCACAGGTTTTGCCCAGCCAAACCCATTGAACAAAAGCAGGATCGTGCCGAAGGGGTCGAGGTGTTTGAGCGGGTTGAGCGTGAGCCTTCCTTGAATGCGAGGCGTTTCGTCGCCGAGGTAAACGCCCATCCAGGCATGGGCAAACTCGTGGACGGGGAAGGCAATCGCCAGGATGAGCAAACGGGCGACAAGGATGCTGGGTTGGCGGATCAGATCAACGGTCGTGGCGATGATAAACCAGGCGAGAAGGATCACAATCACCCATTGAAAGGGTGTCAAACGGCGTAAGCGGGCGGGGAGGGAGGTAAGCATTTCCATCGCCGCGATTATACCGCGTGTTATAATCCCGACCCTGGCCCCTGGTGGCCTCTATTCAGGATATTTACTCCTCAAATATGCTTGCGGTTCATCTGAATTATTCATGCTTCCCGACCTCCAACTTGAAGATCACGTTCGGTTACGCAAACCCCATCCCTGCGGTGGGTATGACTGGCGTGTCTTGCGTTTGGGGGCGGATGTGAAACTCGAATGTCTCACCTGTGGGCGCCAGGTGATGCTGACCCGCCGGGAATTAGCCCGTCGGGTGAAAACTGTGCTGCCTCAACATCCTCCCGCAAATCCGACTTCTTAACAACAGCATCTTACGAAGCCTTCCTTTCCCCATGCCTCAACCGAGTCCCGAATCCAAACCCCGTATCGTCATCTTTGCCACCAAAACCGGAGGCGGTCATTGGAGTCCTGCAATGGCGATTGCCGAAGAGATCACCCGCCAAACGGACGACAGCTACCAGATTGAAGTGGTAGATGCCCTTTACAGCCGCCCCAACTCGCGCCTGACCGTAGATTATGCCTATTCATTGATGATCCGTCGTTATCAACCTTTGTGGCGCGTCTTCTTTTACTCTATGAATAATCAAGTAGCTCTCCACGCCGGGGATCGAATGCTTTACGGTATGAAACATAAAAACCTGTCGGCTACGCTAAAAAGCGGCCCATGCCCAAAAGTCGTCATTTCCACAAACTCGATTATTCATCGCCCTATCACTCGCCTGCTTCACAAAGAATACCCGGACATTCCCTTCGTTAGCGTAGTTACCGACCCAGTCAAAATCCACAAAGCTTGGGCGCACAAACCTGCCCAACTGGTGTTAGCGCCCTCCGCAATGGCCCGTGACGCCTTAATTCGTATGGGCCAGCCTGCCCAAGTGATTCTCGAAACCGGTCTGCCCGTTTCTAGTAAATTCTTCCCTGCCTCCTCTGCTGAAAAACGTGACCTTCGCAAAGAACTTCACCTCGATCTCACCAAACCGACCGTCTTGATCATGCACGGGGCCGAGGGGCACATGAACGTCCATCGTAATGCCAAGGCGCTGGATCAGGAATTTGGCCCTCGCCTCCAGCAAATCGTGGTTTGCGGGAAAAATGCCCCGCTCAAAGAAAAAATGGACGCCAGCGGCTTTGGCTCGCATATCAAAATTTTCGGCTTTTCCACCCAAATTAGCGCCTTTATGCGTGCCTCGGATGTTCTTATCACCAAAGCGGGTGCGCTCACGATTGCCGAAGCCCTCGCGGTGGGTTTGCCTATTCTCATCAGCCAGTTCCTCCCTGGCCAGGAAGAAGGCATCCCCGAATGGTTACAGGAAAAACAGGCCGGCATGGCCGCCTTTACCGCACAGGCTGTCGTCAACAGTATTGCTGCGCTGGTCAACCACTCCACCATGCTCCAAACTTACGCCGCCAATGCACGTGCATTAGGCCGCCCCGATGCCGCCGCGCACGCTGCCCAGGCCATCCTCAAGTTGGTACAAAAATGAAAACACTCCCTGCTATTCGTTCCCGTTCTCTCTGGTTCGTTCTTACCTTCTCTGTTTCTTTGTTTCTTGTTCTGTCTGCTTGCAAATCTAACTCCGAAACCCCCACCCCTGGTCTGAATCAGACCCAGGCTTATGAAACCGTCGTTGCCCGTATTACTGAAGTTTCTGCTGAACTCGAAACGCAAGCTGCCCCAACCACTGCCGCCACCGATAGCGGCTTGCCTTCCCCCACCCCACCTCCCGCGGCCACCGATACCGGAGCACCACCCACCGCAGTCGCCTCCACTTTCACACCCTTGCCCACGACTTCTGCCTCTGCCTGTGATCGCGCGGATGCCGGTCTCCCCATAGATGTCACTATTCCCGACGATACCCAATTTGCTTCTGGAGCCTCCTTTGTCAAAACATGGCGGCTAATCAATGCCGGTTCTTGTACCTGGACCACCGGGTATGCCCTCGTCTTCTTTTCTGGTGAAAAAATGAACGGCCCTGATGTCGTTCCCCTCAACGCTGATGTCGCTCCCGGACAGGTGGTAGACCTTTCCGTGAACCTCACCGCCCCTGCCTCTTCCGGCACTTATCAAGGTAACTGGATGCTACGGAACCCCTCTGGCGTGCTCTTTGGCATTGGGCCAGAGGGCAACTCTTTTTTCTGGGTGCGAATCGTTGTTCCAGGTGGGGAAGGCACCGCGACCATTACCCCAACCCCTGACGGGAGTGCTACCATCACTCCCACCCCGAACGGAACCGCGACCGTCACCCCTACGCCTACGTCTGGCGCGACCCCCGTCGTAATCGTCAATAGCTCCATCGCCTTCCAGCCCGATGGGTATATTGACCTCGACACCGGTGTCACCAATGGCGGTTCTGGCAATGATGTATCCTACACCGCCGATCAGAGTGGTACACATCCCTTGAGTACGCTAGGCAGTGCAGGCTTTAGTGTCTATGGTTCGCAAGCTCCTACTTTTGACAATTGCCGCGCGGCGAATATTAGCAGTGGCTCTCTCACTGTCGAAAACCTTGCCGCGGGTACTTATCTTTGTTTCCGCACTGAGCAAGGTAACTACGGCTGGCTTCGTATTGATGGCTTCGATGCCTCCAGCGCCCTCCTCAGCCTCAGCCTCCTCACCTGGCATTAAATTCCCCTAATTTTCCACGAGTTCCTATGAGTTCCCCTCCCCCTCGCTCTTAGGAACTCGTGGGAACAAAAGGAACTCCTTTCTCCCCTCTCCTTTTCACCTCTTCTCATGTCCACCTTATACCTCGTCGCCACCCCCATTGGCAACCTGGAGGACATCAGTCCCCGTGCCTTGCGAACCCTGCGCGAAGTGCCCCTCATCGCCGCAGAAGACACGCGTCACTCCGGCAAACTGTTGTCCCATTTTGGGATTTCCACACGTCTGACGAGCTACCACGACCATAACAAAGGGCTGAAACTGGAACCCATCCTCGACGCCCTCCAAAATCACGATGTTGCCCTCATCTCCGATGCAGGCACGCCCACCATCAACGATCCGGGGTACGAACTTGTTAACGCAGCCCTCGCCGCCGGACATACTGTCACTCCCATCCCCGGCCCCAGTGCCCCCATCGCCGCCCTTTCCGTCTCCGGCCTCCCCACCGATGCCTTTCTCTATCTAGGCTACCTCCCCCGCAAACAAAGCGAGCGCCAAACCTTTATCGCACAGATTGTTATTTTGCCTTACACATTAGTTTTCCTCGAAACTCCCCACCGCCTCCTCGAAGCCCTCACCGATCTTCAGACCCTCCTTGGCGACCGGAAAATCGCTGTCGCTCGTGAGTTAACCAAAATGTTCGAGGAAATCTACCGTGGCCCGATTAGTGCTGCCCTTGCTCACTTCTCTGCCCAACCTCAGCGCGGGGAACTCACTCTGGTTGTCGCAGGTGCCCCGCCCGAAGAAGGTCGCTGGTCCGAAAGCCGCCTCCGGGCCGAACTCCGCAACCGTCTCGACGCGGGGGATTCCCCCAGCTATCTCGCTAAAGAACTTGCTAAGGATGCTGGATGGAGTAAAAAAGAAGTGTATAGTTTGCTATTAGAAATGGAGAAATCTCAATGAACCTCGATGACCTCACGATTTACCCTCCCCTTGATCCCCAAAACATGCTTGCGGAAATCAACGGCCTAGCCGATCAACTCGCGGCTGCCTGGGAACTCGGTCAAACCCAACCCCTTCCCACCCCCGCCCAAATCTCTCGTGTAGTGATCGCCGGGATGGGTGGTTCCGCAATTGGGGCAGATTTGTTGACCGCGTACATCGAACCCCTCTGCCCGGTTCCGGTCATCGTCCAGCGCGATTACACCCTCCCCGCGTGGGCGACCGGCCCGGATACCCTCGTCATCGCCTCCTCCCATTCCGGTAACACCGAAGAAACGCTTTCTGCCTTTGAACAGGCTCTCGAACGGAAATGTACCATCCTCGTTGTTGCCACCGGGGGGAAACTGGCAAAACGTGCCGCCGAAACGAACACTCCCATGTTCACCTTCACCCATAAGGGGCAGCCCCGCGCCGCTGTGGGCTACTCCTTTGGCCTCCTCCTCGCCGCCTTTACCCGCCTCGGCCTGATCCCCGACCCCCGCGCGGAATTGGATGACGCCCTCGCAGCCATGCGAGTCGCGCAAGCGCAGTGGAAGATCGAAATCCCTACCATGCAAAACGCGGCCAAACGCCAGGCAGGACAGTTGATGGGGCGGTGGGTGTCTGTGTTTGGCTCGGAGATACTTGTCCCGGTCGCGCGGCGATGGAAGGGCCAGGTGAGCGAGTTGGCAAAAGCTTGGGGACAGTTTGAATTCCTGCCTGAAGCGGACCATAACTCCCTCGCGGGGTTGGTGCAACCAGAAGGGGTATTCGGCAACATGATCGCCATGTTCTTGATCGCCCCCTCCTACCACCCACGCAACACCTTGCGCGGGGAACTGACAAAAAAGGCATTCATGCTCGAAGGCGTCAGCACCGATTTCTTCATCGCCCGAGGCGAAACTCGCCTCGCCCAACAGTGGACGACCCTGCTTTTTGGCGACTACATGGCCTACTACCTCGCTATTGCTTACGGCATTGACCCAACCCCGATCCCTGCGCTGGAAGCGTTCAAAGCAGAGATGGCGGATACAGAGAAATGATATTTAGGTGATAAAAAAAAAGAGCGGTGATAGGATTATCACCGCTCTTTTTTTATCATTTATTGATTAGTCTCCGATCCACTCCACAATCATCGCCTCCCCTTGGCCGACGCCGACGCAAAGGGTCGCGAGGCCGTAGTAGGGGCGGGGTTCGGTGGAGGCGCGGCGTTTCATTTCGTGGAGTAGGGTGCCAAGGATCCGCGCCCCAGACATGCCAAGTGGGTGTCCGAGGGCAATTGCGCCGCCGTTGACATTCGTAATGTTTTCGGACAGGCCAAGCTCTTGGAGAACGGCAAGGGCTTGTACGGCGAACGCTTCATTGAGTTCGGCGAGGCGGATGTCGGCGATGGTTAACCCCGCGCGGGCGAGGGCTTTGCGTGTGGCCGGAACGGGACCGAATCCCATTGTGCGGGGATCCACACCCGCTGCGGCAGAGGCAACCACGCGGGCGAGCGGTTTCATGCCCAAAGCCTTAGCCTTTTCTTCGGACATGAGCAGGACAGCGGCAGCCCCATCGTTGAGACCGGAAGCGTTTCCAGCGGTGACGGTGCCGTTTTTTCGGAAGGCGGGGCGGAGGCGGGCGAGGGATTCGAGGGAAGTGTCGCGCCGCGGGCGTTCGTCGGTGTCCACGAGGATTGGATCGCCTTTCCGTTGGGGGATAGAAACAGGGATGATTTCATCTTTGAATTTGCCGGAGTCAATCGCCGCGAGGGCGCGCTGGTGAGATTGGAGGGAGAAACGGTCCTGTTCCTCGCGGGAGATTGGGCTGCCAGCAGCGAGCATCTGATCCCAAATGTTTTCGGCGGTTTCACCCATCGAATCGTTGCCATACATCTCTTTGAGTTGTTCGTTGGGGTAGCGCCAGCCAAGGGCCGTGTCCCACGCGGTCAAGTTGCCGAAGGGGTAGCCGCTTTCTGCTTTCGGGACAGAGTAAGGGGCGCGGGACATGCTTTCCAATCCCCCACCAATGTACACATCCCCATCACCCACTTGAATAGCGCGGGCAGCCTGTACGACCGCGTGTAGCCCCGACGCACATAAACGATTATACGTGACGGCGGGAGTAGTAACAGGGAAGCCCGCGAGCAGGGCGCACATGCGGGCGACGTTTCGATTATCTTCTCCGGCCTGATTAGCGCAGCCCATGTAAACCTCCTCAACAAGGGCGGGGTCAAGGCCGGTGCGTTCAAGGAGCGCGCGTAAAACGAGCGCGCCGAGATCATCGGGGCGAACTTTTGCGAGAGCGCCGCCTAGCGCACCAATCGGTGTGCGGACGGCATCTACGATGACAGCGTGAGGCATGGAAAATCTCCTGAAGGGGAATGCGGATGAATGGGGATAAACACAGAATGGTTGAAGGAGATTTTATCATTGACCAGGATAAAAAAACGGGCGTGCCATCGGCACGCCCGTTTTTGAGTGAAAAGGGAGCGTTACGGAATCGTTCCGTCTTGGGTATCCCCTTGACCGGCATTGAAGTCAAGGGCTTTGTCTGTACCAGGTCCTCCACTGAAGAAGTCTGCGCCGGTACCGCCGGTGAGTTTATCGTTGCCACTCCCACCGGTCATGTAGTCATTTCCGGCACCGCCTTGGAGATTATCATTACCTAAATCGCCGTCTAACGTGTCATCCTGATTGCCACCAGTGAGTGTGTCCGAACCACTCCCGCCGCAGAGAAGGTCATTGCCATCTAAACCGCGAAGCGAGTCGTTGCCACCCAGGCCTAACATCAGGTCTGCGCCATTGGTGCCATTGAGCCCCGCATTGTTGCCATTGGTTCCGACCGTGACGGTGATGGTGACAGTTGCACTTGCATCGCCATCACTGACGGTGATGGTGATGACCGTCGTACGGACGATAACAGATGGCACTGCTGTAATGGTGACCGTCCGGTTTGTACCCGAACCACCAAACACGATGTTGCTGTTCGGAACTACACTCGTATTCGATGAACTCCCACTTAAAGTCAACGGATCGCTGTTGGCATCGCCAATGGTGAGGTTCATCGTGCCACCACTGATACTACAAACGCCACCCGTAGCTACTTCAATGGTGGGGGCAATATTGGGAGGTGGGGTATTTGTTGGGGTGTTGGTAGGCGTATTGGTGGGAGAAGGGGTCTCCGTTGGCGTGTTGGTTGGGGTGGGGGTATCCGTTGGGGTGCTCGTCGGAGTCGGGGTTTCTGTGGGCGTATTTGTCGGGGTAGGTGTCTCCGTTGGTGTGTTCGTTGGGGTTGGGGTGTTGGTTGGGGTAGGCGTTTCCGTGGGCGTATTGGTAGGCGTGTTGGTTGGGGTGGGAGTTGGAGTGGGCACGCTCAAGCTCAATCCGATGACAACGGGGTCGTGATCGGAAACACGGAATTGATCGGCGGCATAGAGGCTGATCAATTGTCCAGCGCTTTTGAAGTCGTCGTTGTAATCCAACACGGAGGGTTCGTCGGAGTTAATGTGATAATCGGCCACACCCGCGATTTGAGACACTATCGAAGCTGATGCCAGCGCCTGATCCAGGTAACCCCATTGCCCATCGAAAACGTAGGAATAAGCATCCGGGCCGAGGAAGGAGGAAACCAGATTGGTGAAGCCGCCGCTCTGAAGTGTGGTGATTGGGTCTTCCATCGCGTAGGAGTTGTAATCACCGACCATCAGAATGTCGGGGTCGCCTGTGCCGGTGGGGTTGGTGGCGAACCAGGCGAGCAGTTCATTGACGGCGTTCACACGGACGAGGTTACAGTTGCCCTGTCCGTCGCCCGCATCGGGATCATCACAAGCAGAGCCTTTGCTCTTTAGGTGGTTGACGTTAACGAGGAAGACTTCGCCAGAAGTGATTTCCTGGAAGGCTTGGAGGAGGGAAGCCCGGTTGCGCGCACCGCTATCTCCGCCGTTGATGAAGGCGGTGGTGTTAAGGGCGGCGGTTTGCCCGACGGGGGTCACGACGGCAGGTTTGTAGATCAATGCGACTTTGATAGCGTCGAGGCCCATCGCGTTCGTTTGTCCGGTGGCGGCATCCACATTGATGAAGGCATAAGTACCGGGCGCGGTAGCCGCATTGAGCTGGTCAACCAGGAATTGAAGAGCACTGGACGCGCCGTAGCCGTCGTTTTCGAGTTCGTTTACGCCGAGGACATCAGGATCCATGGCGAGGATGGCTGCAACGGTTTTGGGCCACTGGCGGGCGAATTCGCCCGCATCGTCTGCACCACGGCAATCTGTGGCAGATCCGCCTACGCCGTTTGTACAGGCACCCACGCCAAATGTGTTGAAGAAGTTGAGGAGGTTCATGCCCACGACTTTGACCGTGCCACCTACGTTGGGAACGGAGGCCGGGCGAGGATTCGCGGGTTGGAAGTTGGGAATGCCCCCGCCGAGCGCGCTGATTGGGCGCAGGCGGAAGGCATTGCCGCTGGCAGCGTTCCCCGACCAGGTATAGGTCATCACGCCGACAATGCCCTGCGCGGTGTCTCCCCCGCGTAGGGTGTTGCTGGCGCTCAGGGGCAAGCCACCCCGCCCAAACAGGATCGGGTCAGGGTTTTGGTTTTGCAGATCATCATCGAGAATAATCCGGTTGAGGTCATTCGCCGCTTGTAGGGCAAGGGCCGGAGCACCGGGCAGGGTGACGTTGGTTGGCTGTTGAAGGCGTCCGCCGGAGGACAGCACAACCTGACCGAAACGTCCGAGTTGGAAGTGTTCGGTAACGTATAGGGTCTGCGGGAAGCGAACCAACATCCCTTCGTACTGTTCGAGGTAAGTGGCGGAGGGGACAGGCAGGATGATATCCACCGGGGAGATGGAGCCTGTGCCGCAGGAAGCAATGGCGGTTACGCTGCTGATTTGGGTCTGATCCTGGAATTCTCCCGCGGTGCCGGTGACGCGAACGATGTCGCCCACGCTGACATTGTCATTATCGCCGTTGAAGACGAAAATTCCGTCGGAGGTGGCGAGGTTGCCATCGCCGGACAGGTCTTGCATGTAGAAGCCGCGCAGGGCGGGGGAGGGGCCTTCGTTATCTCCAACGACGATCCCTTGCGTGGTCACCACGCCAGTGATAGCTGCCGCGGGGCCGCTTCCCTGAATGTCATAAATGGGGGTGAAAGCTTGGGAACAGACATCAAAAGTAGTGAAACTGAAGACGTAGTTCGCGCTCATGTTATCCGGTGTGCCGTCGAGGTCTGCCACTTGCGCGGCAACG
Organism: Anaerolineales bacterium; assembly: GCA_020634875.1. The sequence continues at coordinate 50,161 of JACKAX010000002.1, read as the reverse complement.
ACAGTAACGGTACAAGAATCGCCGTTTACAAAGTCTGTGTCAGGGTTGAGCGTATAGTTGAGGGGGCCGCCACTGACCGTAGCGGTGTGCGTGCCGCTGGTAGAGCAGGTAATATCGTACCAGGCACCGGAAACGGTGACATCTTCGCTAAAGTTGATGGTGATGTTGGTGTTATTAGAGGCGTTTGTTGCACCGTTGAGCGGGGTAGTGCTGGCGACTGCCGGGGGGACGTCACTCACACAGTTGTTAGCCTCGCCGGGGGTAATGGTGCGGAGGCTAAAATCTATGTTATTGACGTTGGTGTCCACGCCATCCGCACAGCGGGAGATGCTCTGCGTCGCGCTAACGCCGTCATCTTGCAGGCCTGTGCCGTCGGTTTCGGTGTACGGCGCGCCAGTGATGCCTTCGTAGCTGACCGTGTCTATCAGCGAGCTATTGTAGCGCAGGCCGACCGCGTCAGGCGCACCGTTTTGGATGAGGTTGGTGTCGGGGGTTACATCCTGATCGCAGTTGGCAGTGTTAGCCGCGTTGGCGCAGACGACGTAATAATCTCCAGGGGCGAGTACGATGCTGTTGAGAACGATGGTTTGGTAAATCGCCGCGCCGCCTGCATTTCCATTGACCAGTTCGAGCGTGAAGCCGGTCAGATCGTGGCTCATCAGGTCGTTGTTGCGGATTTCGATAAATTCTGCCGCATCGGTGGATGGTTGATCGTAGTCAATTTCGTTGATGACGACAACGGGCAGACAGGCGTTGTCTGCACCGGGGGTGATGCGGTGAAGGCTGAGGTCTACGTTGTTTACGTTTGTATCGGTGCCGTCGGGACAGCGATTGATACTTGCGCCTGCAAAGGCGGGGTCATCAAGCAGGCCAGTCCCGTCGGTTTCGGTGTATGATGAGCCGGTGTTGCCTTCATAACTGACGGTATCCACAATGGTCGTGCCGAAGCGAAGGGCGACGGCGTCGGGGGCACCGTTTTGGATCAGGTCGGTGTCAGGAGTGACATCGAGATCGCAGTTGGGGACGGTGGCGGCGTTGGCGCAAACGACAAAATAATCGCCTGGGGCAAGGTTTACGGCGGGCAGGTTGAAGAGCTGGTATTGGGATGCTCCGCCACCGCTCCCGTTGATGAACTGGAGGTTGTAACCACTCAAGTCCACGCTGACAACATCATTGTTATGGATTTCGACAAATTCGGCGGTATCGGTGCCGGGTTGGTCGTAATCAATTTCGTTGATGACGAGCGCGGCCCCAGAAGGAAGAGGGGTGTTAGTGGGTGTGGCAGTAGGGGGTTCCGTTGTCGGGGTGCTGGTGGGTGTTTCGGTTGGGATTTCGGTGGGGGTGGCGGTGGCCTCTGACGTGGGGGTTTCAGTAGGTGTTTCGGTTGGGAGGGGAGTTTCCGTGGGGGGGGCTACTGGCGAACCACTGACCAAAATATCATCTACGCCAACCCATTCATCGTTTCCGACGGCGTTGGAGGTGATGATCCGTACCTGGACTTCTGGCTGGTTATCTACCTCAGTGGGAAGGACTACGTTGACGGGGGAGACGAGGGTGGCGAGGCTGGGGCCAGTGGTAGCATCAGCAACAAAGCCCGCAGGGACGTTGGTGAAGTTGCCGCTCGACCCAACGCGATATTGCAGGGCGACGGGTTGAATCGCATTATCAGTGGTGGCGTCTATATCGCGGAGGTTATATGAGACCGTGATGTTGGACAGGCCTGTGGTATTCAGGTAAAGGATGATGTGTGGAGCGTCTGCCGTACCGGAACCTTGCAGGGCAATTGTTCCGTATGTGGCTTCAAACTCTGCTACACCACCGTTCGTGATGGCTGTATTGGTTTGATTGGCTATAACATCAATATCGTTGGCTTGGGCACTGACGCCTAACAGCGTCTGGGGATCGGTGCCGGTGGCCGTGGTGATATCCTGTCCGAGGAAACCCACAATGCCGGGGACACCGGACCAGTCGTCATTAACGGCGATTTGGGTTGTGTTGCTCCAATCTTGACTCAAAGGGAGCGCTTGGGGACTGTTATTAGCAAAAACGCGGCCTGGAATGAGAACAAAAACTGCAATAAGAGCCAGGAGGGCAGCAAAAAGCTTTTTGCCTTTCATTAGTTTCTTCCTTTTTTTGGGGGATGAGTGGAACGGGCTGGCATCCGGTCCGGGGGATAGTAATTAGCCAGCTGTGTAGGTGGTTTGTGAGCGTTGAATGTAAAGGTCTATTTGAAGGAGTAGTACCTCCTGTGAATTACGGAATGATAGAGATAAGAAATAAAGCTCTGCGTTAGGGTTTACGCGTTGAGAGGGTGATCTTATCAAGATGTTTTTTATTTGGTTGTTAAGGGAGGTAAATGATTCTTAAACATGAGGTGAACATTTGAAGTGTTCAAGCTTCTATTTGCAAGGTTTATCCCGCCAGCCTGCTATTGTACTATATGTGTCTTGATTTACCATTGTTCGTTTTATCGGGTCTCTCGTAATTAACGGGATTAGCCCGAATTTTGAAGGTGTGGGCAGGGTATACACCCCGCCCACACCTTCAAAATTCGGATGATTTCCCATCGAAAACGGAAGAGCCGTTTTAACCCAATGGGTGGATGTGCGGGTTCACATTTTGCAGGAGTTGATCCAAGACGGTGTGCAGATAGGCGATGTGTTCCGGGTCAATGGGGTCGGGGGTGTCTTTGTTGAATTTTTGGCCGAGTTCACCCATGAAATAGACGCAGTGGCAAGCGGTGTAGAGGTGCATGATCTGCATTTGTTCAACTGTGAGGTGCCAGGCCTCAGCCCAGTAATAGATATAGTCCAGGTCGGCGTGTATACTGAGGAGGGCCATGTGAGTGAGCGCGAGGGCGTTGAGGCGATCTCCAAAGCAAACTTCGTCGGTGTCTACGATGCCGGAAAGGGCACCTTCGTGGATGAGGACGTTTTTAGTGGTGGTGTCGTCGAGGAAGGGGGCGGGGGGGATGGTGGCGAAGTAGGGTTCGTAGGGGGCGGCGGCATGGCGGACGCGGTCAACGATGGCGGGGTCGAAGATGCCGGCGGAGGTGATCAGGCGGGTGGCGGCGTCGAGGCCAGAGAAAATGACGGATTCCCAGGAATGGTGAGGATTTTCCGGAACTTCATACGAACTGAGGTAGCCGTAGGATTGCGCGTGAGGGAGGGTGGCGACATAGTTTTGGATTTCGGCGATTTGTTCGGCGAGGGTATGTTTTTGGGCGGGGGTGAGGGTGGGGTAAACGTGCCCGAGGTCAGTGCCGCGCAGGCGTTCAAGGATCATGTAAGGGAAAGGGGCGGCGAGATCATGCCCGAGCAGGTTGGGGACTGGAACACCTACGCCACGCAAGTGGGGATGCCAGTATACGCCGCCGGGGATACCGTTCCAGTGTTCGGGGTTTGCCATCCGCACGACGAAGGGGCCTTGATCGGTGATCACTTCGTAAACGTAATGGGCGAGGCCGGTGTTAAAACGGCGAAACGAATGGATGTTGACATCTATATGCGCGCGAAGGGCACGGAAAATATCGGTGGATTTGGGGGCGAGCATGCTGGAGAGAACGCAAATAAACACGGATTTTCATCCGTGTTTATTTGTGACTGTTTAGTTTTTATCAGGCAGGTTCGGGGGTGAGAATGGTGATGGGGTCGCCGACGCGGATGGTGCCGGTTTGGATGACTTTGGCGAGGTGACCGATGCCCGCTTCTTTGATGTCCATCGGGAGGGGGCGGGGTTGGGAGGCGTCGAGGCGTTCGCAGCCGGTGCGGGATTTGGTGATTTCGACGATGGCTTCATCGCCAAGTTGGAGGCGAAGGCCTTTGTGGAATTCGGCGAAGGTGAGGCCGTCTACTATGAGTTGTTCGCCCATTTCGCCGGGGCCAGTGCGGTAGCCTTCGGCTTTGCGGGCGGCGAGCCAGTCGGTGGGGATGAGGTTGACCTGGCGGGTTTTGCTGAGGCCAGCTTTTTGATCGCCTTCGATGCCATGATCGGCGAGGAGGGTGACGCTTTCGGCGGAGACGCGGATGTAGTCGGTGATGTGTCCGTCGGGGTATTTTTGGTCAAGGGGTTGGTAAACGATAGATAGAATAGTTGCCATAGCTTGCTCCGGGAAAAACGTAGAACGAGAATACAGATGAAAGGTAATTCCTCACGCGGAAAGTCTATTCTGGGTGAGGAGATAGGATGGAATTGTATCGTACCTTTTACGGTTCGTCTTACATTGGGGGGCACAAAGATAAGTCTATGTAGACGTTGACAACAGCTACTCATATCCTTGCCTGCACGTTATACAAACCCGCATAAACACCCCCCAACGCCATCAATGCCCCATGCGTCCCTTCCTCCTCAATCCCGTTTTCCGTCAGCACCACAATTCGCTGGGCATTTTGAATCGTAGAGAGCCGGTGGGCGATCACCAACGTCGTCCGGTTGTGCGCCAGCTTTTCCATTGATTCCTGCACCGCTTTCTCGCTTTCGTTGTCCAACGCGCTGGTCGCCTCGTCGAAAATGAGAATGGGCGGATCTTTTAGAAACACGCGGGCGATGGATAAGCGTTGTTTTTGCCCGCCCGATAGCTTCACCCCGCGTTGGCCGATGTCGGTATCATACCCTTGCGGCAGGGCGGAGATGAACGCGTGGGCGTTGGCCCGTTTCGCGGCAGCGATGATCTTATCCCGCGTGGCATCCAGTTTGCCGTAACGGATATTGTCCGCCACCGTTCCGGCGAACAAGTACACATCCTGTTGCACCACGCCGATGTTCCGCCGCAAAGACCGCTGGCGAACCTCGCGGATGTCCCGCCCGTCGAGTAGGATTTGGCCTTCGCTAATTTCATAAAACCGCGGGATCAACGAACACAGCGTCGTTTTCCCTACGCCCGATGACCCGACCAGCGCGACGTATTCGCCCGCCCGGATGGACAGCGACACGTTTTTCAGCACTTCTTGATGCTCGGCCCTGTACTTGAACCGGACATTGCAAAATTCAATGTCGCCGCGCACCTGCGCGAGTTCCACCGCGCCGGGTGCGTCTTGAATGTCCGGTTCCACTTCCAGGATTTCCATAAACCGCTCGAACCCGGTCATTCCCTCCTGGTACAGCCGGGTGAAGTTGCTGAACCGCCGGATCGGTTCGAGCAGAATCCCCACGTAAAGCAAAAACGTAATCAAGTCCGCCAAATCCAACGTCGCGTGGACAATGCTCGCCCCGCCGAAGACGATGACCGCGACGGGGAGCAGTTGGGTGAACGCGCTCATCCCCGCGGAGAAATACGCCTCGTTTTTGTACCCATCCGCGCGGCTGGCGAGAAACCGATCATTCTCCTCGCCAAACTTCCCACTTTCAAGGGCCTCGTTCGTAAATGACTTCACCACCCGAATCCCTGCGAGGGTATCTTCCACCTGCGCGTTCACATCCCCGATCCGATCCTTGCTCCGGCGGAGGGCGGCTTTCATTTTCCCATTGAAGTAGATCACGAACCCCATCATCGGCGGGAGAAACCAAAAGACGATCCATGCGAGTTGGACGTTGATCGTGAGCAGGATGGCAAACGCCCCGATAAAGTTCAACAGCGAAATCACCACATCTTCCGGCCCGTGATGGTACAGCTCAGACAGGTCGAAGGAATCGTTGGTGATCCGCGTCATCAACTGCCCGGTTTTTTGCTCGTCGTAAAACCCGAAGGACAGCTTTTGCAAATGCTCGAACAGCTCGCCCCGCATATCCCGCTCCATCATCGCCCCCATACGATGACCGTGATAGTCCACGAACATGTTGCACGCGGTATGCACCCCAATCAACGCCAGCATAACTGCCCCCGCCCCGTAGATTTTCGGAAGCGCGTCCGGCAATCCACTCGCCAGCACATTTTTCGTGATGTAACTCGCTCCCAACGGAATCAGTAGCGTGGTCAACGACACGATCAACGCGCAAACCATATCGGCAAAAAATAAGCCCCGGTAGGGCTTGTAGTAGGAGAAGAATTTTTTGGTGCGAGGATTTAACATAAAAAAGCCTTTTTAACGCAAAGCCGCGAGGGTGCAAAGGATTTATAAATTTTTGGAACCTGCTTTTTTTTGAACATTTCCCAATTGATCTGACAATCCTATTTGGCCCGCCGGGGGATGAAGTCCCCCGACTACCGAACTACGCCGTTCAAACGGGCTTTGCCAGCCGGATTTATTCGGCGTCGTTTCGTAGCCCGGTGGCTTTACGGGCGGGGATTTTCAGGATAATCTGTCAAAATGCAATAAAAGGCGAAAATCTGTTTTTCTCTTCGCGACTTTGCCTCTTTGCGCCCTTGCGTTAATAAACTAAGGAAGAAGAGGTGGCTATTGCCCACCTGCGCCCTCCCGCGATATGATTTCCAATATGACGACAGACGCCTCTCCCGCCAACCAATTATGCCAGGCGTGCGGTTTGTGCTGCACCGGGCATTTATTCATTTGGGCCAAACTCCGCCCCGCCGAACTGGACCCCGCCGAAGCCTTGGGGATGCACGTCTATCGGGATGACCCGACCCAACGGGGGTTTAGCCAACCCTGCCCGCTTTGGCAAGGCGTTTGTACGATCTACACCACCCGGCATTATCCGCGCAGTTGTAAAGCGTACACCTGCAATCTGTTCGACGAAGTGCTTTGTGAAGACACTACACTTTCTGAGGCTCTGGCCGTGATCGAACAGGCAAAAACCATGATCGCGGAAGTCGAGGCCCTGTTGCCCGCCTCGCCCAATCCCAATTTCCGGGAACGTCTGGTTGCCTACCTTGAACAACCCCCCGGAAAAGAGCCTGTCCGTGGGGAACTTCAACAGAAAGCGGCGGCTTTGCTGACTTTTTACGAAAACGTTTTTGGCGTCAAAGACCTGCTCGAAAAGCCTTAACCCGCCACCCGCCGGAATGCGTCCGCGATAAACCCCTCCAAACGCTCTTTCGCGGGGGATTCGAAAATCTCATCCCCCCACCCGAACATTGGACGCACAGACGCGGCCAACTGCCAAAAGCCCAAATCCGCCACCGGACACCCCCTCTCCGCCTCGTACACACGCAAAAACTCGTCCGCGACATGCCCGTACCCCAACATCATGATGTCCAGTAAACTGTACGCCACATCATACGCTGGATTGCCAAACGCCGCCTCTTCCCAATCCAGCACCGCGGAAATCTGCGTCCCCTTCCACAAAATATTCCCCGACCAGAAATCTATGTGCATCAAACCTGGCGTGCCCGGCCTCCGCGCAGGGAACCAGTTTTTGACCGTTTGCCAAACCTTAGCCCCGTTGGGATGAGCCAGCATGTAATCGGGCGGTGCCTCGCCCCGGATGAACCAACTGACTTCGGCATCGCCATCGAGTAGAAAATTTTGCGTTTCCGCGTCGCACGGAATGGTGTGGATTTTCGCCAACATTTTCGCCAACGCGTGCGCCCAGGTTACGGGGTCCGCGGGAGTGTACACCGACTTGCCGGGGACAAAACTCGTCACAATGCCCGGCGATCCCACCATGTCGCCCGTCACATCGAGAATCAACGGGCGCGGTGCGGGGATGCCATGTCGCTGCAACAATTCAAACGTCTGGTACTCTCGCGCGGCCTTCTCGCCCCGGTCGTAGTCGCCGAAGACTTTGTACCGCCGGATCACCAGCCGGAAAGCCGCGCCCCGCGCGGTGCGGGCATCAATAACATGGGTGTAATTGGAAAAGCTGCCCGGCATCAGGGCGAACGTGGTCAGCATACTGCCGGGTTCCACAGCCTGTAATACGGCTTGAATGGCTTCATCGGTAGGGGGAATTTCACAAGATTTGAACATAGATATATTGTACACAGAGGGCGCAGAAGGCACAGATGGACACAGAATTTTTATAGAAATCTTTCTGTGCCCTCTGTGTTTTCTGCGTACCATTATCCGCTTATTTCTAACGTCTCACTTTTTACCTCGGACGGTTCTCCATTTCGCCGCAACGTGCCTCGGAAAAGCGGCACAACCGGGAAAAGCACCATCGCCGCGAGGGAAATTGCTACGCGGACACCGAACCGGTTGCCCACCGCCCCGATCACTGGCCCGCCCCCGCCCTGCCCCAACGCGTCCACTTGCGACCGGAACGACAGCACCGTCGCTCGCACCTTCGAGTCCACAAACTGGTTCGTCCACGTATCTTGAATGGGGAACGTCAACCCCCGGCAAATGTCGAACACCAACAGCACTGCCACCGCGACCGGAAAATCCTTCGCCCACGCAAAAACTAGCAACGCCGCCACCATCCCCCCGTACAGCCACTGCAACGCTGTCACCGACTTCCGCATGTTTGTCAAATCCAATCGCCGCCGTGCAATCTCGTTCGAGAAGATCGAAATCCCCGTCATCATAAACTCGATCACCCCGAACCACTGCACCGAAGTCAACCCAAACAACACCGGAAACGTGAAATTGTCGAGCATGTGCTTCGTCCACAGCCGGTCATACCCCTCGCTATACAGCCCGACAAATAACCCGATCAGCATAAAATCTCGCAGGACGGGACGCCGCCGTACGAGCGCGAACCCCTCCCGAAGCGTGGTTTTCATCTCCGTCCAGGTTTCCCGCTCCTCCCGCGGCGTGGGCGTGAACCCGGACTCTGGCATCCACCCGCTCAGGAAAAGCCCCAACCCCAAAATCAACGCCGCCCCGGTCAGGATCGGCACTTGCAACCCCAACCCCGCCAACCCCACGCTGATCGGAATCCCGATCAACCCACCCGCGCGGCCAAACTGCCCCGATCGGATGAACACCGGCCCAACGTTTTCCGCCCCCACTTCATCCGTAATCCATGCCTGATGCGCCCCGCTTGTGAACGTATACCCCAACCCCCACAGCGCCGACCCAAACATAATCGGCCAAAACGACGGGATCGCCTGGATCGCCATTGCCACACTCGTAATCAAAATCCCGATGATCACCGACAACCGCCGCGAAATCACGTCCGCCACCACCCCTGTCGGAATCTCGAAAATGAACGCCGACACCTCCAACGCCGTGCCAACCAACACCAGTTGCAACGGCGTGAGGCGCGCCATCTCCACCTGGTAGATCATGTTGATCGTAAAGATGAGTGTGAAGGAAATGTCCAGCCAAAAGGCGTGGGCGTAGAAAATAGTTCTAGGGTCGAGTTTTTTCATTGGATGGCAGTGCTAATTGTGAAAATAATGTCTTAATTCGAGAATTCATCGATGTGAGCACCATTTTCCAGTTTTGTATTGATATCCCTTTCAATTTCTTTAGCATGTTGATTTAGATCTTCCAAGTTAATGGTTTGTACAAACTTCTCAAAAGTATATTTATTCGTAATGAAGATGAAATGGCGTGGTTCGGATGGGAATGTGAAAAAGGCAATCTGGATTTCATCCATCACTTGCCGGAAAAGTTTGTCATCTTTCGGCTGTTCATTCCACTGTCGGAGTAATTCTATTTGTCCTGTGCGTAAGCAATAGCCTTCATTGGGTTCACCAGGTTCAACGCGTGGTAAATATTTTTGAACGAATTCCGGGAGCAGGTTTTTTCTGGTTTCAAAAACGATCTGGCCGTAATATTCATCAATTAAAACTGACCTTCGTTCTTCGGGAACATATTTCATCTTTTGCATATATGGCACGATCATATAGTCCAGATTGTGTTCTTTAAGAAACCTTTCCGGAAGTTCGTCTTCAAAAAGCATAAACTTCCTGCTATCAGGAAAGGTCCCACCTCCTGGAGCGAAATACCATTCGTTTTCACCTCGAGCAAGCCGCTGAAAGATTTTTAGGCGTAACGGGTCTGCCCAAGCCTCCCGATATACAGTTTCCGGCTCCCCCCAAAAAGTGACTCCAAATAGCCGCACATCATCCAATAAATTCGAGTATGCCAGATCTTTTCCCGCGAACATCAGATCTAAAGGAGATCGGAAATGTTGATAAACTGTATAGAATCGATGTTGTATTATGACACCCTCTTCATTCTTAATTGTCTCTATATCAAATTCCGAAATTTCGATTTCACACTCAAATTTCATCTTCAGCCTCCATGAATTCTTTTACCCGTTCCAATAGTTTTATCAAAAACTGGTCAGCAGAATCCAGTTCATGTTTGGAGTCGGGTTCCAAGTTGTTGACAATATACTGGTAGGAAACAGCATGGTGCAGAGGCAGGAGGGCATAGGCTAGCCGAAAGATTTCTCTCAGTTGTTCCATAGGAGCAAAAGCTGTCCAAGGTTCGAGATAAGCAACCAGCAAAGCTTCGCGGTTGGCCTCTTCCTTGACCCACATCAACGAATGCAGGTCGATAAACGGGTGAGCAATACAGGCATCCGTCCAGTCGAAGTAGATGGTTTGCCCGTTAACGATAGCGGCGTTGCCAAGATGGAGATCCCCATGAACCAGGGTATAGGGGATGTTGAAACCTGAAAGTTGAACAAGCAGTTCCTTGATTTTTGGGGCTAATTCGCGGAGTTCACCGGCTTGTTCGGGGGTGAGTTTGTGCATGGCGGCAGGGTCAGCAAAGAGAGGGTCTACTTGAGCAAGCATTTTATCGATCCGGCGGTCGAGACATCCCGCAGCGAACAAAGTATCAAGCTTGTTGATGGTTTGGATTTGGAGTTGAGCAAAGCGGCGAAAGGCCTCGGCTTTGGATTCGAGGGGCATTTCGCGCTGGAAGAGTTGGTCAAAGGCGGGGAGCAGCATCCAGTCGCGGGAGATGTCCACGCTGAGGGGGGTGGGGACATATTCGGGGAAGCGTTCCGACAGGTGTTGGGTAACGCTTGCCTCGTTGACGAACAGGGTCATGTGGGGGTTGGTCGTTTTGAAGTAGAAGTCTTTCCCGTCCGTTTTTGCCCGGATGACACTGGAAATACCCCATTGTTTGAACTGCTCCAAACCCCGGAGCGTGTAGCCGTGCCCGGCGAGTTCTTCCCCAATCCATGCGCGGACTTCGTTTCCCCAGCCGGGGCGTGCCCAAGCTGGGCGCAGGGCTGGCACGTCATCGAGATTTTTGAAATAACGGAGGATCGGTTCTTTGAGATGTGGGTAAAAGAGTTCGATGGATGCAAATTCTTCTGCGTTGATCCACCGTACATTATTCGGAAGCAACGCATCCCCGTTCACGAACTCCATCTCGAAAATGATCTCGGCCCATTTTTCTTCTTCGTTTTCAAAGAAATAGATGGCGCGCAATGACCAGACTTCTGTACCGAGCACCTTCCCGATCCCGGCGTTGGCGATGTCCGTGTTGGCATGCCAGGCCAGGTCGGGGTGGATGAACCCGGGCAGGGTCCAGCCGCCCCCTTCGGGTAGCAGGAGGATGCGCGGTTCCGTCGGATGCCGGAGGGCGGCGCGGATGTGGGTATGGGGGGCTTCGCTCATGGGGTGATGTGGGGGGGAATTAGCTGAAAGCCCATTGCCTTGAAGATGGTTTTAGAGGGGAGGTTTCCTTCTGTAATCACCGCGCGAACTTCCGTTTTGCCCTGGTTTTTCAGATGCGTCAAAGAGCGTTCCAGTAAAGCGCGCCCCAACCCCTGCCCTTTGTACGCGGTGGCAGTCATGACATAAGCCACAAGTGGTTGCCCTTCCCATAAACTGATCAGGATCGCCGACGCCAGCGCTTCGCAATCGAAACAGAGCCAGGAACTATCCAGTAGGGTTTCGCCCGATGCACCGTTGAAATAGGATTGGACTTCGTTGGTGGCGTCTTCCAGCGTTTCGCCGTCGTAGTCAATCGTGCCGGTGTAGGAGACGATCATGAGGGCGGCGAGCGCGGGGAGGTCGGTGGGGGTGGGGGTGCGGAGGCGGTAGGGCGAAGATGGGAAAAGGGGAGAAGGCGAGGGGGTGTATTCGGTTAGGGTGAGGTGATACAGGTGGCGGGTCATTGGTTGGGGTTCTCTAAGATGCCGATCACAAATAAATCAGGGATTTGCGGAGGCTCGATCCGTTCGACAGTCATCCCGAGTTTTCGCATGACGGATTGGGATGGGAGGTTGTCGTAGCCGGTGGTGGCGATGATGCGTCCGAGTTTTTCGTGGGTGAAAAGGTGGTTAATGACCGCGTGGGCTGCTTCAGGCGCGTAGCTGTTCCGTTGGTGGGCGGGATCAATCGCCCAGAAGAGACCAATTTCGGCAGTGGCGAGGGCGTCCGGCGGGCGATTGAACGCGGCGACGCGGTTGAAGTTGCCCAGGTAAGGAACAATCCCGACGGCACCAATCAGTTCGCCGGTTTCTTTCAGCACAATGCCGCGTTCGCCGTAGTGGGGTTGTTCCAAAACTTCAAACATCCGGTAGCCAAGCACCGTCCACTGGAGCCAGCGTCCGTACCCTTCCAACGGTTCATCGTTATCAAAGGCGGCGTTGAGGATGCGGTGGATGTTTTCGAGGTCATCCATCGTGAGTTCGCGGATGAGGAGGCGGGAGGTTTCGAGTGGGGGGATTCTTCTTGTCATCAGGAGGTTTTTGAGCATTTTTGCCACGAGTTACACGAATTAGACAAATTTCGTTTTTCGTGAAACCCGTGTAATTCGTGGCAGTAATTATTTTGAGTGTGATTCCCAGAAGGCCATATCTTCCTCGTCATCCGGGTCGAGTACGGCGAGGTCGAAGTCGGGAGTGAGGGGGTAGCGTTGCGCCCAGAGTTTGGTGGTGAGGCGTTTGGGGTCGGTTTTGACGCCGTAGCGCATGAAGTAGTCACACACACGGGTCACATCGCGCTCAAAGATGGCGTAGGCGTTGCGGTTGTGGTGGGGGTTGATCGCCTGGGGGAAGTCAATGAGGGTGATGTCACCATCCCAGTAGAGGATGTTGTAAGCGGACAGGTCACCGTGGACAAGGCCGAGCCGGAGCATCTCTTCGAGGTTGTGCAGGACGCGCTGGAACAGGGGGCGGGCTTCGGTAGAGTCGAGGTCAACATCAATGAGCGTGGGTGCGGCGGCATCGGCATCGCCAATGTAGGCCATGAGAATGGCGTTGTTGTCGCTGGCGTAAAACTTCGGTACGTCCAACCCGGCTTCATACAGGGCTTGCATGGTTTTGACTTCGTGCTCGATCCAGGAGGTGTGAGTCACTTCTTTGCCGAACGCCGACCCTTTGTGGACGGCTTTCAGCTTGCCATGATCTTTGACGAGCAGCCCGTCTTCATCCAGCAGGCCGCGCCCTTCTTTGTACATGCTATCGTTGCGGAGGGCGCGGAACATGCGCGGACGGTACACCTTGGCGGCGACAAAGTCCGCGCCGGTGGTGGCATTGCCTTTGCACTGGTAGACGGAGGCTTCTTTGCCGCCTTTGACGATTTGAAGCACATCTTCAAACCAGCGTTCGTCATAGAACCGGCTGAGGGAGTCCATGAGCCAGACGCGCTCGGTTTTGGAGGCCTGATAGGTGAAGTCGAGCGTGTGAATGTCGTCGCGCTGGGTGGAGATGGCTTGGGCGACTTCGGGTTCGGATATTAAGTTGTATTTGTCTTTGCGGCGGTCACGTTGCCGCTTTTGAGGGGCGTTTTTGACACGGGGTTTGAGACCTTTGATCTCGTTGAGTTCATCGAGCAGATCGAACTGATCGTAATTGGAAGGCATGAGGTTGTTCCGTAGAGTGTAGAGCGTATTGCGTGTTCGTAAATGATTGGCTACGAAATAAGCAATACGGAAATAAAAAAAAGACCACAAGAAAAATTCCTGTGGTCTGTGAAATGAATCACTTACGCGATTCTTGCGTTTTAAAAACAAAAGGCCACAGGGCAAACGCACCTGTGACCGGATCAGACGAGAAATCGTTACGTCAGAAGTTCTTCATGCCAGAGGCGCGCGCAAATATACAGATACGGAAAAAACATTCACTTTTTGCATAATCAGGCACGGCCTCCTTTGAAATAAGATATGGTTTCAAGATATATATTGATAACCGAATGTGAGTTTACCAATAGATTTTTTAACGGTCAAGAGGTGGGCCGTTTGTGATTTTAAAAAACCGAAATCTATACGTTATTGATCGATTCAAACGAGGGGGATTGATTAATATTTTTGAATGTCTTTATCCTCTTCTTCCTTTATCCGCAAGACAATTTCTTCAATTATGACTATCACGGTTGCCTACTTTAGTGCTTTTATTATTCTTGGTATTGTCACTGCCTCGCTTGGTCCCACATTGCCAGGCCTTGCCGCCCAGACAGGGGCTTCTCTGAGTCAGATCAGCTTGTTATTCACCACTCGCTCGCTTGGGTACTTAATGGGATCATTTCTTAGTGGTCGTTTATATGATCGGATGAAAGGGCATCCCTTGATGGGTGTGGCCTTGATCCTTGTTGCGTTTGCATTGAGTCTTGTTCCCCTGATCCCGCTACTCTGGATTTTGGCCTTTGTCCTGTTAATTGTAGGGCTAGGCGAAGGTCTGCTCGATGTAGGCGGAAATACGTTGATCGTCTGGTTACATGGGAAAAAAGTGGGGCCGTTTATGAACGGTTTACATTTCTTCTTTGGGATGGGCGCGTTTCTCTCGCCAGTCTTGGTCGCTCAAATGCTGGTCTTAAATGGCGGGATTCGTGGCGCTTACTGGTTGTTTGCCTTATTTGTGTTGCCGATGGGGGTGTGGTTTCTTCGCCTGCCCAGCCCGCCTGCTCCGGTTGTCCCACACGAAGACAAGACCGTCCCGCGCACAGTCTCCGGCCTGGTATGGTTGATTGTCCTCTTTATGGCGTTATACGTAGGTTCGGAAGTGAGTTTTGCCAGTTGGATTTATACCTATGGGGTCGCCCGCGGCATCTCCGATGTGAATGCGGCTTATCTGACCTCTGTGTTTTGGGGCGCTTTTACGCTGTCTCGGTTGATGTCTATTCCGGTGGGAGCACACGTCCGTCCTAGCCGAATCTTGTTGATGAACTTTATCGGCGCGGTGGTTAGCCTGAGTTTGATCTTTTTCCAACCGCAAAATCTCACCCTGCTATGGCTTGCGGCCTTTGGTTTTGGCTTTTCGATTGCCCCGGTTTTCCCCACCATGTTAACCTTCGCCGGGAATCGGATGGTAATCACTGGTCGTGTGACGAGCTATTTTTTCCTGGGCGCGACGGCGGGGAGTATGTTCCTGCCCTGGTTTATCGGGCAGGCATTTGAAATCATCGGCCCGCAGTTTGTGATTCAAGCGATTATAGTAGATGTTCTCTTTGCCTTTGCAGTGTTTTCCCTGATCTTTCTTGTGGGGAAAAAACAGACGACAAAATAAATCCGTGCAAAATGTGAAAGCGATGAAAAACGTGTGGCGTATAAACCACACGTTTTTCTTTTGGAATCCCGCCGAGAAACATTGACAAACATTATACATAATGTATAATAAAAACCATACAAAAACTATACAACTCATGGAGACTTCCTGATGAAAAAATACATCCTGCTTTTGACCGCTTTACTGACCTTGACCTTGACCTTAACCGCCTGTGCACAATCCGCCGCGACCTCCGCGGCCACCGACGCCGGAACCGCCCCCAACGTGATCAGCACCCTGGGCGTGGTTGCCGAAGGCCGCCTCGTTCCGCGGGACACCGTTCAGCTATCCTTTGTCGCCGCCGGGCAGGTGACGGAAATCCTTGTCAAAGAAGGTGACACCGTCAAAGCTGGAGATGTCCTCGCTCGCCTGGGGGATCGGGAACAATACGAAGCCGCCGTTTCCAGGGCTGAACTCGAACTTTCCTCTGCCACCCTGGAAAAAATCTCCGCCGAAGCCGACCTCCTCGCCGCCCAACAAGTCCTCCAAACCATTCACGACACCTGGCCCGATCAAGCGACCCTCGCCCAGGAAGCCCTCAAAGACGCCCGCCAACGCCAGTATAACGCCCAGCGAAACCTCGGCTACCTGACCACTACAGCTGATCAAACCGATATCGATCTCGCCTACACTCAAATGGTGCTTGCCAAAGATGCCCTCGATAAAGCCCAAGAAGATTTCGCTCCTTACGAAGACAAGCCTGCGGAAAACCTCGTCCGCGCCAACCTGCAAGCCAAACTCGCCGAAGCCCAAAAGGCCTACGATGCCGCGGTCCGCAATTACAACGCCCTCACCGGCACCACCAACGATTTTGACCTTTCCCAGGCCGAAGCCGAACTCGCCATCGCCAACGCCCAACTCGAACAAGCGCAAGCCAATTACGACCAACTCATCACCGGCCCCGACCCCGATGAAATTGCCCTTGCCGAAGCCCGCATTTCCACCGCCCAAGAGCGCATCACCACCGCCGAACAGCGCATCCTAACCGCCCAGGCCAACCTCACCGCCGCCCAAGCCAACCTCGACAACCTCGATCTCGTCGCCACCATTGACGGCACCATCGTCACCCTCGACCTGATCGAAGGCCAGCAAATCACCCCAGGCACCCCCGTCATCCAGGTCGCTGATTTCTCCGCTTGGTACGTAGACACCGACAACCTGACTGAAATCGAAGTCGTCAAAGTCACCACCGGCCAAACCGTTCGCATCGTCCCTGACGCCCTCCCTAACCTTACCCTGATTGGCACCGTCGACTCCATCTCCGACCTGTTTGAAGAAAAGCGCGGCGACATCACCTACACCGCCAGCATCCTCCTCGACGAAGTAGACCCTCGCCTGCGCTGGGGCATGACCGTGGTTGTGACGTTTGATGAATAGACAAAGTTGGGCACAACAAATTCTCCATTTTGAACGCTTAACGCAAAAGCCTTGATGCTTTATACTTGGGGCTGGTTTCCCAAAACCAGCCCCTTTTTATTTAATCAGGACTTAGGCAAAAACCAAATTTCGGAAATCTCCAAATACCTCTCCACCCGTTGATTTCCCCATGTCCAAACGGATTCGTGCCTCAACGATCTCCCAAAGACTTCCGAAATTTGGCGGCTCAAGTGTATATTAATTAAGTCCTATTAATTACCACTGATTATTTGTTACTCATCACGTCAAATGTTCCTCACTCTCCAAGAAGTCACCCACATCGCTCACCTCGCCCGTCTCAAACTGACGGACGAAGAACTCGAAACCTACCGCGAACAACTCTCCGCCATCCTCGACCACGTCGCCCAACTCCAAAAACTGGACACCGAAGGCATCCCGCCAACCTCTAGTGTGCTCGGAACCGTCAGTTCCGCCGCTACTCGCTCCGTTCTCCGCGACGACATCTCCCGCCCCGGCCTTGGTGCTGAAACCCTGATGAAAACCGCACCCCTCGCCAAAGACGACCAGTTCAAGGTTCCACCAGTGCTTGAGTAAACAGGTACACAGGTAAACATAGTGTCAAAGCCTGTCTACTTGTGTACTTTATGTACTTGATACCCTCTCCCCTATGCCCGACCTCACCACCCTGACTCTCACCCAAGCCTCCGCCCTCCTCCACTCTGGCGAACTCTCCTCCCGCGAACTGACGCAAGCCTGCCTCGCGCGGATTGACACCCTCGATCCTGATCTCCACACCTTCCTCCACCTCGCTCCCGAAAGTGCCCTTGCCCAGGCGGACGCCGCGGACCAAACCCTCGCCATCGCCCAAAAAAGTGGCGCACCCGCCCACCCCATGACCGGGATTCCCCTCGCCGTCAAAGACGTGATCTCCGTCGCGGGGATGCCCTGCACGAGCGGATCTAAAATCCTCGAAGGGTTCGTGCCCCCGTTCGACGCCACCCCCGTGGCCCGGTTACGCGCCGCAGGCGTGGTCATTGTTGGCAAGACGAACACGGACGAGTTCGCGATGGGATCGTCCACGGAAAACTCGGCGTATGGCACCTCGCACAATCCGTGGGATACGTCCCGCGTGCCGGGCGGCTCGAGCGGGGGAAGTGCCGCGGCCGTGGCGGCCCATTTGGTTCCCGGCGCGCTGGGGTCAGATACCGGCGGGAGCATCCGCCAACCCGCGTCGTTTTGTGGGGTGACAGGGATCAAGCCCACGTATGGGCGTGTGTCGCGTTACGGGTTGGTCGCCTACGGTTCGTCGTTGGACTGCGTCGGTGCATTTGGGAACTCCGCCGCGGACGCCGCCCTCCTCCTCAACACCATCGCCGGACACGATCCGTTGGATGCAACCAGTATGGATTTACCAACTGACGGTAGCATCCTGAGCGGAGGCTTTGCGAAGTCGAAGGATGCGGGTTTGTCTCGACTCCGCGTCGGCGTTCCCCGCGAATACTTCATCTCCGGCATTCAACCCGCCGTCGAAACTGCCGTCCGCGCGGCTATCGCTCAACTCGAAGCGCTCGGCGCGGAAATCCGCGAAATCTCCCTCCCACATACGGAATACGCGCTCCCGGTCTATTACTTGATCGCCCCAGCAGAGGCGTCCGCCAACCTGGCGCGGTTTGACGGGGTGCGGTACGGCCCGCGCGAGGCGGGGGAAACGATGTGGGATGTGTTCTTCAATACGCGGGGCGAACGGTTTGGGGCGGAAGTCAAACGGCGGATCATGTTGGGGACGTATGCGCTTTCGGCTGGGTATTACGACGCGTACTATGGACAGGCGCAGAAAGTCCGCACGTTGATCAAACGGGATTTTGAAACCGCGTTCGAGCAAGTGGATGTGATCGCCGCGCCTGTCGCACCGACAACAGCGTTTAAGATCGGGGTGCATTCCAACGATCCGCTGGCGATGTACCTGGAAGACGTGTTCACCCTGCCTGCGAACCTGGCGGGTGTGCCGGGGATCAGTTTCCCGGTGGGATTCGATGGGGACGGGCTGCCCATCGGGATGCAGTTGATGGGGCCGCACTTCCGGGAAGAGGTGCTGTTCCGCGCGGCGGACGCGTATCAGGGGGCGACGAATTGGCATTCTCGCATACCAATGGGACACAGATAGCACAGACGGATGGACACAGAATTGCCATTGGATCAGATTTTGTTAGGGGATTGCATTGATCGGATGAACGCGCTTCCGGCGAAATCTGTTGACCTAATCTTTGCCGACCCCCCGTACAATCTCCAACTCCAAAACGATCTTCACCGCCCGAACATGTCCCGGGTGGACGCCGTGACCGACGCGTGGGACCAGTTCGACAGTTTCGCCGCGTACGATGCCTTCACCCGCGCGTGGCTGGGGGCCTGCCAGCGGATTCTCAAACCGACCGGGGCCATTTGGGTTATCGGCAGTTATCACAACATTTTCCGGGTGGGGGCGATCATGCAGGATTTGGGGTTTTGGATTTTGAATGACGTGATTTGGGTGAAGTCCAACCCTATGCCCAACTTCCGCGGTGTCCGGTTCACAAACGCGCACGAGACGTTGATTTGGGCCAGCACGGGACAGGGGCGCAAGTACACGTTCAATCACCACGCAATGAAGGGGCTGAACGATGACAAACAGATGCGAAGCGATTGGGAACTCCCCCTCGCCACCGGGCACGAACGCGTCCGGGACGAAAACGGCGAAAAAGGCCACTCCACCCAAAAACCCGAAAGCCTGCTCTACCGGGTGATTCTTTCTTCCAGCAATCCGGGCGATGTGGTGTTGGATCCGTTTTTTGGGAGTGGGACAACGGGAGTGGTTGCCAAACGCCTGCATCGCCACTGGATCGGCATCGAGCGGGAGGCGAAATATGTGGAACTAGCGCAACGCCGGATTGATGCCACCCCCGAGGAACCGTTTGACCCCGCGGTGTTCGACGTGCGGAGCAAAAAACAAGCCGCCCCGCGCGTGCGCTTTTCGGCGTTGCTCGAAAACGGTTTGCTCACCCCAGGCCAAATACTCTATTTCCAAAAGGACCCCGCCCGCCGCGCGATTCTTAAACCCGATGCGCGACTGAGGTTAGATGATGGTTTTGAAGGGAGCATCCATCAAGCCGGTTCTCACCTGATGGGCGGTGCGCCGTGCAATGGGTGGGATCATTGGTTTGTGGAGGGGGTGGCGGGGTGGGTGTGTTTGGATGGGTTGAGGGAGAAACTGAGAAGCTAAGGCCCCATCAAATTCCATCCCAACTTCCACGGGCCGGGGGCGGTGACAATGACGCCGTTGAGTTGAATGTGATAGGTGCCGGGGAGGAGGATGTCAGGGTTGAAGGTTGCGATTCTCAAATCGGCAAAGTAGGTAGAAGTCCGGGATTTGTCCAGCATGAACCGAACATCGCAGGAAAGGAAGAACGTTCCAGGTTTGCCTGTCGGGGCTTGACGGTTTCACCTTTGAGCGTAGGAGATGAAATAGCCAACTTCCTTGATGTATCTTCGGCAAACAAGATTATGATTGCCAGCTACCATCCTCTTGCACCCACGCGGGTGAAGTCGATTTGAAACCCGGTACTTTGAGAGAATGTCCACTTCCCAGGCTTCTTCCGGGGATAATGTCAAGTTTTCTCGATAGGTTCGCAGTGAGTTTGATCAGGCGGAGGATAATGTCAAAACTGGTTTCGGCGTGCATGAAAAGATGTACGGCGGGGATGGTGAAGTCAATTTACTGGCGAGAGGGCTATGGGCAAAGTCTGATGAGATGAAGGCAGATTGTTGTTCTGTAAGCTGCCCAACTTGTTTCCCACTTAGAAGAGTGTACTGCATTGCCAGAGGTTGTCGCCTGTGTGACATCCGCTCTGGTTGAAATCGGTGCCCCAGGATCGGCCAGAGAAATTCTGTTCCAGCTGGAGGCTTTTGACATCAAGGGCCAGAGCAAGGAGTCTATCGATTTGTCACGGTTTCGAGATGGAGAGGGGAGATCGTTTGTGTCGGGCGTCGGGTGGAGGATGACGGGCGGTGCTGAACCGGTTCATCTTCCTCGCGGGGATGGGCCAGTTAGAATCCACGGGCTGCGTAGGTGATGGAGGCTTTCTTCGAAATAAAGGTTAGACCGGTCGGGAAGGGTTGGGAAGCGTCTAACTCGACATAACTTCGCGGGTTGATCCGGCGTATTGGGGGTTTCCTGAGCTGCCCTTGAAATAGCCATCGGCATTGTCAAGTAAAACGAACTGATTCGCGCCTATCCGGGGTTGGCTCAATTGATCGCAAATTCGAATTTGTTGAGCGTTTGATAGAGCCATCTTGGGATGTTTCATCTTGGTAAGTGTCTTCGGCTGAGATGCGCCGATAAGATCGTGGCTTTGATCCTGCAACCAAAGGGGATAGGTTCAAGGCCCAGTATCCCGACTTGAGGGTTTTCGCCAACGTCTATCGTAAACGAACCCTGGAGCGTGAGACTTGTTAATTTTGTAAATTTCGATGGAATAACCGTTTTTCGCGAGATGAGAAATGGGATAAAATGTAGTTTCTGTGGACATTTCAGGGAGGTGGAAGATGGATTTCTCGTAGAACCTCACCATTTTCACCACGGTGAGACGTTATCTTCATACGACTGTCCATAGATGTGTCCGATGTCGTCTTAAGTTAACATCCCAACATAAGCAGGGTATTCCGATCTGGCATGAGCTGCAACGGCTGTTCCTTCGGAGGCCTGTGGACTTGCAACACCGTGGCGGGTGATCCCAAAGTGCGAATCTGTCGCGCTTTCGGAGTGTAAGGTTCGGAAGGGCTTTGTCCGTTCACTTCGAGGGCTGGAGCGTGGAGGGGATGCTCCACCGTTCGGGGAACATGCCGGGTGGGTGAAGCGGAGGTCGTCGAATTCGAGATAGACGAGGGAATATCCGGCAGGGCGGGGAATTTGATCCGTCCGTTATCCAGTCCGAGCATCATCCTGTAGAACGTCGTGTATCGGACAGGCGGAGTTTGGACATGAAATCATCGTTGCGTTCGTCGCCATTAGCCCAGATTTCTCGGCGGAGGAGCCCTGGACTTCAAAACGAACCATCGTGCGGTCGGTAGGGGAGGACTTGCGTGACGATGAAGGTGATGTCCTTCCCGCTCGATGGCGACTGGGGCGGGATGACGCGGGCGTTCTCCAAATCCACAAAGCCCATCCCGCACGTACCGCAAAATTTTGGATGCTCGCCCACACTCGTTGCGGGCCCCTACAAAGGATGAAAGCCGCGGCGAGCAGCACGAAGGTCAGCGCGACTGCAGCCCATGTGCGGCGAAACAGGCCCCAGGTGAAAGGTGCTTGCGGCTGGCGGGCGTGGGGTTTCGGAGGCGTTCGGCGCGAGTGCGTAGCAGGTCGTGCCAGTAGGCGTGCGGAAACGTGGGGTCCGGCGCGGGTGCTGGTGGAGTGGTTTCGAGTGTCGTTCTGAGGGAGACATGGGTTTATCTAATTTGTACAGAAGGCCAGAAGACACGAAGAAAACAGAAATTTTACTTCGTGTCCTTCTGTTGAAATCTGTGTCTTCTGTGTACTATGCTTATTCTTTTTTTCCACGGCGGCCTCATCCGGCGGAGCAGGCGATGGAGAGCCATTTTGACGCTGTCAAGGCGGCGGTGGAGGACGTTGGCACCTCGGGGAAGCGTAAGTTCATGGCGAAACGGAGACGGAGCAATCGCGGTCATCATCTTGAGGGTTTGCAGATGTCTGGGCGGGTGACAAAGGCGTTCGTTTGCCAGAAGTTGGGTGAGGGATCAGGTCTGTCGGGGTGTTCGTGATTTTCGTCCAGGGTGACGACCGGACGTTTGCGCCGGGATGGTCAATGGCGCGGCGGCGGGCGATGGTGAACAGCCACGCGGCGAACGTGCCCCGGTCGCGATACCGGGCCAACCCTTCCAAGACTTCGATGAAAACCTGGGCGGTCAAATCCTCGGCATCGGCCTGGTTTTGCACCCGGCTGAATAGATAACGATACACCGGGTTCAGATACCGGCAGTACAGGGCGTCGAACGCTTCAGGGTTTTGTCGGGCGGCTTCGATGAGCAGAGGTTCGTCGTCCGCAAAAGACGGGGCGGGAAGGGCTTCGGTGAAGGTTTCCATGTGTTGAAAAGTATATCGTGCGAGGGATGGAAAGGTAACGAGGAGTTTCCACTCTACATGCAGAAAACCTCGTACCAGGAACGGCGTTCGTGCGCTGAAATGGGCGTACAAATCTGATGGACGAACGCCGTTCCTTAAATCGAGTGTGCGGTAAAAGAAAAAAGGGCATTTAGACGAGTTTTTGTGTCAGCTAAGTTCTGTCTGACCGAACTTACTTGGATATAGTAGACTCTGGTTGTTCGTTTAATTGGGTGACATCTCATGAGGCGGGCTTCCATTTTTTGAAAACTGGAATCTAGCAAAAGGGAGGACTGCACGCCGAATCGTTGGTGTCACATAATGAAGCAGGATGCATGGCCTTGTGGTACATCGCTGTTTCCTCAAGGGGATGGAGGATCAATGGCTCACATTTCACACAAACTCAAGAACTCCTTTGAGGGGTGCATTGGCAGGCGGATCCGGCAACATCGCTGTTGTAGGCTCCTTGGCCCGTTTCGAAGCTTCATCGTCGTGGTGGGTGGCAGGTGACATTTGGGGCGTGGTCTGGCTGGCGGTGTTGACCATTGCGAATCGTTTCTGGCGATGACCGGCTGGTGATGCAGGACGGATGGGAGTGGGGAGTGGTTTAAGGGAGGATGAGTTTGGCGGTGGGCGGTGAAAGTCAACGCAGCCGATTGCCATTTGTTGAATACACCTGACGTTTCTGGTCAGTATGGCGGCGATGGTGACGTTTATCGGACCGGATTCCGGTATCAACCATACGGTCTTGGGGATTGAATACCGGACGTTTGTGGCGATCTTGCTTGAGCGTGTTGACAGGGTAGTTGGTCAACTGGGGCTGCGGATGGCTGCACGGGCGTTCGGGCCGGGGTGACCGCAAGTGCTATGTTGCTGTTGTGGGTGATGGTGGGGCGGCGATTTGGAAAATGGGCCAGATCTGCCCAATTTCAATTTGCGGCGTTCACGGGAGAATATTTCAATTTCACGTTGGCGGCATGTGCGAATTTTGGCGGTGATGACTGGGATTGAAGTGTTTGCCAACCCGGTGGCGGAGGCGTAGAGGGAAGCCTGCTCAAAAAGCCGGAAGGCATTCAACAGTTTGCTCATCATCATGGGCACTACTGCGGCGACGATGTTGGTCGCTGTTCCGGCGATTTTTCAGGTTTCGAAGCCGATGAACGAGCAAGTTTCGCGTTTACGCAGACGATGGATTGGCTGTTGCCTGCGCCGCTGCCCTGGTTGGGAACGCTGATCGGATTGCCGTGTTGATGTTTATGGCGGCGAGTTCGTAGGGGTTGCAAAACTTGCGCTGGGCTTGAAGCAACAGGGTACATTCTTCCTTCGGGCGCAGGAAACCGGTTTGAGCTGGCGGATAAGCCGGTTTGCTGGCAGGTGGGATTGTGGTGTTTTGTTTGTCTTTGGGGACTTCCTGAAGAAACTCTATCTGGCGCTGTACGCAGGTAAGGGTGTTGTATTTTGTTGAGCATGACGGGGTGGGCGGTCGCGTAAAACGGTTGCTGCGGAGTGAAGAAGGATTTTTCCCTGCCGCATGGGGTTGATTGCCGTGGCTTGCCGCCGCAATGACGACGGCGGCACGTTCATCATTTTACGAGCGGTTTTTTGAGGCGCGTGGCTGTATTTTTGTTTATCCCCTGCTCTACGCGGCTTTTCGCATATTTCCGTGCCCGGTTTGGCGAACCTCGTCCATGCAGGATTACCGGGGTAGTTAGCAGCCAGTTGGCTGGGCTTGGCTTTGGACAGGCCCTGATCCCGATGAACCTGAACGGAATGGGGTAACCTAAGATCACCTTGCAATCCGGAACCGATTGCCCAAAGTAAGTGGCGGACGCAATCCGTAACGATCCAAAGTCTGGTGGTTTTGCTGGACGGCTCGCGGTTTGTCGCACAGGCATTGCCGATGGCGCGCCGGGTCAGCCAAGTGACGGGGCGCGGACTGGCGTTGTTGTTCCGTCAAAACCATACCGAGCGCTGGAAGAGGCGATGAGACCTACTGCCGCGGAGCGGGTATTTGAACGGGGCGCGGAAACCCGGTGCGGGAGGGGTTTGAGGTGGACGTATCCGCCCGGGTTTATCGCGAGCAAGGCGACACGGCGTTGGTGAGGAGTTGGGGATCGATCTGGTGGTGTCCACCACGCGAAGTCAGACGCGCACTGGTTGCGGGCAGGGCCTCGCGGAAACTGGCAAAGTTGAAGTCCCGATCCTGTTGGTGCAGGGGCGAACGCGACAGCGGTATCGCCTTTCAAACGGATCTCCGGGTCGCTGGATGGTCGATCCGCCCGGAGCAGAAGTGCCTTGCGCCTGATTGCTGGCAAAGATTTGGGCGGGAGTTGGTGCCTCTGATTGTTCCGAGGCAATCCCGGCGGCGAAGAATTACCGCGCGGCGGGGGAGGTGGTGGAGGAACTGCGAAAGGAGGCCGTGTCTAAAATGAAGAAGTTTCTTGCCGCGATTGCGCTGCTCTTTGAAGGAGACGGGGTTAAAGTGAAAACGGTTGTGACAGGATCGCTTCCTGCGCGTACAATTGTCGCCGTGAGCAAAAAAGAAGCGGCCGATATGATTATGATGACTTCCCGCGGGCGCGGGGGGATGGACCTGCTCTTGTCGGGTAGTGTTGCCCTGAAAGTGGTGGAAAATTCCTGCCGGTTTTTGCGATCCCGATCGTCCCTTCAAAACAATAGGAGTAATCATGCGAACGCCAGAACTTATTCGCAATTACGTAGAAGACGTGATGCTCGAGTTGGAGCAGATGAGCGTGCCCCGCACCGCCAGCCGGATTCTGGCGTATCTGCTGGTAAGTGAGGTTCCCGAACAGTCCATGCAGGATGTAGTCGTGGCCTTGCAGTTAAGCAAAAGCTCGGTCAGCTCGGCGATCCAAACTTTATTGCAGTTTCAACTGATTGAACGGGTGAGCCTGCCCGGAAAGCGCCCTGATTTTTACCGCGTGGGGCCGGGGTTGTGGCGCAACCTGATCCAGACGCGCACCGCGCACATGGCCGCTTCCGTATGGTGGCCGAGCAGCTTGACTTTTGGCCGACGCGCCTGACCGGCAGAAAAGGCTGCTTGACTGAGATGCAAGCCTGTTTCATTTTATGGAACAGGAGATGCGTGTTGTTGAAGCGGTGGAGGTAGAGCATAAGGGATGAAGTAAAGGTATCAAAGGAACGGTTGCTGATAAATACATGGATGTTCCAGAGCCTGGAAGCAACGCCGTTTTTTCGGCGCGTTGAGGCTTAAAGGTGAGATGGAGCGGGGCTTGGGATTGTATTCGGAACGTGATCAATGCTGGGGAAACGCGGGATCAGTATTCAGTAATGTGGCACCAGGGTCGGGAACTTGGGGGATCGGTATTCGGAACGTGGATCAGCCGAGAACGCGATCAGTATTCAGTAACTCAGATCAGGGTCGGAATCCTGGGGATTGGTATTCGGAACATGGTGAAATGTTAAAGAAAACTCTTGCCAGAATAAAGCTCGAGAGAGGCTTATTTCGTCAGGCACTGCCTTCTATTATATTGCGTGAATAAATGGTGATCATGCCGGAAACAGGTAAGGCCTATAGCCCTTTCCCGTGCTCCGGAAGAGCTGATCAAAATAGATATGTCCCTGTTCATCTAATGAAAGTTCAAAGGTGGAGAGGAGAGCCTGGGGTACATCATGCAGTTTCTTCATTTTTACGAAAGTGTCCGGCGAGCCAGTATAGACTTTATCGAAAATTTCACCAATGATATGGAAAAATTTGAGCCAACGTTGTGGCCCACCATCGTACCAAAGAAGATGCGGATGCTTTTCACCATTCGCGCTGAGCGAGAAAACATTTATTATGGCTGTATTCCCATTGACAGAATATTCGGGCAGTTCGGCATTCATTGTCGGTTAAAGGTTTGATGTCCTGGTGCTCCAAATTTGCCCATGGTATACCATTCCCTCGCATTACATAAATTGCGGTCAACGGTAAGCTCTCCCACGGTTTGATAATAATGCCCCATACATCTTGCAAGGTATGTGATGCCATGGTGGGCTACGCGCAGTGATAGACATAGGCCCCGGCTTTTAGGCTTGTAAGGTTGTCCCCTGCCCGGCCCTACGAGGTGTAACTGCGCCCCCAGCCCATTAACCGCATGGAGACGATATTATGCGCCACGGTATTTGCAAGGTCTATAAGTGTAAGTTCAATCGTATCCCCTTCCATCGCCCGGATTATCGGCCCAGGAACTATCAAAGTCCAAAGAAGTAACGCCTTGCCAATTCAGAAACCACTTCCTGACAGTCAACGTAACCTTGACGGTCGTTTGCCCTGTGCGCACGGCGCGGGCAATCTGAAGGATTGCGCACAACATTGGGAACATCCGTCTGGCGGGCGGGTTCACTGGTGGGGTTGTAAGGGCAGCCTCAAAGTTCGTGATTTTGTTCTGAGCGAATTGAAGCGGCATGATAAGCGACGATCCCATAACCAGCGCTATGCTGATTGCGATACACCGTGATAGAAAAATTTTTATCCATAATATTCTCTCTAAATCAGGATTAATCCTGTTAATGACGGGGTGTTTATTTCGATATATTGAATTATGAACATATTTAGGATAATCGGTATGACAACGCATTGCTATTTTACGAAAGGTGCGTGCCGTTCAGCCTCATGCATTCATTCCACCGAATCGCCGTTGCTGTATGGAGGGCTTGTGCTGTAAGATTTGAGATTAATTATCCTTCACACTTTCGCTCCTTTTCTATCTTCCCTCTCTTCCAGAGTACTCATGAACTTCCCTCCCCACCTCTTCAAACACCTCCCCTTGACCGATATCCAGCCCTATTTCGATACCCTCGAAACCTAGCCCTCACCGCTGATAACCATCGAATCTTGGCTCAAGACGACTGGTCGCGCTCGCCGAACTCCTTACAGGTGACACGCGTCGCGCTGCCACGGTCAAAGACACCACCGACGCCGACGCTGAAGCCGCATTCAAAGCCTATCTGCAAGACACCTTCCCCACGCCCAAAAAGCACGCCCTCACCCAAAAATTGCTCGCTAGCGGTCTCACCCTGCGGGCATGGAAATCCTCTGAGATGCGCGCCGTAGCCGCCCTTTCCGCGACGAGAAAACCTCCCCCTGCAAGCCGAAGAACACCAAAACGCCCTCCGCGTTTCTCAAAAATCGTGTCGGCGCGTAGACTGTCACCCGCGGTAGAAACCACCATCACCAACTCGGCCTGCTGTACCAGCAATCTGACCGCGCACCGGCGAACAAATGTGCATCTCATTGACGCCCGCAATCGTCGACCGTGCCGCCATCAACGAATTCTGACGCAAAGTCCTCGGCCTCCGGCTCAAACAAGTCGCCAACGCAGGTTATCCGGCGACTAATGTGTTTCTCGTTGGCAATGCCCTCAAACGCTTCGACTACACCCCCGCCGACTGCCGCACCTTCCACGACGCCATCGAATAGGTCGCCCGCCGCAAGCGCTACGACAAAACACTGCTTGCCTCGCCCTGGTTAAGTCTGACACCTCCGTCCGTGGGAACTTAACCTCACCAGCAAACCCACCCCATCTTCTCCGACGAAATCCAGCCCTTGACGGCAAAAAAGAACTCCGATCGGGGCAGTGCCATCTTCCACCACGTAGACCCCTGCCTCCTCGGCGCGCCTCGACACCATGCGAAACGCGCGCCATTTGACTTCAACTGCAAAGGCAAAGGCCTCGGCGCGCTTTGTACAGCTACGAAGCCCAGCACTTCCCCGTTCATCTTGGCAACGTTGTCGGCAAGCGGCGGATGTCAACACCCTCCTCCACGAATCCGGCACGCCTTCCACGGTTTGAAACCTGCAACCTCCGTTACACCCACCAGCGCGATGCCCCCATGGAATTCAACGAAGTCGCCCGATGGCGATGGAACTCCTCTCGTCCCCACCACGCGCACGAATCTTGGCGGCTACTACACCCTGAAGAATCTGCCCGCGCTTCCGTCTGCGCCACTGAAAAGAACCTCCCTTCTGGCGGCGTACATGGTCGTGACGCCTTCCAGCACCGGGTCCATGAAACCCCTATCCGCCGCCGACGCCAAAAACTGCGACGCGTCTGGTCCGAACAATGGATCGCTCTAATCCTTTATTGATTTCTCTGGTCTGGAAGACGCTAAAACCCTCGGCTGGCACCGCAAACGCCATATCCACCGCTCGCCGTTTTATTACATCGAATACGGCCTCGCCCAATTGCGACTCCAGGTTAGCAAACGCCCGAAGACCAGCCCGCGGTATCGCCGCGCACGATCTGCTCCTCGCCTCGGCGGCACAGCCTCCCCGATCCTCTATCGCACCGCCGGTGCAAAATTCGCGTTCGACGTGGAGACCGTAGGGGCCGCGGTTTCCCTCACCGAACAAGTTATCTCCGAATTAGAATCCAACCTGTAAACAGATTGCCCGGATGACGCAGATAAACAAAAAATCTGCGTCATCCTTGAAATCTGCGTACAACCATCCCTTCAGGTTCTCCATGTTCCACTCCCCTCCCCGCTCTACGAAGAATACGCCTCCGCGCCCTGGGAAAAATACCAGGCGTTTTATGACCAACTCGAAACCCAACCCCTCACCCCCGCCACCGTGAACGCATGGATGGCGGACTGGTCGTGGGTGATGGAATTACTCGTCGAAGTGTACACAAAACTCGCCGTCACCTACTCCCAAAACACTGCCGACACGGACGCCGAAAAACGTTACTTCACCTTCCTCGAAACCGTCTTCACCCCCTCCCAGGTTGCTGACCAAAAACTGAACGTCAAACTCCTCGAAAGTGGCCTCGTCCCCGAAGGAATGGAAATCCCCATCAAAGCGATGCGCGTGGACGCCGCCCTTTTCCGCGAAGAAAACCTGCCCCTCCAAACCGAAGAACGCAAACTCGCCTCCGAATACGAAAAAATTGCCGGAGCCTGGACCATCCCCTGGAACGGCGAAGAACACACGATCACCGGTTTGCAAATCACATACCAGGCCGCCGACCGCGCCACGCGCGAGACCCTCTGGCGCACCGCCGCCGAACGTCGCCTCGCGGACCGGGAAGCGATCAATGAACTGTGGACGAAAATGCTCGCCCTCCGCATCCAAATGGCGGAAAACGCGGGTTTCTCGGATTACCGCTTCCTCCATGGCAAATAACCCACCGCTTTGATTATACCCTCGAGACAACGAAACCTTCCACCGTTATCGAAGAAAAAGTCGTCCCTGTCGCGACGCGGCTTTACCAGAACGCCCAGGCCCTCGGTGTAGACAATCTCCGTCCGTGTAATCTTGACCTCGATCAGGGCGTGTACCCTTCCACCCCCTGCTCGCTGTTCGCCGAAGTCGCCGAACTGGAGCCAAAGGTGCGGTCATCTTCCAAAAGGTAGACCCCTAACTGCGCGCATTACGTCGAAAATGCAAGAAAAGGGATGTCGACTCGGCAATCGCAAAGGCAAAGGGCCGGGCGTGCTTGTGCCTATTATCCCTTTGAAGAAAGCCTGTTCATTTTCGCCAACGCTGTCGGCACACACGACGATGTGCAAACGCTCTGTATCGAAGCCGGGCACGCTTCCATGCTTGAAGCTCGCCACCCCTGGTATGTTCCCAACAGTTCCTGAACATGGAATTTGCCAGTCGCCTCCATGGCGATGGAACTTCGCCGCCCCTACCTGACGCACGTCGAATTCGGCGGGTCTACACCCCCAAGACGCCGCCTGCGCCGCACCGACACACTCGAACGCAACATTCTCTTTGGCCCTTACATGGCGGTGGTGGATGCCTTCCAACACTGGGCCTACACCACGCAGACAAGGCCCAAACCCCGCCTACCGCGACGCCAAATGGGCGAACCTGGGCGCGGTTTATCCCGGCGGGATTGGCGCGGCTCTGGAGGATGTCCTCGCGACGGGTTGGCATCGCAGGCGGGCACATTCATGGGACCCCGTTTTACGTGGAATACGGTCTTGCCCAACTTGGCGCAGTGCAGGTGTTTGCAAACGCTCGCCGCGACCAGGCCGGGGCGGTGGCCGCCTATCGCCGTGCGCTCGCCCTCGGGGTACAGTGCCCTCCCGAGTTGTTCAAACTGCCGGGGCACGGTTCTGCCTTGATGCAGAAACGGTGGGGGAAGCGGTCGGGTTGATGGAAAGTGTGATCAACGAATTGGAAAAGGTTTCGTGAACCCAACCCCCACCCTCCTCATCTGGCATCGTTATGGCAAAGAACACGTGGATGGTTCCATCCACACCGAAGAATCCTTTCGCATCAACCCGCCGGAAGTCGTCACCCAACACCTCCAAAACCGTGCCGCCCTCTTCCGTGGACGCACCGCTCCCGACGATTGGCGCTGGTTCCAGGTGGATGACACCCTGATCGTCGAACGCCCCACGCCCGATGATTTTATCTTCGGCCCGGACACGCGCATCTTTTACTTGCTCGATCAGGGCATCGGGATCATCGAAGATGTTCGTTTCACCCGCACGGATCGTTGGCGTTGGTACATCCACCTTGCCGATTATTCGTTCAATCAGGAGTTAGATTGTTGGGTGATGCAAGACCTGTTCGTAGATGTGTTTGTCACTCCTGACGAGCGCACGAACCAGGTACTCGACCTGGATGACCTCGCCTGCGCGCTGGACATTGGCCTGATCACCCCCGCGAAAACGAGCGAGATTCTGCGCCGGACGGAGACGCTGATCTGGCAAATTGCGCGGGGGGAGTTCGTTCGAGGCGGTACTGCGCGGGCGGGAGGCGTGCCGCACGTTGGGGTGGTAAGCTTTTCAAATAAGTCAAGGAAATAAAGAAGATGCGGAAACAGCTTCCGCATCTTCTTTATTTCCGCAA
The DNA here is from genome assembly GCA_020634875.1 of Anaerolineales bacterium. The sequence continues at coordinate 18,566 of JACKAX010000002.1, read as the reverse complement.
CTCCTTTGCCCTCTCTCAATTGCGGTAGAATCGAACCAGCAAATTTTGCCCCTTAAATTTGTCCAGGAAAGCTTTCCTTATATAAAAACACATTTTCCAGGAGTAATCCCTATGACCCCTCTCCCCCGCGTCACCGTCTGGAACGAATTCCAACACGAACGCCACAACCCCAAAATCGGCGAACTGTACCCGGAAGGGATGCACGAAGCCGTCGCCAGAGCTTTGCGCGAACAGGGCTTTGAAGTCCAAACCGCCCATCTCGACATGCCCGAACACGGTCTCACCGAAGAAGTCCCTGCCAACACCGATGTACTCATTTGGTAAATATGGCCCACGGTCGGGTCTCCGGACGAAATCGTGACCTGCGCCCCACAACGCATTGTCGAAGGCATGGGCCTGATCGCCCTGCACTCGGCGCATTTCTCCAAAATTTTACTGCTGATGGGCACGACCTGCAACCTGGAAATGGCGCGAAATCGGCGAAAAGAACGCCTTTGGGTGGTCAACCCGCACCCCCATCGCACAGGGTAGGGCGACTACATCGAAATCCCCACGCCGAAATGTATGGCGAACACTTCGACATCCCACAGCCCGACGAACTGGTCTTCATCAGCCAGTTCCCGGGGCGGAAGCTTTCGAGTGGGGTGCTGTTTTATCGCGGGCGGCAAATCTTACTTCCGTCCCGGACACGAAACCCACGCGATTCTACTACCACCCTGGCGTATTACACGTTATCGCCCAACGCCAAATGGGCCGCCCTCCGGTCCTGGCGTCAACTTGGCCACTTCCCCACCCCATCGAAAAGTCGAAATGGGAGGCAGACGAGATCGAGCATCCTGAACAATTTCATTATCTTTTCAAACTTCGGAAGTCTCCAACGGATATACATTCGAGCCAGAACATCATTTGCAAGCATCTCCTCTCTAAAAAGTATCCTAAAGACTTCCGAAGTTTGGTTTCAAGGTACCCTCATGACTGGGGGTCTCAAAGTCGGCCCCATCGGCCTCGAAATATTGCCAACGTTCACGTGGCGGGTGGAAAGCCCCCCACGCAGAACTGGTCGCCGGATGCGACATTGCACGCAGCGTGTTTGAATACTGGAAAGATCACGACCTTCACCGGCTCACCACCGATCTGGGTCGGAATTGTTCAACGACCCGACATTGACATCATTGATGTCTCGCACGCCCAACAACTTCCACGCCCTCAGCATCGCTGCGCTGGACGCAGGCAAACAATGCTCGTGCGAAAACCCTCGCCCCCACGGTAGACGAAACTGGCAATGATCGCTGCCCGCGATCGCGTGGGGAAACTGCTGATGACTCGCCCACCAGTTCCGCTTTCTGGCACATCGAAGGCGTTGAAAGCGAAATTGACGCGGCGCACTGACTGATTTACCACGCCCGCGTGGTGGTTCCGCCGCGCGACGCCCATCCGCCCCACCTTCATCTACAAAGATCAGGCCACGGCGGGCGTGGGTCTGACATCGGTGTGCGTCATTGACTTCAAGCTTGCTGATGGGCAACCCCCGTCCGGTGAGTGACCGGTGGCGCACCGAACTCGCCAACAGGAGGGCGGCTTTCCGCCTGGGAGGGATATCCCTGCGGGTTCGACGTGGACGAGTTTTCCGCCGGTTCGTCCGGTTTGAGAACGGGCCAGTTTGATGATCGAAGCCTAGTTATTCTCCATCACAAAGAAGACGACGACGCAAACCGCCTACGGCACGAAAAGGGCGCACACTGCCGAGCTGTGCTGTACGAAACGAACAACCAGCTCAAACAGCAGTACAACCGCACCTTGCACCTCACCGCCGACAAACACTGTGCCCATCACCAGGAAATCGTCGAATTCGCCGTGCGGTTAAACGGTGGTCTTTCCCCTGTCCCGACCGAACAAGTCGCTGCAGGTCGGGCTGATCCTGGAAGCGCCGATAAAAGTCAGAAACGGGGCGCAGGTACTTATTCGCATAAAATCTTTAACGCAAAGTCGCTGTTGCGAAGACGCAAAGAAATTTAAAACCTTCGCGTTTGCTCTTTGCGACTTTGCGTTAAAAATCACGGATACCACATGTTCAAATCCTGGCAATCTCTGGCCCTTTATCAACACCGCCAATCCCATCCCGTTTCGTAAGCAGATACCTGGGAAGGAAGACATCTTCAACCTCCGTGTGGACGGACGGGGAGACGATTTGAGTTGTACCGCGTGAAGACCACACCGGCCCCGGTCAGTGGAATGGCACTCTCCGCCTTGGCTCGCCACCAGCACGGACGGCGTCCACTTCGCCCATGTAGCCGCACCCCGTCCTCGAACCCACCGAACCCTGAACCCTGGCGGGTGTGGAAGACCCCGTGCCGTCAAAATCGGTGACACCTTCACCACCTACACTGCCTACGATGGGCAAAACCGCCCGCCTCGCCTCGCCACATCCAAAGACCTTCACACCTGGGAGAAACACGGCCTGGTCTTCCCAACCGAGGCTGATCAAGTCCGGGGCGATCCTCACCACGCCCGTCAACGGGCAAATATTGATGTACTTCGGCGATCCCAACATTTGGGCCGCCCACGCACCGATCTGATCCACTGGACAGCGGTTGAACCCCGTCATCGAACCCCGCCCCTGATCATTTTGACCACACCCTGTGCGAACCCGTCCCAGCCGATCTCACCCCCGATGGCATCCCTCCTCACAACGGTGCTGACGTCCCGACGCGTGTACATCAGCCGCACAAACCCTCTTCGACCCCGGACCCCACCTGCCTCCTCGCCTGCGGATGTGCCTTTTCAGCCCCACGACGGAGTTGAATATACCGGCCGTGCCGAACGATCTGTGGAAGGATTAGTGGAATTTAAGGGACGGTGTTGTATTTGGAATGGGGATCTGAGACCAGTGGCGGAGAGGGCGAGGGAAAGTAGCCCATCAAGGGTTAGATAGGGTCGTCATTTCATGACTTTTTCATCCCGCACCGGTCTTGTAAATTCCCACGCCCCATTGCAGACAAATACATGGGTCTCCCAACTTGGGATAGCTTTTTTATCCCGCAACGGCCTCCAAACTTTCTGAAACCCCATTGCGGGCAACCGCAGACCCCTCCAAACTTTCTGGACGACCAGTTTTTTGCCTGCAACGGCCTCCAAACTTTCTGAAACCCCATTGCGGGCAACCGCAGACCCTTCCAAACTTTCTGAACGGTCAGTTATTTGCCTGCAACGCCCTCCAAACTTTCTGAAAGCCCGTCGTGGGTAATCACAAAGGCTTCCCAACTTTTTTGATTGTCCGTCCCCTGTAACACAGCGTGCCTTTCATTCCGAACATAGTGAGGAATCCCTGATCCGCAGGATAATCCGATCTCTTCACAGAGAGCGTTAAACTAGCGGATTAGGGATTCCTCGTTGCTGGAGATCGAATATTTTTGGAGATTGTTTCATCCCCGCTTCTCGGAATGACATTTTATGAAAACGGCACCTCAAACCTCGCCGTTGTCTTCGCCCTCACCTCCTCCAATGTCGCCCCTGGCATCAACTCCAACAGCGTCAACCGCCCCTCCACAAACCCAAATACCGCCAAATCCGTAATCACCAAATCCACCGCCCCAAGCGCGGTGAGCGGAAGCGTACATTCGGGCACGATCTTCGCCCGTCCCTGGTTATCCGTGTGTGTCATCGTGATGATCAATCGTTTCGCGCCGGACGCCAAATCCATCGCCCCGCCAACACCGAGCAGGGGTTTGCCGGGAACCGCCCAGTTCGCCAGGTTTGCCCGCTCGTCCACCTGTAGACCGCCCATGATCGCCACATCCACATGCCCGCCCCGGATCATCGCGAACGAATCGGTGCTGTCGAAATAGCTGCTGCCAGGGAGCGCGGTGACGGGGATTTTGCCCGCGTTGACCGGGAAATCCATCGCCCCCCCGGCCTCCGGCGACGGCCCGACCCCGACCATGCCGTTTTCCGTGTGCAGAATGATCCCGTCCTCGGGCGTGATCAGGTCGGCGACCAGCGTGGGAATCCCGACCCCCAGGTTGACCACGTCCCCCCGCTTGAGTTCGGCGAGCGCGCGGCGCACGATGTTCATCCGGGTGTCGTCCACCTTCCGCGCACCGGTGTCCATCGAGGCAGAGGAGCCGAGTTCTTCCAGGGTGGTGTGGGCTTGCACGAGGTAGTCCACGTACAGGCCGGGGGTGTGAATCTGATTGGGATCAAGGGCACCGACTGGAACGAGGTGTTCCACTTCGGCAATGACGAGATCAGCAGCGGTGGCAATCGCGCGATTGAAGTTTTGTTCTGTCATCCGGTACACGAGATTCCCCGCGGTATCTGCCATCCAAGCCCGGACGAATGCGATATTGGCCCGGAGCGCGGGGACGAAAACGTGCAGTTTGCCGTTAATTTCGCGGGTTTCCCCCTGTGCGAGGACGGTGCCCGCCCCGGTCGGGGTGTAAAACCCGCCAATGCCCGCACCCCCCGCACGGATGGCCTCTGCCAGCGATCCTTGCGGGAGCAGTTGGAATTCGATTTGCCCGGATTGCGCGGCCTGCACCGCCTCCGGGTTGCTGGTGAAGAACGAGCCGATGGCTTTGCGGATTTGCCCGTTGCGGAGCATCCGCCCGCCGCCCAACCCCGGTTCACCGACGTTGTTGCCGATGTAGGTCAGATCGTGCGTGCCCGTTTCAGCGAGGGCGTTGAGAAGGTGGATGGGGTTGCCGGTCATGCCAAAGCCGCCCGCCATGAGGGTATCGCCATTTTTGACGAGTGCGGCGGCCTGAGAGGGGGTGAGGAGGGGGATTTGTTTCATTTTGAAGGTGGAACGTAGAGCGTAGAATGGGGAACAGGAAAGTTGTAACGAGAGCATCCTGAGCGGAGTGGTAGATTACTTAGGTTTTGGGCTTTATCGTTGTCTAGCGCAGTCGAAGGATGCGGGATTGGTGAAGGAAATTATAGCTTGGCGAAAGGAAAGCGGTATAAAATAGGACACACCTTCGTCAAAGGAAAAATATATGCAGTCTAGTCATTCTTTATCTCTTTCGGGTAAACGCACCCTCATCACCGGCGGAAGCAAAGGCATTGGGCGCGCGATTGCCCTCGCTTTTGCCCAGGCCGGGGCACACGTTGCCCTCACCTCCCGCACCCTCGCGGACGCCCAACCCGTCGCGGATGAAATCACCCAGGCGGGCGGCGTTGCCCTCCCCTTCGCCTGTGACGTGACCGACCCCGCCCAAATTGCCGCAATGCGCGCCGCCCTCGTCGAACAGTGGGGTGGCGTGGACATCCTCTTCAACAACGCGGGCGTCGCTGCCAGCCACAAATTTCTCAATCACTCTGACGAACTCTGGCATCACACCCTCAACGTCAACCTGACCGGTGTCTACACCGTCACCAAAGCCTTTGTCCCCGAAATGATCGAGCAAAAGTGGGGGCGGATCATCAACATCGCCTCCATCGCCAGCAAAGCCGGGTCCAAATACATGGCCGCGTACACCGCCAGCAAACACGGTGTCCTCGGCCTGACCCGTGCCCTCGCCGTCGAACTCACCCCGCACATCACCGTCAATGCCATCTGCCCCGGCTATGTAGACACCCCCATGACTGACGGCACCATCGCCAACATGGTCGCCCGCACCGGCATGTCCGCCGAACAAGCCCGCGCCTTCCTCGAAAAAACCAACCCCCAAGGCCGCCTCATCGAACCCGACGAAGTCGCCGCCGTTGCCCTCCTCCTCGCCACTGCCCCCGGCATCACCGGCCAGGCGATCAACGTAGATGGCGGCGCGGTGATGTTTTAACTCTCAGGGCTAAAACTTCGGAAGTCTCCAAGCACTTGATATAGGGCTGTGATGCCCTGTTTATCAACGATTTCCCATCCCAAACGGTTGCAAAAGACTTCCGAAGTTTGGCACAACGTAGAAGCACCCATTAAAAATTGATCATTCACCATTGACCATTATGACCTATCACATGACCCCCTCCCAATTCCGCGAATACGGCCGCCAAGTCATTGACTGGATCGCCGACTACTACGAACACCTCGAAGACTACCCCGTTCTCTCCCAAGTCAAACCCGGCGACATCCGCGCAGGCCTCCCCGCCGACCCTCCCGCCCAGGGCGAACCCTTCCCCGACATTCTCGCCGACATCAACCCCCTCATCCTCCCCGGCATCACCCACTGGCAATCCCCCAACTTCTTCGCCTACTTCCCCGCCAACGCCTCCGGACCCGCCATTTTGGGCGACCTGCTCTCGTCCGGCCTCGGCGTGCAGGGCATGTTATGGGCTACCAGCCCCGCCGCCACCGAACTCGAAACCCACGTTCTCGACTGGCTCGTAGATATGCTCGGTCTGCCGCAAAAATTCAAAGGCAACGGCGTCATCCAAGACACCGCCTCCACCGCCAGCCTCACCGCCCTCCTCGCCGCCCGCGAACGCGCCACCCACTTTATGAGCAACAAAAACGGTTGCGACGGTAAACTGACCGCGTACACCTCCACCCAAACCCACTCCTCCGTCGAAAAAGCGATGGGCGTCGCGGGGATGGGTCGCGCGAACCTTCGTTTGATCCCGACCGATGAAGCCTTCGCCATGCGCGTGGAAGACCTGGCCGCGCGGGTCGCCGAGGACCGGGCCGCGGGCCTCACCCCATGCTTTGTCACCGCCACCATCGGCACCACCTCGTCCAACGCGATGGACCCCATCCGCGCCATCGGCGAATTCTGCCGCGCGGAAGGCCTGTGGTTTCACGTAGACGCAGCGATGTCCGGCACCGCCGCCCTCTGCCCGGAATTCCGTTACACCCACGATGGGGTGGAACTCGCCGACAGCTACCTCTTCAACCCGCACAAGTGGATGTTCACCAACTTCGATTGCGATGTCTTTTACGTTGCCGACCGGGCGGAACTCATCAACACCCTAAGCATTCTCCCCGAATACCTGAAAAACCAGGCCACCCAATCTGGCGCGGTGTACGATTACCGGGACTGGCACATCCAGTTGGGGCGGCGTTTCCGCGCCCTCAAACTGTGGTTCGTCATCCGGCATTACGGCGTGGAAGGCTTGCAGTACCATGTCCGCCAGCACGTTGCCCTCGCCCAGCAGTTCGCTGACTGGGTGCGTGCCCATCCCGACTTTGAACTCGCCGCCCCCGCCCCCCTCAACCTCGTCTGCTTCCGCCACAAATCCGGGGACGCCTTCAACCGCACCCTGCTCGACCAGCTCAACCAATCAGGCGAACTGTATCTGACGCACACCGTCCTCGATGGCAAATTCACCCTTCGTATGTGCATTGGGCAAACGAATACAGAAGAGCGGCACGTGAAGGCGGCGTGGAAACGGATAAGTGAAATAGCAACAAAGGAATAAAAGCAAAAAATTAGATAACGATTAGAAACAGAGCGAAGTTTATAGGAAAGTAAAAGATTCTTGTTTGAAATAGCTATATATATTAACCGAGAAAAACTTTATTCAAGGAGAATGTCATGCAAAATCAAACAAGAATCTTGCGGTATTTAAGCTTTTTATTGGCTATCATTATTGTTTTAATTCTGGGAAATGTATCTGTCAAAGCTCAAATTCCAGGCAATTTTCCTGATGATGTTCATTCGGATCAAAATGAAAACAATAGCACCCTCTATTTGCCCAACACTTTGTATACGCATAGTTTAACCAACTCTTCTAGTCTTTACGTCCTCGATTTATTAAGCGGGAATGCTACAACTATTGGTGTTATCGGGCAACAAGTAACAGACATCGCTTTCAAAGGAGTGAACCTTTATGGTGTAACTTTTTCAAAATTCTTGAGAATTGATCCCAATAGTGGGGAAGTTATCGTTATTGGGGATTTGGGCTTTGATGACGTTAATGCTTTGGCGGTTTCACAAAATGGAACCATCTATGGCGCCACCGTTTCAGGACAGTTAATTACGATTGACGATATTACTGGACAAGGTACTTTGGTCGGCCTTTATGGAACAGGATTATCTTCAAGTGGTGATTTAGCCTTTGATCAGAATGATACACTTTTAGCGTCTGTGAACCGCTCTGGTTTTGTTTCTGATTGGCTTGTGAGCGTTGATCCAAGTAGTGGCGCAGCTACATTAATCGGAGATATTGGGTTTACCAATGTGTGGGGGCTTTCTTTTATTGAGGATCTGTTATATGGTGTTACAAGTGATGGAGACTTGCTCCAAATAAATCCCGTAATAGGTGTAGGTACCTTAATTGGAAATAACGGAATTCCGCTCGGAGGTCTTGCGACTTCTTCAAATGAGGCCTTTCGTATATTCATTCCATTGGTCAGCAACATCCCACCTGCTCCTGAACAGATTGCTTTCGTTTCAGGGCGAGATGGTAATGATGAAATCTACAAAATGAATATAGATGGAACTGGTGTCACTAATTTGACGAACAACCCCTATGGTGATCATGGCCCCTCATGGTCTTCTGATGGAAATTACATCGTTTTCTTTTCAAACCGCTTCGGTCAACAACAAATTTTCAGGATGAACGCAGATGGGAGCAATCAAATACAGTTATTGATAAGCTCTGCGTATGATGAATGGCCTTACTGGTCTCCTGACGGGAGCAAAATTGCTTTCTCGCGTATTGCAGATCATAACGGAGATGGGTATAGAACAGAAGTATTTGTAATGGATGCGGATGGTACAAATGTTACTCGTCTGACATACTCAATAGGCTATTCATCAAGTGGATATGCAAACAGTTGTTGGCCCTCGGGTTGGTCCCCCGACAGTATGCAAATCATTTACTATTGTTACATTAATGATAGCAATCAACTGTGGAAGATGAATTTGGATGGTAGTAGCCAGACAATGATATTGAATGACGGTAACTGGAACGCCATTCCTACTATGTCCCCTAATGGAACCCAAATTGCTTTTTCATCCTATCGAGATGGAAATTATGAGATTTATACAATAAATGCAGATGGAACTAATCTTCTTCGGTTGACTATTGATCCTAATGAAGATTGGCGTCCAATTTGGTCTCCAGATGGGAAGAAGATTATTTTTGAGTCTAAACGTAATGGGGAGACACAAATCTATATAATGAATGCTGATGGCACAGAACAGCAGAGAGTAACAAACACCACGACTTATGAGGGCCAGGCAGTTTGGAAGCCTGAATAAACTTTCACCAATAGCCAACAATTCGAGTACGGAGACTCTACTCCGTACTCGAATCGTTTAAGGCTGAAGAATAATTGGCAACCAACTCGAATACAGCAACGCCACCACCCTCACCACCACCGGATCATGATCCGTCGCCCGCCGCGGCGTAGAATCATCACTATCCCACGAAACGGGGTAATCGGCATTAAGATGGGCAATCGTGGGGAGCAGCACCTCGTCCGGTTGGTTGAGTAGCCCTGGACTGACCAGCACATGGTCAATGATTTGGGACACCCCTTGATAAATGTAGGTGTACGCACTCGCATGGGGGACACGCACCACCTGATCGGTCAGGCCTGCGCCCGCTAAAATCTGCAACGGTTGGGAATTGGGGTAATCGTTGAAATCGCCCAACACGATCACTTCCGCGCTCGGTTCGCTCCCCACAATGCCACCGTACACCCCCGCGACAAACTGCGCCTGGGCAATCCGCCGGGGGAGGGTGTACTGTTGAAAATCGTTATCTTCAGATTTGGATTTGAAGTGGACGGCGATCACCCACAAATCCCGCAACGCGCCGCCGCTCCCACACCCTCCCTCACACACCTGCACATGTGCGACCAACGGCGGGCGGGAGAACAACCGGTTCCCGTCATTTTCCCCATCCCCATCTGTATCGCACGTCACCGCGTTTTCGGGGAGCAGGACATCGCCGTTTCCATCCGGGCCGAGGCCGTCCACAAGTGTGGTACACCCCTGGCGCAGTGCCCACCCCAACACGGACACGTAATCCGCCTGATAGAGCAGGGCCACATCAATTCCGCGGCGGTCGGCGCTGTCCTGCCAGAGATAGGAATACGTCGCGTCCAGTTCCGGGCGGTTGGCGAGGGCTTGCAGGACGCTGTTGTTTTCCGCTTCCTGCACGGCGACGAACAACGGCTCGCCCAGTTCATGGATGGTGAGGGCGAGCTTTTCTAGGTGGGTCTGGTATTCGCCGGGGGTGGGAACCGAGTCGTTGGTGTTGGGATCGTCAATGGGGTCGAAGAGATTGTGGAGGTTGAGGGTGGCGATGGAGAAAGACCCTGCTGAGGTGACAGTCACTTCCGAAGTGACTGTCACCTCAGCAGGGCGAATAAGTGTTGGAAAGCTCGTCAGCATGATGCCAAATTCGCCGCTGGTGTAGTTCAATACCCCCACAACGTTGAAAAGCTGATCCCCGACCTGGGCATCTGGCTCGATCTGATATACCCCGTCCGAGTTGATGGGGATGATTTCGCCCGTGCCCGCGAGGTCATCCTGAAACACGCGCGGGATGCCCAACCCCGCGCGGACGGCGAACGCGTTCCCCCGCGCATCCGTCGGCCCCACGACCACCGCGTCCGCCGCCTGAACGCGCATACTTTCGCGGGCCTCGAAGTAGTCTTTTGATTGGGTGTTGTCCAGTGGCGGGGAAAAGTCCACCGCGAGGGGGAGAGGGTTGCCCGAAGAGGTGACGCTGACGCCCGCGGGGGTAGTGTTAATTCGCGTCAAACCGAAGTCCTCTTCTGCGACGCCATCTACCACTACCCAATCGCCCACATTGACGATGTTTGCCATCTCATTCAGGTAGATGAACAGGCCATTGGATGTATCTTGGTTATCGTCGCACGGTTCAATCTGGATGAAGAAGCCGCGTTCGGCCTGGTCGTCAAAATCGGCAGTAACGATGCCTTCTGTTTGAACTTGTTCTCCATTGTAGGGGGTTACTTTGCTCGTACCTTGGATTTCGCAAATGGTCAGAAATTCAGCTGAGGCGACATTTTTAACAGTGGAAATCAGACCCAATGCTAAGATCAGGGAAAGCCAACGTGCTTTTCGCATCGTATTTAATTTCCAAAAGCGATCAGTTTAATAAGCTGTTTTTGGGCAAATTCACCCAGGTAATAAAGTTGTTGTTCAGATGTAATTGTTGGGGCACGCAAAATGACAACGAAGATTACCCGACCCTGACTACCTACTTGAACCATGCCGTCCGTATATTCATATACAAGCGAATTTTGGGGAAGTGTATATGAGGATAAGGAGGTGTACTCTGTAGCGGGTTTTGCCGCGGGATCGGGCTGGAAATATCTATCGAAGGTTTCAAGGGCTGTTAACTCTGTCGGGTATCTGGAGAGAAGAATCCCTAAATAAGACTCCCAATCACCATTGACCCAATAGCGATCAATACAGTTGTAGTCACAAAAATCGTAGAAGCTATAGAAGTTGAATGTGTCTGCGTTTGGATAATCATCAACATTTACTTCACGTTCCCAGGTCAAAACAGAAAAAACTTCGTCTTGGGTGAGAAGGGCAGCATCAAGTGCAAGGGGAGGCGGCGTGGGCGTGGGCGTATTGGTTGGAAGAGCAGCTTTGGCTTGTCTTGTCCCCGCGATGACGGTCGCAACTTGTTGGTTATACACTTGCCAAGTCGCGGTAGCGGCCAATTCTTTTTGGGTTGGCCCACAAGAGATGAGGAAAAGGGAAACAAACAGACTACTATATAAAAAAACAAGAAGTTTCTTCATCAGCAATGGCCTCCTGATTTTGTTGGGGCTGAATCATTTTTTAGTTTGGGTAAGGCCCAATGAGGAACGGCGTTGCTTTAGGAAATTAGATTTTTTCGTATTCCAACAAGCAACGCCGTTCCTTGGATAAAGAATGAGATTACTTCTTCCGGCGGAAGGTGAGTATGCCACCCATGCCAACGAAAGCGAAGACAATGCCCGAGATCGGCAGTTTTGCTTGGGTTTGGGCCGGGGCGGCGGAGGTGAATGATTGGTAGACCAGCGGTAGATAGAGAATGTGTTCTTCAACCGGGGTCTCAACGACTACATAGGGATGGGTGACGGTGACGGTGAGGGTACCATTGGTAACTTGGAGAGTCACGGTATAGGTGCCGATAGCGTCGTAGGTATGTGTGGGGTTCGCATCAGTGGAGGTGTTTCCATCACCGAAAGCCCAATTGTAGGCCACGCCTGTTTCACTCACCGTGCTGGTAAAGACGGACAGGTCGCCCAACATGACCGGGCTGTTGCTGGTGAAGTCCGCTTCGAGGGGCGGGGTAACCAGGTTGAGGCCGATAATGATGGGATCGTGATCAGAGGTACGGAACGGTTCGGGGCTGTAAAGGCTGATGAGTTGGTCGGGGGACCAATTCTCCATATTGTAGTCAAGGGCGACGGGTTCATCGGCATTGATGTGCCAGACGGTGACGCCGCTGACTTGACTGAGCATTGAAGTATTGGCTAGGCCGTAATCGAGCGTGCCCCATTGCCCAAAGAAAACGTAAGAGTAGTAGTCGGGACCATTCAGCGTATGGAGGTTGGTGAACCCGCCCGCTTCCAGGGCCGCGATGGGGTCTTCCATGGCATAGGAGTTGAGGTCGCCGAGGAGGAGGATGTCGGGGTCGCCCGTGCCGGTGGGGTCGGTGGCGAACCAGGCGAACAGTTCGGCAACGGCGTTCACGCGGACGATATTGCAGTTGCCCTGTCCATCACCTGCATCGGGATCGTCACAGGCCGAACCTTTGCTCTTCAGGTGGTTGATGTTGACGAGGAAGACTTCGCCGGTTGCATTTTCTTCAAAAGCCTGCAAAACCGAGGCCCGGTTGCGTGGCCCGGAGTCACCGCCGTTGATGAAGGCTTCGGTGTCCAGCACGCTGGTCGTGCCGATGGGGGTCACAGAGGCGGGTTTGTAGATGATCGCCACTTTGATGGCGTCGCCCCCGATGGGGCCAGTGTTGATTTTGGCGTAGGTGCCTGCGCCTGCAATGGCATTCAGCCCGTTGATTAGATCATCTACGGCTTCGTCATCGGCATTGTTTTCGATTTCGAGCAGGCCAACGACATCGGCGTCAATGCTGAGGAGGGCATTGATGGTCTTGTCGCGCTGGCGGGTGAATTCTTCGGCACTGTCGGCGCCGCGACATTCCATGTTGCCGAGCGGCCCGCAGATGTCGTTGACGCCGTCATCAATCGTGCTGAAGTAGTTGAGGACGTTGAAGCTGACGACTTTGAGCGTGCCAGAGATTGGCTCAGGTTCGGTGGGGCGGGGGTTGCTGTGTGTGAAGGTAATCGGGCCAGTGGGTTCAATCAGGTATGAGCCAAACCCGTAGTTCAAGACCCCGGTCAAGTTGTCGAGCATATCGCCGCCGCGCAGCGTGTTGGTGGCACTCAGTTCGGGCGAGGGGTAGATGATTGGGTCGGGGTAACTTGCGGTTAGCCCATCGTCCAGGAGGATGCGGCTCCGGTCGTTGAGGTCCTGCAAGGCCAGGGCACTCGCACCGGGATCCGTGACCTGCGTGGGTTGGTCGAGACGGTCATTCACAGAGAGGCTGACTTCGCCATAATGTCCCAGGTCGTAGATTTCCGTCACATAGAGTGGATTGAGCGGGTCGGCGACGGTCACTAACATGCCTTCATACGCTTCCCAGTCGTTGAGGCTGGAAACGGGCAGGGTGATGGTGGTGGGCGTGACGCTGGCCCCCGAAGAACAAACGAGCACGCTGGTGAGGGTCTTCAATTCGGTTAATCCAAAGCTTTCTGCAACAATCCCGGCGACACGGACCACATCCCCAGCTTGAACATCTACGCCAAAGGTGTTGTCATAGACAAAGATACCTTCGGAAGTCATGGGGTTCGCGTCTACCTCTGCGTCTTCTTCTTGAACGAAGAAGCCTTTGAAGCCGCTCAGATCAATTTGGTAGTCTCCGACAACGACGCCTTCAATGGTGACTTCATAACCCACCAGCGGACTGGTACTGCCGCTACCCTGAATGCCATGAATGGGCACAGCTGGATCGCCGCAGTTCGGGCCGATCACATCTACAACTAGCGTGGAAACCGAGGCTCCGAAGGTGGGCGTGGGGTAGTTGGAGGCCACCACAGCATAATCGTCATTCGCGATGATAACCGGAGAGGAGAGCGTCGCGGTGACAGCGAACTGAACGCTCAAAGTGTTTTGATCGGTAAGGTCGCCAACGTTCCAGGTGACGATGTTGTTCGCATAGGTGCCGCCATTGAGGGCGCTCACAAAACTGGCATTTGCCGGAACCGTGTCGGTGATGACGACATTGGTAAGGGTCATGCCGGTGAAGTTTTGGAGGGTGAGGGTGTAGGTGAACAGTTCGCCCGGCAGCACTTGGGCAGGAGCGGTTTTCGACAGGGCGGGGACATCCTGGAAGAGAAGGATATCGCTTGGCTGACGGGGTTTGAGCTCAAAGAGGGAGTTGAATTGAACACTGTATCCGGTGACCCGTACGGTGTCACCGTTTTGAGCACCTTGCGCGCAGATGTTGACGCCTGTATCCTGATCGATATAGACAGTGGCTGGGCCGGAGCCATCATCTACGTTGAAACTGTAATTACTAGAGCAGGCAGAAAGACCAGAGATGGTGCCTTCGATTTGGGCGAGCCAGCCTTCGCTGTCGCCTGTGGCGACGCCGTTGGTAGTGTAAACCGCGGGGACAACCGGGGTACCCTGGCCCAGATTAGCAAAGTAATAAACGGGCGCAATGAATTCTTCTTCGTTGCTGAAGCTCCCGCGGGTCGCCATCAGCCTCACAACATCGTTGAGGGCGACGGAGGGGGCCGGGGAGTAGAACGCGGTGATCCCACCGGTGGCGTCTTGCAAGCCCCAACTGGTGGTGTTGTAGGTACCGGGGACGTAGATCACTTGCCCCTGGACGGCAAAAACATCGCCGTTGACACCTGCGCGGGCGGTGGCAATGGGAACCAGTTGGTAGACGGTGCTGGTCCAGCTATCGCTGTTGTTGATGAGGGGATCACCACTGGTCAGGGTGGTGGCGATTACGGTGTTAGTCAGGATGGTGTTGCTGGCGACATTCGCGTCTACGGTGATGGTCAGAACAATGGTTTCCAGGGTGTTGGAGGGGACATCGCCGAATTCCCAAACGAGTAGATTGTTATATGCGGTGAAGGTGAGGGCGTTGCTGTTTTGGGTAAAGAGCGTGGTGCTGACCGGAATTGTGTCGGTGACTACCACACCGAGGGCGGGGGCAACGCCGACATTATTTACCTGAATGGTATAGGCGGTTTCTTCTCCAGCAATGGCAACCGCAGCTCCGGTTTTGCTGACGACGAGGTCGAGGGCGGAGACACTGGTGAGAACAGGGGCGCCGGATGTTACACCGCTCAGTTCGTTGACGCGAGCGGCATAGTCATCGTTGGTGATGACATCGCCGAAACTGGCCGTCACGGTAACGCCAAAGGTGAAGCTGATGGGGGTGTTAACCGCCAACGGGTCTACGCCGGTGAAGCTGACTACGCCTCCTGTATAACTTCCGCCGTAAGCATAAGCAACGCCAACAGGGAGGGTGTCGGTGACGACCAGGCCGGTCGCCGCGCTCAGGCCGGTGTTTGTCACCCAGATGGTGTATTCAAATACATCGCCGATGCTGGTTAGGGCAGGGGCAACTTTGCTAATGGCGAGGCTGGGCGCACAGTTCATGCTGCCAGGGGTGGGCAGTTGTTGGGTATAGGTGTCGGTATTGCGCTGGCCGCCGGAGCCGTTGGGGCACCGTTGGTTAGATTGAGTGGTGCCACTGCCGCCGCCGTTTTCGTCCACTTGGGGTTGGCCTGGGTTCAAGAGAACTAGCAAACCAGGATCATCTGGATCAGAAGTGTCATAAACCAGGGCATCCAGGAGATTCAGGGTTGTAACTGGGGTGTTAGTGGGGAAGCTACTGGCATCGCCCATATATAAGGCTACGGCATCCTGCCCGTTTTGAATCAAATCGGTATTTGGATTTACATCGAGATCGCAGTTGGGCACATTGGCGGCGTTGCCACACATCACGAAATATCCATCTGCATTGGTGGCATAGCTATCCAGGTCTTGTGAGAAGTATGATAGGTCATTGCTCCCGTTATAAAAAACGATCACTAACCCATCCAGGGGCATGTTGCCAACGCCGCCATCGTAAAACTCGATGAACTCAGCACCGTCGGTGCCGACCTGATCGGCATCGAGTTCGTTGATCACGATGCTCCCAAGCGGTTGCACGAGGATGCGTCCGGTGGTGCTATCCAGCCAGAAAACCACTTTTTCGTCAGCGACGGTAGTGGTGAAATCCCAATTGCTGGTGTTGATGGAACGCCCTCCCCCGGAGCCATCCTGCCCGACGGCATCCCAGGAACCTGTTTTAACGGCTTTGTATTGGTGGACACCTGGGGTTGCAATGGTGGTATAGAAACGATACACGCCACCACTGACCAGGCTCATGGCGGTGGCGGCATTGCCGTTATCCCAACCTTGCCAATCACCGACCGCAGTCCAGGTGGTGATGCCATCGGCGGCATTCACAATGTATTGGTTGGGAGACCACCCGTCATTTTGGGCGTTCGTGTCGAGCGTCACGACGACGGGTTGGTTATCAATGCTGGTTACGAGCCAGGCGTTGGAAGAGGGCCATGCCTCGCTCCAATCGGCATTGGCTGCTTTCCATTCGTAGCGTCCGGCGGTTGTAGGGGTAATGACGGTGGTGTAAATCCCATCTGCGGCAGTTACGTCGCCATGCGTGCCGTCGTCAAACATTTGATCGGTGGGGTTCCAACTGTTGAAATCACCACGAGCATAGTAGGGAGGAGCGGCTACAACTGCGCTGGGTTTTAGCAAAGTTACGGCGGCAAGCGCCAAAAAACTGAGCAATAACAAAAGGCCTAAATAGGCAGTCTTACGGATCATTAGATTCTCCTTGAAGTTTGGAAATTAAAAAAATAGCCGCCATTACGATGCACGGAAAGCACCTAATGGCGGCGGTAAAAACCATTTGGAACTTGAACAACTGGAGGAAATAAGATGATTTCGCCCATAGGCCGCCATCATACAATAAGTGTCCTTATCTGACAAGCACCTCCCTCCTATTTTAATGAACGTTTACAGACCTTAATAGTTTGATACAATGCCCGCCATGCCTTCCTGGATCATTCCCCCTGGTGTGCCACTGACCAAACGTCTTTTTGACCTTCTGTTAACCATCCCTGGCCTGATTCTGGTTTCGCCGATTCTGCTCTTGACCGCAATCTTGGTGCGGATTTTTCACGGTAGCCCGGTGATCTTCAAGCACAAACGCCCTGGCTACCGCGCCCAACCCTTCACTCTCTACAAATTCCGCACCATGTCCGATGCCCGCGACCCGCGCGGGAACCTGCTCCCCGACGAAAAACGCCTCACCCCGTTCGGCAAATTTCTCCGCACCACCAGCCTGGACGAACTCCCCGAACTTTTCAACGTGCTCCTGGGGCACATGAGTCTGATCGGTCCCCGACCATTGTTGATGCAGTACCTTGATCGTTACACCTACGAACAGGCCCGCCGTCATGATATGCTCCCCGGCATGACCGGCTGGGCGCAAATCAACGGGCGCAATAACCTTTCGTGGGAGATCAAGTTTGAACTGGATGTCTGGTACGTGGATCACTGGTCGCTGTGGTTGGACCTCAAAATTTTGGCCCTGACTTTGTGGAAGGTGGTCAAGCGGGAGGGGATCAATGAACCGGGGAACGCGACCGCGCGGGAGTTTATGGGGAGTCAAAAGACGTAGTGATGCGCCTTTTTATACGGTAAACCATGAAACGTTTGTTTGCATTCATCTCCTCTACCGTGTTGACTTTGATGATCTTCATCATGATTGGGTGCAACACAACCAACTCCACCCCTGCCTCCTCCGCGACGCCCACCCCTGAAGATAATCCGACCGCCGGCGCGATCATCCGCGCGACCAGAATTGTTCAGGCCACGCAAAGTGCTAAAGCGACCGCCAATGCACAAGCCACGCTGAATGCCTCCGCCACCCAACTTGCCTTCCAGGCGACCCAAACCCAACAAGCTAATCTGTACGCCACCGCAACGGTGGTTGCACAGGCCACGCGTGAGGCCCTTCTGAATGAACAAGCCGGATGGCCCAATCTCTTGCTTGATTCTTTTGAAGATAACCACCTGGACTGGCCCCTTGGCGTCACCGAAGATCACTCGCTCTCAGTTGAATCGCAAATCCGTGCGCAGCACTATCAATGGACCGTCAATGTTTTTAATGGCAACTCCTATTTCAATCTGATCCCGACCCAAAGCCCTGTTCTCGCGGACTTTTATGCGGCGGTAACAGTCCAACTTACCGATGGCCATGAATATGGTCTGGCCGCCTATGGCCTCACCTTCCGCCATGTTGAGGATGACTACGGTTTCTTCGGCATCACTGGCAATGGCCTCTTTCGGATTCTCGAAGTCCACGGCACAGGCATTTATCAACTATTGATCAGTGACAGCCCTTTCATTGATCAACGTCCGGGGGCCACAAACCGCATTGGCGTGATCGCCGTTGGGCCGGATTTTGTCTTTCTCATCAACGATAGGGTAGTAGGCCAAATGAACGCCGACATCGCGCCCGGTCAAATCGGTCTCGGCGTG
>JACKAX010000019.1 GCA_020634875.1 Anaerolineales bacterium | reverse complement strand
CTCAATATGGTTTGTAGTTCCGCACGCACAGTGCGGTTCGCTGGAAACAGCACGCTCCTGACTACGAACAGCTAGTTACCCAATCAAGAATTACTGACCGCTTAACGTTTCTTCGCGCTTCCAAATTAAGCCGGGTATACTATCCTCATGCTCCCCGTCACCGTCCACCCGCTCGTGCCCGACTTTATTTTGCAGCAGTTTCGCGCGGGGGTCCGGCGCGGGCAGTTTACGGGCGTCGGAATGTTTGTGGATATTTCGGGGTTTTCCAATATGACCGATACCCTCATGGCGCACGGACAACACGGGGCGGAAGTGCTGGCGACCGTGATGCGGAATGTCTTTACCCCGTTGATTCAAACCGTACACGAACACGAAGGCTTTATCGCCACCCTCGCGGGGGACGCGTTTACCGCCCTTTTCCCCTTTGAACGGATGGCGGATGCCGGCCCCGTCTGTGCGGAGGCCATTCAAGCCGCGTGGGAAATCCAACAGCAGATGGCCCTCCACGCGGCGCAAGTGACCCCCTACGGCACATACCCGGTTTCGGCTAAGATGGGGGTCGCGGTCGGGGAAGCGGTGTGGGGCATTCTTACTTCCGAAGACGAACAACGCGCCACCTATTTCTTCCGCGGGTCAGCGGTGGAGGAGTGCGCCGAAGCGGAACACGCGGCCCGCGCGGGGGAGATCATTTTGGACGCGGTGGTCTGCCAAAATGCCCCCATCCATGCCCAGGTGGAACCGTATGGCGAATATTTCCGGCTCACCAGCATCGGTGCAGCAGAAGACCCAGATACCGGAAATCTGTTGGAATGGGGCACGATGATGCTGCCCCCGGGGCCAGGGGACATGGTGCGCTTTTTCCCCGAAATTCTGGTCACACAGGAACACACCGGCGAATTCCGGCAGGTGGTCAATTTGTTTATCCAACTGCCTACCATTCGCGCGGAAGACGAACTCAAAGGGTTCATGCAAGCCTTTTTTACGTTACAGGAAAGATACGGCGGGCTGTTGAACCGGGTGGATTTTGGGGACAAAGGCGCACATTTGTTGGTCTTTTGGGGCGCGCCGATCTCGTATCAAAATGACATTGGCCGGGCGTTGAATTTCATCCTCAAATTGCAAACGCTGACCAGCCTGCCGTTGACCGCCGGATTGACCTACCGCATCTCGCACGCGGGGTTCATCGGGTCGCCGCTGCGCGAGGAGTTTACCTGCTACGGGCGGGGGGTGAACCTCGCGGCCCGGTTTATGACCGCGGCCCCGCGCGGGGAAATTTGGGCGGACGAGGAAATCTCCCGGCGCGTGGCAAATTATTTTGAGCTAAAACCATTGGGGGCCAGGGCTTTCAAAGGCTTTTCCGAACCCCAGCCGGTTTATCAGTTGCTCGAACGCAAGGAACAAACGGCCTCTTCGTATCAGGGCGCGTTCGTCGGGCGGGAGGCGGAGTTGGCGCAACTGGAGGCTTTCATCGGGCCTGCGATGGAGGGGCGTTTTGCCGGGGTCATGGTCATCCGCGGGGAGGCGGGCATCGGCAAAAGCCGGTTGGTGAGCACTTTGCAGGTTTCGGCGTCCCTGCAAAATCACACCCATGCGCCATTATGGGCGTTATGCCAAAACGATCAGATTTTACAGGAAGCGTTAAACCCGTTCCGCTATTGGTTGCGCCAGTATTGCCACCAGTCCACGCTCGAATCGGAAGCAAAGAACAAACAGCATTTCAGCGAAAAACTCGATGAACTCGTGCTCGCGACGCACGATCCGGCCCTGGTCAACGAATTGGAACGTACCCGCTCCTTTTTAGGTGCGCTGTTGGATTTGCGCTGGCCGGGTTCGCTTTACGAACAACTCGAAGGCCCCGCCCGCCTGGAAAACACGCTCACCGGCCTGGCGACCCTCATCCAGGCGGAAAGCTTACGCCAGCCCATCATCCTGTTGTTGGAAGACGTGCAATGGCTGGATGCCGACTCCCGCACGTTTTTATCCCGGTTTGCGCGAACGCTGATGGCAAGCAACACGGCTTACCCCATCGCCATCCTCGCCACTTACCGCGCCGAAAACACGCGCCACGCCCAAGACGAAATGATGGGGGAGGGCGTCGCATATCAGGAATTGGTTTTGAAGGCGTTCGGCGAGAGCGAACTGGCGCACCTCGGAGAAGTGGTGCTCGGCGCGCCCATCGGTGAAACGCTCCTGGGGTTACTGGTGCAACGCGCGGAGGGGAATCCCTTCTTTGCAGAACAGATTTTGCGGTATTTGAAGGAAAACGGGGATTTGCAGCGGTTGGAGAATGGGCACATCTGCGTGCGCCAGGATTTGCTGGAGCGCAAAAAGATGTTTTTGCCAACGGATGTGCGTGTGTTGTTGGTCGCACGGTTGGATCAGCTCGCCCGCGAACTTCGCGATCTGGTGCAGGCGGCGGCGGTCTTGGGGCAGGAATTTGAAGTGCGGGTGTTGATGGGGATGTTGCGCGAGGAAAAGGCGGTGGAGGAGCGGATCAAAAAGGTCGAGGAAGAGGCGATTTGGACGGCGATCAGCCAGTTACGGTATTTGTTTCGCCATGCCTTGTTACGGGATGCGGCATACCGGATGCAGGTGCGCGTCCGGCGACAACGCTTGCACCGGATGGCGGTGGAGTCCCTGGAGCAGTTGTATTTTGAAAATCTCGCGCCCCATTACGGGACGCTAGGGTATCATGCCGAACGAGCGGGGCTGAACGATAAAGCGCGGGGGTATTTACAAAAGGCAGGGGACGCCGCCCGCGAAGCCTATCAAAACAGTGAAGCGGTGGATTATTACACCCACGCGCTGGCCGTCACCCCCGAGGAAATGGCGGAGAAGCGGTTCGACATCCTGGTGGCGCGGGAAGATGCTTTTTTCAAACTGGGGAATCGTGGGGCGGGGACAGAAGATTTAACGGCGTTGTGGCAGCTCGCCGAGGAAAGTTTGGGCTATTCCCAACAAGCAAAAATCGCCCTGTTGCGTTCCCGCTTTTTTGACGCGGTGGGCGACTATGAGCAAGCGATTGAAACCGCGCAAACCGGGCTTGCGCTGGCGGAAACGAGCGGCGATCAGGCGCAGTTAGGCCATGCGTTTTTGCACTTGGGCACGGCTTTTTGGTGGCAGGGCAAGTACGCGGAGGCAGACAAACAAGCACAACAAGCGTTAAAGATTTTCGATAGCTTGCGAGATGACGCCGGGCGGGGGGATACGTACTATCTTTTGGGCGAAACCGCGACCAGTACAGGCAATTACACGGCGGCGGAAACGTATTTGACTGAGGCGCTCAAGATTTTCCAAAAGCTGGCGGTGCCGGGGCGGGAGGCCTCGTTGCTGAACGATTTGGGGTTGTTGATGAGCCACCAGCAAAAATACATGCTCGCAGAGACGTACCATGCCCAATCGTTGGAAATCTACAATCGGATTGGGGATCGGAAAGGGATTGGAAAAGCGGTCAACAACATCGGGGTGATCCATCATGTGTTGGGGGCATACGCGGCGGCGCAACAGGCATACAGTCAGGCGCTTTTCATCAGCCGAGAATCGGGAGATCGTCAAGAGGAGGCGATTGCACTCAACAATTTGGGGGAAGTGTTGCTCCGGCAGGAAATTTACGAGGAAGCGCAAAGCACCTTTGAAAAAGCGTTGGCGATTGAACGGGAATTGGGCATCCGTTATTTTGAAGCGCACACCTTGTCGGTCTATGGTGAAACGTTGCTGGCGCGCCGGGAACAGCACGCCGCGGGAGACGTGTTCCGGCAGGTGATGGAGTTGCGTAAAGCGTTGGGGCAGGATTTCCTCGCGACCGCGCCCAATCTTGGGTTGGCGCAGGTCGCCGCGCAACGGGGGGATAAAAAAGAAGCGCTCCATTATTTAGATGAAGCGCTTGCGGTCCTTGAAAAGTTTGGGGCGAATGGGTACGAAGACCCGTTGAGTATTTATTGGGGGTGTTATGCCCTGTTGAAGGCGTTCGATGATCCGCGGGCCGGGCAAATGCTCCAAACCACCCACACGCTACTCCTCGAACAGGTGACGAGCCTGCCCGACGAACAAAGCCGAGCCGCGTTTCTCCAAAACATCGCGACCAACCGAAAAATCCTAGAAGCTATCCAGTCCATCGGATGAGGAGGAAGTCGTCTTGCCGCCACTCCCTAACGGCCCTTCATCCGACCAGCCCTCAAAAAGGAATAACTTCACCCAATCTTCTGTGCATAAGACATTCGCTGCTTTCCCAGCGATCTTTTCGACGCGTTCTTCAAAGGTGTTGCCGCGTTCGCCGTATTTCTGCTCTAACTTCGCCAACGTTTCCATATCCATGTTTTCGGGGAGATTTTCAGAGATGAGCACACTCAAAATGGTCATCAACTCTTCATCGTCTTGTGGATAGGCATTTTTATAAAATTGCAGATAAAGGTAGGCGAGGCTGTTATCCAGGTTAAGACTATCAATGAGGTCGGCAATTTCTGATTCTTCAAAATTGGCAATGTAAAATTCAATATCTTCTTCCTTGATGATGTCCACCGACCATGCCGTATTTTTGTCTTGGGGAATGACCGGGCCGAGGACATCCAAGACCACATCCAGCACGGGTTGGAGGGTATCCACGACGCCTTGCCCGGTGAGTTTGGCGCGTTTGCCACGCACGCGGAATAGCTCTGCCAACACATCCCGATCGGCCCATTGTTGTTTGATCCACGCCTTCCAATTGGCGTCCAGACGGTTAGGGGTTTCCACGTAATAAGGATTTCCCTGAGATTTGATTTTCCGAAGGATTTGGGTTTGAATAAACGGCCTTAATTCAGGGATAGGATGTTTGTCCGTATCCGAGCGGAAGTGCGCGGGAACATCATCGTCAAGCATATCCTGAAAATCCAGGGCAACGACCGGCCCACCGATGATGAGGGCATAGGCATCCGCAAAAATTTCCTCCACCCAACGACGGCGCCAGTCCCGCTTTTTAATCCCCGCCGCGTTGAGCTTTTTGTGCAGCGTCGCCCGAAGCGTCTCCGACGAATTGGGCATCGTGCCATTCCAATACAAATGATGGCCGATTTCGTGGGGGATCGCCAGAAAATCCCGCGAGGGAAACGAGCCTTGTTGCATGGACGCAAACGCAATGCAGAGGAGGATCGTGTCATAGTAAGGCACCAACCTCGCCCGGATCGTTTTCCCCAAATAGCTGATAATCCCGGTGCCATCTTCTAAAAGCCCAGCCGTCAAAGCAGGTTTTAATGCCTGCGCCGCCAAACGGTCGGCGATGAAGAGCGTTTGGCCCTGTTGGGTCATCATCCCATCCGCGTCCTGGCGTTGGGTGATCGCCCGTTGAAGAATGTTCAAATCATAAGAAACCTGATTGAGAAGCATCCGCATGACATATCGTTCGGGGTAATCCGGCGAAACGGTTAAGTAAGGCGGATTGGTTTCATCCCCGTAATAACCTCCATAGAAGAAATCAAACGCATCGGTTGTAAAGCCCTGTAAAGATTCGAGGATATTCCAGCACGTTCCGATCTGGAACATTTCCTGAACGGCTTTGTAAACCTCGCGCCGGGTCACGTCTTGAAGTTCGGCAGGTCTTTGTTCAGCAGGAAGACTTAAGAGTGACGGGAGATTGTTCGCAAACGCACCATATTTCGCCTTCATACTATCCAGCCGCTCATTGGCGCGGTGGTCTGCAAAATCATTCGTTTCGGTGATGGCCTGCCTTAAGGCCTCCATGCGCTTTTGCCACAGTTTGGGGTTATCCATGTACATATTTAGCTCCAGTTGAAAAAGCCAGGGGGAAATTCACTCTATTGTAATAGGGATTTAAGGAGGAGGAATGGAACTTTTCACAGATTTACTGTGAACTGGGTAACACTGGTTGCTACCTTGACGACGAAAAACCGAGTTTTTGCCTTTCTGGCGGAACAAACCTGCTTTTAAGGAGCCTTTTCTAGCATGAAACTCCCGCTGTCAGGGAAAAAACTCGGTTTTTCAGGGATGATAGCAACCTCGGTCAGTTACCCCCTCCCCTGCCGCGCTAATTCCCCACTGCCGAAAACCGCTTGATCCCCATCCGCCACACAATCCCCACCAAAAACGTCCCGATCAAAATCCACAAAACCTGCATCCCTAAGCCCGAAAAAAGCTCTTGCGCGGGCAAATGGCCCACCAACGCCTCAATCGGATATTGGAACGCCCACTTGAACGGCAAAAAGTCCGACACGTTCTGAACCCATTGCGGCATCAGCGACATGGGCACCAACCGCCCGGACAGGATCAATTCCAGGGCAAAAAACAACTCATAAATCGCGCTCACCCGCGTTGTCCAAAACGTGATCATTCCCAACAGTGACAACAACATCGTCCTCAGCAGATACGCACCCCAAATCGCGAAGAAAAAGACGACCACTTCGATCCACGTTGGACTGAGGGTAGGTTTGAAGATCAATGCCAAAATCGCCGCTAATGGCAGCCACAACACGATCACCACAAACTTCCACCCCGCGAAAAACGCCACATCACTATGCAGCGGATGAATCGGGCGCAACAACGCCGAGGACAACTGCCCGCGCTGAATCCGCCACTCCCACCCATACGGCGTAAAAACGATGTTCATATTCCGCACCAACGTCCACACGATGTAATACGCCGCGAACTGCCCTGCCGTGTATCCGCCCACTTCCCCGCCCTGTGCGTTTGCCACCGTGGACCAGACAACGAGATAAATGACCGGCTCGGCAATCATGCCGATCATATAAAAATAATTCGCCACCTGATACTGGATTTGCTCCATAATGGCGATTTTCATCGAGGTGAGGTAGAAGTCGAGGTAACGTTTCATTCTTCTCCCCCCGCGAACACTTGCTCAATCACCTCTTCAATCGGCGGGTCTTCAATTGTCAGGTCGGCGACGGGGAGATCGGTGAGGAGACGGGCAGCGGTTTGGGTCGTATCCGCTTTGGGGACGCGTAGCACCACTCGGCCCGCTTCATTTCCAACGACTTCGCCATACGAAGCCAAATCCGCTTGTCGCCCATTTTCCAACGTGATCCCCAACGTTTTGTACGCCGAAAAGCGTTCCACCAACCCAGCCAGGCCACCATCGTATAGCAACTTGCCATGATGGATCACGATCACCCGCTTGCACAACGCTTCCACATCGGCCATATAGTGACTGGTTAGCAACACGGTCGCGCCGTAACGCTGGTTGTACTCCGCCACAAATTTGCGGATGCGCCGCTGCATCGTCACATCCAGGCCAATCGTTGGCTCGTCTAGATACAACACCTTCGGCGTGTGGAGCAACGCCCCGATAATTTCCATCTTCATCCGCTCGCCCAAAGACAAATTACGGATCGGTTTCTGCACCAACTCCCCCACTTCGAGCAATTCAATAAACTCATCCCGCACCTTCTTAAACGTATCTTGCGGCAGCCCATAAATCGCCCGGTTCAAATCAAACGAATCTAACGCAGGTAAATCCCAAGACAACTGATTCCGATTCCCCATCACCAACGTGATCTGGCTCAAAAATTCTGCTTGCCGCTGGCGGGGTTCGTACCCCAACACCGACAAATCCCCCCCCGTCGGGTGCAACAACCCGGACAACATCTTCAACGTTGTCGTTTTCCCAGCCCCGTTCGGCCCCAAAAACCCGACCACCTCCCCCGGCTCAATCTTGAACCCGATCTCATCCACGGCTCGCACTTCCCGGTATTTCCGGTTAAACAGGCTCGCCACCGAAGCCTTCAAACCCGCCTCGCGCACGGGTACTTTGTAGTGTTTACTTAGTTTAGAAACGGAAATAACTGGGGTAGACAAAGGGAGCTCCTACTACACGCCCATTTCGGCGCGCACGGTTTGTAACAAACTTTCTGCTTTCAATTCGCTCAATGTATAACAAGGGCTTTTCAGGTGTTGGGCCAGCAATTGCGCCAACCCCTGATCAAACGCGGCGTGTTCCATGTTAATCACCACACTCCGAATCCCTTCCAATGCAATTTGTTCCGCCAGTTGATGCGCTTCCTTTTGCGGAGCGAGGTTCCCCGTCATCGAAACATTGCCCGCGCCATCGGTCAAGAGAATGATCAAAGGCTCCACATCCGGGTGCGTGAACCCCTCCTGCCGCACCACCTGATACGCCAAAAACAACCCTGCCGAAAGCGGAGTCTTGCCCCCAACAGGAATCTCCGCCAACGCACGTTGCGCCAACTGCACTGAATTCGTCGGTGGCAGGATAAGCCGGGCACGATCCTTTTGAAAGACTACCAACCCCACGCGATCCCGCCGTTGGTACGCATCCGTCAACAACGAAAGAATAGCCCCTTTCGTCGCCGACATCCGCTCAGCGACCGCCATGGACCAAGACGCGTCCACCACAAACAAAACCAGGTTCGCGGTGCGCCGTACCCGTACTTTGCGATGCAAATCTTCGGGTTGAATGGCAAAGGCCACATGCTCGCGCTGTTCGGTTCGCGTCTGTTGGAAGGGAGCCGCGGCCCGTAACGTCGCATCAAATGCCAGATCGTTGGTTTTCCCGTGGGCTGGGCGGGCTTGAATGTACCGGCCACGTTTGCGATCCGTGCGCGAGCGTGAACGCCGCCCCGTATGGTGGCGGGTCATTTTGTCGAGGGGGGTATCTAATTTACGTGGGGCAAAGGCTTGAGACGTTTTGACTTTTTCTCCCCCATCCCACCAGTTCGCACTTCCCGAATGAAAAACATCCTGCGGGCCGGGTTCAACCGGCCCGCGTTGGGATGTTTCTTCACCGGTTTCAGAATCTACCGCTTTTTTTTTACCTGGCTTTGATCAGCCTCTTGTTGTTCACTCATTTCACTTGCGCCATCATCCCCAGTAGATTGGCTTTGGAGCTGCGAAATGCGGTCTTGCAGTTCTTCCACACCAATTTCGGCCTGGTTGAACGGGCCACGGCGAATCCGATGGGGAAGAGCTAACTCCGCTGCGAGGGCAATGTCGCGGTCAGTGATTTGCGTGCGGCCCTCGAACGCGGCATGGGCACGGGCCGCTTTGAGGATAACCAAATCCGCGCGGTGTCCGTCCACTTGGAGAGAGGAAGTGAGGGCGGCAATCGAAACCATGTCGCGGCGGGTATATTGCACTTTATCCACAATTTTTCGGGCGGCTTCAATCTTTTGGGTCATGGATTGTTCTTGCGGCAACCATTTCTCGCGGAAGTTTTCGGGATTGGTTTCAAATTCCAGGTGACGTTCCATGATCAGGACGCGTTCGCGCGGGTCGCGGATCCCGCGAATTTCGACGGAAAGCGCAAACCGATCGAGGAGTTGCGGGCGTAGGTCGCCTTCTTCGGGGTTCATCGTTCCGATCAAAATAAAACGTGCGGGGTGCATAAACGAAATGCCTTCGCGTTCCACAATGTTGACGCCCATCGCCGCCGAGTCAAGGAGTAGATCCACGACATGATCATCTAACAGGTTGACTTCATCAATGTACAAAAGGCCCCGGTTGGCCGCGGCCAATACACCCGGTTCAAACTTACGTTCCCCCTTTTTGATCGCCTGCTCAATATCAAGCGTACCAACTACACGGTCTTCAGTAGCGCTGACCGGAAGATCAATAAAACGAATACGATGCTTCCCGATCTGGAGTTCGGCACCGTGCGCTTTGCGATCCCGAACCCAATCAGACCAGGTTTCGGGCGAATTCGGGTCATCGTTGAAAGGAGAGTCAATAAAAACATCCATCTCGGGCAGAAGAGCGGCAAGCGCACGGGCTGCGGTAGATTTTGCTGTGCCCCGTTCCCCACGGATCAACAAACCACCGATCCGCTGATCAATGGCATTGAGCAGCAATGCGCGTTTCATACGTTCCTGACCAACGATAGCTGTAAACGGAAAAATAGCGGGCATACGATTTCCTCAAAATGACTTCTTGGAAGAGTTTAAGATACTTCCTCGAAGATCCAGCAGTGAGAGTTTAGAAAGCAAGTGCCAATGTTACCACAAAGGTTGCCAAGTTGCATCTCACCCTTTATAATATTCGTTTAACGTCACTTAACTGGAGCTATTTTTTACTTATGGAACAAGAACAGGAATTGCTCACGCAAGAAGAAATGCCGGAGAGCAACCACACACAACTCACGGAGGAGACTGAAGCCCAACCCTCTATGGAAGATTTACTCGCTCAAGAAGAAGTCAACCTTGACCTCCCTCGTCAAGGTGAAATTCGTTCGGGCGTTGTTGTAGGCATCAATGATGACGAAGTCCTTGTTAGTATCGGGGCGAAGTCAGAAGGGATTATTCCTGGCAAAGAGGTCAGCCAGCTTGATCCTGAAGAACGACAGTTGATTGAACTAGGGAAAGAAATCGCTGTTTATGTCGTCAGCCCTGAAGATTCAAATGGGAACTTGGTGCTTTCTCGCGCCAAAGCCATTGAAGAGGAAGATTGGAGTTCGGCTGAACAACTGGTGTCTTCCAATCAGATTCACGAAGGCACGATCGCTGGCTACAATAAAGGCGGTCTGATCGTCAAAATGGGACGCTTGCGCGGTTTCGTACCCGCCTCTCAGGTTAGCCCCTCTCGCCGTATGGCCTACGGTGGTGGCAACACCCCCGATCAGCGCTGGGCGAAAATGACCGGTCAGGCAATCATCGTCAAAGCGATTGAAGTAGATCGCGAACGCCGCCGCTTGATTTTCTCTGAACTAGCTGCCCTTCAAGAATCCCGTGAAATCTTCAAAGATCGCCTCCTCGAAGAAATCAAAGAAGGTGACGTTCTGGCCGGGCGTGTGACCAGCTTGGCTGATTTTGGCGCATTCGTCAACATCAATGGTGCTGATGGACTTGTTCACATGACGGAAATATCCTGGGAACACATCACTCATCCCAGCCAGGTTCTCAAAGTTGGACAGGAAGTTAAAGTCAAAGTCATCAATATTGACGAAGCCAACAAACGCATCGGCCTCTCCATTCGCCAATTACAATCCGACCCCTGGCCCGAAAAAGTCGCGGTTTTCCGTGAAGGCCAGCTTGTCCAGGCAAAGATTGTCCGTCTGGCAAAATTTGGAGCTTTCGCCCGCATCGAAAATACTGACCTTGAAGGGTTGATCCACATTTCCGAACTCAGCGAACAACGGATCGAACACCCCAAAGAAGTATTAAAGGATGGCGATGTTCTTACCCTCCGGGTTATCAAAATTGACCCCAACAACCACCGCATCGGGTTAAGCCTTCGTAAAGTTAACTCGCTCGCTTACGCTGACCTGGATTTAAAAATGGCAATGGCCGAAAGCGACGAAACTCCCGAAGCAGAGGCTCCAGAAGACAATACTTAACCGTTGAGCTGCCAAAAACGCTCCACAGCCTAAGTTTTCTATAAAAAGCGCACCCTAGTTATCCAGTGGTGCGCTTTTCTTATACTCTTCTTAGAGCTCACTGATCCGCTATAAGATAATTTCTGGTAGAATTTTTTATATACAATTGCTAAGTTGCGAAGTATCCCCTGAAAAGGGTGTGGGATATACAACCCACACCCTTTTTTCGGAGCATGTTCTCTCTTAGCCTAGTTATAAATTATCATTGCACTCCGTTCGCTTGAACGGGCAAGGAGGCAGTACTTTGTCTGGTAAAGATCGACTCACCCAACGAGCGAGACGCGTTTTAAGCCTTGCACACGAAGAGGCCGAACGCATGCGACATAATTATATTGGCACCGAACATTTACTCCTGGGATTGATTCGCGAGGAAGGGGGAGTCGCTGGACGCGTTCTCCGCGAACTGGGCTTGGAAACGCGCCGCGTCCAAGAAATGGTTCAACGTCTCACTGGCACCGGCCAGTACCGGGGCGGCAAAATTGACCTCTCCCCTGGCACCCAACAAGTGCTTGAATTTGCTTTTGAAGAAGCCAAGCGGATGGGCCATCACTACATCGGTACCGAACATATCCTATTAGGCCTGGTTAACTACGGTGAAGGCATTGCCCTGAATGTCTTACAAAAGTTAGGTGTCACCGCGGAACAAATTCGCCGCCAAACCCGCCGTGTTCTCCAAGAAAGCAGCACCCCGCGCAAGGCCGCCCCCGCGGGCAAGAAACCTGAACAACAAGAGAAAAAGAAAGTGAAAACCCCCATGGTGGATCAATTAGCGACCGACCTGACCGCTAAAGCCGAAGAAGGCAAACTCGACCCGGTCATTGGTCGCCAGATGGAAATTGAGCGAGTGATCCAAATCCTCGCCCGCCGCACGAAAAATAACCCCGCCCTCATCGGCGAACCCGGCGTCGGTAAAACTGCGATTGTTGAAGGGCTGGCCCAACGCATCATCGAAGGCGATGTCCCCACCCCCCTGCTTGACAAACGCCTCCTCCAACTCGACGTAGGTTCCCTCGTCGCCGGAACGATGTACCGGGGTCAGTTTGAAGAACGCCTCAAACGCGTCATAGACGAACTCAAACAATCAGGCGCGATCCTGTTTATTGATGAAGTACACATGCTTGTTGGAGCCGGAGCCGCCGGATCATCCGTGGATGCCGCGAATATCCTCAAACCTGCCCTCTCCCGCGGGGAACTGCAGGTAATCGGGGCCACCACCCTGGAAGAATACCGCAAACATATCGAAAGCGACGCCGCCCTCGAACGGCGTTTCCAACCCATCACTGTGGATGAACCCTCCATCGAAGAAGCCATCGAAATCCTCCACGGTATCCGCGAAGCCTACGAAGAACATCACCGGCTCACCATCACAGACGAAGCTATCGAAGCCGCCGTGCATCTCTCCTCCCGCTACGTCACCGAACGCTTTCTGCCCGACAAGGCAATTGACCTGATTGATGAATCCTCCTCACGGGTTCGCATGTATAAAAGCCCCGCCGCCAAAACCGCCAAAGACCTGATCAGCCAGCTCCGCGAAATCCGCGCCCAGCAGGCGGCCGCGGCCGAAGGTGGGCTGTACGATGACATTCAAGAACTGACCGAACGCGAAAGTGCCCTCGAAGGCCAACTCGAAAAACTCCGCACCGGCTGGGATCGGGAAAAAAGCCCGATTGTCACCCCGCAGGACATCGCCGAAGTTGTCGCCATGTGGACGGGCATCCCCACTATGCAAATCGCTCAGGAAGAATCCGAGCGTCTCTTGCACATGGAAGATGAACTCCGCGACCACATCATTGGGCAGGAAGAAGCAATCAAAATGATCTCGAAAGCGGTGCGCCGTGCCCGCGCGGGGTTGAAAGACCCCCGCCGCCCGATTGGCTCCTTTATCTTCCTCGGCCCAACGGGTGTAGGCAAAACCGAACTAACCAAGGCCCTCGCCAAATTTATGTTTGGCAGCGAAGACGCCCTCATCCAACTGGACATGTCCGAATTCATGGAACGGCACAACGTCAGCCGTCTCGTCGGTGCCCCCCCAGGGTACGTCGGCTACGAAGAAGCCGGACAACTGACCGAGGGCCTGCGCCGCCGCCCGTACTCCATCGTTGTTTTCGACGAAATCGAAAAGGCCCACCCCGAAGTCCACAACATGCTCCTGCAAATCATGGAAGAAGGTCGTCTGAGCGACGCCAAAGGCCGCAAAGTGGACTTCCGCAACGCCATCATCATCATGACCTCCAACGTTGGCGCAGATATGATCAAAAAGCAGACTTCCCTCGGCTTTGCCCTCAAAGTCAACGAAGAGCTGGAAGAACGGCTCTCGTTCAACGACATGCAAAAGAAATTGAACGCCGCCCTCAAACGCACATTCCGCCCCGAATTCATCAACCGCATGGATGGCACCATCATCTTCCGCTCCCTCAATCGAGATGACCTGCGCCAAATCGTCGGGCTGGAACTCGACAAAGTCGCCCGCCGCCTGGAAGAATACAACCTCACACTCGAAGCCACCCCCGAAGCATTGGATCTGCTTGCCGACCTGGGTTATGACCAGGAATTTGGGGCACGCCCCCTCCGCCGGGTCATTCAAAACAAAGTCGAAGACCCACTCTCCGATGGCTTGCTTTCGGGCCGGTTTGAACATTTCAGCGACATCATGGTAGATATTGAAACAAAAACAGACGATGATGGCAAAGAAACCAAAGATATTCTCCTCTTCAAAAAAGGGGAGAGTGAAACCAAACCGGAAGACGAACTAGAGGCCATGCCCGCCTAAGTTAAACGCTAAACCTTACAGCCCCTGGACAACCGTTTCAGGGGCTGTTTTTTTCTCCGGTATAATTGTCCCCATGCCAAAAACCCGCACTCAATACGTTTGCAAAGAATGTGGCCGTCGCTCGGCGCAATACATGGGCCGTTGCCCCAACTGCAACGCCTGGAATAGCTACATCGAAGAAGTCCTCGAAGAACCCAAACCCGACAAAAGCCGCGTCCCCCGCGGCCTGACCGGACGCTCCACCCCGCGCCGTCTGGGTGACATCAGCGGCGACGCCGAAGAACGGATGCCCCTCCCCATCGGAGAATTTGCCCGCGTCTTGGGCGGGGGCGTGGTTCCTGGCTCCATCGTCCTCATCGGGGGCGATCCGGGCATCGGCAAATCCACCCTCCTCCTGCAAACCGCCCTCGAAATGGCTCGCGTCGGCACCGTTCTCTACGTCTCCGGCGAAGAGTCCGAACGCCAGATCAAAATGCGCGCAGTCCGTCTCATCTCCCCCTTACCCGACGGGAAAGGAGGACAGAGGGGGGAGGGCGAAGAAGAATTCCCAGAAGAGCTATACCTCGTTACCGAAACCAACCTCTCCACCATCCTCGACCACGTTGCCGAAGTCAAACCCCACCTCCTCATCGTGGACTCCATCCAAACCGTTTACATGCCCGAACACGAGTCCTCCGCCGGGTCAGTGACCCAAGTGCGGGAGTGCGCTTCCCGTTTGCGGGAACTGGCAAAATCGTCGGGAATTGCGGTCTTCATCATCGGACATGTGACCAAAGAAGGGGCCATCGCTGGGCCGCGGGTATTGGAACATATTGTGGATACGGTACTGTATTTGGAGGGGGATCGTTTTCAGAGCTACCGTCTGCTCCGGTCGGTCAAGAATCGGTTCGGGGCCACTTCCGAGGTGGGGGTGTTTGAGATGCTCGAACGGGGGATGGTTGAGGTTCCCAACCCATCGGAGGCATTTCTCGCAGAGCGGATGATCAATGCGCCCGGATCGGCCATCGCGGTCACGATGGAGGGCACCCGCCCCCTGCTCGTGGAAATCCAGGGGTTGACTAGTTCCACCAACTTCGGCAACCCCCGCAGGACGCCGAACGGCCTGGACATCAACCGCCTCCTGCTCACGGTCGCGGTGCTGACCCGTCGCGTGGGTGTACGCCTGACCGAGCAGGATGTGTTTGTCAATGTGGTGGGCGGCCTCCGCGTGGATGAACCCGCTGCGGACCTCGCCGTCGCCGCCGCGATTGCCTCCTCCATCAACGATCACCCCGTCCGCGTGGATACGGTGCTGATCGGGGAAATCGGTTTGTCAGGCGAACTGCGCTCGGTCGGGCAGATGCCCGCGCGCTTGCGGGAGGCTGCCAATTTGGGTTTCAAAACCGCCATCGTCCCCCGCCGGCATCGCAAAGGCGAACCCTGGCCGAAAGGGATCGAAATTGTGGAAGCGCGGAGTTTGCGGCAGGCGTTGGACGCGGCGTTGGTAAAGGGGAGAGAATGAGTTTTTTGATCGGCAATCTCTCCATTTCTGGCGACGCAATCCTCTCCCCGATGGACGGTTATTCCGACCAGCCGTTTCGATCACTTTGTCGCGGGTTGGGGTCGGCGATGAGTTACACGGAGTTTGTGAAGGCGGAAGATGTGCTGGAACGGATTCAGCATGTGGACGAAAAACTAGCTTTCACCGAGGCCGAACGTCCAGTCACGTTCCAGATTTATGGGGATGATCCGGGTAAGTTGCTTGATGCGGCGTTGCGGATTCAAGCGCGCGGGCCGGATGTCATTGATGTGAATATGGGGTGTCCTGCAAAAACGATTAGTGCGCGGGGGGCGGGCGTGGGGCTGATGCGGACGCCGGAAAAAATCGCGGAGATTTTCCGGTTACTTACGACTCATCTCGAAGTGCCGGTCACGGGCAAAATACGGTTGGGATGGGATGATGGAACCCGCAATTATTTGGAAGTTGCCAAAATCGTAGAAGATAACGGCGGGCAACTGCTTGCGGTGCATGGACGGACACGGGCGCAGGGGTACGGCGGGCAAGCGGATTGGGATGCCATCGCGGAAGTGGTAGATGACCTGCACATTCCGGTGATCGGAAATGGGGATGTGAACACGGTCGTGGACATTGACCGGATGAAGGCGCACACCGGTTGTGCAGGGGTGATGATCGGGCGCGGGGCGATGTACAATCCCTGGATTTTTTCTCGGCTCGAACGGGATCAGGTTCCCCCAGACGTGGTTCGCGAAACGATGCTCCACCATCTCGAAATGAATCTAGCGTTTTATGGCCCCGAACGCGGGTTGGTGTTGTTCCGCAAGTACGCAGCGCGGTATTTGTCGCCGTATGAGATGCCGCGTGAGGTGCGCCAACGGTTGATGACGCGGGAAACGGCGGAGGAGTTTGTTCCATTGTTGGACGAGATTGTTGAAGGGGCGATGGTGTAGGGGAAATTAAAAACCGCATTAAACTTTCGCTTTGCGAACCTACGTAAACTTATAATACTTTTAAAATCTACATTGACAGAGACTTTGATCTTCCAGAAAATCGGAAAATCTTATTTTTGGAACCAGGAATCTCATGTCAAAACCTCCCCGTCCCTCTTCTCGCATCCCTAATTCTGTTTTTTTTGAAAAAATCGTCCCTGTCCTGCTGATCGGATTGGGACTGGTTATGGTGATCCTGATGGTTGTCGCGGCGGGCGTATTGCTCGGATTCGTCAAGTTCTAGATTCTTCCGAGGTGAAAAATGTCCATCAACTTGATCCTTCCCTTTATTTCTTCTGCCATTATGCTGGTGTTTACCGTATTGGTGCTCCAGCGTTTTGCAGTGCGGCGCGCACCGCATTTTTTGTTTTGGGGCCTGGGGTTGGCAATGTTCGGGGCGGGGAGCTTTGCGGAGGCGTATCTCGCAATTAGCTGGAATAAGTGGGTGTTTTTCGTCTGGTATCTGTTCGGGGCTGCGCTCAACGCCGCGTGGATCGGGCACGGCACAATGTATTTGATGTTTCGCAAGCAATGGGTCAACGTGATAACGGTCGTTTTAGTCCTGGGTAGTCTGTTTGCCGGGTATTTGATGCTCCAGGCGATGCCCAATTTGAACGAAGCAATGTTTACAACCAGCAAACCAGTTAGCGAGCAATACGGCACGAAACGCCTGGAGGCCGGACAGGAAATCCCCGCCGGGGCAAAGGTACAAACGGTCGAATATCGCGGCGAAGAGGTACAGGTGATCCCCGGTCTGCTTCCCCTCGGCACGCCTGTCCGGTTGACGACGCCGTTCTTCAACATCTATGGGCTGTTTTCGCTGGTGGGTGGGGCGCTGTGGTCGGCGTTTTTGTTCTGGCGGAAACGGGTGCTGCCCAACCGGGTATTGGCAAATATTTTGATTGCGGCAGGCGCGCTGTTGATCGGGTTTGCCAGTACGCTGACGCGGCTGGGTTATGGACAATTGCTGTATTTGGGTGAATTACTTTCCGCGATTTTGATGTTTATCGGGTTCCAGATGGCAGCGAAACCTCGCGCGGAGGAGGAACCCGCGCCAGCGATGTCGGCAGCAATCGGAGATTGATTCAGGCTTTTCTCAAAAATCTACGTAAACTTACATTGAAGATTTATGTAGATTCTGATAGATTTACGCAGAATTTCAACACCCCAGGTGACACCCATTTCATCATGCGTGTCACTTCATTTTGGAGGCCTGATGTTTCTGAAACGCTTACAACTGGGTTTGATCCATGCCGCGGTCGCCATTACGCTTGTGCCGATCAACAGCACGCTGAACCGGATTCTGATCGAGGATCAGGGCCTGGCGGCGACGTTGGTCGTATTGCTGTTTTCTCCCCCTTACCTGTTTTCGTTCATCCAGGTGGCGATTGGGCCGTTTTCGGATCGGTATCCGGTATTGGGCTTGCGGCGGACGCCGTACATCGTAGCGGGGTTGATCCTGTGTGTGGCAGGGTTGATGTTGGCGGCGCAGGTGGCCCTGATCCTACCGGAGAATTTTTGGATAGGAATCGGATTGGGCGTGTTGACCTTCGGGGCATGGGGAATGGGGTTCAATCTGGCAACGGTATCGTATTTTTCGCTGGCGTCGGAAGTTTCCGGAGAAGCGGGGCGTTCTAAAACCACGGCGACGATGTTTTTTATCATGATCGTGAGTATCATCGGCACAGCGGCGACCTTGAGCCGAATGTTGGAAAATTACACGCCGGATATGCTTCAGGGCGCATTTATGACAGTGGCGTTGATTGCGTTGGGGATGGGACTGGTTGGGTTGATTGGGCTGGAAAAAAGAGAGGGAACTGTAGAAAAGACCGAGGAACGCTATTCGCTGAAAACGATTGTAAAAGAAATCCGGGGCAACCGGCAGGTTTCGTTATTTTTCTTGTATTTGGTACTGATGTTGGCGGCGGTGTTGGGACAGGATGTGTTGTTGGAGCCGTTTGCCGCGCGGGCGTTTGATCTTCCTGTAAGCGCGACAACTCGGATCACTTCGATTTGGGGGACGTGTTATCTGCTGTCGCTGGCGGTTGCGGGGGCGTTGGAAGGGCGGGTGTCGAAATTGACCGTGGCGCGGTGGGCCTCGTGGGTCGGGGTGGTATCGTTCGGCTTGGTGGCGATCAGCGCGTTTGCCGGGGGCAAGAATCTGTTTTATTTCGGCGTATTGTTACTGGGTTTGGCAACCGGCCCGGCGACGGTGGCGAACCTGTCGTTGATGCTGGATATGACCGTGCCCGGCAAGGTGGGGCTGTTTATCGGGGCGTGGGGGTCGGCAAGTGCGTTTGCGCGATTGTTGGGGTCCGTGGTCACGGCGGTGTTCCGGGATATGGCGCGGCAGTCCCCCGCGAGTGCGGTGATGGGGTACGCGGCGGGGTTTGTCCTCCTGGGGGCGTTTTTGGTCATTTCGCTGGTCATTTTGGCACAGATTGATGTGAAGGCATTTCAGCAAGGGGGGGGCGCAGCGGCGGCGTCTGTAATCGAGCGGGCGGCACTGGCAGGAGAGGCGTAATGGTAAATCCAAGTTTGACGAATGATTGGCTCAACCTGAGCGAGGCGGCGGAAATTTTGGGCGTACATCCAAGTACGGTGCGCTTGTGGGCGGACCAGGGACGGCTGCCTGTTCACCGGACACAGGGCGGGCATCGGCGATTTAAACGGCAGGAAGTCGAACTATGGACCCAATCTCAGCAATTGGAAACCCCGCGCGAGGCGGATTTGCTCATTCAGAGTGCGTTGGGGCGGACGCGGTTTCAGGTCAGCGACGGGCGACTGGAGGCGGAGGGGTGGTATCAGAAGCTCGACCACGATGCCCGCGACCAGTACCGGCGCGGGGGGCGGGAGATGTTGCGGGGGCTAAACACCTTTCTCGTGACGGACGAACACACCGGCAAGGCGGAGGCGCGTTCTCTGGGGTACGAGTATGCGTCCATTGGCCGTCGGTGTGGGTTGAACAGCACGGAGGCGGTGAACGCGTTTTTGTTTTTCCGAAGTATGCTGGTGGAGGCGATGATCGCGGTGTATGAAGGGTCGGCGATCCACTCCCCGCACGCCTGGGGGGATATGTTACGGAAGTTGAACGATTTTACCGATCAGGTTTTACTGGCGTTAATGGAGCGGTATCAAGTGTATTCGGAGCGATAACGTTATTTCAGGAGACTTTGGGTTGCGTGCAACATCCTGTCGGTGACAGCAGAAATTTCGCCGGAGCCATCCACGGGAATGAGAATTCCTAGATTCTGGTAATAGTCAATCAGGGGCGCAGTTTGGTGGTGGAAAACCTGGAGCCGTTCGCGCACAGTTTCGGCGCGGTCGTCTTCACGTTGGTAAAGATATTCGCCTGTGCATTTTTGGAAAGGGCAGGTTGCAAATGGGGAGAAAGTCACGTGAAAGACCGCACCGCATTCTCTGCACGTTTGCCGCCCGGTGATGCGGGTAACGATGTCTTCGTCCGCAACTTCGAGGGAAAGCACGCCATCTATCGGGCAATTAAGTTCCTGGGTGATCAAGGCGAGGGCTTCGGCTTGCGGGAGGGTGCGGGGAAAACCATCGAGGATGAACCCCGCGCGGGCGTCGGGTTGTTCCAGGCGGGCGCGCAACATTTGGATGCTGATCTTGTCGGGGACGAGGTTTCCGTGGTCGATGTAGCTTTGAGCAAGTACCCCCAGTTCGGTACCTTCCTGCATGTGCTTCCGAAAAAGTTGGCCGGTGGAAATGTGAAGGAGGGAGAATTTTTGGACGAGGGCTAAGGCTTGGGTTCCCTTCCCAGAGCCAGGACCGCCAAGGAGAATGAGGTTCATAGGATTACCTAAAAAAGAGTTCTATAAACTTACGGTGTCAATCGCTGTTGTGCCAACTGCCGATAACGCAACGATGTATCATCCGTAAAAGTCGCTGTCGCCTGTAAATATTCCTGATACAACCCCTGCGCTTCTGCCGTGCGCCCCAATTCGTTATACAACTCCCCCAGGAAAAAGAGCGCTTGCCGGCAAATCGGGGCAAAATCCGTCGTCGTGAGGGGACGAATCCGTTCCAGTTCCGCTTGCGCCAGTTCCTTTTCGTTGCCCAAATAATACAACACCGCCAAATTGGACGACAACTCGCAATCATTCGCTGGATTGGTCGCCCGCCCCTCCATGAGTACTTGCGCGGCCGCGTTCAAATCGCCCTGTTGTTGGTAGACCACCGCCAACTGTTCATACGCGGGTACGTTCGTTGGCTGGTTATTGAGCACCACTTGCAAATCAGAAACGGCATCCTGATAACGATGCTCGTCCGTCGCAATTCTTGCCCGCAGGAACAGCGAATCGGGGGCAGAACTCACGGTGAGCGACACCAGCGCTTTGTCCACCGCTGTCTTGGCTTCTTCCACCCGCCCAGCCTTGTATAGTTGGTTGGCATACTGCGACCAGTTAAATGCAGAGGTCGGATCGGTCTTAATCGCCCACATCCACAGCGCCAGTTCGTTCTCCCAGGCCGTGTTGTACCGCAAGGTTTGAGCACTGAGCGGGATGCAGATCAATAGCGCGCCCAGCAACACATTTTGGATCAGCCTCAACGTCGGAATTTTCATTCGCTCCGAAAGCCAGGTAAATCCCACAGGCAGGAGGAACATCCAAAAGCCCAACACCGGCAAATACAGATACCGGTCATGGACGGTGTGCTCGGGGATAAACGCCAGGATATTGAACGTGGGAGCAAGGGGCAAAAGGAACAACGCCAACCCGATCTGAGGAAGCGCGGGGGAAAAGACCCCCTTCGTCGTTGCCACCCCGCGCGGGATCACGCTCCGCAAAGCCCATATCACAAACACTACCAACGCAATGACAATCCCCACCGGAAGCAAAAAGTTTTCCACCCCCATCGTTGCAGGCATCACCGGACGGAGGGGATAATTCGGCCCCACCCATAGCGGAAAAAGCGCCTGCCGCACATAAAACGTCAATAAAGAAGGCGCGGTCAGGAAAATTTCTACCGGCCCAACATGCCCGTAATTTGTCTTGGAGACAACTTTCAATACTTGATACCGCGCGGCAAAATAAACCCCCGCCAACACTAGAAACGGCAACGCCCACTGCACCGCGCGGACAAGCCGCTGCCGGTCAAGCATCTGTCCCCACCACCCGCGTTTGGGATCATAGTCATCCAGCATCACCAGCACAAACACCAGCGCGCCCACCACCACCGCCACTTCCTTCGCCAACATCGCTAACGCCCCGCAAGCCAACGCCAACCCGTACTTCATCCACCGTCCCCGCGCGGATACAACCGCCCCACGCGTCAGCCACAACGCCCCCAAAAGCGGCCACGCCATCAACAAATCCGGCGACCCCGAAATCCACGTCACCGACTCGACGTGCGAAGGATGAACGGCAAAAATCGCAGCCAGCGCCACTGCAAATTTCACTTCTACCCCCAACGAGCGCAACCAACCGAATGCCGTCAGCGTAATAGCGATGTGTAAAAGAATATTTGTCACATGCCAAAGCGCGGAATTTTGCACTCCAAACGCGCGCACGTTCGCAATCAGCCATGCAATAAATGTTGGACGCCAGTAATTAGAAAACGCCTGATCGGTATTCCCCTTAAATGCCCACACATCCGACACCAATGCTTTGCCATAATAGGCCGGGTCTTGAATTAACAAATTTTGGGTAATTTGCCGGACATCATCATAGACAAAATCCCCCTTGATCCCGTTGACATACACAAGGCCGGCCAGGAAAGCCAACCCGACCCACACCATCCACTCCCACGGAACAGGGCGGACAATCGAAACAGAGGGCTGAGTATTTTTATGCTTCTTTGCCATATATAAAAATCTGAACGCGGTGAGATGTCTGCGGGGATTTTATCACCATTGCCGGATTTGTTTCCCTCGCTTGTCAAAGCCCGTGCCCTCAGATATAATGCCTGCCACCGGAATAAAGTCGGGGCGTAGCGCAGCCCGGTAGCGCGCTTCGTTCGGGTCGAAGAGGCCGTGGGTTCAAATCCCTCCGCCCCGACACAAAAAAACTCCAGCAAAAGCTGGAGTTTTTTTGTGTCGAGATACATTTCGCCTGGAACTCTCATATTGCGAATGGGGACATCTGTCCTCACGAAAAGGGGGCAAGCGAAAATTGTCTCATAACTCAAATTATCGTTTACTAAGAGGGGAGGGTACCAATTTGGAGGTACTTCGATGTTTCTTACTCTATTAAATCTCCTTGGAATTCTCGTTGCTTGGGGGCTTTGGCTTTGGCTGGCGGACCAGTCGTTTTCTCCCGCGTTTAGTCTATCAATCGCCTTCATTGGTCCTATACTCTCCATCCCCTTCGTCTTATTAGGCCGTTGGCTCCTTGACCGTGAACCGAGCATCCAGCGCGCCGTCCGCATCACTACTTTCATTCATTACCTGATTTTTATTCCCCTGGTCGCGGCCCTCATCGAGGCCACGCAATACGTCCAAAATCAGAAGCTTTGGGGCACATGGAGCAGTTTTTTGCCTGGGTGGGTTGGTTTGGGTATAATGGTCGTAAGCGGGGTTACGCTTGTTCTGGTGGTCTTCAACCTTGCGCTAAAAGGGTTGGGTGCCCCGTTTGCCATTGCCCTCACCCGCGTCGTTGCCACCGATTGGCTCTATGCCTGGACGCGTAACCCCATGGTCTTGAGTGCGTTCGCTTTCTTGATCGGGTTGGGCCTCTGGCTAAAGTCCAGCCTGTTTATTCTCTGGCTGCTCATTGTCGTCAGCCCTCCCTTCTTCCTTTTTCTCCGCGTCTATGAAGAACGCGAACTCGAAATCCGTTTTCGAGAGACCTACCTCACCTATAAAGCTCAAACCCCCATGTTCTTCTCGTTCAAGCCGAGGCGTACATCCAAATAGGCCCCGGCACCAATCTTGGAGGTTCCCATGTCCAATATCGAGCAAACCGTATTTTGCAGCGGGTGTGGCGTGGAAATCACCTGGGCGCCTGTCGTCAAAGGCGACCGCCACTACTGCTGCGAAGACTGCATGCACGGCAGAGGCTGTACCTGCGCCACACGCCAGGAATTCGATGATGACCGTCGCGCGACACCTGCCTCCCCCAATACCCCCCTCACAGGATACCCATGATTCAAGACCCCACCGTTCTAAAAGCGAAACGTCTCGAAGTTTACGCCTGCAAACAATCCACCACCCTGCGCGAGGCCTGCTGCCAAATCGCAGAAGAAGATATTAGCTGTCTCGTCGTTACGGACGACGCAGGCTTTCTGACCGGCATCCTCACCCGCGCCGACCTGCTCCGAGCACGCCTCACCCACGAAAACTGGCTCGAAGATCCCGTCGCAGCCTACATGAACGCCGATGTAATTACCGTCGCCCCCGAAACCACCCTTTCCAATGTGGCCCGGCTTCTGCTTGACCATCACATCCACCGGGTAGTCATCACACGTGCCGAAAACGGTCACCAACTTCCTCTAGGAGTCATTTCTGATAGCGACCTGATCTATCACATGGCCTCCCAAATCAATCCTTGATGAACGTTCCTGAACTACGTCCCTCACCTATCGCAGGCAAATGGTACCCTGGGCACCCCGCCGTATTGCGCGCCGAAATGGACCGCTACCTTTCAGAAGTCCCCGAAACCGCGCCGGGCGGGCAAGTTCAAGCGCTCATCGTCCCCCACGCGGGGTATCTGTACTCCGGCCCGGTGGCGGCGCACGCGTTCGCATGGGTGCGCGGCCTTCACCCCAAAACGGTCGCGGTCGTGTCCCCTCTCCATTCACCGCACCCTGCGCGGGTACTGACGAGTGCTCACGCCGCCTATCAGACCCCGCTTGGGCGGGTGCAGGTGGATAGGGCACGCGTTACGCGCATAGAGCAGCTCCTCCGTGCACAGTTGGGGGATGGGTTGCATCCCTTATCCAACGATCCCGAACACGCGTTGGAGATCGAATTGCCCTTCCTCCAACATCTTCTCAACCCCTTTGCCCTGATTCCAATCATGTTACGTGACCAAACCTGGCAAACGGCCCGCGCGGTGGGCGAAGCCCTGGCTAATGTCCTTCGTGGAGAAGAGACTTTGCTCGTCGCCAGTTCTGACCTGTCACACTTTTATCCGCAATCAACCGCACAAAAATTGGATGCCGAAATCTTGCAC
This sequence comes from Anaerolineales bacterium, assembly GCA_020634875.1. Next base: position 39,410 of record JACKAX010000019.1, on the reverse strand, counting down.
CGGATCGAGCACATGGATGCACCAGGCATCATCGAGGCCAGCGAAACAGGGGAGGGGTACGCATGTGGGCGCGGGGCGATTGCGGCTGTGTTATGGGCGGCATGTTTGCTAGGCGCAAATCAGGCACGGGTTGTGTATCACGCGACTTCGGGAGATGTGACGGGGGATTTCGAACGGGTGGTGGGGTATGGGGCGGCGGTGGTGTTGAAAACTTTGAACTAGAACTTTAGGAGAGACTTATGAACTTTCAGTCTCGCCCGACAATTGAGCCGGGGATTGTGCAAGGGGAATGGTGGCACACGCGAGGGGATGGACGGGTGCAGTGTGACTTGTGCCCGCGAGGGTGCAGTCTGCGGGATGGACAACGGGGCTTTTGTTTTGTGCGCCAGGCGCGGGATGGAGGGATGGTGTTAACCAGCTACGGGCGAGCGTCAGGCTTTTGTATTGATCCTATTGAGAAAAAACCGCTCAATCACTTTTATCCAGGGACCAGTGTGCTGTCTTTTGGCACAGCAGGGTGTAATTTGGGATGCCGGTTTTGCCAGAATTGGGACATTTCTAAAGCCCGGGAAGCCGACCGCCTGACCGATTGGGCCGCGCCCGGACGGGTGGCCGAGGCCGCTGCGCGAGCAGATTGCCGAAGTATCGCTTTTACATATAACGATCCCGTGATCTTTGCCGAATATGCGATAGATTGTGCACTCGCGGCACACGAACGAGGGTTGAAAACGGTGGCCGTTACGGCGGGGTACATCACCCCCCAAGCCAGGCGGGATTTTTATACACATATTGATGCCGCCAATGTAGATTTGAAAGCCTTTTCCCAGGCGTTTTATCACAAGTTGTGCTTTGCAAACCTGGCGCCCGTGCTGGACACACTGGTTTGGCTCAAACACGAGACCGAGGTTTGGTTTGAAGTGACAACATTGCTAATCCCCGGCCAAAACGATTCGCCGGAGGAGATCGCTCGGTTATGTGATTGGTACGTGGAAAATCTGGGACCGGAGGTACCGTTACACTTTACGGCCTTTCATCCCGATTTTAAACTGATGGACATTCCCCCTACCCCAGCAGTCACCCTACGCCGGGCGCGCCAACAAGCCCTGTCCGCAGGCGTGCACCATGTATATACGGGAAATGTTCACGATATTGCCGGACAGTCTACCTACTGCCCGACATGTGGGGAGGTGGTCATCGAAAGAAACTGGTACGAACTCGGACAATGGCGCTTGAACCGCGCGGGGCGCTGTCAAACTTGTGGGACGGCCTTGCCCGGACATTTTGATCCCCGGCCCGGTCGATGGGGAGCACGCCGCCAGCGGGTGATCATTCACTAAAAATTAGCGAATTGGCAAGCCCAAAAAAACTGCAAACCAATGCGTCAAGGTTTTCAGGACTTGCCTGGAGTTTGCGAATGCTCATTTTCTGAAAGGAGACAAAATGCGTAACACTCTCAACATCCGAAACGACAAACTCATCCAAGAAAAACGTCATGATGCTTTTCCCACCAAAGGGGCCTGGCCTGAACCCACACGGTGCAATACGTGTGGCGCGGTATATGTAAAAGGACGATGGAGTTGGGAAACGGTGGACGGCGAGGCCCATAACACCCTGTGTCCGGCGTGTCGCCGCACCACGGAAAATTTCCCGGCAGGATATGTTGAATTAGGGGGAGCCTTTTTCGAGATCCGAAAGGATGAAATTCTTAATCTGGTACGAAATGTTGAAAAAACAGAAAAAAGTGCCCATCCGCTCGAACGAATTATTACGATTTCGCCCAACAACCACATGACCCTGGTTACCACAACTGGGATTCATGTGGCTCGCCGGATTGGAGAGGCGATTAAACGGGCATATCAGGGGGATTATTCCATCCAGTATGCGGATGGCGAAAAACGCATCCGAGTTTCCTGGCAACGGGATTAAGCTCGGCAAATTTTGATTGACCAGCATAAGCGTGACAATAATTTAGGAGGTTCCAATGTATAAAACCATTTTAGTTCCTCTCGATGGCTCTACCCGAGCCGAGAAAATTTTACCTTACGTCGAAGAAATAGCTCGCTGCATGGATTCCACGTTGATTGTGATGCAGGTGCTTGAAGCACAAATGAGTTTTACAGGCATGGAAATGGCCCAACAAGAAGCAGCCTTTGAAGCCTACAAGCACGAATTACATTCCGCAGAAACCTATATTGCCCAAATTCAAGCAGACCTTTATGCGAAGGGCTTGCACTGTCAGGCGCGTGTAGAGCACGGCACGGTCGTACAGTCCATCATCCGGGTCTCCCGACAAACCAATACGGATTTGATCGCGATGGCCAGCCATGGTCGGACGGGTTTGGGACGCGTTTTTTATGGGAGTGTCGCCGCGGGGGTGTTGCATCAGGCAGATCGGCCCCTGCTGCTCATCCGCTCGGAAGGGGAGGCTTAACGCCGTGGACCCACAACTCGAAGCGCGTTTACGTCAGGGGTTTAAATATCTCAACCGTTTTATGGTATGGATGTGGCGATTGGGGTTTGGGCCGTGGTTGAATCTCTGGCCGAAGGGGTTGGGACGGTATCTGGTTCTCACTCACCGGGGGCGAAAAACGGGCGCGCTTCGACACACGCCCGTCAACTTTGCTCGCGTGAACGGTGAGATTTACATCACTGCCGGGTTCGGCAAAATTTCGGACTGGTATCGGAATATCCAGGCTGACCCCCATATCGAGGTATGGCTCCCCGATGGGTGGTGGGAGGCAACTGTGGAGGATATTTCTGAATCCGAGCAACGCCTGCCCTTGCTGCGGGAAGTGTTAATTGGTAGTGGGTTTGCGGCCCTGGCGGCAGGAGTCAATCCCTACCAACTTACTGACGCAGAAATGGACGCGCTCACACATCCCTACCGGTTACTCCATCTACGGCTTGACCGGGCGCGCACCGGCCCCGGCGGCCCCGGTGACCTGGCCTGGGTCTGGCCCCTGATCGTGATGCTCATATTCCCGTTGGTTTGGCGGAGAAGGAAAAAATAGCGACGATAAACAAAAGGAGAGCGGTGATTTACCGCTCTCCTTTTTATTCTGTATTGCGAATTGGAGAAGAAACAAACTCCAGAATACGTTTTATACCTTGATGTATTTTAGGCCAGTCCCCGTGTTGAAGAGGACAATTCGCTCGTCGGGTTTTACCCATTGCTGTTCAACGAGCACTTCCAACGCGGCGAGGGTAGCCGCGCCTTCAGGGGCTGCAAAGATACCTTCGGATGCGGCGAGGCGGGATTGCGCTTTAAGAATGGCCTCATCGCCGACAGCGACCGCGGTGCCATGACTTTCGCGAATATCTTGCAAGATCAGGCGGTCTGCAAAACTCTTAGGAACCCGCAACCCAGAGGCAATCGTCTTTGCGCCAAGCCAGAAATCACAGAATTCAGCGCCCGATTCGAAGGCTTTGATGACGGGGGCACATCCATCCGCCTGAACGGCAACCATGCGGGGGCGCTTTTCGGTATTTAGCCAACCCAATGCAGCCAGTTCTTCAAAGGCTTTCCACATCCCAACCAGCCCGGTGCCCCCCCCCGTTGGATAAATAATCACATCCGGCAACTCCCAGTTAAAGAAATCGGCCAGTTCGTAGCCCATCACTTTTTTGCCTTCGGTACGATAGGGTTCTTTAAAGGTGGAGACATCAAACCAACCTTCTTCGCGGGCTTTGACGCCAGCCATCCCTGCTGCCTCGCTGATCAACCCATCAATCAGGGTGACACTAGCCCCAGCAATACGGCTTTCTTCAACATTAGCGATGGGAGTGTCTTTGGGCATGAAGATGTGGGCACGCAACCCTGCGCGAGCTGCGTAGGCCGCCATCGCTCCCCCAGCATTTCCTGCCGTTGGGATGATAACTTTTTCCACACCCAATTCTTTAGCTTTTGAAATCGCTGCAGCTAGCCCGCGCGCTTTGAAAGAACCCGTCGGATTCATCCCCTCATCTTTTACATAGAGGTTGGTCAGGCCAAGGGAAGTCCCTAAGCGGGGAACCCGGAGCAGAGGAGCATCCCCCTCACCTAGCGTAACAATGTGATCCGGGTCTTTGACGGGGAGCATTTCGCGCCATCGCCACATTCCGCGTGGGCGTTGGCGAATTTCGTCCCGATCTACACGCGCACGAACATCATCGAGGTCATAAACCGCCAGGAGAGGTGCCTGGCATATTGGACAAAAGGTTTGGATTTTATCGGGGTCATAAACCGTCGCACAATCCGAACACTCAAGATATTTGAAAAAGGAGAAAGACATGAGGGCCTACTTTTGGAATTACTTCGGCATATATGTTTCAACCCGCATCCAGAGTTCTCTTACATTAATAGGTTTTGACATATAAAAGTCACACCCTGCTTCGAGCGCTTTTTCAGCATCGCCCTTGAGGGCATTGGCAGTCACAGCAATGATGGGAACAGTGAGCATGTGGGTATTTTTACTCCCACGTAAACGCCGGGCGACCTCGTATCCGTCAATGTCCGGGAGGTTAATGTCGAGCAAAATTAAGTCCGGGTTCATCCCCTCTGCAGTTTCAACGCCTGCGACACCGGTCTGGGCTTTAATCACCTCATAACCTTTCGCTTTTAAAGCACGTTCGACCAACTGCAAGTTGTCTGGATTGTCTTCGATATAAAGGATTGATTTTGGCATAGGCTTTCCTATTTTTTGAGGAGGCCTCCTCCCGAGGCGTCGTCAAATTATGAGTTTTTCTGTTCAATGACGCCCACGACTTGATCCACAAATTCGCGAATGGACAAAGAGCCTTTTTGATAGTGGGCTTCGACTTGGCGATTGAGCAATTCGCGTTCGTGATTAGTAATATCACGGGCGCTGACTACGATTACCGGGATATGGCGGGTACGGTCATCTGCGCGGAGTTCTTCAATAACATGGAACCCATCCATATTCGGCATGGTCAAATCTGAAACAATAAGATCGGGTAAGCGTTGGCGGGCAATTTTTAGGCCTTCGTAACCGTCCATTGCGTGAAAAACACGGTAGTTTTTACGCGCTTCAAGCAAACGGCGAATGAGGAGCGCATCGTTTGGATTGTCATCAATGAGTAAGACAGTGGTGGCTTTTTCGTCCAGACTGTTTAGGGCGGCAATCAGCCCCTCGCGAGGGGCCGGGGATTGATCATCGCTTAGATGGATGTCAAGCCGCCATTCCTCACCGAGGACATGTTTTTCAACAGGGAAGGTATGCCCGGTGCAGTTCACCACTACCATTTCGTCAGGGGTAATTACTTCGTTGTGAACCATTTTCTCTAGTCCGGCAAAGGCTACCGCTGTTGCGGGTTCCACGGCCAATCCTTCGGTCCGGGCGAGAGTCTGCATGGATTGGAAGGCTTCTTGGTCGGTGACAGCTTCCATGTACCCACCGTATTTCTGGGCCAGGTTCCACAACATGGTATAACCTTGACCAGGGTCTCCGGTGGAGAGGATGGCGATACGCGTTTCGGGCAGAATCGGTTCGGCGATTGAACTTCCAGCTTTGAAGGCTTTGACCATAGGCGAACACCCTTCCGCCTGGAGCACACCCAATTTGGGTACGCGGTCAATCAAACCCATTTCAAACAATTCCTGAAATCCCCGGTACACGCCAATCGGCCCCAATCCCCCGCTGACTGCCTGCAGATACCAATCTGGGACTCGCCACCCCAAATTTTCGATGATTTCATACGCTATCGTTTTGAAGGCTTCGCGAGCAGGGAGGCTTTTTGCACCCCGGTCTAGTTGCAGCCCCCGGCGTTTTGCGAAATCGGCAGCGATTTGTTTTGTTTGATCGTAATTGCCGCTGACACGAATCACCTCCGCACCAAACAAGGCAGCTTCGCGGAGTTTTTCCTGAGGCACAAGGCTGGTCATAAAGACCCATAGTTTTAATCCCGCGCGGGCACAGGCTGCGGCATAGGCTACGGCGGCATTTCCTGTGGACGCAATAACACATTCACTAATGCCGTTATCCAGCATAGAGGCAACGGCCACTGCGGCTTGCCGATCTTTAAAAGAGCTAGTGGGACCATACCGCTCGTCTTTGATATACAACCGATCCAGGTTAAGCGTTTTTGCATATTTGACCGAGTGAAGCATGGGGGTTCCCCCGGCACTGATCAAATTATTATTAAAAGCCTCACTGGCTGTGCTGGCCTCTGAGATGGGGAGAACATCCTGATAACGCCAGAGATTCGAGGGGCGTCCATGCAGACCAGAGAGCAAAGCGCGTTTGAAAGCATCGTAATCATAGATTGCATCCACCCAATCCGAACCACAAGCCTGGCAGGAAAGGTCTTTGAAGGAAATAAAGGCCTGTTTGTTGCCACAAGAGTTACATTGAAGTTGTTTGGGGAACGCCATTCAATTTATCCTTCTGATTGAGCTTCCGGCGTGTGTTCCAAGGGTAAAGTCAGATAAAAGACAGAACCTTCACCTTCGATTCCGCTACTCTCTGCCCAAAGTTCGCCTTGATGTAATTTTACTAACCGCCGGCTGATGGGCAACCCTAACCCTGTACCACCCGCCTTACGTGTTGTTGAGGTGTCCACTTGACTGAAATACTCAAATATCGTTTCAAGTTTTTCAGGTGGGACACCTATGCCGGTATCAACCACCTTAAGCCAAAGCTTACCATCTTTTTTCTCAGATCGTAAGGTAATCCCGCCAGTTTCGGTGAACTTTACAGCGTTTCCAACCAAGTTAATCATTACTTGGCGGAGGCGAATACGGTCAGCAACAAGTTCGGTTTCTTCGGTGTCCATATATTCGGTTCGTAGATAAAGTTGTTTGTCGTGGGCCAGGGAGGTGGTGATGTCCACAACGTCATCGAGGAGTTCGGTCAGGGTGAAGCGTTCGTAAGAGAGGCTCATCCGTCCAGCTTCGATCTTTGCCATATCTAGCACGTCGTTAATGAGACTAAGGAGATGTTTGCCGTTTTTCTGGATGATCTTTAAGTCACCTTCCATGAACTCGGTGAGCGGACCATCAATCCCTTCCAAAATGATTTCGGTAAAGCCAATGATGGAGTTGAGCGGAGTCCGTAACTCGTGACTCATGTTCGCCAGGAAGGAGGATTTTAGGTGGTCCAACTCCCGAAGGCGTTGGACGGTAGCGGCCTGTTCGACGTACAAACGGGCGTTTTGAAGAGCAACGGCAACCTGCGAGGAAAGGGTGGTAAAGATGTTAGCATCTTCTTCGCTAAAGTAATTTACGCGATTGGCTTGAACATCAAAAACGCCAAGAACTTTATCTCCGGCAATCAAGGGGATAGCCATTTCTGCCCGGGTGTGTGGTAAGAGCGGGTTGGACAAGAACCCTGGGTCAGCCTGAACGTCATTGACGGTGACAGCCCTCCGCTCACGAGCTGCACGGACAACCAGGGATTTTTCCGAATCGAGCATGATGCGATGCTGCTCACTGACTAACCGTTGACCTATTTCTCCAGCGCCATAGGCAAGGTCCAAAGCTTGTTCTGTCTCATCGAGCAGGTAAACATGAGCGTGGTACAGGGTAAAACGGTCTTTGGTAAGATTGACGACTGATTGTAGGAGTTCAGAGGGGTTTAGCACCGTCGAGGCTGTAGTGCTCAGCGTAGCAACTGTTTGAAGTTCAGAAGCACGGCGGGTCAAAATTTCCTGGGTTTGCTTTTGCAAAGTAATATTTTGGAAGGTAATCACCGTTCCGGTAATCTTCCCTCGTTCAATAATGGGTTGACTGGTAAAGGATACGGGGAAACCCGTGCCATCTTTCCGCCAGAAATACTCTTCCCCGCGTTGGGTAATGCCATCGCTCAGAGTAAGGAAAATAGGACATTCATTGCTTGGATAAGAGGTCCCATCTGGTCGAGAGTGATGCCAGAGATTGTGACTGATTTTACCGATCAACTCATGGGCTTCATACCCAAGCATCTGTGCCGCAGCGGGATTTACAAAGACATGTTTCCCGTTTTCATCTAGGCCAAGGATCCCTTCACCAGCTGTCCCCAAAATCAATTCGATCTGATGGGTGCTTTCGGCCAAGGCTTGTTCGGCTTGTTTACGCTCGGTGATATCCTGGTTTGCACCATAGAACCGCATAATCTTACCGTCTTCATCGCGTTCAACTGTAACCTGGACGGAAATATATCCCACACCCCCATCTGCGTACATAATCCGATGCTCCAGTTCTGAATGATATATGGGGTCGGTGGCGTTAAGCGCCTTGCCAATCTCCTCCCCTACCATGGGCATATCGTCAGGATATACAAACAATTGTGCATATTGGGCGGAGGATAGTTGGTTACTGCCTACTTTTTCGGTAGAAGAGTGGAAGATCGAATAAAACTGGTTGTTGAAGGTGAAGAGGTCCTTTTCGACATCGTATTCCCAGTGGCCCAGGCGGGCGATCTGAAGTGCTTCGGCAAGGCGGGCTTCGCTTTCCCGAAGAATGTTTTCAGCTTGCTTTCGTTCAGTGATGTCCTGGTTTGCGCCATAGAAACGGGTGATTTTGCCATGCTCATCACGTTCAACCGTAACCTGAACAGAGATATAGCCTAGCCCCCCATCCGCGTACAAAATACGATGTTCCAGGTCTGCGTGATATACGGGTTCGGTGGAAGTAAGTGCCTTACCAATCTCGGCACCTACAATGGGCATATCTTCAGGATACACAAACAACTCTGAATACTGAGCGGAGGATAGCTGATTGCGACCCACTTTTTCGGCAGTGGTGTGGAAGATCGAGTAGAACTGGTCGTTGAAGGTGAAGAGGTCTTTCTCCACATCGTATTCCCAGTGACCTAGGTGGGCAATCTGGAGGGCTTCGGCAAGCCGGGCTTCGTTGATCCGTAAGGCTTCCTCTGCCTGTTTGCGTTCGGTAATATCACGCTGTACCGCAACAAACTGAACAATCTCCTCACGTTCATTTAAAATGGGGGAGATGGACAATTGCGCGGTGTACAAAGTTCCATCTTTTCGACGATTGATAACCTCTCCATTCCAAACTTCCCCAGAGAGAATATGCCCCCACATAGTTTTGTAGAAATCCTTCCCTTGTACACCACTTCTAAGCAAGCGTGGGTTACCGCCGATGGCCTCTTCGACTTTGTAGCCAGTCGTTTTTTCAAAAGCATTGTTGACAAATTGAATATTGCCATTAATGTCTGTAATAACCACCATATCTGCCGTAGACTGGATCGCTTGGGCTAGACGCCGGGTTTCGGCTTCTGCCTGCTTACGAATAGAGATGTCGGTAACACTCGCCCGAACCTGAGGTCGGTCCCCAGGCAAACGTACCAACCGAAGTTCGCAGGGAATTTCATCGCCAGAAGCGTTGATATGCGTCCATTCGAAAATTACGGTTTCGCCCGTTTGAAGGGCTTCTTCAATGTAGGCTTTTGATTTTTCCGCGGATAACTTACCATCCGGTTGATAGGCAGGACTCATTTCTACCAGGCCTACTTTAAGCAACGCTTCACGGTTGAGGCCAAAAAGTTTCATCGAGTTTTCGTTGGGGTCAGTGAAAAGCCCAGTAGAAACATCAACCGTCACAAAAGCATCCGGCGTGTTTTCAACCAGAATCTGCAAACGGGCCTCGTTTTTCTGCAATTGGTTACGGCTTTCTTGTGTTTGCTCGAGCAGGCGCAGGTTTTCAATGTGGGCGCTCAACTGTTTTGAAACAGCTTCTAATACTTCTTGACTTTCCGCATCGTTTTGTTCCGTTTCGGCAATAACGAGACGACCAATAACCTCGCCTTGAACCAGGAGGGGCTGTTCCAGGGCCACATTACCGTTTATGGGCATCTCAGGGGCAATTGGGGCTACCCGACTTAAATCATAGATAAATCCTAATTCATCCGCGGTGGCATCCATATAATCTTGCCAGCTTTCACGCGTGAGACGGCGAGTGAGGTTTTCGAGATCAATGAGGGCATTTTGGGTTTGGGCAAACAATCGGCTATTTTGAATAGAAGTACTCAAGTTTGCCGCAATGGTCACAAGCAGTCGAAGGTCATTGGCCGAAAAGTAATTTTCGATTTGGAGATGGTAGATGCCTATCATCCCAATAACTTCACTCCCACTCAGAATTGGAACGCCCAACCAAGAAGGAGCTTGGAGTTCTGCTGCGATGAGGGCAGTCCCGCGTGTATCGGAATGTTCCGAAAACAGTAAAGGTTGGCGGGTACGGAGCACCTGGGAAGCAAGATCAGAACCCAATGCCCGGGAAGAAATTTCTATACGTTCGCCCTGACAAGCCGAGAATGGAACGGTGATCATTTCTGCGCGCTCGTCATAAAGGGCAATGTAACCGCCTGGGGTTTGGAAGGTATTGAGGATGGTATTCCCCACTTCGGTTAACATCTCTTCCAAATCGGTTTGGGTGGCGAGAATTTGCCCGATGGCATTCAAGCTTTCGAGTTCACCCAATCGCCGGTTAAGGAGCATTTCGTCTTGTTTACGGAGAGAAATATCCCGGAACGTAACGACTGCTCCTGTCGTTCTTCCCCCTTCTTTAATGGGAGTACTCGTGAATTCTACCGGAATTCCTTGGTTAGTCTTTGTCCAAAAATATTCTTCGCCATGAAGAATACTTCCTGACTTTAAGGTTTGGAAAATAGGAGATTCTTCCTCAGGATAAGGGGTATGATCGGGACGGCTGTGATGCCAGATCGCATGACTGGGATTCCCGATCAGTTCTTCGAAGGTATAACCCAAAATTTGCGCCGCGGCCGGGTTTACAAAGGTATGGTTGCCTTTTTCGTCCAAACCTAAGATACCTTCGCCTGCACTGTTGAGTACCAATTGGTTTTGAGCGCTGAGGGCCTCGAGGGTCTTTTCGGCTTGTTTTCGTTCGGTGATGTCTTCGGACAGCCCGACAAGATAGCGGGGGTGTCCATCTGGCCCAAAGACTGGGGTTTTTCGTGTGTGGAGGATACGAGTGCCAGTTGGGGTTTCGATGGTTTCTTCGACAATCTCTAACAAGCTTTCCCCACTTAAAATCTCCCAATCCTGGGCAGTAAAACGGTCAGCTTCTTCTTTGCCAAAGGAGTCGTAGGCGTTTTTGCCTAAGACATCTGCCGCGGTAAGGCCAAGCATGGTTTCGCCAGCCTTGTTCCAACGAACGTAGCGGAATTCCTTGGCATCTTTCACGAAAAGCAACAGAGGCAGGTTTTCAATAACCGCATCCAACAAGTTGCGGGATTCTTCAAGGGCGAGAGCATTTTGTTGGGTTTCTTCTAACAAACGCATATTTTCCAACGCGGCCCCAACTTCGTAAGCAACTTCCTGAAGTAAAGCCTGATCTTGCTCGAAGAATGGCTTATCATCAAACTGTTGTAATAGGAATTGCCCTATATCAACACCCCGTACGTTAATTGGGATTGTGATTTCCTGATGAGCTTTTAGTTGACCTTTGTGTCCGTTATGCGTTTCCAACGTTGCCAGGGCAATTCCGGGAGCGATATCTTCGACTTTAATACCTCCTGACAGTTTTGCAAATTCATGCCAGCCTTCGCCGACCAGACGCTGGTTAACCAGATTCAATTGATCCAAAGCATTTTGCGTTTCTGCTAATAATTGCTGGTTGCGTAACAGGATCGCCAATTGATTTGCGATAGCTTGCAAGGGTTGTAACTCGCGTTCTGTAAAGGTATGAGCGTGGTTGTACCCGAATAAGATCGCACCAAGTAACTGTCCTCCTAGCATTAAAGGATATCCAGCCATCGCGGCCAGTCCAAACTGGGTTAACACCGCGGCGATTTCGGGTGAAGTGGTTTGGGGGCCAGGCGTTGCAGCATAAATATCGGAGATGATGAGAGTTTGGTTATGGAGCAGATATTGCGTAAACGGTATCTGCTCAGGGGAAAAACGCGTACCGGGTTGGATGGGAGAAGGTTGATGGGTATGGCGCGTCCATGCTGCCGCGTAATCCACTGCATAGATAACGCCATCATCGTTTGTGTTAAAAATGAGCAGCCCACCCTGGTCAGCCTGCGCGGCCCCATAGATCATGAAAGCGGCCAACATTTCCTGGTAGGTGGCGGCTGTCGCAAGTGCCTGACTAACCTGGAAAAGAGCCTGGGTCTCATCATATTGAATCGCATTTTGTAAAGCAATTGCGACCTGATTGGCAATTGCATCCAAGAGTTCCATGTCTTCTTCTAAAATTTTTCCCACTTTATCATCTTGCATATCTAAGACCCCAATTACCTGGTCACCAAGCTTGATCGGGACAGCAATTTCAGCTTTGGTGTCGGGAAGCAGCGGGTTCGGGAGCCAAGTTGGGTCTTGGGCTGTATCTGGGACAAGAATCCCCTTTTGGGTACGAGCAACTTTGCCCACAATCCCTTGCTCAATTGGAAGGTGGTGGCCGCGCGCGATCAGGATGCGGCCAGCCTCGCCCGTCGCCCCAGCAAGAACTAGATTTTTCTTGTTTTCATCCAGCAGGTAAATTTGTCCGTGATAATACTGGTAAGTTTCTTTGATTTGCTCAACCACTTCCAACATCAGTTGGTCTGGGTCCAAAATAGTAGATAACCGCCGGCTGACTTCCGCACTCGAGGTGAGCGCCTGGGTACGTTCTGCAACTCGTTTTTCCAGATTTTTACTACTTTCTTCTAATTGTTGGTTGACCGTTTGTAAGAGATTTAACGTGTCTTGCAAGCGGCGAACATATAAAGCTATGATCAAGGCAGCCAATGCAAAAGAAATTCCACCCACCACAAAAGAACCGATTGGGTTCAGTGGTGTATAGGCCGGGAGACGATTCTGATTGGACAGGTAGAGGGCAATTCCGCCTGCGACGAAAGAAATGAATGCATATAAGCCTGCCGCGCGAATTCCCAAAAACAAACCGGCGATAATAATGGGTAATAAAAAGTTTAGGTATGTAAGTCCCTGGACTCCACCGTTCCGGTACATATTGGCCGCGACAATAAGCCAGGCGGTAAAAACAAAAACTACACTAGCCTGGCGAACATATCCAACCCGAATCAAAACCAGGGTTACCACGGTAAGAAGAATCAGAAAACTCGCTCGAGAGAGGAGGGTATTGATGATTTGAGAATAGGCAAGCTGGTTCCCAACCATAGCCGAAAGGATGGGGCTTAATACCGCGCCCGCAAACAAGATAACTAAAATGAGTAATGAAAGCGTATTGAGCAAAAATGCTATGCGCGTTTCTTCTTCATGTTCAAAAATAGGGGCTTTTAGGAATTTTCGGATAGAAGTAAGCATCTTTTGCCTCTCCTCTTATGAATCACGAACCTTGATAGGCGGTATGGACATGGTGTCTTCATTTGGGTCAATCACTGCGATGCTACGAGAAGCCTTTGTTACCTGGCGTACTTCTTGAACGGCAACCTGAAGGACCTGCTCTACAGAAACGGCCCCACGAATCTTGGTGGCAATGCGATTGAGAACTCGATCTCGCTCTGCTCTTTGTTTTAAGGCCTCTTCATTGGATTTGCGTTCGGTTAAGTCATAAACTGAGGTCAACAAAGCTGGGGATTTGTCAAAAGTGATCTGCTGAACAGAAATAGAAACCCAGAAGGGAGTTCCGTCTGTTTTCTTTGCCTGAAATTCATAATCTCTCACCATCCCGTCTGCCTGGATTTTCTTAATGAAGTTTGCACGGTCAGATGGATCGTAGTAAAAGTCTGGGTTTGGAGAACCAATCAATTTTTCCATTGGGAGACGAAACAATTCACTATACTGACGATTGGCATACAGAACTTTGGAATCAGCAATTCGATTGATCAAAAACGGAATAGGGGTTGTTTCTAGAATGGTCTGAAACAATTCCTGGCTCTCCCGTAAGGCATCCGCTCTTTGCTCAGAGGTGGCTAATGCAGACGCATTTTGTAGTGCGATAGCGGTCTGACTTGCAATCGTTTCCAATAGTTCTTTATCTTCTTCGGTCAAGCCATTGACCACGTTCTGTTGGACATCCAGAACCCCCAGTACAACTTCGCTATAGATAATCGGCACGGCAATTTCCGATTTCGTATCTGGCAAAAGAGGATTGGGAAGCCAGTTGGCATCCGCCCCGGTATCAGAAACCAAGACCGTGCTTCGCGTGCGGGCAGCCCGACCGACTAACCCCCGTTCGATCGACACTTTGTGTCCCCGCGCCAGCAAAGTCTGCCCAACTTCACCCGTACCGCCTACCATTTTGAGCGTTTGTCCATCCTCTTCTACTAAATAGATGTGTGCATGATAGTAATCGAAGGCTACCTTGACCTCTTCAACAACTTGTAAAACCAACTCGTTCGGATCCAAGATTGTAGACAAATGACGACTAACCTCAGCACTGGTTTGAAGGGCACGGGTGCGGGCAGCTACCCGTTGTTCCAAGGCACCGAACAAAGAGCGCAGTTGTTCGGTCATCTGGTTAAAGGTACGAGCCAAGTTACCAATTTCGTCTTGGCTTTCTACTTTGACCGATTGACTTAGGTCCCCTTGTGCAATTGCTGAGGCAGTTTTTTCAAGTTCGGCGATTGGGCGCAAGGTGCGAGTCGCAACATAGGCTAACCCACCACTCATTAATATCAGCGCTAGCCCTAAAATCCCCACAGCGCCTAAAATCCGGCTGTTGATCGCTTGCACGACCGAGGTTCGATCCAAAATAATATCCAAAACCCCAATCACCTTGCCCGAATAATCTTTCAGCGGAACACTCATAATGGCAAAAGATTTTCCATCTGTTGAAACCAAAGACGTGGCCGAAATTCCACTCAATGCAGTTTGATAGGCAGATGCATCTCCGTAAAGAGGCTCAGCTCTGGTTGAGACTTGGAAAAGCAAATCCGAAATAGGACCCGTTTCCTCGCTGGTAGCACCTTCAAATATCGCAATTTCCGCGGGGCCGCGGCTTAGCAGAATTTGCCAGTCCGCGCCAAACTCCGATTTAACTTCATTTACCAGGGTTTGATCGAGGTTCAGGCCAAACTCGACGGTACCAATATGTTGGTTCTGATAGGAAATCGGTGCAATCCCGCGTACGCCCAAACCACCTCGGCCAATTTCTAACCCTGCCAGGGGTTTCTTAAGGAGATTGGCTTCCACCACTGTAGCACGAAAAGAAGACAGATCATCTCCATATTGATCGATTTGGTGCAAACGCAAAAAAGAGGTCGCGGGTGGAAGATGGAACTGAGCCTGGGGTACATCAAAGAGTGTATCAATTGCTTCGTATGCAGGGAGGGTGAGCTCGGTAAGGCGTTCTCGATTTCCATTAGCAAAAGCAGCCTGGACTTCTGGGTCGTTAGCAACTTCTACAGCCAAACCCATTGCAAACATGCGTGCGGCTTCAAGCCGGGCATTGAAGACATTTTGATATTGCAAAAGTGTCTCGTTTTGGGTGCGTTCTGCACTGGAAAGTGTGTTCAGAATATCTGTTGTCACAATACCCAGGGTAATCACAAGCAAGATCAAAATAGAAGGGATGATTAATCTTCGGGTTACTTTCATGGGGTCTACTCCATCACGATAAAGGTGTACACCTTTCCACCAGGATTGCTAATCCTGGTATCCTGTATGACCGGGTTTAGCCCCCTCAGGAGCAAGCGCCACGGCCGTTTTTCTTGCTTTGAGGGCCAACCCCAATTCTTGAATAGCTGTTTGTAAGGCGCTTTGTACAGTCGTTGCGCTTTGAATTTTCTGACCGATTTGGTTGACTAGCATTTCCTGTTGGGCTCGTTTTTGTGTTTGAGAGAACAGTTGCGCGTTTTGGATGGCGACAGCAATGTTAGAGGCAATTGTCGTTAACAGATCCAAATCACCTGCTGTAAAACGTCCTGCCCGATCTAAATCTTGAACACTCAAAACCCCCACTATGTTTTCTCCAGCAATCAAAGGAATGCCAATGTAAGATTTCGCCATCCCTGCTTGGGTCAATGTAGGCACTGCGCCTAACTCAGCCAGGCGTTGTTCGGCATTCTGATTGACAAAGATTCTCTGTCGGGTCTTGATGATGGTGGAATTCACCCCTTCTCCCAGAGGGAAAGGCGGCTCATCTAAAATGGGGGTTCCGTGGTCGAGTATATATGGAATGTGTACCATCCGCCGAGATGCATCATAAAGGGCTACATAAACCACGTTCGCATTAAATGAGACACTTAATTCTTTCGACACCGTTTCCAAGATTCTTGGGAGATGAACCTCTGTAGCTAAGGCTTGCCCAATCTTGTTAATGACATCCAGTTCGTTTACCCGGCGTTCAGCCTCTTCGGCCAGCCGCAGATTTTCGAGATGGGCACTCAACCCCTGAGAGACTGCGGCAAATATTGGTTGAAGGTCTTCTTCCGCTAACTCACTTTCCGCGGCGACCAATTGCCCGATTTGTTCGCCGCGTAAGAAAACTGGTTGAACCAACATTTTCTCGGCCTGCGTCAATCCTTGTGCAAATTGCCCGTCATCTTGTAAAGGATATATTTGGTTCCCTTTATACAGATAGCCCAGGCGTTGACGTTCGGTTTCAGTAAGGTAAGTCTGCCACCCTTCATGGGTCAACCGGCGAGTAAGGGCATCGAGTTCTTGCAGAGTTTTTGCATTTTCTTCTACGGCCCGCGCATTTTCGAGGGCGACGGCAATTTGCGCCGCTAAAATAGTTTGGATACGAATATCTTCATCGGTAAAGGCTTCTTTTTGCGCCGATTGGACATCCAAAACCCCAAGAACCCGTTCGCGAATGAGTAAGGGCACAGCCAATTCTGCGCGTGTCTCCGGAAGCAGGGGGTTGGGCAAAAAGTCCGGGGCCTGAGTGACATCGTTGACAACCACCCCTACGCGCGTCCGGGCTGCGCGGGCCACGAGAGATTGTTCACGGGCCAGGGGGATCGCGTGACCTTGCGCCACCATCGTTCGTCCAGCATCGCCTGCCCCTGCAGCCAATTCCAACCTACCGTCTTCTTCATCCAACAAATACACATGAGCATGGTAGAACCCAAAGCGTTCTTTCGTCAGTTCGGAGACATACTCAAGTATTTCTTGGGGACTAGCAATGGTGGAAATAGCGGTAGCCACTTGGGTAACAGTTTCCAACTCTGTAGCACGCTTGGCTAAGATGCCCTCGGCTTCTTTTTGGGCTGTGATGTCTTGGTTCGCGCCTACCGCCCGAAGCGGATGTCCATCTGTATCTGTTTCAACATTGAGACGTACTAAAATATGCCCAACAGTCCCATCTCCAAAGAGCACGCGATGTTCCACCTGAGAGGAAGGAGGGGGGTTATCCACAAGCATATTACGTTGCATAGCCTCTCCAACAGCAGAAATATCATCTGGATATACAAACCGCTGAACATATTGCGTGGCGGGCATCGTGTATCCGCCTTCCAGTTCGGCTGTGGTTCGCATTAAGGCATAGAACTGATCATTGAAGGTGAAAATATCTTTTTTAATGTCGTATTCCCAATATCCCAACAAAGCGATACGAAGGGCTTCTGATAGTTGAGCCTGGCTGGTAGTCAATGTTAATTGAGCTTTCTTCTGTTCAGTAATATCCTGGTTTGCCCCAAAAGACTTAACCGTTCGTCCCTGAGCATCTTTTTCGATGCGGAAACGGACGGTAACATAACCCAATTCTCCATCCCCAAAGATGACACGATGATCTATCTGCGTACTGAAATTTGGGTCATCGGTTTCAACTGACTTGCCAATCTCTGCCCCAACCACGGCTGCATCCTCAGGGTACACAAAACGTTGGGTGTACTCCGCCGCGTTCATTTTATATCCCCCCATGGCTTCAGCCGAGGTATGCATCATTGTATAAAAGTCATCATTGAAGGTAAATTCATCTGTGACAAAGTCATATTCCCAGTTGCCCAATCGGGCGATCCGCAAGGCTTCTGAAAGTTGAGCTTCTTTCAGGGCCAGAGCGTTTTCTGCCAGCTTTTGCTCGGTAATATCTTGGTTTGCCCCAATAATCTTTATGGTGCGGCCTTCTTGATCTTTTTCGATCCGAAATCGGACGGTGATATACCCAAGTTGTCCATCGCCAAAAATTACGCGGTGAGCTAATTCCTGTTGATAGTTGGGATTGGTAGTGGCTACGGCCTTACCAATTTCTCTTCCAACGATTGGCGCATCTTCGGGGTACACAAACCTAGTGGCATATTCAGAGGATTTCAGCACATAACCACCTACGCGCGCAACGGTTGTACGTAACATGGCATAAAAATCGTCGTTGAAGGTAAATTCGTCTTTGAGCAAATCGTATTCCCAGTTTCCTAAGTGGGCAATGCGTAAGGCTTCGCTCAGAGTACGAGAACGCTCTTCAACCCGTTTTTCCAGAGAGTCACGTAACGCAAGCAATTCCTGGTTGGTTTTAAGCAGTTCCCCTGAAGGGTCAAATAATTTACGCCGAAGAACCTGCCAGAAGTTCTTATTTGAGGTTAGTTGGGTATCACTCGTTGAACTCATTTTGAAATCCTAGAAAAGAATAGCCAGGGAAACTACTGGCTGTTTTGAGGCATGAGGCTAATTTCAACTGCTGCATATCGCGCTCTGAGCAAATGACCAATTTCTTGGGCCGCAACTTCGAGCGCTCCTTCTACAGTGGTAGCACTTTGGACGCGCTGATTGATCGTATTAATCAGGGTTTCGCGCTCAGCTCGTTTTGTCGCTTGCTGCAAGAGGCGCAGGTTTTCAATCGTGGTTGCGACAACTGCGGAGACCTGTTGGAGCAATGCAGCATCTTGCTCTGTAAATTGATGCATTGGGGAGAAACTCATTACATTCAGCACCCCGAGCACACTGGCCCCTAAAATCAGAGGAGCCTGGATTGCCGTCACCATACCATTTCGAGCCATGTCCTGCAGGTCTAACATGGAAGATTGACGAGTATCCGGGACGATCACAATTTGGCGGGTTTGTATAACTTGTTCTGCCGAGGTATGCGCCAGGGGAATAACCGTTCCCTCGGGGGCTACGATTTGAACCAGTTTCCCATCTTGGTTCACATAGGCTTCCATAAATTGTTCATCGGGAGTTAACAGAGCCACCCCAGAGACATCTCCACCGAGAATTTTTGGAGTCTCTTCAAGCGTAAGCAAGATGAGGTCTTCGAGGCGAGTAGCCTTGTTGAGGGCTGTACTCATCTCATTCAATTGTGCCAATCGGCGCGCTTGCGTTTCAGTCTGTGCTAGAGCTGTCTCGGTTGTGCGGGTCAAACGGAGATTTTCAATATGGGTCGTGAGGGCCTCGGCTATTGAGGCGACCAATTCAGTTGTTTCAGGTTCGAGTTGCTTTTGCCCTTGAGAAAGTCCCAATTCAAATGTGCCAATCGCTTCGCCATTCAGAACAAGAGGATGATAGACACTGGTCAATTCTTGACTTTGTTCGTTTTCGTACAGGGCACGCACCTGATTCTTTGCAAATACGAATCCATCTTCCGAAAGCATGGAACTGGCCCGAAAAGTATCCCATCCATCGCGAGTGAGACGACGCAGGGTTGTTTCAGCCTCGGTCCGGTAACGTTCAGCCTCGGCCAAAAGCCGGAGGTTTTCCAGCCTTTGAGCAACCTGGCGAGAGAGATTCGTAACTAAATCAACCTGGGCTTCGGTGAGGTATTCTATTCCTTCAAAAGCGAACATCCCGATAGGGGCTTCAACTACTTGAATCGGAGTGACGACTTGGGGGGCAGACGGGACAGCCAGGTCGGGCGCTTGGGTCACCGTGCCATTTTGATACATAAACCCAATCCGTTCGGGGATTTGAACGGCATCAAGATAATTTTGCCAACCCGTTTGGGTTAAACGATTAGCATATGCTGCAATCTCCCGGCGAGCTTTTTCGGCTTCGGCAAATAATTCTGCATTTTGAATGGCAATTGCCAATTGTCCAGCAAGTGCTTGGAGGGCAGGAAGCACCTTTTCGCTCAAGGCTCCTGGTTGCGTACTTTGCATATCCAGCACGCCCACAACACGTTCCCCAACAATCAACGGCATCGCCATTTCGGAACGGGTTTCCGGCAAAAGTGGGTTCGGGAGAAAGAAAGAGGCCGCTTGGGTGTCCGCTACAATAATGGGTTGCTTTTCGATAAAAGCCCTTCCGTTAATTGAACCAATGTTGGCAAGCAGACGATGGCGGCGTTGGAGTAATTGTTGCCCTACAGTTCCCGTTCCTGCAGAGAGGTTTAACGTTTTGCCGTCTGGGCTAAGAAGATAAACCTGGGTGTAGTAAAGATTAAATCGTGTACGAATGGTCTCAACAGCGTTAGAAAGGAGTTCATCCAATGAGCGCATTTGTGAAAGACTATTGCCAACATCGGCAGCCAGGGTCAATTCCTGCTGTCTGATTTCAGCGAGTTGATTGTTTTCGCGCAATTTTTCGTTCGTCGTCTGCAATTGTTCGGTTGTTCCGACAACCTGCCGCACCATGGGCCGGAAAATAAATAGGCCTTCCAACAATAAAGTAGTCAAGGTAATGGCTAATACGACAGTTTCGAGCAGTTGTAGGCGGGCAACGGCAGCCTGGCTTTCTTTTTGGTACTGATCGACGACGAGATTTAACGAGTCGATAATCGGGGTTGACGCGGCCTCTAGAATATAAAGCAAGTGGGGGTTTTCCAGGGTCAGGTCTTCTTCAGGCGAAGCCAAAAGCGCGCGGATTTCATCCACGTAGGTTTTTACTTGTTGATCCAGATTAAGAGGAGCATCAAAATAAATGGCTTGCACGGCGGGAGAAGGGGCACCAGGAAGATTGATCTGCGGGCTGCCATGGAAACCGCCCACAATTCCCCCCTCCACCAACCCCTGATGAGATTCCTCGAATAAATCGGTATCCTGAGAGAGGATCTCATACAACTGAGTACGGATTACAGCATTCTCAGTGGTTACATACAAAAGTGCATAACGGGAAATCCGTTGACTTAACATCCGCTGGCGCCCGCTGACATTGACGACAGCGGCGCTGGTACGTTGATTTTCGATAATGGCCCGGAGGCTCAGAAACGCCACACAGGAAAGTAAGGCAACTAAGCTTAAGGCCGCAACATATCTTCGCGTCAGGTTAGAGGTGGATACTTTCATTAGCTTTATCCTGATGAATTACTGGTAATTCTCATTGTTGCCGTTGTGCTTCCATTGACCAATTTGCACAACAGTTCGGCTGGCCCCAATGGTCTGGCCTAGCTCACTCAGGGCAACCTTTAACACTTCTTCCATTGTCGTCGCATTTTGAATTTGTTGACCTACACGTGCAATGAAAGCTTCGCGCTCTGCCCGTTGCTGGGTTTGGGTGTAAGAGCGAGCATTTTGAATGGCAATCGCGACCTGGCTGGCAATCGCTTGCAACAAGTCTGCATCTTCTTGTCTAAGCCCGTTTTCGAGATTGTGCTGAACATCCAGGACCCCTAATACCTGATTTCCTATCGCAATCGGCACAGCCAATTCAGCTTTTGTTTCTGGGAGGAGGGGGTTAGGTAACCAATTCGGATCGGCGGTGGTAAGTGGAACTAACACAACCTGGTTGGTTTCTCCGGCGCGACCAACCAACCCACGCCCAGCAGGGAGTGCGTGTTTATTTGCTAACATCGTGCGACCTGCCTCGCCTGTGCCCCCCACCATAACAAGTCTGGTGTACGTCTCGTCAAAGAGGTAAATATGGGCATGGTAGTACTGGAAAGCCTGTTGAATTTGATCAACTACTTCTTTGAGTAATTGACTCAAATCCAAAATAGTGGAGAGCCGGCGGCTGACTTCTGCCGAGGTTGCCAGGGCTTTGGTCCGGTCTGCCACACGCTGTTCCAGGTTTTGGAGAATTTCCTGTAACTGTGCAGTCATGGAGTTGAACGCAACGGCTAGCGTACCTACTTCGTCTTGACTTGTGATATCTGCACGGCGATCCAAGTTTCCGGTGGCAATGGTATTGGCGGTGGTTGTCAAAGTTTGCAAGGGGCGAACCACCTGACCAGTTAGGAGCCAGAGCAACAGGAGGGCCAGGATAATTAAGACCAGACTAATCGTGGCTTGCACAATGGACGCGTTGGTGGCCTCGGCAGTGAT
Source organism: Anaerolineales bacterium (assembly GCA_020634875.1). The sequence continues at coordinate 17,421 of JACKAX010000019.1, read as the reverse complement.
CACAGACAAGGGGATGATTAAGCCAAACGCCCAATGTTTGCCTGTTTGCCCAAGATCTACAGGGGCAAATACCCGCAGGTACTCACCATCGGGACTTCGACTAACGAAAACCTCTCCAGCTTCGATCTGTGCTTGAAAATCTGCATAGTCTGGATAGATTTGCGTGACCGGTTGATTAGCAAGATCAGGACGATGACGCACCCCTACTAAAGTGCCAGAAGACGTAAACAAAGCAGCATCTGCCGTTCCACCATATAAATCAATCTGATCTACAAGTTCTTGAGCAAAAGAAATCGGCGCATCCACCCCTGCAATCCCGTAGAAGGTGTCTGCATAGAGAATGGGCACAACGAAGGAAGCCATAACCGTGTCTACGCCGTTAATGGGGTAAATAAGCGGGGCAAAAGTCATTTCAACTTTGTTTTGACGCGGCAGGAGATACCAATCTCCAATGCCTGGCGTTTCATATTGCTCCAGAGGAATTACACTCACACTTCCGTCATCATTGTGAATCCAATAAGGAATAAAACGTCCTGTTTGATCAGAATTCGCTGTATTTCGATAGGTATCATCGAGGCCGTCAAAGGCGTTGGGTTCCCATAAAGTGTAGGTACCTAAAAAAGCTGGGTTTTCTACCAACACCTGGCGCAACATAGCATCCACTTGCTCACGCGTTATGGAAAGCCCAGAGGCAGGATCTTTTACTGCGGTCAAAGCCTGAGCTAAGGCCCGCGCAATATCTAACGGGATTTCTGCATTCGCCCGAACCACCCCAGCGCTGGCCGCGGCTTGTTGAAGGGCTTCCGCTTCCGCCGCCTCGATGGCTGTTTGCCGGGCTGTAAGGGCTGAATATGTCACCAAAATCACAGACAAAACTAAAACAATCGCTCCCGCCCAAAGGGTGATTCTGAGCCGTAAACTGCGCGCAATTAATACGCGTGTCTGAAAACCAGCAAAAATCAACAAGAAAAGGCCAAAGATAAGGGCGACTGCTGGCCCAGGCGATATCGCAGCAAGCTCAATCCGCCAGGCCGGATTGAAGACCTCAATCCCCCAACTCAGAGCAAAAGCAAGTAAAGCAACAAAAGAATAGGTCCGTCTTATCCGTTTTGGCAACAACGCGCCGATAATGATCGAGGAGATTGCCAAAATTGAAAGCGAGGCGGGGAGAATACGATTCCGAAACAGCCCAATGACCGCAACGACAAAGCCATTGAAAAAAAAGAACAAAAGTTGTAGGGCCAGTAAATGCCGTTTGCGAAAGAGAAGGCCCATGCTTGCAACCACAGTGACTAGTGCCGCCCCAAAGACGGCTAATCCTAGATAGATCACCTTCGAGGGAGGTTGTCTCAATAAAATAGTAATGAAATACCCTGCAATGAGCATTAAAAGCCCGGATAGCACGAGCGTGCCCCAAAATACACGCTGGCGGCTGATGTTTTCTGCCAAAGGTTGTTCTTCAGTTTCAATTGGAGATAAGTTTTTGTTCGTCATACTATTTCTCATCTAGGACAAAGGTTTTGTGTCCATTATCGCCTGACGTGCCCAGTTTCACTTTTGTCACCGTGCCCAAAACATGTCCCAATTCACGGACAGATATTTTTAAAGCTTCTTCTACCGAGGTGGAGCCTTGTATTTTTTGAATAATCTCACTCCGTTGAGCCTCTTTTATCACCTGTTTTTGAGCGGCAGCATACGCCTGAGCATTTTGTAAAGCGATTGCGACCTGGTTGACAATTGAGAGAAGCAAATCCGCATCGTTTTGGTCAAGCCCTCCCACCCGATTTTGCTGAACATCCAAAACACCCAGAACGGTGTCTCCCAACAGAATGGGTACAGCAATTTCTGCTTTGGTATCCGGGAGTAACGGGTTAGGCAGCCAGCCAATGGTTTGGGAAACGTCAGGCACCAATACAACTGTACCAGTCTCTGCCGCCCGCCCAACCAACCCTCTTTCTGCCGGGATTAAGTGCCCACTCGCGAGCATCAACCGGCCAGCCTCCCCTGTTCCGCCCACCATCACGAGATTTTCTCGTTTGGCATCCCACAGATAAATATGGGCGTGGTAGTAATTGAAAGCATGTTGGATTTCCTCCACCACCTCTTTCACCAATTGACTTTGATCAAGGATGGTAGAAAGGCGACGACTAACTTCGGTGGAGGTGGCAAGTGCGCGTGTCCGGTCAGCAACTCGTTGTTCAAGTGTATCTACCAACGTGCGAATTTGTGCCGTCATATTATTGAAGGTGGCAGCCAGGGTTCCGACTTCATCTCCAGTCCGTACAGGTGCTTCGATATTCAAATTTCCAGCCCGCACCTCATCAGCCACAGAGGTAAGTTGAACAATCGGTGCGGAAAGGAATTGTGCCATCTGATATCCGGCCAACGCAGCGCCCGCCATTACTAAGATTGAAATTAGGATTGTGGCCCGGGTAATTGTTGTCAAAGGAGCCAGAGCTTCGGTCAAGTCTTCATGCACAATCACGTGCCACCCCAAGGCTTCAATAAAAGCTACGTCTTCAACATTATGTGATGTAATTAAACTTTGGCTGACCAAACTTGTCCCCCCCTCAAAGAAAAAGCTTCCAAAACTATTTTGAATCGCGTTCAACCGGACTACATCTTCATCTGAAAGGGGCAAAAAACCGCCTCTAACTTTCGAGAGCAGGCGGTTGTCTGGAAGCCATAGTTCTGCAACGCCTGTTTTGCCAAACTTTGCGGCATCTAGAAGGTTAACCAATGCAGAAATATCTAATGTCGTCCGAAGAATCCCTACAAACTTATCATCTGTGAATACAGGTACAGCAATATTAATGGCGTAAAGTTGACTACTGGCATCAAAATCTGGCTGGCCTATATAGGGTTTCCCTCGCCCATTTTCATACACCGCCTGCCACCAATCTTCATCGGCCTGATAATAATCCGAGGTGCGGTTTGTGCTTGCAATGATTACGCCTTGCAAGTCGGTTAGAAAGACTTCAGCGTGCGCTGGGAAGGTCTGGCGAAATTTACGAAGTTCATCAGCTAGAGGATTTACGATAACCTGCACCACCAGGGGATCGGTATCGTCATTTGCGGCGTCTGCAGTACGCCATTGTTGATCCAATTGTTGAATAATGTTGAAATCTAAGGGAGGCGCTTGAGAAAAATCGGAAAGGCTATCATGAATTGCTAGGTTAAGTGCTAACGTCTCCAAGTAGTGATAATTCCCTAAAATATAATCACCCACTTCTGAACCCTGACTACCCGCTAAAACGGAAATTGAGCTACCCAATTGTTGGGTAATTTGTGCTTTGATATATCTGTTCGTCACAAAAGCAACGATTGTTACAGCAAGAACAACAACGCCAACGAAACTAATAATTAATTTACTCCGCAGATTGTAATTCTGAAACTGGCGAAGATTATAAAATCCAAAAGCGATCGTAGCGCCTACCACTAGAACCGTAATTCCAGAAATTACCAACGCGGGAGCTGGAATACGATTGGGCAAATCAACCAAGTCCGCCCCTACTCCTACCATCCCGGCGCCAAGACCCCAGATCGTCAGTTGGCGAGCGGCGCGGATGGGCATCGTTTGCCAGGCGATCATGACAATCAAGAGAGCAATCCCCCCCCCATATACCACGCCCATCCCTGATACCAGGAAAGGTGCCACCCCAAAAGCCACCCCGCCAGCCAGGCAAAGGAGCCAAATCCCGGTTTCGAGACGTCCGCGGCGGGTTAAAAAGCCACTTACGAAGCCTATTAATGCTAGAGCCAGCGTATTCCCTGCCAGCACATAGAGTTGCCACGCATTTTCCTCAGAAGCCAGGTAAAAGTATTCAAAGGCAGCAATCAGATTCGCAATTGCCGCTATCAGGGATATATAAATAGCGCGCCGTGTCAGTCCGGCGGAAGTAGAGGAAAGACGATTAGTCATAACCAACATCCTTGTGTTCCCAAAAAGCGTGCAGGGTGTATATATATGAGAGAGAAATCAAGCATAGTTTCTTAAGAATGGTTTAAGAAAAGTTAAATGTGCGATTCATTCAGAAGGCAGATTCAAACTGTGAGTGAGTGGCACAGTAAAGGCAAAACATGTGCCTTTACCATGTTCACTTTCCACAGTAATTTTTCCACCATGTTGTTCCACGATAGCTTTCACAATCGCCAAACCCAACCCATTTCCTTCGATATCCACCCGATCATCATCATGGACGCGATAGAAACGGTCAAAAATATGAGGTACATCTTTGGCAGGAATCCCTAAGCCGGTATCCTGGACAAATATTTGTGCAAATCGTTCTTGTACCTCGGCCCCTACCGTAATTTGGCCTTCGTAGGGAGTGTATTTGAGGGCATTCCCAATAAGATTGCGAAGCACCTGCCGCAGGCGGAGCGGGTCCCCCAATAACAAACCTTGTTCGAGGGGGAGTAATTCCAACTTTTGAGCTTTTTCAGTTGCTTTGAGTTGAAATTCCTGGGTAACGCTGGTCAACAAATCTGCCAGACTGAGGGGTTCCCGGTTAATGGGGATCCCTGCATCCAACCGGGCCAGTTCTAACAAACCAAGAACTAAATCGTTCATTTGCCCGGCGGCCTGGCGAATACGCTGGAGAAATTCGTTTTGTTGTTCATTCAACGGCCCCACTCGGGACAACAATTCGCTAAAACCCATCACCGAAGTGATCGGGTTTTTCAGATCGTGGGAGGCAGTGGCAATAAATTCATCCTTCACGCGTTCGAGTTCTTTGAAATGTGATACATCATGTAAGACCGAAACATGCCCCCCATTTTCGACCGGGGTAATCATTACACTAAAGGTACGCCCATCCGGCCAAGGGACTTCACCCAACGTAGAGTCATCTACCTCGTGCGACTCGGTAAGCAGATCGACCAGGGCGTCGTACCCCTTGCCACGTGGTAGCGGATAACCCAGACGAGTGTTGACATCCGTAAAAAGGCGGCTTCCCGCGGGGTTCACCAATTGCAAGCGTCCATAGGGGTCCATCAGCATAATGGCGTCCCCAACCGCGTGAAGCACAGCTTCCAGACGTTTCTGCTCTTGCTGAATAGTGCTGTACAGTTGCGCATTTTCGATAGCAATCGCGGCTTGGCTGGCAATTGCCTGTACCAAATTAAGTTGATCTTGATTGAAATAATTGGGTTGGTCGTGTGCGATGGTAAGAACGCCCAAAACTTTGTGCCGGCCCAAAAATGGCACCGCTAGGGCCGAGCGCGCTCCTTCGAGCGGGGTTTTCAGCCAATGTTCTTCGGCTTGCGTATCACGAACCAAAAGTGCCCGATGTTCCGAAACTACCCTTGCTTCAATGCCTTCAGTCACAATCCAGCCCAATGCACTTTCTTCTGACCATTGGGTCAAGTCAATCTTGTGGTGGGTCTTGTGAAAGACATTCCCATCGGGTTGGAATATATACAAATGCCCGTTGGAGGCTCCTAGTTTCGCAACTACACGTTCAAGCAAAATGCTAGCCAGCTCATCCACATCCATACGGGCACTCAAATCCTGCCCAATTTCGGGGAGAAGACTGAGTTCACGGTTGCGGCGGCGGAGAGAATCTTCGACTTTCTTGACCCGTAATTTTGTGCGTACGCGGGCGGCCATCTCGTTCCAGTCAAAGGGTTTAACAATATAGTCATCAGCCCCCAGATTTAACCCGGCCAGCACATCGTGCGACCCCACTCGTGCAGCAGATACTACGATAACCGGAATATGTGCAATTTCAGGATCAGCACGCATTTCCTGAAGAACTTCCAACCCATCTTTACGCGGCATGTTGATGTCTAACAGCAGCAGGTCAGGCATTTCATCCCGTAATTTATCGAGGGTTTCAACCCCATCTGCCGCGGTGATGAAGGTATACCCTTCGGCCCGCAAGCGCACAGACAGCAGACGCAGGTTATCGGGGTAATCATCGGCAATGAGGATTTTGAAAGGAGTAGGGGGTTCGGGATCGGTATTTTGTTGGGTAGGATATTGCCCGTCTATGTGCTGGGCTACAATCGCCTGAATGGTTTCCGGGCGCACAGGCTTGACCAAATAGCGGTCCACCTTGAGACGTTTTGCTACTTCGTCCAACCCTGGGGTATCATACGCGGTCACCAAGATGGTATATCCAGGTTGTTTCCCGTTCGTTTTTAATGCCTCAATCAGGTTTAAACCACTCATACCAGGCATCATAAAATCCGTGATGAGCACATCAATCGGCCCTTTTTTTCCAACGGTGAGCGCTTCGTCTCCACTACACGCGGTTAGCACCTCTACAGAATGCCTAAAATTGGCTTTTTCAAGCGCCCGAGCCAGCATCGAGGCCGTATTGGGGTGATCGTCAACGATGAGAATTCGAGGAAGAGCATTTGGAGAATGTGCCTGTGTTTCCATACTGACATTATCCAATAATTTTTGGGGTTGAACGTTAGGGTTGGTTGGCGTTTTGGTTAGGGTTGGTTGGCGTTTTGGTTAGGGTTGTATAATGTTGCTGAAGGAGAAGGGGGGATTTCTTTGTTTTAGGAAACAGAAAACAGCCCGAAGATACAACCGGGTTCAGGAAGATCGTGGGCAAGAATTCGTTTGCAGGTATAAAGGCCATCCTAAAAATCTAAAAAAGAGTCGAAAAAGAATATCAGGTAAAAACGAGCCGATATCCCGCGCCTCGTACATTGAGAATGTAACGGGGTCGTGCAGGATCAGGCTCTAGCGCTTGCCGAAGCATATGAATGTGCCATTTCGTTATCTCTTGGGCTTCGTGGCGGGTAGCCTGGTTATAGCCCTGTGCTTCGGTTAGTAAGGTGGCATAATCTACTACTTCAGGGGAATGATTGGCCAGACTGACCAGATAATCGAAGGCAGTGGGGGAGATGGATAAGATCTGAGCACCTAGCGTGCCGCGCCGAGTTTGCAAATCTAAAATCAACTGGCCGCGTTTGATAAATCGTTCTTCTGGATTGGGGAGAGTGGCTTGTGAGGCAGCTTCGTATTCTGGAACCTTGAGCGTTTGGAGTTCGGCTTGCAAAAGGGCAATCTGTTCTTCAATTTCCCGGCGGCGGCGTTCAAGCGCTTGTTCTTGCAGGATGATGCGTGTGCGGGCAACCAACACTTCAGGGTCAATCGGTTTGAGCAAATAGTCCGTAGCGCCCAAACGTAGGGCTTCCAAGGCGGATTGCAGGCTGGCATTCCCGGTAAGTAAAATAACCGGGAGTTGGGGGGATTCCTTGCGAATGGCACGTAAAATTTCCAACCCATTGACCCCAGGCAAGTGAATATCCAGGAAAACCAGGTCAAAAGCAGGTTTTTCTAATACGGTCAGGGCTTCTTGACCGTCTTCAACGGCAGTTACCTGATACCCAGCCGCTTGCATGAGGCGCGTGAGGGTATGCCGTAAACTCGGCTCATCATCAATAATCAGGACGTTACCATTCAACAAGGAAACCATATCTTAAAGGTAGACCCTTTTCCTAATTCACTTTCTACCTCAATCCTTCCCTGGTGGCGCTGGACAATTTCATAGGTAATCGCCAAACCTAATCCAGTTCCGCTATGTTTCGTAGTAAAAAAGGGTTCAAAGATGTTAGAGATATTTTCCGCCTCAATTCCAGTGCCAGTATCTTCGACGAACAATTGAATGCCTTTGCTCCCTTTATCGTCAGGCCGGTTACAAGTCGAGACGGTTAAGTGTCCACCATCGGGCATTGCTTCAATTGCATTCAAACATAAGTTCAAAATCACTTGCTTAACCTGATCTGCTAAGGCTGTCACTGGGAACAAGGCTTTCTCTAGCTTGAAATGAAAGGTTACGCGGTTATGACGCATGTGAGTCTCAATGAGTTTGTGAACGTCCTCGACAATATCGTTAAGCAAGACTTGCTCATACTCTTGCCCAGTGCGTGGGCGGTAAGTCTCGCGCAGCCTGCCTATCAAGCCGGCCATCCGATCCGCCTCATTGAGGGCTACCCGCAAATCTTCCCGTGCTTGATGGCTGAGGGTATCTTCCAGTGAAACGAGATATAAGGCATTTTGGATTGCCTGAAGGGGGTTGTTTAATTCGTGAGCAACAGAAGCCGTCAAACGCCCAATCGCAGCGAGCTTTTCGTGTTGTATCAGGCGAGCGCGAGTTGCCTGCTCTTGCTGACGCAATTCTTCAGCGAGTTTTCGTTGTTCGCGTTCAGCATCGAGGGAACGGGCTTTGGCGATTGCCAGGGCAATCTGTCCGGCAGCTTGTTCGCCACGGGCGATTTCGCTCTCTGTAAAGGTATGGACCTTCTGGAATACGATCAGGGCGGCCCCTAGCTTTTCTTCCCCGGCAATAAAAGGCAAGCCCAAAACAGTATAGGAAGGCATTATCTGTGAAAACAAGAATGTGGTGCCATTTTGCAGGGTTCTATCGCTGACAAGAGCCCGTCCTGTTTTCATCACTTCAGCTGTTAAAGTTGGTTCATTTGCCATCGAAGGAAGTGCCAAAAACATCTGGCGCATGTGGGCAGTGGCAGCAGCAGGCTGGGTCGTTTGGGTGCCTTCATCCCATAAAGTGATGTAACAGCCATCTGCCTGGAATAATTCGTTCAAACGCTCCGCTAATTCCTGAAGCATGGCGTAAAAATCGGGAATTCCCAAGGCTACGCGGGTAATTTGTTGCAGGAGAATCAGGAATTTTTCCCTTTCTTTTAAATCTTGATGGAGAACCGTGAGTTCGACCAATTGGTTATGCGTTTCAGAGAACAGCCTGGCCTTTTCTAGTGCGACCGAGGCTTGCGAGGCCAATGTTCCCAACAGGCGCTCATCCGCATCGGAAAAAGCATGGGGGGTGGCGCTCAGAACACTAATTGTCCCAATACGCTGCCCACCACTCTGCACCGGAGCCACCATCAGAGAGCGCAAGTGGGTAGCTGGCCCTCGTCGCATAAAACGGGAATCTTTCTCTGTATCCCGAACATGAATAACCTCACCGGTAGTAACGACTAAACCAGCAATTCCTTCCCCAGGCCGCATCGTGAAATCAGGGCGTGCCAGTTCTTCTAAGCCAGAAATCGCCGCGACGCGTAAGGCGTTTTGCGCCTCATCTAGCAAGTGGATCACCGCGCGTTCAACTTTCGGCAAAATTCGCAATGCAGATTCGACAATCAGTTGTAAAGTTTTGTCGAGTTCAAGCGTTTCGCTCAACGCCTGTGAAATGATTGCCATTGCCTCACTTTCTTCCAAACGGCGAGCGAGTTCGACTTGCGATTGTTTTTGGGTTTGGTGGAGTTTGCGTTTCTCTAATGCTTGCTTTATTACACGGTCTAACCGGCCTAAACGTTCTTTGGTCAAATAATCAAAAGCCCCGCGCTTAATGTAATCTACAGCTGTCTTTTCGTCCAAAACACCCGATAAAATGATAAAAGGAATGTCTAATTCCCTTGTATGAAGCAGTTCAAGTGCTTCCAGACCGGAAAAATGCGGCAAATCATGATCAGCGATAATGACATCTAGAGATGGCTCCAAATGGGCTAGAAAAGCCTCCTGCGTATCCACTCGAACCCATTCTGGGGAAAAACCAGCTCGACATAAAACCGTCTGCACAAGTTCAGAATCATCTACATTATTTTCCAAATGTAAAACGTGTAAGGGAATTTTTTCACTCATGTGAGGCTCATTATAGCATGTATAAAACCGTAATAATTTGACGCTTTCATTCCGATTAATATATAATAAACGCAACAAACCCCTATCTCAACCTCAATAACTTTGCCACTTTTTTGTGGCTATGATGCAATTCCGGGCTTTTGCCGTTTCACCCTAAAGCCTTGTGAGGAATTGTCCGATTTTCAGGGCACTTTCAAACCTCATTTGTGTTTTATTGAGAAAGCCTTTTGAAGTTTGATACGCGCGCAAACTTACGAAAACTAAGTTTACAGTCTACTAATTCCCCTTTCAGGAGTTTCTTTATGCCAACCATCATGGGTACCACCAAAGCCATTGTGCGTCTCCGCGTTGAGCCGGGGAACGACAAACCCATCGTTGAAACGCTCGGCCCCAACGCTCGGTTGGAAGCTCTCTCCTTGCAAAATGGATGGCTTAAAGTTCGTTACCAGGGCAAAACCGGGTACGTCAATGCTTACTTCATCAATCTAGATGGTCCTTTGCCGCCAGAACCCGACCCTATCCCCCCCACTTCAGATTTTGATCCGAAGACTACCGCCCTGGAACCCTCCACAGATCAAAAAATCACAGTCCCTGCCAGCGCTCCTTACCTGGACCGGCTTGCTGCTGAAGTATGGAATAATTTTGGCGGCATCTTAGCCGGGCTTTCCGCTCAGTTACACATTGATCCAGGGGTGGCAATCGCCGTTTTCGCCATCGAATCGGGGGGACGTGGCTTTGGCACCGATGGACGGATGTTGATTCGGTTTGAGAACCACATTTTTTATGAGTATTGGGGCAAAAATAATACCGCCAAATACAACCAGCATTTCCGCTTTGACAACACCCAAAAGTGGCTGGGGCACCAATTCCGAGGGACATCCGGGGGATGGCAAGATGTGCATATACGGCAACAAACCAAGGAGTGGGACGCCTTTAATTTTGCCAGTACTTTAAGCAACACTGCTGCCAAACTCTCAATCAGTATGGGTGCGCCGCAAATTATGGGCTTCAACTATTCGCTGGTGGGATTCGCCTCCGTTCAAGAGATGTTCGACACATTCTCCAAAGGCGATCGTGAACAGATCATTGCCTTTTTTGAATTTGTCAAAGGCAAAGATAATCGCAAAGTCGAAGCCCTCCAGAAAAAGGACTATGTTACTTTCGCTAAATACTACAATGGCTCAGGGCAGGCCACTAAATATGGGGGCCTGATCGAGGATGTATACGACACTTTTATCCGTATTAAGCGATAAAACCAAAAAAATGCCACGCGAATTGAACCCGTCCCCTTTTTACAATTTTCGAAAATTTTAACATTCGTTAAACCAAACCTGGGGAAAAGTCCCTTTATTACCGTAAAAACGCCATATATGGGGGCGTACTATTTGAGCCTTTCTCCATTTTCCGGTCATGTGAATCCCATTAATCTTTTGATAAAAAAAACGTACCTCATCCGCGAATGTTAAAAAATTCGCGTCTTAAAGAGTTGGAAGTTTTTAGAAAAACGTAGGGTTGGCGTATTGATGTTCTACGCCTCCCCTGCTAGAATAATCACGTAGGTTTAAGACCTACTCTCATCAATCCCAACTTGATTTTCAAAATCAATACACATTTTCCGGCTTCTGCATAAGATTTGCAGAAATGCTCTAGTTTTATATTGGATATGTACCACCTTTCCAATATCCTCTCTGGGGAACTTCGAGAAGCATGACAGAGCAATCACGGAGTAATCGTATAATGGAGGCTCATCACCATGAACGCCGAACAGGCCTGGCAAGCAACCCTGGGCCAATTACAAATGGAGATGCCAAAAGCGACCTATGATACCTGGGTCCGCGACGCACGCTTTCTAGGCGCCGAAAACGGTAAATTTACCATCGGCCTGCAAAACGCCTACGCGCGCGACTGGGTTGAAAGTCGTCTGGCAAGCACCATTAGCCGCATTTTAGCGGGTATTCTCAATGCAACTACCCCTTTAAATTTTGTCGTCACACCCCATAAGACTGACATAGGGGAAAATTCAGACTCCGATGAGGCCATAGAACCCCAAAAAACTGGTTCTGCCAATGGCATTTCACGTCCGCTCAACCCTACCCTCGCCCCCAAATACACCTTTGACAACTTTGTTGTAGGTGCCAACAACCGTCTTGCCCACGCCGCCAGTCTCGCGGTCTCTGAAAACCCCGCTCGCGCCTATAACCCTCTCTTCGTGTATGGCGGTGTTGGCCTGGGAAAAACTCACCTCCTGCACGCCATTGGGAACACCTGCCACGCCAAAGGCCTCAACATCCTTTATGTCTCTTCCGAAGAATTCACCAATGATCTAATCAACGCGATTCGCAACCATACTACCCAATCCTTCCGAGAAAAATACCGCCAGACTGACGTCCTACTCATTGATGACATCCAATTCATCGCCGGAAAAGAATCCACGCAAGAAGAATTCTTCCACACCTTCAATACCCTCCACGGGCAGGATAAACAAATCGTCCTCTCCTCCGACCGCCCCCCCAAAGCAATGAACACCCTCGAAGAACGCCTTCGCTCCCGCTTCGAGTGGGGTCTCACTGCCGACATCCAACCCCCAGACTTCGAGACCCGCATGGCCATCTTGCGCTTCAAAGCCGAGCGCAGCGGGCGGCCCGTTCCTAACGATATTCTCGAAGTTATCGCCCGCCGGATGCAATCGAACATCCGCGAATTGGAAGGGGCACTGACCCGTATCCTGGCCTACTCCGACTTGCGCGGAGTTCCGTTGACCACCGAACTCGTCAATACCGCCTTGGGCGATCTACTCCCCCGCCAACAAAAAGTCGAACCTACCCAAATCATCGAAACCGTCGCGGTTTCCTTCGGTTTTACTAGAGATCAGATGATAGGCCGGGACCGCTCCCGCCAAGTTGCCCTTTCACGGCAAGTCGCAATGTACCTCCTACGCGAAGAAGCCAACTACTCTTTGCCCCAAATCGGCGAAGCCATGGGCGGACGGGATCATACCACCGTCATGTACGCCTGCGAAAAAGTCGCCGACTTACTCGAACGAGACCACCATTTACGCCGTCAACTAGTGGACATCCGCGAACAACTATACGGTCAAACCCGAAGTATTACTGCTTGAACTTATTTTGCTTTTTGCGAAAACCCCCTCTGGGTCTTGCTTTCGCCCCAGAGGGGGTTTTGTTTTAACCTCCTTCACCCCTATTAAATCCTTTCACTTCTCATGCCACAACCTGTGGTAGCATATTCAAATATATAAATGTACCCCGCCTCTGGGTTTATTAAATTCCACAGACATTGGAGAAATATTTTGAAAACCACCTTCACCACTACTATTCTTCTCGATGACAAAGTCAACGCCACTGGCATCAGTGTTCCCCCTGTAAACATCGCCGAACTTGGCAAAGGGAAAAAACCCCCGGTCAAAGTCACCCTTAACGGGTTCACCTACCAAACCACCGTAGCCACCTATGGCGATGTACACATGATCCCTTTGAGTAAAGAGCGTCGAGAAGCCGCGAATGTCAAACCTGGGGATATCGTTGAAGTCACCCTCGAATTGGACCTCGAACCCCGAACCGTGGCGGTCCCCGAAGATCTTGCCGTAGCCCTCGCAGCTAAACCCGGTACGCGGGAAGCCTTCGACAAACTTTCCTACACTTTCCGCAAAGAACACGTCCGCCAGGTTGAAACCGCAAAAGCGCAAGAAACCCGCGAGCGCCGCATCGCCAAAATCGTCACCAATCTGTCAGAATAATAATGGCTCTCCCGTTTTTGGCGGGAAAAGTGCCGGATTTCCATCCCTTTTAATTTTCGGTAGAACCATCATGATTTGTACGCAGAAATTTAGCGCACCGAAATTTTTTGTGTCCCCTCATCAGATTTAAATAGGGAAGGTCACAATTGACATTTTAGCACACGTGTTCTATAATTCATCAATCCCATCCCAGGAAAAACCCCTTGTCTAACACAATACAATCCGAACATTTTAAACAAGCCCTTTATGGCATCCTGGAAGAAACCTTTGATGATGTAAAAGGTATCTACCTGGACAAAGGCACCTCCATGTTTGAAACCCTCGCGACCGTCTCTGCCGAAGAGGCCTCCATTCCCGTTGGTGGCAAATGTGCCACCCTCGCTGCACAAGTTAAGCACACAGCCTTTTATCTGGATGTGCTTGAAAAAGCAGTACGTACTCAGCAAAATGAACACATAGATTGGGGTCAAATTTGGCGTGAAACGAACGCCGTCACCCCCGAAGAATGGGAAAGCATTAAATTCGACTTGCACGAAAGCTATAACCGGCTTAAAGTCCTCATTGCCGATCAAACGGGTTGGGCAAACGCATACGAAGTGGGTGGTGCGATTGCGCCCCTTGTCCACACCGCTTATCACTTAGGTGAAATTCGGCAGGCACTCTGCACGCTCAAATAACTCATGCAAAAATTCACCCCTTTCCTCATGTTCGACGAAATAGCCGAAGAAGCCATAAACTTCTATGCATCCATCTTTCCACAAACCCAAATCCTCAACATTTCTCGCTACGGCTCGGAAGGTCCTGGCCCTGAAGGAAGCGTAATAAGGGCATTATTCTCCCTGAATAATCAGGAATTCATGTGCATTGACAGCTACGTCGAACATGCCTTTACCTTTACCCCTTCCTTCTCGATTTTTGTTCAATTTGAAACAGAAGAAGAGCTTGACCAGGCTTATGCCCGGTTATTCGAAGGCGGACAGCTGTTCATGCCCACGGGCAATGATAGTTTTAGCCCGAAATTTGCCTGGGGCGCAGACAAATATGGCGTTTCCTCGCAATTGAATCTTGAAAACCGATAATATGCACACCACCAACTATCTTGAAACCTTCATCGAAGTTGCCGAAGATTGTCCTGTTGAAAAGGCCGAAATACCGCCGTTGAAAAATGGTGAGAAAACGATAGCAGTCTACCATTATGAGCTTATCGGCAACAACCCATACAAATACACATCGGATGATGTCATCTTTGCCACCTTTGCCCAAAAGAATCAAATTGAAGATACAGACCTTGAGATTGAAAGAGAAAAATTCTTCTCGAAAGGCCAACCCTGTTTGCGGTCATCTCCTTTGACCAAACGCTACGGATGGGGCGTTCACAGCAACGAACAAGGCAAGGTTGCCATTTATCCTATCGGCTCCAATGAGTACGAAGAATTGTGCCTGAGCACATCCGTAAAACACCTCAAAGGGATGCGCTCTAAACGAATTTGATAAGAACAAACATTGTGAAATTTTCCCATGGAAACCTCTAAAACTCCCTTTCTCTCCATAGACGCCTACATCGCCTCCTTCCCCCCTGACCGGCAACAAGTCCTTACCGCCCTCCGCGCTACCATCCAAACCGCGGCCCCCGATGCCGAAGAAAAAATCAGCTACAACATGCCCACCTTCACCCTCAATGGGCGGTTGATTTACTTTGCAGGATGGAAAAACCACATCGCCGTCTATGGAATTCCCTCCGAGATATTGGATTTGCTAAAGGACGAAATCTCCCCCTATCGAACAGAAAAGGGTGCCCTCATTTTCCCCTTCAGCCAACCCATCCCCTTAAATTTAATCAACACAATCGTCGAAATCGGCGCGGCCAAAAACCGGAAAAAGGCCGCCAATCAATAGTACGCAAATTCCACTGATTTTCGTAGACTCTGCATTTGCTTAGAATCTGCGAAATCTTCAAAATCTGCGTCCCCCCAAAAGGAGCAAGCTATGAGCACAGTAAGAGTCTTAGTCGGCACGCGTAAAGGCGCGTTCATCCTCACCTCGGATGACAAACGTGAAAATTGGGAGGTCAGCGGCCCCCACTTCGCGGGTTGGGAGATTTACCATCTCAAAGGCTCCCCCGCCAACCCCAACCGCATCTACGTCTCTCAGTCCAGCGGATGGTTCGGGCAAATCATCCAACGGTCGGACGATGGCGGCAAAACCTGGGAACAACCCGGTTCTAACCCTGAAGAGCCAAAATCATCCCCCGAAGGGTTCCCCAAAGGCGAAAGCAACAAGTTCGTCTATGACACCTCGCCCGAGACCGGCGCAGCCCTGACCACCCACCAGTTTTATGACGGCTCCCAACACCCCTGGGAATTCAAACGCGTCTGGTACCTCGACCCCTCTCTCACCGACCCCGACACCGTTTACGCGGGTGTCGAAGATGCCGCCCTCTTCCGCACCACCGACGGCGGGCGCACCTGGCACGAAATGTCTGGCCTGCGAGAAGCCAAAGGGCATCTCTGGCAACCGGGTGCGGGCGGCATGTGCCTGCACACCATCCTCCAAGACCCCACCAACCCCAAACGCCTTTACGTTGCCATTTCTGCCGCGGGCGCATTCCGCACCGACGATGGCGGCGAAACCTGGAAACCGATCAACAAAGGCCTGAACTCCCCCTTTGAACTCCCCGACGCGGAAGCCGAAGTCGGGCACTGTGTCCACAACCTCGCGATGCACCCTACCCGCCCCGGCGTTTTGTTCATGCAAAAGCACTGGGATGTGATGCGGAGCGACGATGCGGGCGATATGTGGCACGAAATCAGCGGCAACCTCCCCAGCGATTTCGGCTTCCCCATCGCCGTCCACGCCCACGAACCCGAAACGGTGTACGTGATCCCGATCCTCTCCGATGCCTATCACTACCCCCCCGAAGGCAAACTCCGCGTCTACCGCAGTCGGGCGGGCGGCGATGAATGGGAAGCCCTCACGGACGGCCTGCCCCAACAAGATTGCTACGTCAACATCCTCCGTAGTGCCATGGCGGTGGATACCCTCCCCTCCTGCGGCATCTACTTTGGCACCACGGGCGGGCAGGTATACGTCTCCGCCGACTCCGGTGACCACTGGCAAGCGATTGTCCACGATCTGCCCGCGGTATTGTCGGTCGAAGTACAAGTCATCCCATAAGTTGTCGAACGGCGTTCCTTGTCAGCCTTTGATGATACAAAGAGCCGATTGAAGGAACACCGTTCGTTTTAAAAGGAGACACTGATGATCCGTGTTGTAATTCCCACCCATTTACGGACCCTGGCAAAAGTGGACCGGGAGGTGGAACTTGAAATTGAAAGGCCAGTCACCCAACGCGCGGTATTGGATGCCCTCGAAACCCGGTACCCCATGCTTCGGGGCACCATCCGCGACCATGTCACCCTCAAGCGGCGGGATTTCATCCGCTTTTTTGCGTGCGGCGAAGACCTGTCGCACGAACCCGCCGACAGCCTTCTCCCTGACCCGGTGGTGAACGGGACGGAACCCTTTCGCATCGTCGGGGCCATGGCAGGAGGATAATACAAATGCAAAACATCATTTCTCATGACGATGACCTCGCCCAATTTGAAACTGAAGGGGTTGCCCTGCCTGACGATGCGCTTTCGCAAGGCTACGTTGAAAATGACGGGGCCAAAATCTGGTATGCGGCCTTTGGCAAGGGGGAACCTGTCATTCTGTTGCATGGCGGGTTAGGGCACAGCGGTAACTGGGGCAAACAAGTTCCCTTCCTCGTGGAAAACGGATATCGGGCCATTGTGATGGACAGCCGGGGGCACGGACGCAGCACCCGCGATGAACATCCGTACACGTATGACCGCATGGGTACCGATGTACTCGCGGTGATGGATGCTTTGGGGGTTGAAAGGGCCGGGTTAGTCGGGTGGAGCGATGGCGCGTGCGTGGCCTTGATTTTGGGGGACAAGAACCCCGCGCGGGTGGCGGGCGTTTTCTTCTTCGCATGTAATATGGATCCCAGCGGGGCCAAACCCTTTGAGTTCACCCCGATCTT
>JACKAX010000018.1 GCA_020634875.1 Anaerolineales bacterium | reverse complement strand
CGCAGGCGGAGATGGCGGCCCGTTTGGGAACCGTGCCCGATGTGCTTAACCGCGCCCTGCGGAAGTTGGGGGAGGAAGAGTTGATCGAGGTGACGAGACAGACGATTCGGTTGGTGGATGTGGATGGGTTGAAGCGGAGGGCGGAGGAAAATTGAAAAGTTCCTGAAATCCGACAAAAGTCGTAGAAATTCATTTGCATGGGGAGTATCCTTGACGAACCTGGAATTTTCCGGGATTACGAAAGGAGCTATTGATGATGAACCCTTATTTTTTAACCATTCTTGTCTATGTCGTTTTGGCGATCTTTCAGGCGTTTGACATTGCGCTGATCAATTACAACCTGTTTCCCGTGATGAACGGGGTGCGTTGGTTGCGCGTACATTTCATCACGCTGGGGATCGTGACGCAGGCGGTGTTTGCCGTGCTGCCCTGGTTGGTGGCGGCGCGCACGCGTCAGGCCCAGCCGAAGTTTCGTTGGGATATCTGGCTGCTGCTCAACGCGGGGATTCCGGTGTTGTTGCTGGGGATGCCAATTTTGAATATCTATGTGATTTTCGCGGGCGGGACGTTGATCTTCGCCGCGGCGACGTTGTTGACGGTGCAGTTATCCCAGATGCGCGGCGGGGCGGCCCGCGCGAGTGCGGAGGGGGGTGATCCCCACCTTGGGCGCAAATTTTACGTGACGGGGGTGGCGTATTTTCTGGTCGGGATCATCATCGGGACGGGGATTTATTTGGGGTGGAGCAATCTTTTGGGGATCAAGTCGCCGATTGAGGCGCATATCCACGCGAATAACTGGGGGCTGATGTCGCTGGTGTTTGCCGGGTGGATGGTGGATTTGTATCCGAAATTTACAGGGCGTTCCCTGGCGTGGCCCCGTTCGGTGACGCCGATTTATTGGATGATGACGATTGGGGCGTTGGGGTTGATCCTTGGGCCGTGGACGGGGTTGCTCGCTTTCACCATCCCAGGATTGGTCCTGCATCTATCAGCTACGTTTTGGCTGGTGGCAAACATGGTGAAACCCCTGCTGGGTGACCGCCGCGCATGGACGCCGGGGATCTGGCAACTGGTAACGGCGTATGTGTGGATTATTGTCCCGATCATGATGGCGCCGATGATTATTTTGAAGGTGCCTGGGTTTCCGACGGTGACGATTGAGCAAAATGCGCCGCAAGCGTTGATTTACGGGTGGGTGTTGCAGTTTGGGATGGCGATAGTGCCGTACTTTTTCCGTTTGTATTTCAAGCCGGATGAGGCGCGGTTGGGCGGGAGTTGGTTCAGTCTGGTGACGGTGCATTTGGGAGGCGTGTTTTTGTGGGTTTCGATTTTTGTACCCGGCGCGTTTGGGGTTTTGCAGGGGGTGGCGTACACGTTTTGGGTGCTGGCGTTAATCCCGTTGGGGGTGGAGTTGTGGCGGGTTGTGCAGGGGCAGGGTGAGGAGGGTGTGCCTGTGTTGAATGTGTGATGCGAAATATTTGCGAAACGCGGGTTCATAACCCGCGTTTTTCTCTTTAAGTTCCCCGATGAAATTTTTGATATTAATCTTTCTCTTGTTGAAAAATTAGCATGGGGAGATAATTTGAACACCTGGGCGGTAAATTTTCTCCAGGTGGGAGAGTGTCGTTGACCTCACCATTTCTCAAAATTGAAGATTTTTGGAGGCTGAAATGAAAAAAATGTTGTTGATCCTGTTGGGTTTGTTAATGGTGATTATTCTGATCCCGATTCGTTCGGGTGCAGCGGAAACGCCTGCGCCAACACCTGTTCCTGACGCGCTCGTCGCGGAGGCGTTGGCGGCGAAGCGGGCCAGTTATCCCGCGTGGGTGGGGGATGAAGCAATCTTTTTGCAAGCACAAGAAACATCCACCCCGCTGGAGAATTTGGCTCCAAGCGCGCCTGAAACCGCGAGCGAGTGGACAGGTATTGTGATGCAAAAATATATAAGCGGGAGTTGGGAAATTTTTAAAGGGAATGGTTATGATCCTTACCATTATCCTTTCCCCAAAACGCAACTTACCTTTACCTCCGGCCCGGACATTTATCCTCATTTCAATCGTGGGGCCACGAAAATCGTCTTTGTTTCTTATCGGGATGATAACTATGAAATTTATACGATGGGGCCAAATGGGGAAACTCCTACGCGTTTAACGTTTACGGAAGCGGTGGATAGCCAGCCTCAATGGTCAGCCGATGGAAACAAAATTGTTTTCGTTAGTGCTCGAGACGAAAACGCGGAAATTTACCTCATGAATGCAGACGGTAGCGGTCAGACGAGACTGACGAATTTTCCGAATTCGGATATTTATCCGACACTTTCACCGGATGGGAGTCAAATTGGCTGGTTGCAAGTAACAGATTATGGGGCGGCGGTTTGGGTGATGAATGCGGATGGGACGAATGCTCACCCCATTTCTCCGTGGTTTCCGTATGCTCAACATTTGACCTGGTCTCCTGACGGGGCGTGGTTGGCCTGGGATGGAGATTTTACAGGAGATGGGTGGAACGAAATAGCTTTGATTCGCCCAGATGGGACGGATTTGATGCAGGTTTCGCCCTCGGGAGGATATTTGTATGACATCTGGATGAATAGCTGGTTGATAGATGCTCAAAAACTGTTACAAAATTATGTATCCTACTCGGTCTATAATAACCAGCTTTATTTCAACGGGACCGCTTTGTCTATTTTGTCGTTTAATGGGGAATATTCCTATGTGATTGATACGGGCGGCCCTTATGATATAACCTTAAATTATGATGCTCAAAGTCTGGACCCATTCGCGCCCATTTCTCAGGTTTTATCTTTACCCAGGTACTCGCCAGCAGATGGGTTTACAGTGAATTGGTTTGGCAGTGATGTTGGCGTATCTGGCCTTTGGAATATAGATGTGCAAACGCGCCTTGGCTCTTCGGGAAGCTGGATGAACTGGTTAACGGATTTTCAACCGGGGAGTTGGAATTTTATAGGTGATCCTGGAACGACGATATATTTTCGCAGTCAGGCTATAGATAACGCGGAAAATTTAGAATCTTGGCCAGAAGGTAATGGCGATACCTTTACAACTTTGTACAGTTGGTATTTGAAAGGGCAGGTTTTTGATAATCGGGGAATAAACCTTCCCGCTCCTACTGTAAATGTTTCCCCTCAAGCCTTAAATAATGACTTAGCAAGCATAAGTGGGGATTTTATTCGCTATCACGCTGCTCCTGCCTCAACGATTGAAGTCCATGAACCTGGATTTGCCTCTGCCCTTCCGACAAACTTGGTAGGGAATCAAAATATTAATTACTTCTGGACCCTTTCCCCTGAGGATAATCAAATCTCGAATGGGGATTTTGAAACAAATGGCCTAGCCTCTTGGGGTGTAACGGGTTTATTATCTACAACCCAAACGGCCGAAAATTTTCATCTTGGTGAAGCTTCGGTCCGGCTTGGGCAACCTGCTTTATCAGGAAAAGGCCATAACATTTCAAACACCGAGCAAAGCTCAACCGAGCCGCGCATTGTCCGTACACCGGACAATATCCTCCATGCGATTTGGTGCGATAAAACCGACATCCCAGGGGATCCGTCACCAAATGTGGTTGATATTTTTTATAGCTCTAAAGCCCCAGGATTACCCTGGACTTCACCAATACTTGTCTCTTCTACGCCTCATCCAAACGAGGCTTATGCCCCAAACTTGGTGGTTGACCTGGATGGAACGCTCCACCTCGTATGGATAGAAAGTGTTTACCCGTATTCAGGTGCGTATGGCTTGGGTGAATTGAAATATGCCTATAAGCCATTAGGCGGAACCTGGTCAACACCGCTTGTGCTCGACCAAAACACAAACAATTGGTACTATTTCGACACAGCCCGCATGGTTATGGATAGTATGGGGGGACTTCATGTTACGTGGGCCACAGGAAATCATGGCAAATTTTATTTATATAAACCTCAAGACGGGAACTGGACCCCCTCGCTTGAATTAAGTAGTGCAAGCGGTTTTTTGGGCATGGCGATTGATAACAACGATCAGATATATGTAGCCTGGATGAGTACCTTTTTGTATTTCATCACCAAACCTGCGGGAGGCAGTTGGGGAGCAGTTCAAACCAATGAAGATATTCGAGGCTCATATTTACTTGCTCAACCCAATCCAGCCGGAGGAATCTTTATTTTCTTTGAGGGCGAGGAAAATGATAATACTCCCTATAATAATTCATACCTTGTTGAATTAGATGCGGATGGAAATGCGTCGCCTGCCGAGCAAGTCACCACCACAGGCAACTTTAGCTATTTACTAGACCTGGTGTTGGATTCGAATGGCATCCTTCATTTTGCCTGGGGAGAAGATTCGTATCGATCGGGGTTTGAACATCTTAATTTATACAGACAACGCTTTCCAGATGGAACCTGGTCTCCCCCTGTCCTTTTGACCCATTCCGGCTCTGCTTATGTGATTCGTAACCTTGATATATGGACTGATTCAAATGGCAAAATACAAACCGTTTGGGGCATGATGCTAAATTTTTATAACACTGAGCCCGATATATACTATGCGGAATTGGATCCATCCCAACCCGCAAAAGCATCCTTATCTCAAGTAATAAACCTGGATCAGAATACCCTACATAAACCAACCCTATCTTTTGTGTATCAACAAAAGACGCCCGTAAATTGGATGTCTTCACCTGCATTTGAAGTAAGGATTAACCAAACCGTGGTGTATTCCAATAACGTGAGTATTGAAGATTGGACGCATACCTGGATTGATCTGTCTCCCTGGCTTAGTCAAACTGTTACATTTACTTTCCAGACAACTTATGACCCTGCATATGGGTTTTCCTATGTTTACCTTGATGACATCACTGTCTCTTCCTGGCTCACCCCCGTTCCCACCAGCGTAGACGTAACTCATCTCACCCTCCTCAACGTTCCCACCTTAATCACCATCACCGGCGAAAACTTCCTCGAAGGCGCGACCGCCCGCCTCAACGACACCCCCCTTCAAAACGTTCAGTGGCTCGACGAACACACCCTCCAGGCCACCATCCCCGCCAACCTCCCGCCGGGAACATACCATCTCTGGGTGACTAATCCGGGGGGACAAGCCTCCGTCCTCGCAAATGCTGTGCTCGCCGGGAACATCATCTTCATCCCCACAGTCATGCGCTAATCCCATCTCTCTTTCCCGTTGAAAACGTGGGCAGGCCCTCCTGCCCACGTTTTCGTTTCCCCCCAAGCAAGGGTATAATCCCCCTCATCCAACTCGCCCCGAATCGAATTGTCTCCTCCCATGAAACGTCTCCTCCCCCTGCTTCTCCTCCTCCTTTCCCTCTCCTTTTCACCTTTTTTCCTTTTCACCTCCTCATCTGCCCCTCTCCCCCCCAACACTCCCCCCGCCCTCGAAGACGCTCTCCAAACTGCCATCGCCGAAATCCGCGACGACGTCCTCGCCTTCCTCCTCTACGACGTAAAAATCAACCACACCCAATTCGACCGCACCGGCACCTGGGCCGTCCTCTGGCTCGACCTCTACGACCCCGCTACCGGTCAACTCGTCCCGACCGAACCCGGCCTCGTCGTCGCCCACGATGACGGGGCGCGATGGCACATCATCCTCCAGGCCGACCCCGCCTGGGCCGACGCCCTCACCGCCCTCCCCCCCGACCTGATGCCCGAAGGCAATAAAGCCCTCTGGCTTACCCGATACCACACAGTCCAGGCTGAGACCCCCACCACCGCCCTCGACGGCTACCTCCTCCCCTGGGCAGGAGGCCTCACCAAAATCCTCACCCGCTCCATCACCCACGGCGGCACCGGCTACTACGCCTTTGACTTCGGCGACGGCACCATGTTCCCCCTCTACGCCTCCAAAGGCGGGATCGTCCACATGTTTGAATGGACCTACCCCAACGGCTTCGATGACGGCTCCTGCGCCCACTCCAACTACCTCATCCTCGAAGACCCCACCACCACGCCCACCACCTACCAACTCTACCTCCACCTCGCTTACGACAGCATCCCCGAAAACCTCCGCACCATCGGCACCCCCGTCCTGCAAGGCCAATTCATCGGCAACGCCGACGACACCGGCTGTTCCACCGGCCACCACCTCCATTTCCAAGTCCACACCAACCCCAACTACTACTGGGGCACTGCCCTCGACATCACCTTCGACGACGTAGACATCAACAGCGGACGCCCTCGCACCCCCCCCGAGGCCAGCGACCCCGCCTGCACCCCCGCCCCCTGCACCGGACGCTGGAACTACACCTCTCAAAACACCATCGTCGCCGACTTCACGGCCCCCACCGGCAGCCTCACCGCCCCCACCTTCGGCGCAACCATCACCCAAACCGCCGTCGCCCTCACCGGCTGGGCGCTGGACGAAGGCAGCGGCGTGGACACCGCCTATTTTCAAGCCAACGTCAACAACACCTGGGTGCAGGTCGGCCCCCTCTTCACCACCTTCACCCTCACCGACACCATCTCCTACACCTGGGACTGGTGCGCGGCAAACGTTCCCAACGGCCCGGTCAGCCTCGCCCTCCATGTCGAAGACGAAGACGGCAACCTCTCCGACCTCCTCGGCCTGCGCCACGTCCTCAAAAATTCTACCTGCACCCCACCCCCGCCCGCCTGCACCCCCGCCGCAGATCAGATCGCTCTCTTCACCGAACCCAATTACGCAGGCGAATGCGTGACGCTGAACCCTGGCGTGCATCTGATCACCACCACAGTGACTGGCCTCAGCACCTTTCCGCTCCCCAACAATTTTTCCCCCGTTTCCGCGGGTGGCCCGGTAGCCTCGATCCTGGCGGGCAACGCCGCGCGGGTGACCCTCTACCGGGAACTCCTTCTCCGGGGCCGCGCCGAAACCTTCTACGCCTCCGACCCCAACCTCGCCGACAACTGGAGCGGTACGGAAGAAATCATGGTCGCCGTGGTTGCGGCCAAGACGGAAGTTCCCAACCCGCCCGTGCTCGCGTGGCCGTTGGGGGACGCGTTCCCCGGCGGAGCCTCGGTCTCCCTTGTGTGGGATGACGGCGGCGGCGCGGCAGAATTTCAGGTCCAGTACGCGCGCGAGGGCAATCCGATCATCACCTCTGCGTGGCAGGCTGAATCCATTTTGCATCTCGGCTCACTCGCGCCAGGGTTGTACAACTGGCAGGTGCGCGCCCGCAACGCGAACGGTGTCATGTCCGGGTGGGGCGCGGCCAACACCTTCACGGTCGCCCCCGCCCCCGCGCCTCCCGCTTCTGTCACCTATCCCTACACGACCGGGTTTGAAAACGTCTCGGACTGGCAGATGAACGGGCAGTGGAACCTGCTCGATCATGCCCCTGCCGCGCATGGCGGCACGTTCACCGCGTGGTACGGCACGGGCGATTTTGACACCGGTTCCTACGACACTGGCGCACCCAACGCAGGCGACCTGACCTCCCCACCCATTCCCATCCCCGGCACCGGCACACCCTATCTGCGTTTTTACTCGTGGTACGTCGCCGAACCCGGCACACATTGGGACCAACGTTGGGTGCAGATTTCCGCCGACGGCGGCCCATTTACCAACACTTATCAAATGACGGGCGACCCCGCCAGTACGTGGGTGCAAAGCCCCTTCATTGACCTCGCCCCCTACGTCGGGCAAACCATCCGCATCCGCTTCCACTTCGAGACCCTTGACGCCCGGTACAACGGGTTCCGCGGCTGGTTGATTGACGACCTGCAAGTCGCCGACCTCACCCCGCCCACCTGTGCCCCCGACGAAAGTGGTACGCTTACCTACGGGGACGCGGTCTCTGGCGTCATCTGCCCCGCGGGGGATGAAGATGTCTTCTCGTTCACGGGCAGCGCGGGGGATCACATCGGTGTCAATGTGGACGCACAAACCGTTGGCTCCAGCCTCGATTCCTACCTCTATTTACTCGCGGACGATGGCACCTCCGTCGTTGCCGAAAACGATGACGAAGTGCCCTTCACCCTCACGGACTCACTCCTCAATCTTACCCTGCCCTGGGATGGTACCTACTTCCTCAAACTCCGCGCGTGGGATCACCCTGGTGCGGGTGGGACGAACCACTTTTACACGATGACCCTGTCCCTCGACCCCGACGCGCCCACTCTCAGTAACCTGTCCCCTGTGGGATCACCGTCCACCAACTTCTTCGTCCAGGCCGACACGGTGATCCCGGTCACGGTGTCAGCCTCGGACGTGGGCACA
Source organism: Anaerolineales bacterium (assembly GCA_020634875.1). Next base: position 56,052 of record JACKAX010000018.1, on the reverse strand, counting down.
GGGATCGAGCGGGTGGATTTCTACTTCCATGCGGGCGATTGGGCGAACGGGAGTTGGACGCTATTAGGGACGGACACAGACGGGACAGACGGTTGGAGTTTGCCCGGAGGTTGGGACACGACACCCCTCGCGGACCAGTTAGGCATGGCTTTGGTCGCGCGGGCGGTGGATCGCGCGGGGAACATCTCCATGCTCGCCGCGTGGAATCTCGCGCTTGACCGTGTTCCCCCACAAACAACGGTGGTTGCCCTCCCGCCTGTGTTGGACACATCCGCGATGTTGATTGAATGGAGTAGTACCGATAACATCGCCCCGATCCGAGAGTTTGATATTCAGTGGCAGATCAACAATGGGGCATGGACGGATTATCAAATGAACGTCATTTCTGCCACGCGGCAGATGTGGGTGATTGGCGAGTTGGGAACGCTGTATGGGTTCCGAGTGCGGGCGGTGGATGAAGCCGGAAATCTGGAGCCGTACAACAACGGGACAAATCTCACTACAACGTTTTTGGAACCGTGCGATGAACCGGACGAATGGGAAGGGGAAATGGGCGATAATGCCGCAGGCACAGCCAGTGTGTACGCCAGCAGTCAAACGCACAATTTCTGCAACCTTGCAGACGAAGATTGGGCGCAGGTGACATTGGAGGTCGGAAAGCCGTATTTCATCACCACTTCGCCCATTGATCCGAGTGCTGCCGTAGTGATCGAAATCTATGCCGAAGACGGCACGACCCTCCTTGAACAGGTGTATCCTCAAGACCCCAACGGTCAACCTGCCACGGGCACGGCCTCGTTTGGCCTGTCCACATTGATGATTTACCAGCCGAGCGCTTCGGGTACGTATTATCTCCGGCTTTATCATCCGATGAGTGAGGTGGTTGGGGCCGCGGTGAGGTATACGTTAGTAGTGAATAGTTACCAGCTTTTTGTCCCTGTCATTTTTCGATAATCTTGAAACTCATCATCCAAATCCCCTGTCACAACGAAGCGGAAACGCTTCCCGTCACCCTCGCCGCGCTCCCGCGTGCTCTCCCCGGTGTGGACGTGATCGAATACCTGATTATGGACAACGCCAGCACCGACGGCACCGCGGACGTGGCGCGGGCGCATGGCGTCCACCACATCATCCCCGTCCCGATCAAAGGCCTGGCGCGGGCGTTCACTTCTGGTTTGGAAGCAAGCCTGAAAGCAGGTGCGGACATTATCGTCAACACGGACGCCGACAACCAGTACCATGCAGGCGACATCGAAAAACTGATCGCCCCCATCCTCACGGGCGAGGCCGACCTCGTCATCGGCGACCGGGGCGTGGGCACGCACGCGGAATTTTCCCCCCTCAAACGCAAACTCCAACAACTGGGCAGTTGGGTGATTGGGCAGGCCGCCACCCTCAACGTCCCCGATGCCACCAGCGGATTCCGCGCCCTCTCAAGGGAAATGGCTCTCCGCACCATCGTTCTCACGCAGTATTCCTATACCCTCGAAACCATCATCCAGGCTGGGGTCAGCCGGATGCGCGTCCAACACATCCCCATTCGCACAAACGCGCCCACTCGCCCCTCCCGTCTCATGCGCGGGATTCCTGATTATCTTGCTAATTCATCCGGCACCATTTTACGCGCCTACACCATGTACCGTCCTCTCCGCGTTTTTACCGCCATTGGCTCGCTGATGTCATTCGTCGGCATGCTCTTGGGCTTGCGGTATGTCTATTTCATCCTCATCGGTCAACCCGGAGAGGGCCACATCCAATCCCTCATTTTGGCGGCGATTTTGCTCATCGTCGGCTTTCAAGTGCTTCTCATTGGCCTGCTCGCTGACCTCATCAGTTTCAACCGACGGATGCTCGAAGAGTTGGTTTACCGGGTGCGGAAAATGGAAGTGGAGGGGGAGACTCATCGGAAGTCGTAAAGTATGCTTCGGGTCAAACATCTTCTTCTCTTTCTCGCCCTCACGCTTCTTACGGCCTGCACCCCCATCGCCCAAACGGAGCAGCCGGGGACTAATCTGAAAATCCCCCTCTCTACTGAAAATCCTGTGGGGCAAACTTTTGTCGCGAGTTATGACGGATTGAACGGGTTCGAGATCACAATCCGGGCGAACACCTCATGTGCGATTAGTTATTTGCTTACACCTGATAAGGCGCATCGGTTATCCATTGATGAAATTACCCTTGAACCCAGTTCAGTTCCGGTAACGCTTCGTTTGCCGTTTGAGGCGCGCATTGCTTCGGCTCAAGAGGATTATCGAATTTCACTCGAAACGGATTGTTCTACCCCAATCACCCTCCGCGCCGCCCCCGGAGCCACCTACCTGAACGGTTCCGCCTACCAAGACGGTGCCCTTCCCGACGCACAACTGGCTTTTGGTCTGACGTATGATCCGTTCTGGGTGGCCTGGGGCCTGATCAAGCTTGTAGGGACATGGGCAGGGATGGTTATCCTGTTTGGTGTGGTGTACGCCCTCCCCGGATGGGCGCTCTTAAGCGCACTTTGGCCTGGTTGGATAAACCGAACCCTGATCGAAAAACTCCTCCTCGCCGCGGGTGCGGGTCTTGCAATTTACCCCCTCCTCCTCGAATGGACGGATGTGGTTGGTCTCCATTTAGGCGCGTTCTACGCGTGGGGGCCGCCCGTGCTATCGGCTGGCTATCTCGTTTGGGCTAATCGTAAAACAATACGGAATACTCATTACGGAATACGATGGTCACTTCAGAACCTCGACCCCGAACCCCTCCTCTTCCTCCTCCTCGCTGCGCTTGTCTTTGCCACACGTTTTTGGGCAATCCGCGGGTTGGATGCCCCGATGTTCGGGGACGCGTTCCAACACACGATGATGACACAACTGCTCATTGATCATGGAGGGCTGTTCGAGAGTTGGCAGCCTTACGCGGAATTGTCCACGTTTACCTATCATTTTGGCTTTCACACCCACGCAGCGGTTTTACACTGGCTGACGGGAATGTCGGCGACGCAGGCAGTGCTGTGGGCGGGGCAATTATTGAATGCGCTGGCGGTGCTGGTGCTGTATCCGCTTGGCAACAAACTCGGCGGACGATGGGCAGGGGTGGGCGCGGTGCTGGTTGCCGGGTTGTTGTCGTCTATGCCGATGTTTTATGTGAACTGGGGGCGGTACACCCAATTGACCGGGCAGGCGTTGCTGGTTGTGATTGCCTTCTTGCTGTGGGATTGGTTCGACAGGCGAAAGAATTCCTGGCGGGGGCAGATGTTGATCGGGGTGTTGATGGGAGGGTTGGCACTGACCCATTATCGGGTGATCGTCTTTGCCGTGTTGCTGTTGCCGGTTGGTTGGATGGTTTGGGGGCGACGGGAAAACTGGCGGGACCTGTTCTGGCTTAGTCTGGGCGCGGGGATCATTGGCGGGGTGTTGTTCCTGCCGCAGTTTATCAATGTATTTGGTGGGAAGATTTTGGCGATTTTTGTGAAACAAGTGAGTACACCTGCGACCGCGCTGGCGGATTCGACGGTGCGGTATAACGCGATTGGGGCGCTTACGGCGTATTTGCCGGGGTGGATTTGGGCAGGGGGGCTTGCCGTGGCGGGGTGGGGCTTGTGGCGGCGGAACCGATGGGTATTGGCGTTGATCGGGTGGTTTGCCCTGTTGGTGTTGGCGGCAAATCCCGCGTGGGTGGGGCTGCCGGGGAGCGGCTCGTTGAGCAGTTTCGCGGTGTTCATCGCGGCGTATATCCCTGCGGGGGTCTTGTTGGGCGCGGGGTTGGGGTGGCTGGCGGAGCATTTCCGCGCGGGGTGGGTACGTTTTTTGTGGACGGTGGGCGTGTGGGGAGTGGTCGGAGGGATGGCGTTGTTGGGGGCACGGATGCGAATCGCCGAAGTGGCCCCCGCACAATTCGCGCTCGTCACCCGCCCGGATGTGAAAGCGGCTGAGTGGATTCAGGCGAACACGCCCGAGGATGCAAAATTTCTCGTCAACGGGTTTTTGACGGATGGGGATATTTCGGTGGTGGGGTCGGATGCGGGGTGGTGGCTGCCGCTTTTGGCACATCGGGCGGTGACGGTTCCGCCGTTGACGTATATGATGGAACAGAATTTTGATCCGGATTTTCGCGCACAATTGCGGGATTTTGCGATGACTTTGCGGGCGGAGGGGGTAACTTCCCCGGATGTGCTGGCGCAGTTAGCCGCGGAGGGGGTGGGGTATGTGTACATCGGGCAGCAGCAGGGGCATGTCAATTGGCTGGGGCCGGTGTTGAACCCGCTGGAGTTGGTGGAAAATGAACATTTCCGAGTTGTGTATCATCAAGATCGGGTGTGGATTTTTGAGGTGAGACCGTGAAAGTTTGTTATTTTGGGACGTACCGGGCGACGTATTCCCGGAATGTGAACATGATCGAGGGGCTTCGACGGGCAGGGGTGGAGGTGATCGAGTGCCATGTGCCCTTGTGGCTAGGGATTGAGGACCGGGTAGCGGCAACGAAGGGGGGGTGGAAGCGTCCGGCGTTTTGGGTGCGGGTGCTTAAGGCGTATTTTCAACTGCTGGCTGAGTATTTCAAAATTAAGGATTACGATGTGCTGGTGGTTGGGTATCCGGGGCAGTTCGATGTGTATTTGGCATGGGTGTTGGCCTGGTTCAAGCGCAAACCGCTCGTGTGGGATGTGTTTATGTCCATCTATTTGATTGCACTGGAGCGGGAACTGGATCAGAAAAGCAAGGGAACGGTGGAAATTTTGCGGCGGGTGGAACGACTGGCGTTGCGTCTGCCGAATTTGCTCATTCACGATACGGAGGATTATGTGGCGTGGCTGGTCGAGACGCACGGGGTCGCGCCCGAACGGTTCCGGCTGGTGCCGACAGGGGCGGATGATCGGGTGTTTCATCCTCAAGATAGCATCCTGAGCGAAGTTCGTACTCGAACTCCAGAGGCACTTGCGAAGTCGAAGGATGCGTCGCCGGAAATTTTTCGGGTGGTTTATTTCGGCACGTTTATCCCCAATCACGGGGTGTCGAAAATTATTGAAGCGGCGCGGTTGTTAGCGGATGTTACCGATGTGCAATTTGAAATGATCGGCGAAGGGCCGGAGCGGGAAGGCGCGGAAACGCTCACGCGGGCATATGGCTTGCAAAACGTCGCGTTTTTGGGTTGGATGGAGCACGACGCGTTGAGCGCGCGGGTGGGTCAGGCGCAGGTATGCCTGGGCGCGTTCGGGGAGACGCCGCAATCGTTGATGACGGTGCAAAACAAAATCTTTACCGGGCTGGCGTTGGGCGTGCCGGTGCTGTCGGGCGATTCTCCGGCGGTGCGGCGGGCGTTTGTCCACAAGGAGCATTTGTACCTGTGCGCGCGGTCTGGGGCGGGGATCGTGGCAGGGATTAAGGCACTCCGCGCGGATGCGGCGTTACGTGCCCGGCTCGCCAAAAACGGGTACGAGATTTTCCGGGGGCAGTATGATTTGGAGCATCTGGGTGAGTTGTTTGCGTATCATTTGCGCGAGGTGGCAATGTTATAATGCCGCCCATGCACCTCCTCCTCTTGCTCACCCAAGATTTGGAAAGCCCCTCGGGCCTGGGGCGGTTTCTCCCGTTGGCGCAGGCGTGGGCCGCACAAGGCCATAACGTGACGATTGCCGCCCTCCACTCCGATTTTGAACGGCTCGATGCCAAAGTCCAGCACCTCGGTGGCGTCGAGGTGCATTACCTCAGCCAGATGCACGTCCTGAAACGGGACAACCGCAAAATTTATTTTTCCCCGACCCAACTCATTGCCCTGACCCTCCGTGCCACCCTCCGCATGACCGCTTTCACCTTGCGCCATCCCGCCCCCCTCGTGTACGTCTGTAAACCACATCCCATGAACAGCGTCGCCGGGCTGGCGGGTAAACTTCGGGGCAAACGCCTTTTTTTGGACTGTGATGACGATGAAGCCTCCGGCAATCGTTTTTCCGGGGCGTGGCAGCGGCGTTTGATCCGCTTTTTTGAAAATTTCATGCCCCCCCGTGCCGCGCTCGTGACGACGAACACCCACTTTACGGAATCCCGGCTCCAGCGGTTGGGCCTTCCCCCAGAACGCCTCCGTTACCTCCCCAATGGTGTGGACCCCGCGCGGTTTCCCCCCATCCCACCGGGCGAACTGGACGATCTGCGGGAAAGCCTGCACCTGTGCGGGAAACGGGTGGTCGTTTATGTGGGCACGTTGAGTCTCGCAAGCCATCCGGTAGATTTACTCCTCCGCGCTTTCGCCACCCTTCATGCCACCCGCCCCGATACCGTTTTACTGCTCGTCGGCGGGGGAGAAGATTTTGACATCCTCCAAATCCTTGCGGAATCTCGGAGCGTGCGGAACGCCGTTGTTTTCGCGGGGCGCGTGCCCCCGAACAAAGCCGGGCACTACTACCGCCTCGGTGCGGTCTCCGTGGACCCGGTCGTGGATGACGATGTCGCGCGGGGGCGTTCCCCCCTCAAGCTGTTTGAAAGTTGGCTGTGCGGCGTTCCGTTCGTCTCGGCGGATGTGGGCGACCGCGCGGCGTTGGTGGGAGACGCGGGGATTCTGGTCCAACCGGGGGATGCGGACGCGTTGTCCACCGGCCTCGGCACGGTGTTGGATGATCCGGGCGTGGCGAGCCGTTTGAGGGCGGAGGGGTTGAAACGTGTGGGTGCTTATACCTGGGCCAAGTTAGCCCAAGAAATTCATTTTGACGAGGAAAGTTTATGACAAAGGTTGCTATTCTTGGGGCCGGGATCGCCGGACTCAGCGCGGGGTGGTTGCTCAAGCGCAAGGGGATTGATTTCACGATTTACGAAAAACAAACCTATCCGGGCGGGTTGGCGCGGAGTTTTGATTGGAACGGGTTCAAATGCGATTTTGCCGCGCACCGTCTGTTTACAACCGATGAGAACGTTTTGCAGGAATTACTGCGGCTCGTTCCAATGGGGCGGCACGTCCGGCGGAGCAAGATTTACCTGCACGGGACGTGGATGCGTGACCCGTTGGATGTGTTTGAACTCAGCACGCATCTGTCCATCCCCGAGCGGTTGAAGATTTTGTGGACCTATCTGATTCGCCCGCGCCAGATGCCCGCGGAGTCGTTTGAGGGGTATGTATTGTGGAAATATGGGCGCGGGTTGTATGATGTCTTTTTCAAACCATACACCGAAAAACTGTTTGGCATTCCCGGCGATGAAATTTCCGTGCTGTGGGCGCGGCAAAAAGTTCGGTTGGCAAACCCGTTCGACGCGTGGCGGCAGAATACGAAGACGAAATTTCAGTATTTTTACTATCCGGTTCGCGGGGGATATGGGGCGATGGTGGACAAGCTGTACGAGGAAACACGAGAAAACGTCAAGCTGAACACTACCGTGCTGGGGCTGGATACCGACGGGGATCAGATTTCCGCCATCCGTTATCTGGAAAACGGCGTCGAACAACGGGACCCGGTCGAGGCCATAATTTCAACGTTGCCGCTCACCCTCACGGGCCGGATGTTGAATTACAACGTTTCATTGGGGTACAAAAAGGTCGATTCAGTGTATTTACAGGTGAACCGTCCCCTGGTTTCGGATTATCATTGGGTATATTTTATGGATGAGGATATAAGCATCAACCGCATGGTGGAGTTCAAAAACATGAGTACGGTGGATGCCCCCGAAAATTCCAGTGTGATTTGTGCCGAGGTGACTCAGGAGCACCCAGACCCGGTGGAGAAGGTGATCGAAGACCTGATCCGCGCGGGGATGGTCACCCGCGAGGAGATTCTGGACACGAAAGTGGTGCGGGAAGAGTTCGCATATCCGGTGTACCATGTCCAGTACGATAAAATCCTGTCCGAGGCGATGGCGTATCTCGAACGCTATCAAAATCTGTACATCGCCGGGCGGGCAGCGGAGTTCAAACACCGGGAAGCGGATGATAATTTTGGCGTTGCGATTGAAGTGGTTGAAAAAATCGTCAAAGCGCGCGATGCAACCCGCGCAGCAATCCGCGCCGGGACTACGGTCAAGGAGGCACCCGTGGAAAAAACACTTGCTCAGGAACCTTTGATTTATGCGGTTATTCTGGCCTGGAACAATTACGACGACACGCACGAGTGCCTGGCCTCGGTGACGCAGTTGGCTTACGGGAATTTGAAAATTGTCTTAGTGGACAATGGCTCCACTGACAATACCCCAAGCCGCGTGCGGGAAATTTTCCCCGAAGTGCATGTGATCGAAAATGGGCGCAATCTCGGGGTGCCTGCGGGGTACAACGTTGGCTTTTCGCACGCGTTGGCAGAAGGTGCGGAATACATTTTGATGCTCAACAACGATACCGCTGCCCCAGCAGATATGCTCCAAAAATTGCTCGAAGTCGCCCAAACCGATGAGAAAGCCGGGATTGTGATGCCCAAAGTGCTGTATTACGGCACGGAAAGCGAAGTCTGGTCGAGCGGTGGGCATTACCGGGCCTTTCCCCCTGCGATCTTGATGACTGATAAACGTAAAGATACCGCGGAGGAACTGCGGATGATCGAGTACGCTCCGAGTTGTGTGTTGTTAATATCTCGGCAGGCGTTTGAACTTGCTGGGCTGTTTGACTCCGGCTATTTGTTTATGTACGACGATTGGGATTTCTCAGAACGGGTGCGAGCGTTTGGCCTGAAAATCTGGTATGCGCCCGAAGCGCGGGTCTGGCACAAAGTCTCACGCTCAACGAAAGGGCCGGTTTCCCCGCTTTTCTGGAAGACGTGGGGCGCGAGCACGGTGCGGTTTTACCGACGGCATGGGCGGCCTGTGTGGTTGTCTTTGCCCTACCATTTGAGTTACATGATTTTCCGCGAGTTTTTGCTTAAAGGGAACTGGAAATTCTGGTCGAATTTTTGGGAGGGGGTAAAGGAAGGCTTGCAAAAACCGTTGGGGCCGTTTCCGACGAGTTCGTAGATCACGAAAAAAGAGATGGACTGGCTGTTCAGCCGGTCCATCTCTTTTTTCGTCCTATTGCTTCTGGGCAAAAAAAGTAATATTCGTTGAAAGGTTTAGCCGGTCGGCGAGGGCTAAGGGGACCATCAAAGCGAGGCGCGTCACCCACGAGTTGTACCCTTTCATCAACAACCGTTTCGCGGTGAGATGTTTCTCTTCCCAGGTTTGTGACCAGAAGTCAAAACTGTGCCGCAAAACGTGATAGCTGGATGCCAGACATTTTCGCGCTACGATGCGAAATCCGTTTTCTTCCATGAGCTTCTGTAAAACCGGACGAGGGTAAATATAGAGATGCCGCGGCAAGTCCCACCCTGACCAGTATTCGCCAAACACTTTTCGTTCGAGGCTTTCAAAGTTCGGTACAGTGAAAACGAACCATCCGCCCTTTTTGAGCAGGCCGTGTGTGCGTTGAATGTCCCGCACCGGGTCGGCCAGGTGTTCCAGCACACATACCATCATCACCACATCGAAACTTTCCTGCGCCAGTTCGACATCCTCGAAACGCCCGTGGTGGATGGGAATTTGCAACGTTTTCCGCGCATGATCCGCCGCGACCTGACTGGGTTCAATCCCCGTACAGTTCCACCGCCCTGTGGCCTGCATCTCGCGGAGGAAGTTCCCCGTGCCGCATCCCACCTCTAACAATTCTCCCCCTGGCTGGAAAGCCTCAATCGCTCGCCGACGTTTGATGTTGCCATACCGTTTGACGTAATCCAAAATCGGGTTCCGAGACCTGGCATCGTACTGGTAAGCGACGTAATCTTCGGGATAGTAGTTTTTGAGCGAATCCCAGGCAGGGCGCGGCGACTGCCGGTACAACCCACACTTCGGACAGCGCGCCATGTGGAAGGTTCCTGGCAACCGCTCCAATCGATCTGGCCCGGAGAAAACTGGTTCGACTGATGTGGACCCGCACCACGAACAGGGCGGCGTTTCCCATTGAATCTCTTGATTGGTCATAGTCAGATATAAATCCCCTTACACCATCGCGCGGTCATCTGCGCGGAGCGGACAATTTGCGAAACTGGAAAAACTTCGTCGCGCAAGCGGGGATATTTTTTGCGGAGTTGGTAAGCCAGCCTAACCGTGGGCGAGACGCGGCGAATGTTTTTGACCGCCTCTAGCGAAAGCGTTTGTTGATTGTGACTGGTGTCCGGCACGCCAACCAAGCGAATTTCGTGAACATCCCCAGAGCCGGGCATGAGGATTTTGTCTACTGTTTGAAGGGTTTTCCGATCAATGATCCACAACCCGCCCGTTTTCCAGTACCGCGTGGTGCGAGGATTGAACGTCGAGTACCCGACGAAGATGAAATCGTCGGTGGCAGCCAAACCTCGCGTCATCGTGGGCTGTTCATCCGCTTTCCAGATCGTTTCGCCGGTATTGAGATCATACAGCCCGCCATTTTTTGAGTCGCAGATGATGCGGCCCCATTCGCATTCCCAGTAGTTATGCGCCCAACCGGCTTTGGTGGTGTGGGTTTCCAGCACTTCCAATTCAGGCCAACTGAGTTCGAAAACTTCTGAGGAACGCTCGTAGTTGTGGGCGACCACGTAGATTTTTCCCCGGCTGAGGTGGACGGTGTTGAAATGATTGCCTTTTCGCCCCGCATCTTTGTCATCCCAACGAATTTCATTGAGGTAAACATCGCGGATCAGGTTGCCGCGGGTGTCGTATTCGGAGATGCAGTTTTTCCCTGTGTTAGCCGCCAAAATTGAGTCATCCACCCATTCAAGTTGGTGCGGTTGAATCACATGATGGACGGTCTGGATCGTTTTTCTACCGGATTCAAAGATTTGCAAATAGCCCCCAGAATGAGACAAAGCAATGATGTCGTTTTTGAAGGTGATTCCGTAGTAGTAACCGTCACCGGCGCGAATCACAGAAAATTCACGGGTGAGAGGGTCAAATAAAAAGATTTGGAGAGGGGTGCTGATGAGTAATTTCATTGTGCAAAGATGCTTCGAGATATTCCCCGTATCCCGTAATCAAGATGAATGTATAAGCTTCACCGAAGATATAAATGAGGCTAAGTCAAAGAGAGAAGTATTCTGATATACAAATTATGATTCTCCCGTCTTAAAATGAAATCGTAAGGATATTTTGAAGAGGTAGGGATGTAACTGGAAATAAAACACTTAATAAAAAAAGCGACGCACTTTCAAGTAATATGTTCAAGTGCGTCGCACCTGGGTTTGTGTGACATCTGCCTCTAATTTATGGGAGCGTAATCTTTTCTAGCTCAACCGTAGTATCACGATCGGATTCTTCAACTGTGAAAATAGCTAAACTCGCATCATCCGCTCTTCGCACAGGAACTTGGGCATCGGCGCTGGTGATAACGACGACTGCATAGCGGCCCGGTTCGATGTTGGTAAAGTAGAATTCCCCAGTACGTTCATCTACCTCAGCTTGAGGAACCTCACCGATTGTGAACAGAGGTATCGTTGAAACGGTACTACCACTAGGAATCGGAACCAAAAAAATCGCATCATTGGCGGCGGGAGCCATCATGAATAAATCAAATACAATGAGAACTCCGTGAATCGTAATTTTTCCAGGATCTGAAGTCTTAAAAACATAGGGTTCATAGGGAGGGGTTTGCGTTGCTGCGGTTGGGGGATAAGGGTAACCATTGGCATTTGATGGCGGAGGATAGGATTCACTACCGTTCTCAATACTAACTGCAGGCGTGCTGACTGTTAGTGTCGTAATCTCAACATTATTGTTATCGGGCGTACAACCAACCACGATCACCGCGGAAAGGATCAGGAAAAGAATAATATCTAGTGTTTTTTTGTTCATGTTTTCCTTTTTGAAAAATAAAGCCCCCCAGATTTAATTGTGGGGGGCTTTATTTTATTTTAAGTGAGGAGAAAGAGGAATTCGTTCTCCCTACAATTTAAGTATCTGGTTTACTGATCGTACCCGAAGCCGTTGAACGTGGAGGTCCAGTCACCGGAGTAGCCGGGGAGATCGTTGGTGTTACCAGCGAAGCAGTAAATCTGTCCACCAGCGGCAACAGCGGTCAAGGTTGCGCCGCCATTGTAGCCATTGGGGAGGAAGGAAGTTTCGGCAGAGGTCGTCACGATCTGGATGGATGCACCCGGAGCTAACGAAGCGGTGTCGAAAGCGTTGCCTTCATAACCAGAGAAGGAGAAGTTGACGGCGGTCGCAACCCCACCAACATTCTGGCAGGTAATGGCGGATTTGAAGCCAAAGTATGCTTTCGCAATGTTGGGGATGGCAACGGTGTTGGTGCCAGAAGCTACGCCGATGACTGCGTTGGAGAGGGACACAGTGTGACCGTTCAGTACAGCAGTATCGTTGGTGCTACCCACAACAGCGAGGAGTGGGGTGGCATCATCGGAGGTAATCGTTGCGGCATAACGACCATTGGCTTTGTTAGCATCAGTAATCGTGATGAGTTTGCAAGAAGGAACCTCTGCGGTTAAGGTGCAGGTATCGTCTGCCCAAACATCGGCATAATCAATGGTAACAACTGTTTCATCGCCAGCGGCGAGGCCGAGAGCTTGAATGGTCAGAGCGGAACGCCAACCAAAGTAATTTTTGGAAATACCACCAACATAAACCGTATCAGAACCTTCCACGGAGCCTTCAAAGCTGTTGGTAGAACCGATCGAGGCATTACCCGTGGTGGGATTGTTCTGGTTGTTGACGGCCACAACGGGTTGGTCGGAGGTGACGACAGCGGAACCATCGCAGGTTTGGCCAGCGGTTAAGCCCGTTGGAACCACGTTCTTTAGCGCCCAGGTATAGGAGGCGTTGACGGGGAGGTCGGTGGTGGACAAGGTGGCCGTAGAGCCAGCAGCACTACCACCAGTACAAGAAATGGTGACAGTGACATCCGCAGCAGCGGTGCCGAGGTTCTGGACGGAAATCATGCTATACCAACCGAAGAAATCATAGGCAACGGTTGGGATGTACATGGTGGTCGCGCCAGAGGAGAAGCCAGTATACGCGCCCTGGAAGTGGGTGGTGCCTGCGCCAGCCAAACCTGCCTGTGCGACAACTTCGACGTCAGAGGAAATGACAACAGCGTAGCTACCGCTGGGCAATTGGGCCGAGGGGATTTGAGAAACAACAATTTGTTTCGCGGCGGCAGGAGCCAGGGTGAAGGGGTTGGTGATGCTATTCCCCAAATCAGTTGGGGTATATTCGGTTCCATCCGTGCCAACGAATTTAACGGAGACGGTGGCATCGGTGGCACCAATGTTCTGAATGGTGAAACTGGAGGTATCCGTATCACCTAATTGTGCACTGGCCGGGAAGATGGCTACCAGAACCAGGGCGAGGGCCAAGAGAATGGCTAAACGTAAAGACTTCATGTTTTGCTCCTTATTTGGAATGAAGATGTTGGAATTGCTGCAATCTTAACGGTTAGGTGGAGCAATGTACATACTTCGTTTGGGTTAATTTAGGTTTATAGAGAAGAAAATCGGATTTTTCAACCCCTTTTTATTGCGCGGAGGTGTTTATCCCCTACAGAGTTTCTTGATTCAGGAACCTCCTAGCAAAAGAAACCTTTGGAGGCATAACTAAGTATGATCAGGGTTTAATGATCACAGGAAGCGGTACAGTGTAAAGCACCTGAAAAGACAGATTTTGACTCGTGGGTATGCCATCTATCAACCCTCCCATCGCGTAAACACGCGTTTTGACGACGGCCACACCGATTTGGCTCCAGGTTGGGTTAGCAGAGGAGGTCAGAACTGTTCCAACAGACCACTGATTAGTATCTGGGTGGAAAATGAGTTGATTCTCTGGAATTTCTCCTTCTTGTTTGCCGCTTAATACATAAATGTTATCGGCAATAAAAACAACACCCATCGCAAAACGTCCTGCGGGAAGAGGTGTTGCATCCTCCCAAGTGGGATCCTGTTCTGGTTCAACCTCAGGTGTGTAAATCAGATTGCTGGCGAGACTGGTTTTCCCATCATACCCTCCAATGACATAAATTTTGTTTCCGGCTACTACTGCACTCAAAAAAGCCCGAGGAGATGGCAATGTCCCATGCTGGCTCCACTGTTCCAGATCTGGACTATACACATATACCTTATCTGAATATTGCGTACCATCCCAACCACCAAATAGATAAAGCTTTCCTTCAAATGCGACTAAAGCATACGCACTGATTTTGATGGGCAAAGTTGGGCCAGTAGTCCACTGTTTTTTTTCAGGATCAAAAATTTCTAAAACATCAGTTATCTTCCCGGAATCTTCCCGCCCGCCCGGAACATAAATTTGACCTCCCAACACCGCCGCCTGCACATCGGTAACAGCATTTGGTTTAGGGGGTAATGTTTCCCATTCGTTTGTCTCGGGCGTGTACCGTTCAGCAGATGCCGTTACTCCTTCAGTAGATTCTCCACCGATGAGGTAAACCTGGTTTTCATAAACGGTTGTGGCTTGCCCGAAGCGCGGGATTGGTAATGGTGCTTCTGTTTGCCATTGATTTTCAGCAAACGTCGCGATGGCTTCGGGAGTTGGCGTGCTGGCAGGGGGAATGAAGCGACTTAACCCAACCCCTACAAATAAAAACATTACGATGACCCCTGCAAAAATCCACGGATGTTGCCACCACTTTGGCGTAGGTGACATGATTATTTGTGGCGGGGTAAGTAAACTTTCTGAATCAGAATTTTCCCTATATTCTACTTTCGCTTCTTGAACATCTGCTTCTGGCACGCTATTCGCACCCGTTTCCGCAACGCCATCCACCAACCCGGCGCGAACCGCGTAAAGCGTCGCCTCAGTGCGCGAGGATACTTCAATCTTGGCAAAGACGTTTCGCAAGTGAACTTTGACGGTATTTACACTAATAAAAAGTTCTTGAGCGATTTCTTTGTTGCTCTTCCCCTTTGCAAGGAGACATAAAATTTCTATCTCACGTTCGCTAAGTACGGATAAATCAGGCATAAAAAGATTGTGTCGGTAGGTTTAGAACGGGGCGCATTATATCACCTCCATCAGTTCGTTGAAGAATCAACCTCCTTGGCTCCGGGGCTTTTTTAGTTCTAGCTGCCACGTACTTTTGCAGATTTTAGGTCAAAATTCTGAGCATATCATAAATTGATCTAAGGTATTACACGTTGGAGGTTATGCGCTATTAAATTGGCCTTGAAAACGGGGATTTCTTGTAACGAATTTTATTCGGTATAATGATTCAATACATACTATTGGAGGTTATTCATGAAACATAGATTCAAACTAATGGTTGGTATGCTTTCATTCATTGGATTAGTATTAGTTAATGTTCAAGTAAAAAGCAGCGGATATTTTATTTATCTACCACTTATTATGCGTAGCCCTTCCTGGGAAGAAGTCGGTGCAGGGTCGGCCAGTGGGGGAGGAATTAGTTATAGTAATGGAGAAGCGAAGACCCCATCACTCGCAATTGCCCCCGATGGCACGCTTTATACTGCTTGGGCAGATAGTAATAGTGGGAATTTTGAAATATACGTTCTCGCCTGGAATGGCGTTACCTGGGATGAAGTTGGGATTGGGTCCGCGAGTGGGGGTGGTATTAGCCAGAGTGCTGGAGAGTCATACGGCCCCTCTTTAGTCATTGCCCTTGATGGTACTATTTATGTGGCCTGGAGTGAATGGATCGATAATGGGGATGATTCCCAAGTTTATATACGTGCCTGGCATGGCAACAGTTGGGATGAAGTAGGGGATGGTTCTGCAACAGGTGATGGGATCAGTCAGACAGATTTTTCATACGGACCCTCTCTAGCTATTGCCCCCGATGGCAGGTTATATGTGGCCTGGGGAACCGATAATTACTGGAACCTTACTGCTCACATATATGTACGGGCTTGGGATGGAAGCCAATGGAAGGATATAGGGACAGACCCTGCTTCTGGTGGCGGGATCACTAATAGTACGCATTCGTGGTATCCATCTTTGGCGATAGCGCCTGATGGTACGCCCTTTGTAGCTTGGCGGGAGTTCTTCGACTGGAGTAGTGATGTTTATGTTCGAGCCTGGAATGGTAGTAATTGGGTAGAGGCTGGAGAGGGTTCAGCTAGTGGGGGTGGTGTTAGTAACGATTACTGGAGTTCATCGGCGCCTGCCTTGGCTATTGCTCTGGATGGGACCCTTTATGTTTCCTGGACTAAGTGTGATCGGGGAGGAGGCAATTGTAGCATCTATATTCGGAGGCGAGATGGCAATAGTTGGTTGGAAGTAGGGGAAGGCTCAGCAAGTGGAGTTGGAATCAACAACGGTCTAGGGTCACCGTCATTCGCTACCCTCATACTGGCCCCGGACGGCACTCCTTATGTGAGCTGGAATGATAAAACCATCGAAAATCGAGGAATTTACATTCTTGCCTGGAATGACACTAGTTGGGTGGAGGTAGGTGTAGATTCTGCTAGCAGTGGGGGGATCAACCATACTTCTGGTTTTCAAGGGACTCCATCCCTCGCCATCGCCCCCGATGGCAGCCTCTACTTAGCCTGGGCCGATGATAGCAGTGGAAAGTGGCAAATTTACGTGCGCTGCTACGCCCCATAACGCCCCTACTTCAACTCCTTCATCCGCTCCATCACCTCATCGAGTTTCAAACTCAACACCTGGCTCGTCGAATCTGGCCCCATCGTGATGCCGTAGATCGTATCCGCTACTTGCACGGTATTCCGGTTGTGGGTGATGATGATGAACTGCGTTTTTTGACTGAGTTCGCGCAACAGATCGGCAAAACGGTGCACGTTTGCCTCGTCCAACATTGCATCCACCTCGTCCAGCACACAGAACGGGGTCGGGGAGACTTTCAACAGGGAGAAAATGAGCGCACTCGCGGTTAGACTCCGTTCGCCCCCGGAGAGCAGGGACAACTCCTGGGTTCGGCGACCGGGCAGGCGGGCCTCAATTTCTACGCCGGTGTTTGTAATATCTTCGGGGTTGGTCAATGACAATTGTGCGGTGCCCCCGCCGAATAACCGCCCAAAAATCACCTTAAACTCCTCCGCCACCGCGTGAAAAGTCTTCAAAAACTCCCGTTGCATCAACTGATCGAGTTCGGCGATTACCTTCCGAATATCCTCGTCCGCCTGTTGCAAGTCGGCCATTTGCGTGACCGTAAACTCCACCCGCTCCTTCACTTCAACATGCTCCCGTTGCGCGTCCGGGTTAATCGGCCCAATGCGGCGCAGTTGGGCGCGCTGGCGTTGAAGGGCTTCCTCCAATTCCGGGGAAAGCAGATGCACGACGGGCAACGTCTCCACCATCCCGCTCAGGGGGAGCGGCGTTGGCCCGGCAACATCCTCCTCATACGAAAACGCCACCAACCCAAAATCATCCTCAATCCGGCGGCGCAGAGTCTCCAGCGATTCCTGCTGGCGCGCTAAACCGATTTGCGCCTGGGTGTGATGCCGTTCGGCCACGGTCAACGTTTGGCGGGCGTCGGTCTCCTGCGCTTGAAGTTTTTCCTGCGCCTTTTCGCCCGCGTCCAATTCCTTCTCGGCAGGCTGGATCACTTCCTGCAAAGCGGCCATCTGCGCCCCGACCTTGCCCTCCTCCTCGCGCAGACGGTTGCGCGCGGCGTCCAGGTTTTCGAGTTCCTGTTCAAAACCTGTCAACCGTTGACGCTGCTCCCGCACATTCCGTTGTGCGGTTTCCAACGCCGTTTTACGTTCCTTACTTCGATTTTGTAACTGATCCACCCGTTGTGCGGCGACTGCAGCTTGCGTGTTCCAATGCGCCACCTGCGTCTGTAAATCGTCCAGCACCAACCCGGCGAGCGTTTCCCGCGTAGTCCGCACGGCCTCGCCAGCCTTTGCCAATTCCCCGTCCACTTGAGCGAGTTCCTGCGCGGCTTGCCGATAACTGGCTTCAGCCTGGATGATTTCTTTTTCAACCTTTTGCCGTTGCGCCGCTTGCCAATCATGTTGTTTGCGGGCGGCTTCGATGGCGGAACGAGCCTCGCGCTCCCCGGCGCGAGCACTTTCCTCTTCCCGTTGTGCCCTTCGCACGGCCTCGATTTTTGGTCCTTCCTGATTGCGAATTTCGCGTAATTCCGTTTCCACCCCTTGCAATTGTTTTTCGGCTTCGGATACCTGCCCTCGCGCGGATTCCAACTTTGCCAACAATTCCCGGCGCTGGCGCGGACGACTGATCGTGCCCGAAACGGCACCAGCCCCCGCGCGGATCGGCCCGTCCGCGCGGAACAGCTCCCCCGCGAGGGTGACGATGCGGACCCCCGCAGGCGGACCGGAATTGATCAGGGTTCTGGCCCCCGCGCGGTCGCGGACCACCCACGTCTGGCCCAGTAAAACATCCAACACGGGGCGCAGTTCGGCGGGGACGCGCACCAGGTCGGCGGCGTTGCCCAACGCGTCTGGCGGCGCGGGAAGCGGTGGGGTAGGGGCCAATTGATCGAGCGGCAGCACCGCCGCGCGGGCCGGGATTTTTTCCAGGAGTTTCAGCACCGTTTCGGGGGAGGTGTTCGGTTCGAGCAGGAGGCCTTCGACATCATCCCCCAATGCGGCAGCGATGGCGGTTTCCAGTTCGGCGGGGATTTCGAGATGGCTGCTGAGTGCCCCGCGGGTGCCAGGGAGTTTTTCTTTTCGCACGGATTGAAGCAGTTGCCGCGCGCCTTCGGCGTATCCGGTGAGGGCGTTTTCGGCTTGATCGAGCACATCCATTTGGGCTTGCAGGCGGGCAACTTGTGTGCGGTGTTGGGACAGGGTTTCCTGCGTTTGCTGGCGAGTTTTTTCGAGGGCAGAGAGTTGGTCGCGATGGGTTTGCAGTTCTCGTTGGGCGTTCGCGCGGGCAGTTTGCGTTTGCTGGACGCGGGCGGCGGCTTTTTCCAGATTTGCCTCGGCGGTTTTGATGGCACGGGCGGCTTCTTGCAGGGTCTGATCGGCGGCGGCGAGGGAGGCACGCTGGCTTTCGAGCCGGGTTTCGAGTTCGGTCTGGCGAGCGGTGAGGCTGGCGAGCCGATTGGTGAGCCGGGCATGATTTTGACGGGCGTCTTCGAGGGCGCGTTCGGCTTGTTGGCGTTCCCTTTGGCGGGTTTGAAGGGCGGCGCGGACTTCCTGCAATTGCTGGTTGGCTTCGACGTGCTGTTTTTGGGCTTGATCGGTTTCGCGGGTGGCTTGTTTGAGCCGGTCTTGCAGGAGAACGAGTTCTTCTTCCTGCCGATTGACCGTTTGCGTGAGCGTGCTGAAGCGCTCTTCGACCGCGTGCTGGCGTTCGGCAGAGACGGCGAGTTCCCGGCTGAGTTGCTCGCGGCGGTCGTGGAGTTGAGCCGATTCGCGGTGCCAGGAATTGAGGCGGGCACGGACGCGGTAAAGGCTATCGCGCAAGGTTGCCATTTCCGCTTCGAGTTTGGCGTGATCCTCGCGAGCTTTCATCAGGATCGTTTCCTGGCGGGCGGCGGTTTCGCGGGCGGCTTTTAACTCGCGTTGGGCGTGGTGCCAGTGATAGCCATACCACTCGCGCAACATCACTTGCAAATCCGCTTTGACCTGCTCGTATTCCTGGGCGCGGCGGGCTTGCCGTTCGAGACTTCGCAGACGGGGTTTGAGTTCTTCGAGAATATCGGCGACCCGTTCGAGGTTGCGTTGGGTCGTGTCGAGGCGGCGGAGGGCTTCCTCGCGGCGGGAGCGGTACAGGCCGATCCCCGCGGCTTCTTCAAAGAGTTTGCGCCGTTCGTCCGCTTTGAGGGAGAGCGCGGTGTCAATCAACCCCTGCCCGACGATGGTGTACGTGCGTTCAGCCAGTCCCGACGTGCCGAGAATTTCCGAAACATCTTTGAGCCGCACTTTTTGCCCGTTGAGTAGATATTCGTTGTCCCCATCCCGGTAGGCACGGCGGGCGATGCTGACTTCGGTGAAATCAATCGGGAGCCAGTTGTCCTCGTTGTTGAACATCACGGTCGCGGACGCCATCCCCGCGCGGGGCCGGTGTTCCGAACCGGAGAAGATCATGTCAATCGTTTTCCGCCCCCGGAGCAGGGAAAACGACTGTTCTCCCAACACCCACCGGAGCGAATCCACAATGTTCGACTTCCCCGATCCATTCGGCCCGACGATGGCGGTAATGGTTCCGGCGAATTCAAACAGGGATTTATTGGCGAAGGTTTTGTAACCCGATAGTTCGAGAGACTTTAAGCGCATATTATTCCAGCCCTAACGAAATCAGGGCGTTTCGTGCGGCGTCTTTGCTTGCCGCGTGTTTGCTGGAGCCGGTGCCGCGCCCGTAGACTTGCCCGTTGATGGTCACTTCAAATTCAAATTTCCGGTCGTGATCAGGGCCACTGACAGAAACTTGCCGGTAATGGGGGATGCCCATTCCATGCGATTGCGACCATTCCTGTAAACGACTCTTGGGGTCCTGATCGTTGTTTTTGGCGACGATTTGTTCGATAGCGGGTTCGAGCATAGGGTAGACGATGGTTTTCACGACATCCAGCCCGGCATCCAGATACAGCGCACCGATGATGGCTTCATATGTGCTGGATACCAATCGCTCGCGTTTGCGCCCCCCCCCTTCATCTTCACCACGCCCCAACCGCATCGCTCCGCCAACATTCCACTGGTGTCCGAAGGCAGCCAGTTGCGGCCCGCCCACCAGTGCTGAGCGATAGCTAGTGAGGACCCCCTCATTCATTTCGGGATACCGGTTGTATAACCACGCCGCAACGAGAAAATCCAGCACGGCATCGCCCAGAAATTCCAGGCGTTCGTTATCTTCTACCGCATCCGTGTTTTCGTTCATATATGAGCGGTGGGTCAGCGCGCGTGAAAGGTAGGAAATATCTTTGAAGGGAAGATTGTTTCGGTGGGCAAAATTAGCAGGTGATTCAACAGGATAACCCTGAGCAGGTTCCATATTAAGCTCCTTGATGTGTCAGGCGTGTGGCACATCGGTATGAACTCAGGGTAAACCCCCAGGTTTGAAATGCATTTGTTCTGCTCAAGAAGAGTCCCGCAAAAAGGCGCTTTTCTCAAAAGTGCCCTTTGGCCGAAAGCAGAACAAACACCCGTCAAACAATGGTTACAATACCCTGGTGTTCGGTTTTTGATAGGTGGGTATTTTACCGTAAGGATTGAAAAACTGACCTGATCAAAACAGGTGGCTTTTGATCAGGATGATTATTTGTTTTGTCGGTAGTATTCTGATGAAGGTTGAGACATTTCCCTCTCCGCTTAGGATGCTGGAAACATAACAACGCTCCATCTAAACAGTTCCTAAGGAACTAATGAAGGACTTGCCGTAGACAAAAATATTACGATATGGGTCACACCATCGCTTTCATAAAAATAAATAAAATCAAGATAATTCTGACGATAGATAATATACCCCCCCTTGTCGTTTGGAGTGACAAAATCAATGGCCCAACCACTCATAGGGAGTTTTTGAAGGTAGAAATCTAAAACATCATCCTGGCCGACCGCTATGATATATTCGTATCCTCGATCTCCCATCTCTTCCGCGGCAATGGCCCCTGGCATGATTGGGAGGTGATGCCATACCGTCACAGGAGTCCCAGATGGGAGAGCATCGGTTGGTTCAGGAGTAGGTGTAATCGAAGTTGGCGTTGGGGTTTTTGTTGAAGTGGGAGAAGGTGTTAGGGTAGCCGTTTTGGTCGCGGTGGGCGTGGATGTGAAGGTTGCTGTTGGAGTTAATGTGGCCGTAAGGGTTGCGGTTAGCGTTGTGGTGGGAATTACAGTCGCAGTGGGTTGAAATCCCGGAATCGAATCGCAGGCCACAAGGCCGAACGCTATAGCAAATAAAACGAGGAACCAGAGTGATTTTGGCATCGTAGAACTCCTCCTTCAGGGTAGCGATTAGCCTGAAAACAAGGATGGGTAGGAGCTGTATATCCTGTTCTCATCCTTTTTCCAGGCCTGCTATGTAGTTTATTTATATTCGCGTATCGCCAACACCGCGTTATGACCGCCAAATCCAAACGCATTGCTAATCGCGATACTTATTTTTGTCTCACGTGCTTCATTGGGAATGTAGTCGAGATCACATTCCGGGTCTGGAGTGTGATAGTTGATGGTGGGCGGCAAAACCCCTTCGCGGATAGACAGGCTACAAATGATCGCTTCCAGCGCGCCAGTCGTACCCATCATGTGTCCGGTCATAGATTTAGTGGACGAAATGGGGATGTTATAGGCCTGTTTGCCAAACGCTGCTTTGATCGCCCGCGTCTCAGATAAGTCATTAAGAGGCGTAGCCGTGCCGTGCGCGCTGATGTACCCGACTTCATCAGGGTTGATGCCCCCGGAATTGAGGGCGTAACGCATTGCCGCCGCACCGCCCGCCCCGTTTTCCGCGGGAGCCGTGACGTGGAACGCATCCGCAGTGGACGCGTACCCCGCCAGTTCCGCGTAAATGGTCGCGCCCCGTGCCCGCGCGTGGCTTTCCCTTTCGATGACCAACACGGCGGACCCTTCCCCCATCACCAGCCCATCCCGGTCGCGGTCAAACGGTTGAGGGACCCCCGAAGTCTGGCGGGTCATTGCCCCTAGACGGTCGAACGAACCCACCCCGATAGGGATAATGGTCGCGTCCGAGGCCCCGGTAACCGCGGCATCAATCACGCCCGCGCGGATCATCATCCACGCTGTGCCAATCCCATCCGCTCCCGACGCGCACGCCGAAGCGACAGAAAACGACGGCCCTTTTGCCCCGGTTTCAATTCCAATCATCCCTGAAGCCCCATTCGGCATCACTTTAGGGATGATATACGGACTAAGTTTGCGCGGGCCGCTTTCTTTGATCGTGAATGCGGCATCCTGGATCGTTTCAAACCCCCCAATGGCGGCGGAGATCACGATCCCAATCCGTCCGGCATTATCTTCAGTGATTTGCAACCCCGAATCTTTGAGCGCTTCCATTGCCGCAACCAGGGCAAACTGTTCAAATCGGTCACGGCGACGGGCTTCTTTGGAGGGCATGTGATCGTCAGGATTGAAGTTTTTGACTTCACAAGCATATTTCACCATGTAATCAGTGGTGTCAAAGAGCGTGATTGGCCCAATGCCGGATTTGCCCTTCTTTAGGGCATCCCAGGTATCTTTGACATTGTGGCCAAGTGGTGTAATCGCGCCTAAACCGGTGATGACGACTTTTTCGGGCATAGTGACTCCGTGAGAAAGTAATAAAGTAATACGTGATAAAGTGATGAAGTGACAAGTGAGTCACTTCATCACTTATCACTCAAAGGCTTTTTAGACCCGAACCAGTTAGGATAACGACTACCGGTTCCGGGGCTTGGTGAATGATTTGGCCGAGCGCATCCCACACGATGGCGGAAGTCGGCTCTACATAAAACCCGCGCTGGGCGAGTTCGTTTCGTCCAGAAAGAATGCTTTCTTCGGGCGTGGCGAGCAACATCCCCTGACTTTTTTGGATCGCAGTCATCACCGCGTCCCCCCGAATCGGGAGGCTGACGCGAACCCCCTCGGCCACCGTTTCCCCTTCCGTGACCCAATCCAAACTGCCGTGATTGTATACAGCCCACAATGGCGCGCAGTTCAACGCCTGCACGCCCACGAGCCGCGGCACCATACTGATCACGCCCGCCTTTTTCAAATTGTCAAAACCGCGTGCCAGGCCGAGGAGCAAAATGCCATGACCGGTAGGGCAGATGACCGTGCCGGGGGCTTTGCCCAACTGTTCGACCAGTTCGTAAGCTAGGGTGGCAAACCCGGGGAGGAGTTGGGGAAGGTACGCGTGACTGGCATACACCGCACCCTCATCGGCGGCGCGGCGCACCGCTTCGGCAACATCCGAGCGGCGACCTAAAATGCGGACGAGTTCGGCTCCATATGCGGCGATCTGGTTTCGTTTGGGACCGGAGGCGTAGTCAGGGATGAAGACACGCGCTTTGATGCCCGCGCGGGTGGCATAGGCGGCGAAGGATGCCCCTGCGTTGCCGGATGAGTCTTCGACCGCTTCGGTCACATTCCGGGTGCGGAGAAAACTCGCGAGGAGGGTCACACCCCGATCTTTGTGCGAGCCGGTCGGGTTGAGGGATTCGAGTTTGAAGGCGACTTGTTTCCCAAAGGCTTCCGCATACACGAGTGGGGTGTTTCCTTCACCGAGGGTGATGGTATGGGCATCATCGGGCAGGCCAAACGCGTAGCGATAACGCCATATTCCGGGTTGGGTCGCGTCCACCCGCGCGGGGTCGAAGGCGGGGAGGGTGGGCATGTCAAAGATGCCGCCACACGCGGGGCATTTGTAGGGGAGGGAGGTGTCGGGGTAGGGGTGGCGGCAGTTGGTGCAGGTGATCATTTCAATGCTCCCTGTATTTTCAAATCCGCCAATCTGTCTTTGTACCAGGGTTGAAGAACGATGATAACCATACCAAAAATTGTGCTTCCCAATATTATGGACCTTAGAAGCTCATAATAGAAAATTTCATCAAACCAAAAACCGGCGAGCGAAATACCTAGCAAGGGGATAGGAGCAACCCAGTATTTTTTCTTTTCTGCCCAAAAAACAAGCCAAAAAATATGAAAAACAAAAAAAGCTATATAAATCCCCAAAAGTATAATTCCCGTGTTTTGATCTCGAATCAAATTTATGAATTCGCTTTGTGCTTCATCAAAGAGCCAAATCCATACTATTAGTGCAAATAAGGTGATTAAAACAAATATATCCCGAATGAAATACCAGAGTCTTTTATCCATTTCAATCACTCCCCGCCTTTCGGCATGTAATCTCCCTCTACCCACTCTTCCCCATCTGGCCCGACTTCTTTCTTCCAAACCGGGACAATCTGCTTGAGCCGGTCAATGCCGTAGCGGGCGGCATCGAATACGCCCGTGTCGCGGTGGGCGGCGGTGCAGGCGATGAGAACGGTAGGGGTTTTGGGGTAGAGGCGGCCAATGCGCTGAACGATGGCGATGCCTTCCACGACGGGCCATTTCTCGCGGATTTCGTCGGCGACTTGTTTCATTTTGGCTTCGGCCATGGGGATGTATGCTTCGTATTCCAAATATTCGGTTTGGGGTGGGAGCCCGTCTTTGTGGGATTCGCCGCGCACCATGCCCGTAAAGATCGCGGCCGCGCCAGTTGAAGGGAGGGTGATTTGGGCGAGGAGAACGTCCAAATCGAGAACCTCTTCAGTGATGTGGTAAATGGTGGGAAAAGTATCCATAAAATGGTTGAGTAGCAGTCTTTGACTTTGGGGAACCACCCTGAAAGGTTGAGGGAGATGGCCTAAGTCTTGGGGAAGATGCCCGAAGCTTTAGGGAAGAAGCCCTAACCTTTGAGGAATGTACCCCAATTCTTGGGGAAGGTTCCCTTTTCTTTGGGGGAGATGCCCGAAGGCTTCGGGAAGAAGCCCTAACCTTTGGGGAAGAACTGGAACAATGGATGGAAATAAATTATCCACCGCTTACGGGGGGGAAGAGGGCGATTTCGGCGCCTTCGGGGATTTCATCTTGATCGAAGGCGAATTCACGGTTGATGGAGATGAGCACACTGCTGAGGGCAGGTTGGAGTTTGGGGAATTGCGCGGGCAGGTGGGTTTTTAGGTCGGCGACTTTTGTGCCGGGTTCGAGTTCGAGTTCGATGCGGCGCGTGCCTGCGAGGTCTTTGAGGGTGGCAAAGAAGAGGAGGGAGACTTTGTTCATGGGATTATCACTCATTCACCACATCGCCACTTTGCCCACCATGTTTTTCGATGAGCCGAATGTTCTGAATTTTCATCGTTTTTTCGATGGCTTTTGCCATGTCGTAGACAGTGAGG
The DNA here is from genome assembly GCA_020634875.1 of Anaerolineales bacterium. The sequence continues at coordinate 30,375 of JACKAX010000018.1, read as the reverse complement.
GCGGCGACGGAAACGGCGGTGAGGGCTTCCATTTCGACGCCAGTTTTACCGGTGGTGCGAGCGGTGGCGGTCAGGATCAGGCCGGGGAGGGCGGGGGCGAATTCGATGTTTACGCTCACGTGGGTGAGGGGGAGCGGATGGCAGAGGGGGATCAGGTCACTCGTTTTTTTCGCGGCCATGACGCCCGCGAGCTGTGCAATTGTGACGACATCGCCCTTCTTTAAGTTACCCTGTTGAATGGCGGCGAGCGTGTCTGCGCGCATATGGACTTCGCCTCGGGCAACGGCAACCCGCGTGGTGTCAGGTTTTTCGCTTACGTCCACCATTCGGGCGCGGCCCTGGGCATCTAGGTGGGTTAAGATTGGGTTGGTCATAGGAGAGAATTATAGCAAAGAACCATCGCCTTCGCCCAATGTGCCCGGAATACCTAGCAAAACCTTTTATAAAAAAAGAGGAGAATTCTCTATCCTGTGCTAAAATCATGAGATATTTGAGTAAAAAGCTGACATTTATGCCTACTGCAGAAATTATTACAATTGGAACCGAACTTTTGCTGGGGGAGATTGTTGATACCAATGCTCCCTTTATTGCCCGCAAACTCCGTGATGTGGGCATTGATGTGCGCCGTACCTGGAGTATTGGCGATTTTGTGGATGAGATTGCCAATGCGATTCGAGAAGCCTCACAACGTGCAGAAATCATCATCACGACAGGTGGTTTGGGTCCCACGGTGGATGACCCCACGCGAGAGGCCGTTGCCCGCGCGTTTGATGTCCAGACCGAATATCACGAGGAATTATGGGAGCAGGTCGTAGCCCGGTTTGCGCGGTTTGACCGTTTCCCTACGGAAAACAACCGCAAGCAGGCTTACGTACCCCACGGTGCAGTCGCTATCGAAAATCCAGTAGGTACTGCGCCTGCGTTTCGGGTAAATTTTCCTCATCAGAGTAGGGAAGGACAAGGTGTGGTAGTTTCACTCCCTGGTGTGCCGCGCGAGATGGAACATTTGCTGGAAAATGCGGTTTTGCCTTATCTAAGGGAGGCTTTTTCCTTGAATAGTGTGACCGTGGTGCGTGTGCTCCACACAGCCGGGGTAGGCGAATCGCAAATTGATGAAAAGGTGGCTGATCTTGAAGCGCTGTCCCATCCTGTCGTGGGTTTGGCGGCGCATTCCGGCCAGGTAGATGTTCGGATTTCTGCCAATGCATCTACCCGCGAGGAGGCATTGGCACTCATTAACGTTGTCGAGGCGGAAGTGCGCCAGCGCTTAGGCAGTTGGATTTATGGCGCTGATCAGGAAACCCTTGAAGATACAGCTATTAATTTATTGAAAGCCAAAAACTGGCCGATAACAGTGGTTGAAGGTGGGCTGGAGGGAAAACTTCTCCGACGATTTGCGTCGCAAAACCATGTTTTTTTGTGTGGCGAGGCACACCCTGCCCCATTTTCGAGTTTGGAAGCTTTGCGTGAGGCTACCAATGCTTACCAGCAAGCGCATGGCGGAAAAGTCGGTTTAGGTGTTTCTCTTCAAACCGGGCATGAAAAGCGCGATATTTTCCTTGTGATGATTACTCCTGAAAACGAAAAGGTTTTGCGAGTGCCGTATGGAGGCCCTCCGCAGTTAGCACCACGCCGGGCTGTAAATTTGGGGATCGATCTTCTCCGAAAAATTGAGTAAACTTGGCTTTACTGGGCATAATTGGCAAGCCACATTTTGCTTACTTCAAAGGATATGCTTCTATGACTTTAACTGTTGATGTTCTTTTAACCAATGCCGTAGTCCTGACTCTGGATGAAAACTTTACCCGTTATGAACCAGGCGCGGTGGCTGTGCAAGGGGGGATGATTGCTTTATTAGGGCCGGAAGCGGAAATTAAAACGAAAGTTATTGCAAACGAAGTGATAGATTGTGGGGGAAAAGTCCTGATGCCAGGATTAGTCAACGCTCATACCCATGTTCCGATGACATTATTGCGCGGCCTGGCCGATGATTTACGGCTGGATGTTTGGTTATTAGGGTATATGATGCCGGTGGAGCGGGAGTTTGTCTCGCCAGAATTTGTCCGCTTAGGGACAAAGTTGGCGTGTGCCGAATTGATCCGGTCGGGGGTGACCATGTTTAACGATATGTATTATTTTGAAGAGGATGTCGCAAAGGCTACAGCGGAAGCGGGGTTGCGAGCCGTTTGCGGGCAAACAGTGCTTAAGTTTCCATCCCCGGACGCCGACTCTTACGAAGAATCCCTGGCCTTGGCCCGGCAATTTATTCAAACGTGGAAAGACCATCCGTTGATTGTTCCTGCGGTTGCCCCTCACGCCCCATATACTTGTACGGAAGAAATATTGCGTGCCTGCGCGAGTTTAGCAACCGAATTTGACGTTCCCCTACATATTCACCTCTCTGAGACAGAGTTAGAAGTTGAGAACAGCCGGAAAGAGCATGGCATTCCAGTAATACCTTACATCCGCGAACAAAAACTGTTTGATGCCAAAGTGATTGCTGCACATTGTGTTCACATTGACAACGGCGAAATACGCACGCTAAAACGATACAACGCTGGGGTAGCCCATAACCCTTCGTCTAATCTTAAACTTTCATCCGGGGTTGCCCCAGTCGTCAAAATGCTTGAAATGGGTCTCAACGTGGGGATCGGCACCGATGGACCCTCGTCAAATAATGATCTCGATATGTTCGAGGAGATTCGTTTGGCTTCCTTCCTAGCAAAGGGCACCAGCGGTGATCCAACCGTTGTCTCTGCCCCTGTCGCGCTGGCGATGGGGACACGGTTGGGGGCGCACGCCCTTCATGCAGGGAAAACAACGGGATCGCTAGAAAAGGGTAAACGCGCTGATTTGATCCTGGTAGACGTGACCACCTTGCACAATTCTCCGCGTTTTCGACATGACCACAACAGTGCGTATGCCCAACTTGTATTTGCCGCCAAATCTACCGATGTGACGGATGTGATGGTCAACGGACAATGGGTAATGAGAAATCACCAACTTCTCACACTTAACGAAGCCGAACTTTTGGCTGAGGCTGCCGAATATGCCCGGAAAATTGATAGCTTCCTGATCAAACGTGAGCAGTCGGTCTTGTCGAAATTAATCGCGATTGGTGGCGCTGTGGAGGAGGAAAGTTTTGAAGTTCAGGCTAAGGTTCGTGTTCCTGATCCTGCTCCCGTTCAAGCAGCAATCGAGAAAGGCGGGGTAGAAATCTTATATGCCCGCCGTTACCGGGAATTTGATACTTATTTCAAGTTTAATGATCCTGAACAGGGGTATTTACGCTATCGTGAAGACGAATATCTGGACGGAGAAGGCCGAGTAAGTAGTGCGCGATACCGGTTAACCCTCATTGGCCCAACGCGCGAGCGCGAATATCCCAGTGATGTTATGCTATCCCGGAGCAGGTATATTGCTCCAGCTAACCACAGTTTGCGTTTTTATCGCGAGTATTTCAAACCTGATCATGAAATTCTCATTGAAAAAGACCGTTTGCGCTGGCGTATTATCTTTCATGATACAACTTTTTACGTTAATTTAGATAAGGTTCAAAAGCCTGATTTGGGATATTTTCTGGAAATTAAAAGTCGCACCTGGAGTCGTCATGATGCTGAGCATAAATCAGCGATGGTGACGGAGTTAATCACCTATTTAGGTGCTCGCCCCGATGAGACGGTTTCAGAAGATTACGTTAGAATAATCGAAAAAGATGCCGCTTAGCCTTTTCTTTGCGGCATGCGTACTCCGCATGATAAAAAGGTAACGCTCATACGCTTTAAAGTAAGTTCTCGAGTTTTGTATACGCAAAAAGAACATAACGTTCTTGAGTGATCTAGCTTTGAGCAACGTTTCCGAAAGAAGAGATGTATGGGGGCAGTTCTTTCCCATTCATTCCTTCTTTCGGGTAACCTTCTTCTCTACTGAGTAATCTCACAAAAAGTGATGGTCGAAGCAAAAGACAGACCGTCGCTTTGGACGCGTTTAAATTAGCAATGTGGAATGACCCTAAGAACGATTGGACGCTATGAAATAATGTCGGAAATAGAGCGGGGTGGCATGGCGACAGTTTATTACGCTCGCGATCCGTTTGTTGACCGATATGTGGCCATCAAAATCTTGCCACGCGCCTTGGTTCATGATGCAGAGTCGCGCGCTCGATTCGAACGGGAAGCCCGTATCATTGCTGCCATTGAACATCCTGCGATTGTTCCTATTTATGATTACGGTGAAGAAGATGGCCAACCTTACCTTGTTATGCGTTTTATGAAAGGTGGGTCTCTAGGACGCCGATTGCATAGCCACATTTTCTCCCTGGCAGAGGCACAAACCCTCATCTCGCGGATTTCACCAGCTATTGATAAAGTTCACCAATTGGGTATTGTGCACCGCGACCTTAAACCAGATAACATCCTATTTGATGAAGACGATCACCCTTATATTGCCGACTTTGGGATTGCCAAATTGGCCGAGGCGAGTGCTTCAATTTCAGGCGATAAACTGGTCGGAACGCTTTACTATGCCAGTCCTGAGCATTTACAAAAAGGTAATGCGCTCAATTCTCTTAGTGATATTTATGCCTTAGGGGTTATCCTCTTTGAAATGGTAACAGGCGATGTTCCCTATAAAGGCGAAGTGACTACCCAACTGATTAAAGCGATTTTGATGGACCCTGTCCCGCACGCTTCGGAATTCAACCCTAGCCTCCCTACCGCAATTGATGCCCTCATTGAACGGGCTATGGCGAAAAATCCCAAACATCGCCACCAAAGCGCCCAGGAATTTGCTCAGGCTTTAGAGGCTGTCACACATGCAGTTGGCATTAGTACAGGTTCGTCTCATCCTAGTGGCTCGCCCAATTTATCCTCTCCTACGGTTATCCCCATCCTAAAACGTCCGACCCCTGCCGCCGAATATGATGGCTACTCCACTGTGCCCTTTCCAGAAGATGTGCTTCGCGCCAATCAGGCTAAATCCTCAGCTTCAACCGTCGTTTTAGAACCTGGATTTGAAACCAGTTTTTCGGGAAATGCAGTTTCCAACCACGTGGGCGCCTATCCAATTCCTAAAGCAAAACCTGTTAACCAAGAGAATCGCCGTAAACGTTTCTTTTTTTGGTTTTGGTGGATCGGTGTGGCAACTACCTTGATCTTGATTTGGGCGAATTCTGCGTTTGGCCTTTTTTCCTTTTTAGGGCCACGACCCACCGCTACCCCAACGATTACCCCTACGTTTGTGGAACTAACTGCCACCAATACCCAACTCCCTCCATCCGCTACGTCCACAGTGACTGAAACCTTGCTTCCCTCCCAAACTCCTACCGAAACCCCCACCGAAACCGCGACCCCCACTCTAACCCTTACCCCAACAGAAACCCCTACCCCGACCGAAACCCCCACCTCCACTTCCACCCCACAACCTCTACCTACCGCGACTCGTACCCCCAAGCCTAAAGATGATAATCCTACCGAAGTCCCTGCTCCTACAATCGCCCCTCCCTAAAGTTTCGGTGCTAATGTCTTTTACCTATTTTGAGCGCTCTTCTTCTATTTAAGTAATATCTTGTGAACCGTCGTCTTTTATTCTTCCTAATTCTTGCCCTCACCTTAGTCGCGTTAGCAATTCCCTATCGGATACTATCTACCTTCGCGTCTGTTATTCCCATACGTCGTGCCCCTGAAAGTTGTCCTATTTATACAGGGATCATCGCCTCCCAAACCTGGTCCTCATGTGCTGAAGTTTCCGGGCAGGTTGTTCTCTCTGCCAACGAAACACTGACTATCACCCCAGGCACCTTTGTGTTTTTCGATTTGGAAGCTTCCCTGCGTATCAATGGGAAACTGCTCTCCTTGGGGGATCCTGTTACTGGTACAGTCATCTTCACCTCTAATGCCATCTTCCCTTCTCCTGGCGACTGGGAATACATTCACTTCACAAACACCAGCATGGACAATCCTGAATGTGACACAACCGGGAGTTTGATGAAATTCTCCATCGTTGAATACGGAGGCGGTGCTGTGACCGGGGATAATGGCGCGATCCGTGTCCAAAATTCTTCCCCGTGTTTGACCGACAATCTGATCCACCTCAATGCTGCGGATGCCATTCACATCTGGTCAAGTACGGCCCCCCACGATGTTTCCCCTCCCATTACAAATAATCAAATCTTCAACAATGGGATAGATGGGGTTACTTCCGCTATGGGGATTTATTTACGTAGTATTGGTTTGACCCAGTCCGTCAGGTTTTTTGGAAATGACATTGAGGGGAATACGAATACTGGCATCAGTATTGATGTTGGCTCAAATTCCAACATTACTATCCAGGGTAATACAATTGTGAATAATTCGTCCCCCAATTCTGGTGGGGGGATCTACCTAAATGCCAGCAATAGCATCATCAACCAAAACATAATTGTCAACAATTCGACCACCCAGAATGGCGGCGGTATCTACTTCGCATTTGGCCCGCAAAATACCGTCTTTGTTACGGAAAATGTTTTTGCTGGAAACCAAGCTGAGAATGCAGGGGGCGGTGTTTACCTTTGTAACGGGTGTGGCCCGGTTGTCATCAATAATGATTTTTGTGAAAATGATGATTTTTTTGACAACGACTTTTACAACGGGAATGACTCTTCTCAAAATGCCGTCAACGCCCAAACGAATTACTGGATAGAAGGCCAGATAGAACATGTTGAAGCCCACGTATATCACCGGGTAGATGATTCTTCCCTGGGTTTTGTAGATTTTTCCAACATCAGGTTTGACCCGTTATCCTTAGGGGATGCTTACTGTGCTCACTTAACCCCTACCCCGACCATTACAATTACCCCCAGTCCAACGGACACGCCCACCCCTACCATTACCCCTACGAACACACCTACCCCTACAAAAACCGAAACACCTACAGAAACTCCTACATTTACTAATACGCCTACAGAAACTCCGACCTCCACACGTACGCCGACTAACACCCTGACGCCCTCCCCAACTTCTACAGATACGCTTACGCCAACACCCACCTCAACTAACACCCCTACTCCAACCGCGACATCTACCCAAACTCCCACCCCAACCCCAACTTCTCCTCCTCCACCCGTTTACCTGCCAATTGCCATGCGCGCACCCACACTCACACCGACGCCGACATCCACCCCGTATTTCTTCCCTGGTCCGGTCGAAATCGAACCCAACGATAGCAGCGCTCAGGCAAATGGCAACTTGATTTCTGGACAGCCTTATTTAGGCATACCCAATAATGGCTCACCCGATACAGGTTTCCGCGACTATTTCAAAATCGAACTGGTAACTTTTGGTACATTAAAAGTGGATGTGCTCAACCATCCTCTTGAAGCTGTCACGGGCGCGCAAGTACAAGTTTTCTACCAGACAACCCAAAACCAGGTAGGAGTAGATGTTCTTCCCCCTTACCACATCGAATACACTGGTGATCCAGGAACGTACTACATCTACATCTACAATGACATTTCCAAATGTGATGGGCCAGGGGTTAACTGTAAAACCTACTACACGCTTTCTGTAACGTACCCCTAACCATAATTTTGTTCACAAGGGCGGGATGAGTTGCAAAATAAGTTGCGATCCCATCCTGCCCGTTTTTTTTCGCATGATTGACCCCCTTCCCTTTGCCGCTAACCTCGCCCGGGAAACTGGCGAACTTTTGCTCCGCTATTACCAATCTCCCCAAACTCATTCCACCCTAAAACCCGACCACACGATCCTAACCGAAGCCGACCTTGCCGCCGACGAACACCTCACCAACACGCTGCAAACCCACTTCCCCGCGGATCATATTCTTTCAGAAGAAGGCAACACAGTATATGCCGGGCATACAACCTGGGTGATTGACCCCCTCGATGGAACAAGTAACTTTGCACTTGGCATTCATTATTGGGGGGTATCGATTGCCCGGATCGTGGATGGCTGGCCGGATACCGCCGCCCTTTACTTTCCCGTAATCGGAGAACTATACACAGCCCAACGTGGGAAAGGGGCTACATTGAATGGTCACCCCATTCATACTTCCAACGCGCCTCATCCGCGTCCTGTAGCCTTCTTCACCTGTGATAGCCGTGTCTTTCGCCGCTATCATGTCGAAATTCCGTATAAAGCGCGCATTTTGGGATCTGCCGCGTATAATTTCTGCGCGCTTGCACGAGGGGTTTCCACCGTCGGATTTGAAACCACTCCGAGGTTATGGGATATTGCTGCGAGTTGGTTAGTGCTTCGGGAGGCGGGCGGGGCTATCCAGCCTTATGCCCAAGAACCTTTCCCACTCCAACCCGGCACGGATTACAAACCCATCCCTTTTCCATTACTGGGCGCAGAAAATGCCGAAACGCTGACCTATGCTCGTCAGCGGATAACGCGTAAGGAATAAATTTAAACTTCTGGCTGTTCCGGGAATATTAGGTTGGAATCGAAAAATTTTGAATATGTGAAGGCACACATCCCTCATGTCTTCAAAATTTTGCAATTTTCCAAAATAGAACGGGAGAATCGCCAATCTTTTATTTTTGGAGGTTCGATATGGAATATCGTTTTCTCGGAAACTCTGGTCTTAAGGTTTCCGCTTTATCCTTAGGGGCGTGGGTCACGTATGGTGGCCAGGTGGGCGAAGAAATCGCCCACACCTGTATGACAGCTGCATTGGAAGCAGGCGTCAACTTCTTTGATAACGCTGAGGCCTATGCGGGTGGCAATGCCGAAACCGTGATGGGTAGTGTCATCCAAAAAGCAGGTTGGAAGCGTTCCGATTTGGTGATTTCAACCAAAATCTTTTGGGGAGGCAATGGCCCAAATGATCGTGGTCTTTCGCGCAAGCACATTATTGAAGGGACGGAGGCTTCGCTTCAGCGTTTGCAGATGGACTATGTAGACCTGATATTTTGCCACCGCCCGGATATTGACACGCCCCTCGAAGAAACCGTCCGCGCGATGAACCACGTCATTGATCGGGGTTGGGCGTTTTACTGGGGTACGAGCGAATGGAGCGCGGCCCAACTCCAGCAGGCGCATGACATCGCGCGCCGCGAGCACCTCATCCCACCGTTGATGGAACAACCTCAATACCACATGTTCCACCGCGAACGGTTTGAGAAGGAATATGCTCACCTATACAAGGAAATCGGCCTGGGGACGACGATTTGGAGTCCGTTGGCAAGCGGTTTACTGACCGGTAAGTACAATGATGGGATCCCAGAAGGGACACGTGTCAGTTTGAAAGGGTACGAATGGCTCAAAGAGATGTTCGAAAGTGAAGAGGGACGTCAGCGTATCGAAAAAGTACGCCGCCTGACCAAAGAGGTCGCCGAACCTTTGGGCTGTTCGATGGCTCAACTCGCACTTGCCTGGTGTTTGAAAAATCCCAATGTAAGTACCGTTATCACGGGCGCGTCCAAAGCCGAACAAGTTCACGAAAATATGAAAGCGCTCGACGTTGCCGCCCAATTGACCGATGACGTGATGGCGCAAATTGAAGATATTCTGGGTAATAAACCTGAACCGGAAGGGAATTTCCGGTAATTTCAGTGGATCGTGGATTCAGGTAGTTTAGCTCCTTGTGGGTGGGGACAAACTTTTAGACTATTACAGAATTTCACCGGACAAAAAAGAGGCAGGAAGGCTTTTGCTTCCTGCCTCTTTTTATGTTGGCAAACGTGAATATTTAATAAATCTTTATAAAAAATCTATCTTTTAGACTCCCAGTCTATAGATGTTTTGGTACAATTCCCTCTGCTTGATTACAAAAAACGTAACGATCAGCGTAGAGACTTTTTCTGGAATTTCCGCACCTGAACAGTTACATAAAACCTTAATGACAGGAGCAAAATAACATGTCAATTCGTACTGCTGAAACCACCTGGACCGGAACTTTGCGCGAAGGCAAAGGCAACATGGCTGTTGGAAGTGGGGCTTTCGATGTCCCCTTTTCTTTTGGAACCCGCTTTGCTGACGAACCAGGCACCAATCCCGAAGAATTAATCGGCGCGGCCCAGGCGGGCTGTTTCTCAATGTTCCTTGCCGCCCAACTGACCGCGGCGGGCTTCCCTCCCACCCGCATCACCACCCAGGCAGAAGTCCATTTTGGCCGTGATGACATCGGCCCCGTCATCGAAAAAATCGTCCTGAACACCGAAGCAGAAGTGCTAAACGTAGATCAAGATAAATTTGATGAACTGGTTGCCGTTTCGAAAGAAAAGTGTCCCATCTCGCGCGCATTGGCGGCGATTAAGGAATATGAAGTCCACGCCAGTTTGGTTGGGTAAAGAAAAGAGATAAGCCGAAAAAAAGAGACGGTTGGTCATACCAACCGTCTCTTTTTTTCGGTATCCTTTCAAATCTTAATTCGGACTCAACTGGTAATTTGGGGCTTCCTTTGTGATGATAACATCATGCGGATGGCTCTCCACTAGACCAGCGTTGGTGATCCGCATCAGACGGGTATGGGTACGAAGTTCGTGAAGGGTGGACGCGCCAGCGTACCCCATCCCTGACCGCAGACCGCCGACGAGTTGGTAAACGTAATCGCCCAACCGCCCTTTGTACGGCACACGCCCTTCGATACCTTCGGGCACGGTTTTGCCGCTCCCGTTGACAGATTGTCCAGTACCATAACGATCTTTGCCATAACCTTTCATCGCGCCGAGACTGCCCATGCCGCGATATTCCTTGAACCGGCGGCCTTCGTAAATCACCACTTCCCCCGGAGATTCCTCCAGCCCGGCGAGCAGACTGCCCAACATCACGGTGTGTGCGCCTGCGGCGATCGCTTTGACGATGTCGCCGCTGTATTTGATACCGCCATCCGCAATGATCGGAACGCCGATTTCGTCGGCAGCTTTGGCGCACTCGTAAATGGCGGTTAATTGGGGCATGCCTGCGCCCGCGACCACGCGGGTGGTGCAAATCGAGCCTGCGCCTACCCCCACCTTGATGGCGTCTGCCCCGGCTTTAGCTAGGTCTTCCACACCCTCGCGGGTGACAACGTTGCCCGCAAAGATCGGGAGATCCGGCCACCCCGCGCGGATACGGCGGATCGCGTTGATGACACCTTTGGTGTGTCCGTGGGCGGTGTCAATGGCGACCACATCCACTTCTTCTCGGACCAGATATTCCACCCTTTCTTCTAAATCTGCCCCGACGCCGACCGCGGCGGCGACAAGGAGACGCCCATGTTTATCTTTGGTCGCGTGCGGATAGTCGCGCTCTTTTTGGATGTCTTTGACGGTAATCAGCCCTTTGAGTTTGCCGTCTCCGTTGACGAGGGGAAGTTTTTCGATACGGTGTTTTTGCAGGAGACGTTTGGCTTGTTCGAGGGTGATACCCACCTGAGCGGTAATCAGCGGTTCGGCAGTCATGAACTCGCTGACGGGGCGGGCGTAGTCTTCGGGTTCGATGAAGCGGATGTCGCGGTTGGTGAGGATGCCGAGGAGAAAGCCATTTTCATCGGTGATGGGAACGCCGCTGATGTGGTAGGTGGACATGATGTGTTCGGCGTCACGGAGGGTGGCGTCAATCGGGAGGGTGATCGGGGCTACGATCATGCCGGATTGGGAACGTTTGACTTTGTCAACTTCGTTGGCTTGATCTTCGGGGGAGAGGTTCCGGTGGATGACAGCGAGGCCCCCCTCACGGGCCAGAGCGATCGCGAGGCGTGCTTCGCTGACGGTGTCCATCGCCGCGGAAAGGATCGGGACGTTAAGACGGATCGAGGGGGTCAACTGGACAGAAACGTCCACATCGTTGGGCAAGACTTCGCTGTATCCGGGGACGATCAGCAGATCATCGAAGGTAAGGGCGAGGTTTGCTTGAAAGAGTTCTTCGTTCATTTTGGCTCCTTTTAAGAAACTCCCGGCGATGGGGCCGGGAGTCTATTGGGATAGGTTAGATTTTGAAACATGGCGCGGGGTAACCGCATAATGGTAAAAAGTACATATTTTTCGGGGAAGCTTTTCGAAAGATTGCATGCTTAAATGTTCGAGCATTATACCTGAGCGATTCGAGAATGGGAAATTTCACAAGGTCATGTATAATCCATTATCCTCGGTGCCGGGTTGGCTCCAAAACTCCACTTTTCTGCAAAAAATAGGTTCTAATCGTAGAACTGGGCCGCGAATTTGGTGTGCCGTTAGACTTGGCGAGCATAGTGGAGTAGACGTTCATCCGTGCCCGGTCGCATTTTGCACGGGTATTTGGCGATGAAAAAGTGACCCAGCAATGGTTCGCCCAACTCCTTCATTCCTCGATGGTCATGACCCTGGCTGGAACGTATGTAGATTTTGGTAGGCTGGGGCAAAGCCGCGTTGGAGACGGTGGCCGCGGCAAACCGTATCACGCTGGCGGAGGCTGATCGCACTACGATCCTTGCCACGATGCGAAACCTGCCACCGCACCCGGACATTATCCCCGGCCTGAAACGCTTACAGGCCGCGGGTTTCCGGCTCGCAACGTTGACCAATTCCTGCTAACCTTTGCAATGAAAGGAGCGACAAGATGAAGATTCACTTGATTGATGGCACATACGAACTTTTTCGAGGCTTTTACGGGCCGCCGCCGCGTAAAGCACCCGATGGGCGCGAAGTAGGCGCGACGGTGGGCTTGCTTCAAAGTTTGATTGCCCTGCTGGCCGAACTGGATGTAACCCATGTGGGGGTAGCTTTTGACCATGTGGTCGAATCGTTTCGGAATGAACTGTTCGATGGTTATAAAACCGGTGAAGGAATTGACCCGGATTTGGTCGCCCAGTTTACCCTTGCGGAAGAGGCAGTTGCCGCGCTGGGATTGGTGGTTTGGCCGATGATCGAATTTGAAGCAGACGATGCCATTGCCACAGCCACCCAACGTTTCCAAAACCATTCCGAGGTCGAACAGGTAGTCATTTGTTCCCCGGACAAAGATCTGGCGCAATTAGTTTCACGAGACCGCGTGGTGTGTTGGGATCGACGCCGGAATATCGTTTACGACGAACCAGCAGTATTGGAAAAATATGGCGTTGCACCGGTTTCTATTCCCGATTGGCTTGCTCTGGTTGGCGACACTGCCGATGGGATCCCCGGTATTCCCGCGTGGGGGGAAAAATCATCCGCAACGGTTCTCTCAACTTATCACCATCTGGAAGCTATTCCTTCTGAATTGGCAGACTGGGAAGTGAAAGTGCGCGGGGCGAATCGCCTTCACAGTAATTTGATGGCGCAGCGCGAGGATGCGCTTTTGTACCGACTTTTAGCCACCTTATGGAAGGATGTACCCTTGATGGAAACGTTCGATGATTTGAAATGGCGTGGTCCCCGCGAGAACTTTGAAGAATTTTGTCGGAATTTGGGCGTGGAAAATCTGCCATCGCGTCTCCCTGCGTATTGAAATCCTCATCGCGATTCCTGAAACGCGCTGATTTGGCAATGGAAAAGACAAGCTCTCGGAAAACCCCGAGGGCTTTCTTTTTTGTTTTTTAACTGTTGTAATAAACTCGCCTCTTTTCGTTACTATTTAAGATAGACCGATTAAGGAACGCTATGGACGAGCACACACAGAAGCAAATCTTCGAAAACTGGCTGGCGCAGCATAAAGGCATCCTGTTCAAAATTATCCGAGCCTATGCCTTCACCCCTGCCGATCAAGATGACCTGTTTCAGGAAATATGCCTGAATTTGTGGCAATCCATTCCCGATTTCCGCGGGGAAGCCAAACCCTCAACCTGGATGTATCGGGTCGCGCTTTTCTCTGCCACTGTCTGGGCGCGCCAGGAGAAAAGAAACCCCCAAACCGACCCCCTTTCCGAGGTGGAGCTTACCCTCACAGTTGCTGCCCATCCACGGGACGAACGTCTCGACTGGTTTTATGCTCAGATTGGCCAACTTGATCCTTTGGATCGATCCGTTTGCCTGTTACATCTCGAAGGCTTTAGTTACAAAGAAATCGCCACGATGTTAGGTATCTCCGAAACCCACGTTGGCGTCAAAATTCACCGTATTAAACAGCACCTTATTCGTCAGGCGCAGGAGATGACTCATGGAATTTAACGATCTCCAAACCCTCTGGAATACCCAAAACGAAGATGCTCTCTTCGCCATTCACCACGAAGCCCTATATGCGACCATTCGCCGAAAGGCCAAAAACATTCATCGTTTGGTTGAATTTTTTGAATGGGTAATGATTGGGGTGAACTTGGCAGCCGGACTGTATCTCTTCTTCCCTAGTGCGGGGAAAGGCGGCTACCCCTTCCTGATTCCCGCGGCGTACACTGCCTTCGCGTTAATCGCCCTCGTTCGCCGCCTGCGCCGCCACCGGGAAGAGCGTCCCTTCCCGCCTACTTTTCTCGGCGAACTCGACAAAGCACTGTTCCGCCTCGATTATTTGATTCAACAGGGGCGCGCTATCCTTTGGTGGTACGTTCTGCCTTTTACCGCCGTGATAGGGGTTGCAGCCTGGTTCAATCCCCAATACCGGCAGGCTTTCTTTTTTATCCTGCTGATGATTCCCGCCAGTTATTTGGGTACTCGCTGGGAAAATAACAAATTCCATCTCCCCAAAAAACGAGCTTTAGAGGCTTTGCGTGCACAATTGACTGCGCCTGAACCCAATTAACCCTATTGACCAAAAGGAGTAAAACCATGAAACACTCAAAAGACACTACGATAATCGTCCAATCCCTTCTCTGGGCTGCCGCAATAATTGGCGCAGCCATTATCCTGCGCGGCACGGAATATGCTGAAAAAATATACTACCTGCTGTTCATGCTTTGGTTTGGCGCATTTTTGAGCCTGCAAGTGAGCCGCCAAAGTTTGCATGAAGAGTGGCGCTGTATCCGCAAATTTCTCCGCCTGTCTCCAAAAACTGAATAAACGTCAAGCCCCTCGAAATTTTCGAGGGGCTTTTTTGATATTAAACTATTGCAAATACGGTCTGGCATCATTTGCAAAACCTGGATAAAAAACTGGTGCGTTAGGACGATTTCCCTGTTGCCATCACGACCCCAACAAGAATCAACCCGCTTCCAGCCA
This sequence comes from Anaerolineales bacterium, assembly GCA_020634875.1. The sequence continues at coordinate 15,350 of JACKAX010000018.1, read as the reverse complement.
TCTGCCACCCGGAGGGAAGTTCTTTGAGGAAAATAAAGGCAAAAATAGCAGCGAATACAACGGAAAGTTGGAGGGAAATGCTCGTCATACTGGCAGGCATGAGGCGAAGAATTCCGTTGATGGGGATGTGCCCAAACACCTGGGAAATGATTGCAATTAAGAATACCCACAAGTATCCCAGGCTGCTAAATCCCCACACAGGAGTATGAGTTACCACAACGATGAATGTGGTCGTCAATGTCGCCCCGAAAAACACCGCCCAACTGTATGGGAGAAAGGGGAGGGTGTGGCGCATCTTCCGCCCGACGAGCAGGTAAACGCTGTTGGTAATGGCATTGATCAATGCCAGGCCTGCGCCTAACCACGGTGCGCTGCCCATCCCCGCGTGCAGGTTGCCCAACCCGACGAGGGTGGTGCCAAAAACGGTGATCAGTGCCCCGCCCCATATCTTGCGTGAAAAGGCGGCGTGGAGCATCATCCCTTCAAAGATCAATGTCCAAAGCGGGGAAGTCTGCCGCAGGACAACATTGATCAGCACAGTGGTGTATTGGAGGGAGAAAAATAACAGGGTGAGATTAAGCGCGTGGAGTGGTCCGGCTAACCCAACCCAAAGCCATTCCTTTTTCGAAAGTTTTTGAAATGTGGGCCGATGTTTGGGGAGAATGAAAGGAGTCATTGCCAGGGAGATCATCCACAAGCGAAGCATGATGATGGTGAGCGAGGGGAGGTGTTCCCCTTGGGCGTAGCGGATCAGGATGGGGGTGTAAGCCGCGGCGAACACAGTGGAACTGACACCGAGAATGGCTTTTTGGGTGGTTGAGAGGGCGCGAAGGGTTTTCATGGGCATCTACGAAATTAGAGTCCAGGCATTTTATCGGACTTTGTAGGGATTAACCATTCCAGCTCCAATAATCCGAAAACAAATGGTTCCCTTTCCTATCAACCTGTTCATACCAGCGTTGCTAACCATTCGAAAAAGTTGGCGTTCGTAGAGTTTATTAATTTTGAGGATCGTTGTTTCCCGCATATAATCTTTACATTGTTTCCAATCTTCACTTCATTAAGGAGGTTTCCCAATGAAAACCCGCAAACTCATTTCTGTATTTTTGATAGTTCTTGTCCTGGTGGGCATTGCCAGCTTTGTGCCTGGACTCCGAAAAACTACATCCCCGGAACCGGATAATGTCGTCAATTTAGTTCGCCCTGCCTTCCTACAAACTGCCCACGCGCAGGAAGGGACAGAAAGTTTCGATGTTGGGCAGATGTTAGATGACGAAGCTGGGATTTCGGCGTATTTCCAGACTGGTGGGGCGATTGATTTGGATTTGGTGAGGGATTTGTTTAGTACGATTGAGATTGAGACTGCAGAGTATATTGTGGGATCGATTCCTGTGCCCAATTACCCGGAAGTTTATGATAACCATGTTTATGTTCATGTTGACGGTTGGATCATGGCATACTATTTCAACACAGACCCGGTCGCAAAGATAATTGACGTGAAAGGTAACACAATTGTTTCTACTCTTCTGAAAAATACAGTTGCACTAGTTGCTGGCGCGGCAGGAATGTCTTTAACAAATATTACATACTATGATTTTAGATACCCTAATGCGACTAACATGATGTTTATTTCAGAACTAGCGGATCCTGAAGGAAACAATTTCATCGTAAATATTCCTTCAACATTTGGATATAGCGAAAGGAGTTGGTCTGTTTATGCTACAGGTTGTTGCTATATGAATATCTCCTTGGATAGCAGTAATTTGGGAAGTTCAGCATCTTATTGGGATGTATATGGTTTTCATTTAGGGTACGGGTATATTACCCCAGCACAGATGTTGCCTGATAGCGATCATACAATTGAATTAGAGGATTATGGCACATTAGTAGTTATTTATACGGTGCCATGATGAAAAAACTCAGGGCTTTATCCCTTTTATTCTTTGTGCCGATCTTTTTTATTTTTATTACTTACTCCGCAAAAGGTTCGGGAGGAAGTATTATCGTTACAGGTGCTGACGACTCTATAACCTTAACGGTTTCCCCTTCGAGCGCATTGATTAATTTGATTTCTAGTGTTGCTCCACGCCTTCAAATTCAATATGCGGAAGCTAATCAGGACTACTCTTTAGGACCGATGAGTTCAACTCTGCAGAACCTCATTAATCAAGTTGATCCGCGTTTTCAAATTCAATATGCCGAGGCCAATCAACTTCAAACTCTAGGCCCTTTAAGTGTCACGCTAAATACCTTTCTCAACGAAATAGATGCCCGGTTCAAAATCCAGTATGCAGAGGCCAATACTCAACATCCCCTCTCCTATCCCGCCGCCCTCATTAACGACACCACTGCCCCCCAAATCACCAACATTACTGCCAATGGCACAAGCAGTTCCTCCGTCAAAATCACCTGGAACACCAACGAATTCTCCACCAGCACCCTCAAATACGGCACACAATCAGGCAGCTATCCGCAAATCCTTACCGACGATACCTATCAAAAATTGCACCAAGTCACCATCAGTGGGTTGACCACTGGCACTACCTATTACTACCGTATCGTGAGTACAGACCGAAGTGGAAATGTAACCCAATCCGCCGAAAAAACCTTCGTGGTTTTATCATTTCTTTTCCTCCCTTCCGTTACTCGGTAATATTTGGCCAAAGGCTTCCTTCATAAACAGAGAGATACAGTAATCACGTACTGTGTCTCTCTGTTTTTTTTCTGTGTTTTCTGTGTCCCATCCCTAAAATCCTACCCATTCGACCAGTCCCCTCCCCCCGCCGAACCTGCTAGAATAAAGTACACAAGTAAACAGGTATACAGGTAAACACGTAACGTACACTTGTCTACTAGTATACTTTGTCTACTTGTATACTTTTCCTCGGAGTCCCCCCTATGATGCACCACGGCGGCGGGGGTTGGTGGCAATACGTTCGCCACGACCCCAACGCAAAAAAACCACAAATAGACCGGCAACTCCTCCGCCGCGTCCTCGTCTACGCCAAGCCCTACTGGAGTCTGGTGACGGTTGTCCTCGTCACCATCCTCATCTCCTCCATCCTTGGCCTCATCTCCCCCCTCCTCTTCCGCGACCTCATAGACCACGTCATCCCCAATCGCGACTACACTCGCCTCAACTGGGTCGCCCTTGCCCTCATTGGCTTGCCCATCCTCAGCGAACTGGTTGGCGTCCTCAATCGCTGGGCCAGTTCCCGCGCGGGCGAAGGCATCATCTACGACCTGCGCCAGCAGATGTACGAACACCTCCAGCGCATGTCTATTCGCTTCTTCACCAACACCAAAGCCGGAGAAATCATCTCCCGCCTCAACAACGATGTGGTCGGCGCGCAATCTGCCATCACGGGCACCCTGCCTGGCATCCTCACCAACGTTGTCACCCTTATCTCCACCCTCATCGTCATGCTTGGCATCGAATGGCGGCTCACCCTGCTTTCTGTCGTCGTCGTCCCCCTCTTCATGCTCCCCACCCGCCGCGTCGCCACCATCCTCCGCGACATCCGCCGCCAAAGCATGGAATACAACGCCGACATGAGCACCATCATCAACGAAACCCTCGGCATCAACGGGTCCATGCTCGTCAAAATCTTTGGTCGCCAGCGCCATGAAATCACCCGCTACGCCACCACCAACGCCAAAGTCCGCGACATCGGTGTTCGCCAGGCCCTCATCGGACGCTGGTTCTTCATGTCCATCGGCCTCACCGCCGCTATCGGCACCGCCCTCATCTACTGGGTTGGCGGGCGGCTTGTCCTCGATGGTGCCATCACCGTTGGCACCATCGTCGCCTTCGCCTCGTACATCTTCCGGCTCTACGGCCCCATCTCCAGCCTTAGCAACGTCCAAATCGAAATCGCCCAAAGCCTCGTCAGCTTCGAGCGCGTCTTTGAATACCTCGACCTCCCCCTCGAAATCCAAGACAAACCGGACGCCCTCGAACTCGAAACCGTCGAAGGCCACATCCAATTTGAAAACGTCTCCTTTACCTATTTATCCGCCGATCAGCAACCCACCCCAGACACTTTACCCGCGACCAACGGCCATCCAGTCTCCATCACCCCTTCTCCGGCTCCCGCGGTGCGCCGCGCCCCCAACGGACACGCCTCCGATCATCTCCCCTCGCCTGTTGGGAGAGGGGTTGGGGGTGAGGGTTCCCCCATCGCCACCATCTCCTCCCGTCGCTGGGCACTTCATAACGTCACCTTCGACATCCAACCCGGCCAACTCATCGCCCTCGTTGGGCCCTCTGGCGCAGGCAAAACTACCATCACCTACCTCCTCCCCCGCCTCTACGACCCAACCGAAGGCCGCATCACCCTTGATGGACACGACCTCCGCGATGTAACCCAAGAATCCCTCGCCGCCCAAATCGGCATGGTCACCCAAGAAACCTACCTCTTCCACGACACGGTCCGCGCCAACCTCCTCTACGCCAAACAGGACGCTACCAACGCCGAACTTGAAACCGCTGCCCGCGCTGCCAACATCCATGACTTCATCATGAAACTCCCCAACGGCTACGACACCGTCGTCGGCGAACGCGGCTACCGGTTCAGCGGCGGCGAAAAACAACGCATCGCCATCGCCCGCGTCATCCTCAAAAACCCCCGCGTCCTCATCCTCGACGAAGCCACCTCTCACCTAGACAGCCAGTCCGAAGCTCTCATCCAATCCGCCCTCGAACCCCTCTTCAAGAACCGCACCTCTCTCGTTATCGCCCACCGCCTTAGCACCATCCTCGCTGCCCACAAAATCCTCGTCTTCAACGAAGGCGAAGTCGTCGAACAAGGCACCCACGAAGAACTGCTGGCAAAAGGTGGGTTGTACAAAGACCTGTACGAGACTCAATTTAGGAACCCTTTACCAATGGAAATTTAACGCAAAGCCGCGAAGAGGCAAAGATTTTTTAAGGCAAAAGAGCGAAGGAAAAACTCCTTCGCTCTTTTTTACGTGCAGAAGATGTCAACTTGAACCCCTTAAATTCTTTGCCTCTCTGCGCCTTTGCGTTAAATAAGCCTACGCGACTTCCAAATACCGTTCCACTTCCCAATCCGTTACGCGCATCCGGTATTCTTCCACTTCCGCCCACTTGGCACGGTGGAAGGCATCGTACATGACCAGGCCGAGGGCGTCTTTCATCACGGTGTCCCCTGCCAGCTCGTGCAGCGCTTCGGCGAGGGAACCAGGGAGAGAGGCGATGCCCTTTTCAGTACGTTCTTCGGCGGTAAGGTGATAAACGTTGACGTTGTTCAGCGGCGCGGGAGCCCCCAGGGCGTGGTCAATCCCATCCAGGGCCGCGGCCAGCATCGCGGTCAGGGCCAGGTAGGGGTTGGCGGAGGGGTCGGGGCAGCGGAGTTCCGCGCGGATGGATTTATCTCGGCCTTCGGTGTACCGCGGGAGTCGGATCAGTGCCGAGCGGTTCATCTGTGCCCAGCCGATGTAAACGGGGGCTTCGTAACCCGGAACCAGACGTTTGTACGAGTTGATCGTGGGGGCCACGACGGCAGAAAACGCGCGGGCGTGTTTCAATTGCCCGGCGATGAAACCATAGGCAGTTTTGGAGAGTTTGTTCTCATCCGTGGGGTCGAAGAACAGGTTGTTGCCTGCGGTGTCGAACAGCGATTGGTGGCAGTGCATCCCGGAGCCGTTGATGCCGAAGATGGGTTTGGGCATGAAGGAGGCGGTCAATCCGTGTTGGGCAGCGATGGCTTTAACGGTGTATTTTAGGGTCAGGATGTTGTCGGCAGCGCGGAGGGCGTCGGCAAAGCGGAAGTCAATCTCGTGTTGGCCGAGGGCGACTTCGTGGTGGCCCATTTCCACTTCCAGCCCCATGCTTTTGAGCGCGTCCATCAACGCGGTGCGGACGCGGACGGCCTCATCGCTGGCGGAAAAGTCGAAGTAGCCGCCCACATCGTGCGGGACGGGATGGGGACTGCCACCCTCCCCGGCCTTGAATAGGAAAAATTCCGGTTCCGGGCCAACGTTGTATACCCAGCCGCGGGCGGCAATGGTGGACAGAATGCGCTTGAGCGTGCCGCGGGGGTCTCCGGCAAACGGTTCGCCGCTGGTGGTGTAGATGTCGCAGAAAATCCGCGCACGGCGTAAATCTGGTTGGGTCCAGGGTAGGACGGTGTAGGTGTCCGCATCAAGGATCAGACGCATATCGCTTTCCTGAATCCGGGCAAAGCCTTCGACGGATGAGCCATCGAACCAGATGCCGTCTTCCAGCGCGCCTTCTAACCGGGATGTGGGGATGTCCACGCTTTTGACCGCGCCGGTCACATCGGTGAATTGGAGCGAGATGAATTTGACATCGTCGGCTTTGACTTGTTTGAGTAATTCTTGGTGATTCATGTGGGTTCTCCTAGCTGAGTGGGTTGAGACGGGATTTCTCCCCAGGCGGAGGCATTCTAGCAGAGGGGGAAGGGTGCGTCAACGAGGGGTGCCTCGTAAAATTTGAACCTAGCGGGGCCACGCACCTCAACGGAAATGAAAAAAACACCCTGCTCCCACAGGCAGGGTGTTTTTTGATCGGTTTTGAAAACAGGAAGAATTAGGCTCAGATGGAATTGTGTTTTGATGATTCCGTTTAGGGGGTATGCGAAGATAGTGCAACACTAGCCGTTATTTCGGTAGCTAGCTGGATTAACGCTTGTTTTTCGAGCATAAACTGGCCTAAATCTTCATTCCTAATTCCTTGCCGGATTTCGAATAAATAATTATCGGCGCGCCATCGGAGAATACGTTGGGTTGTATCGTCAAGCCAAAGTAATGAACTATCCTGCTGCGCTGTTGTAAGTTGAAAAGCAATAGCCCACTGACCGGTTGGAAACATTCCGGCGCTTATCGGTAAAGGTTGGCTGGTTAAATATGTTTGATATAAATTGAATGGATCAGTATTCGCCTCGTCAGTGTAGACCCACCAACCACCATACACATATTCACCCGATAATCCACCAATGTCTACGGGATCAACATACGTCCAAACGCCGAGGTCAGGAATGTTTGGCGAGGTCAATCCTAGTGTGTTTTCAGTATCGTCCAATCGTTTTTGGGTGATGTAAGTATCTGGAACCATAATATTGCTATATCGAAAGATAATCGCTTGTCGTTCGGGATCGTATGCTGCCCCTTTCAACGCGTAGTTGACGGGACTTCCCTGGGATGTCCATGTCTCTGGCAATTCGACAGGAAAGCCTGCCAATTCCTCTGCCTGAGTTTTCGACAGGCTAAAGAGGGTAGATTCATTTTCTAACAGGAGTTGATTTACATTTTTTATTTCCATCCATTCTGTCTCAGCTCTCGCAAAAAACTGGGGGGAAGGCTGGGTCGCTATAAAATCTTCTCGCGAGGCGAAATATTGCCATAGACGCAAAATTCCATCGCTATAAACGGTCGCCATAAAATCTCCACGCGGCGAAATTGCCATACTGCGTAAATTTGGCAACATGCCTCTATCAAAGCCACCCTGTGTCCAGCCAACCGTCTCACCTGTTTGAATATCCTCAAATTCAAGAGCGGATTGGTTTGCGAGCACGAGCGTTTGATTGTCCGGGGAGAAATTTATTTCGCCAACTTCACTGTAAGTAGAAGCTGTTCGAACTAACTTCATACGGAAAGTATCCCCGGTTCGCTCAAGAATATGCCAGATTTCGATGTTTCTTCCTTGTGTCACGGCCAACCATGCCATATCGGACGAGAAGGCGATGCTCTTGATCCAATCATCGTACAGGTTGGACTGGAAAATGATCTGCCCGGTCTGCCTGTCCCGAAGCCACAAAATCTTATCTGCCGAACCGATATATTGCCCATCAGGAGAAAATTGCACCTTCATTACCTGCCCGTTTAGATTTTCGTCTTTGCGGATGAGGGTACCTTCTTTGACATCCCATATCCATACTGCATCTCTCGCCGCGACTGCCACCCATTCTCCGTCGGGAGAGAAAGTCACATCTCGTAAAATGCCCTCTGCCCCGGAGAGGGTGTAAAGCAATGCGCCACTTTCCGCTAACCAAATCCGCACAGTACCATCTTCGGATGTCGAAGCGATGTGTTGCCCATCGGGGGAATAAGCCACGCTGAATATTTGTCTGGTGTGTCCAGGTGACGACCATAATAGCTGTCCAGTTTGGGCGTCCCAGAGTTTAACTTGCTTGTCCCAACTTCCTGAGGTAACCACTTTGGTTCCATCGGGGGCAAAGGCAACGTCTGTAGCCCCCAAAGACATCTCCTCATGGGCTTGAATTTGTTTGAAAAACACCCAAATTTGGGCTTGGGCGAATGTATCCTTTATTTCATCGAGAGAAGGGGTCGGGCTTATGGTAAATTCATCTGTTGAAGGATTTCCTTGTAAAGATGGCTCGGCAGGCTTTAAAAAGAACTTATCGGCCAACCAGCCTGCACCAAACAGAACCATTAGAATGACCATGATCCATGCGGCCACCTGCACGGGGCGAAAAATTTGCCTGAACATCTGTTGTCTCCTATAACGAGTTTGAACAATGGAAAGAAAATGGGGGGACTCGTCCCGGTATCGGACAGACGCTGGCCAGCGTAAATTTAAACCTTCCAGCAATCTGGCATGAACAGCCAGTCGAGCGCGACATTCCGCGCAGGTCTCCAGATGATCTTTGAGTTCGGCGCGCGCTGCCTCACTCAACGAGCCATCCAGGAATTGCTGGTAATTTTCAAAAGCGATTTGATGGGGAGTCTTCATGGTGAACGGTAAGAAGGTTTGGAAGGGGTTCCAATTCATTCAACTGGTGGCGGACTTTTTCATATGCATCATACAGGCGGGTGTACACGGTCTTTTCGGGGATTTCCAGGATTTGAGCAATTTCGTGAACCGAACACTCGTGAACGATCCGCAAAACCAAAGGGATGCGATGTCTATCATGCAGGGCATCTACGGCTTTCCATAACTGGGCATGGGTTTCGCTTCGGATAGCTGACTCTTCAGGGCTTACGGGGGCGGACACCAGACTTTGCATCGTTGTCCAGACCTGTTTCAGCGTATCCCGCGCCCGGCGTTTGCGTAAATGTCCCCGGCATGTGTTCACGGCAATCGAAAACAACCATGCCCGGAAATGTGTTCCGATTTGATATTGGTGCAGTTTATAGGCAACCGTCAAAAACGTTTCCTGCATCGCGTCGTGCGCCTCGTCCGGGTCATCCAAAATGGAAAACGCCAGCCGGTAAACGGCATCCTGGTAGCATGACATAATCCGCTCCAGCACAAGCGAAGCGTCTAAAGCATTATTCCGCAGTAAATCGTCAATGTCTGCCTGTAACATCTATTCTATTAAATGCTATTCGGAGGCAATTTTCCTGCTTTTTCCGCTAATTTCCCCCGAATTATCGCTCTCACCCCTCCCTCTTCCCCCGCCTCTATCACCAACTCCCCTCCTACCACAGCCAACATCGTTCCATGCAATGCCAACCCACTCCCGGCTCCCCCCTCACGCCCCCACCCCCCTTCTCCTTCTCTTTTGTTCTCCCCATCCCCTCCACTCCCTATCTCTTTTTCCCCTTTTCCCCTTTTCTCCCCCTCTCCATTATCTTCCACCACCACCTCCAACCGCTCCCCCCACCTTGCTGACACCTTTACCCTAACTTCTCCACGCCCATGCTTGGCACTATTCCGCAGCACCTCCCGCGCGGCGTAGAAAAGGACTTCCGCCTCCAATGGGGGGAGACCCCGCGCCCGAGCCGCGACTTCTTCAGGCACGTCCCACGCCACCTCGTCGAAGGACCCATCCAGTTCGCCTTCTGTCACTTGACGGAGCGCCTCAAACACGCCTTTGCGGGCGAATTCGGGGGTGGTGGCGGGCGGCATTTCGCGCAAGAGGGCGGAGATTTGCCGGTGAACGGCGGTCAGTTCGGGGACAGCGGGATGATCGGACGGGAGCGTAAGCAGGGCGGCGTGGAGTTGGGGGAGGATGTCATCGTGCAGGGTGCGGCGGGTGCGGCGGTCGGCGATTTGGGATTCCGCGAGTTCGCGGCGTTGAAGGGCGGCGAGGCGGCGGGCGAGTTCGGCGCTAGCCTGGGTGTCGAGCAGCCTTTCTCCGGCGGCCTGGGCGAGTTCTATTTCTTCCTGTGCGTAGAGACTGCCATCACGTTTTTCCCCTAACAATAACATCCCGCCTAAATTTTGCCCTACACACAAAGGGATCGCCCACACAGCCCTGCCCCGCGCGGGGTCAACGGGCACGAACAGCGTCTCCGGTGTCACGCGGGCGAGCAGATCCGCGACAGGGGGAATTTCCCCGCGCGGGCAGGCATACGCTTCCACGAGCGCCGTCCGCGCTCCGACCGGGATCAGGTATCCCTGCCGGGCGTAGAGTACGTGCTCAATCAGTTCATCAAACGCGGGCATCGTATCCGTGGAAGTCCCCGTCACAAGCTGATCGTACAAACCTTCAGGTGAGACAAACGGGCGGAGCAGGCGCATTTGTCGTTCCCTTTCGGCAAAGGCTCGCCAGTTCAGCAGGGCGAAAAATGCGGTCATCAGCAAGGCGGTGAGCAGCAAGCTGTAGATGGGGTGAAAATTGAGCGCGAACGCCCCACCCACAAGGACGGCATACCCCGCCGCCAGAAGGATCACCCGCCGCCACCCGCGTGCCAGCCCCCGCCGGGGGAGCACCGCACCCGTAAAAATCTCATACGCTACAAACGACTGCCCGATGACGAGTATGGCAAAGGCCAACAGCCCAGAGATGAGCAGGTCCGAGAGTGCAACGGTATACGGGATTTGCGGATCGAGCAACCGTCCTTGGGCGTTGCCCACTACCCAAATCATGACCCCACTCACGAGCAGGACTACGAGCACGAGAATGATGGACGCGGCGATCAACCACGGGCGAGCGCGGGAACGTGCCTCTTGTCCAAGCACGCGGAGAGACGGGCCAGGGCGGGTGAGGGCATCGAGGGAAAGGCCAGTGCAGAGTAGGATGAAGAATATGTAGGCAAGGAAGACGAGTGGGATGCCCCCCAACGTGAGCGGGCTAGACAAATTAAGTTCAGCGAGCTGTTCAAAGGAGGGGAGGAGCGGGGTGAACAGCAGGGTGACGAGGAGAATGGCAGCGAGACTCACCGTGAGGGTGAACCAGGGGCGTTGGCGGCGAAGGAGAACGGCATCTGTCGCGTGCTTATCCCAATATCCGGCGTACCAGAGCACGGCGATATACCACGCAAGCGGGTTGAGCACGAGCGCGGGCCACCCTGCGCGCCACCAGTAATCAATCGTCTCGATGGTGAGGATATTCCGCCCGATCCCAAATATCGCCGTGTGACTGACGAAAAAGAACGCCCCCGCTAGAATGCCCCCGCCGATCAGCCACACCCCCCACGCCCTGCGTTCTGCATTGAGCAAAATCGTCAACCCCAACCAGACGAGCAGGATGGTGTTGAAGAGGGAAAAGGCCAGGATGGCCCAGTTAAGGAGGGGGGATGAGGTCATGGGGAATGAGGAGTGGGGGAGAAAAGGGGAAAAGGAGTAGGGGGGAGTGGCGAGTGATGAAGTGATAAGTGATAAGTGCGGCACTTCATCACTTATCACTTATCACTTATCACTTATCACGTTCCAACGTCCTCTTTCGTCCATCACCTTCGCTACTCCTTCCTCGTCCCACATCATCAACCTGCCTGCCTGAACGATAAGGGCGGCGCGGGTTCGGGCGATTTTTTCATCGGTGGTGGAGGCAGTGAGACCCCAGGCGGTGTAAATTTGCCCGTTGACACGGCTGATGGTGCGTTTGTCGCGGAAGCCCATGCGGGCGGCGATTTGCTCGTTCGTCATCCCGGAGGCGAGCATTTTGGCGACTTGTTGTTCGTGGGGTTCGAGGAGGGCGAGGGGGTTGTGTTCGTCTTTCAGGCGGACTTCGTGGACGCGGTTTTCGATTTCGGGGTCAATGAAACTGCGTCCGGCGATGGCGTCTTTGAGCAGGGGCAGGATCATGTCCGGCAGGAGATAGTTGGATTTGCGAACGTAGGCGTAGTGGGAGAGGATGCCCGCCTGCCGGAAGGCCCGAAAGTAAGCATCGTCGTCTTGAATGGAGTAGAAAACGACGGGCATGCGGGGGAATTCGCGGCGGATGGCAACGGCGGCCTCGATACCATTCATCTGTCCGGCGAGTTGTACGTCCATGAGGATAACGTGGGGGAGGCTTTCAACACTGACACCTGTCAGGTCTTCGGAGACCTGACAGGTGTTCATGTGTTCGAGAGCATCTTCCCCAGACTCACACGCGTAGAGGACGTGAACTTTTCCGGTAGCTTCCAGCCCTTTTTGGAGGGCGGGGCGGAGGTTGGGGTTGTCTTCGACGAGGAGGAGGTTCATAATTCAGCGATAGTAGTCTAGCCCCTTGTGGGCGAGGGGACAAGCCCCTAGACTACGCCGTTCAGTACAGCAATGGTATCCCCAACACCACAAACAGCCCCCAAATCAAATACACCACCGTTCCCAACTTGAAGCTCTTCTGCAAGCTCGTCACCCACGAGGTTTCGTGGCGGAGTTGGTTGGTGAGGAGGCTGATCAGAATGCCCAGGTTGGCGAGGTTCCAGCCGATGACGATGGTCCGGTTGATGGTCAGGCTGCCGGTCACGGTGCGGAAGACGATGGCGGTGAGGGCGTGCAGGCTGACGAGGATGGCAAGCACCGCGACAGCGATGATCCCGCGCTGAATCCAGGGACGGATTTTTTCGGGGAGGTCGTTTTCGTTGAGCGGGGATGCGCCAAGTAACAGGCCCATGATGGCAAAGAGCATGGCGTTATTGATAATGAGAACATCGCGGTTTTCGATGGGGGCGCGGAAGTTGAAGGGGATCAGGGCGACGTAAATTACCAAAACGAGGAGGGTGGCGGGGAGCAGTAACCGCACGAGGATGGGCATTAACCGGCTGACGCCTTGCCCAAATGTTTGGTCGGCGGGGTCACGCAGGGGGTCGTACACACTCGCGACGGCGATCACGGAAATTACGCCCACACCTCCAGCGAAAATCAATCGAATGATGGCTTCAGGGATTTCCACCCCGAGAGCGGAGAACATTCCAAACGTGACACCGCTGAATATGCCGCCCGCAATGGCGTACAGTCCGGCAGTGACAAGCACCTCAAAGGATTTAAGGATGAAAGCGAGGCGGGATTTTTCATCTTTATGGCGGGTCAATACGCTCCACCCAATCCCGATCCAGGATAGAAGGGCCAGGTGCGGAATTGCCATTGTCAGATAGGTTTCCTGCAAATTGCTTTCAATTTGGGGGTAAATGAGAATGGTGTAAACGGGCAGAGCTACCAGCGCTACCCCAATCCAGATGGAGGGCAATTTTGCCCGTTTGCCACTGAGTACAAGGTAAGCGATGATTGCCAGCGCCGCGAGAGGCGCGCCGATGATGGTCAGCGTGGGGATTTGGCGGCGAATTTGGTAGGTGTCATCAGAGAGAAGCCAGAAAATCAATCCGGTGAGCAGGGCGAGGGGAATTGCAATCAACCAGTTTGCACCGCGGTCGGCTTTTTCGGGTTCGGCGTCAGGTTGGGTCAGGCGGTAATACCAGGCCTGGTACAAAAGGTTGTCGGGGGTTTCTTCGTAGCAGGTGAGGAGGGCAGTTTTGAAAGCGGCATCGGTTTGTTCTTTGCGGGAAAATTGGTACAGCGCTTCCAGCCCTTCGGGGTTGGTATGGTTTTGTTGAATGTCAATTAAGTATTCCATAATTTGTTACCTGAAAATGATTGGCGGGATAGGATACAGAGGATATGAATAACACAGAATCCACAAAAATTTTAAAAACCTGCTGTGTTCCTCTGCGCCTTCTGTGTCCTATTATTTTCTTTTCACAAAGACTTGTCAAACACTCAGGTGCTTAAGAATGGGGATTCAAGCGGTGGGCTGTGCAGAGCTTTGCGCTTATTATAGCCGCATGTCCAATCCTCAGGCGTTTTATCAATCCATCCAACAACTGTCTGCACAACGTGCAGACCCGACATACGGTTTTTTCGGCCCGCAAACCCTCGTCTGGCAGGTCAACCGAGAACGCATCAATTATCTGGGGGGGCTGCGGGCGATTCTCATGCAGTTAGCCCATCCTGCCGTTGCGCAAGGCGTGGCCGATCACAGCAATTTTCAGCAAGACCCGTTGGGACGGTTTGTCCGCACCATGTCGGTCGTGCAGGATATTTTGTTCGGTCCGACCGATATAGCGATAAAGGCGGCAACGCGGGTGTATGCGAAGCACGCGCGGGTCAAAGGCATCTTGAGCGGAAGCTTGGTGAAGTCGAAGGATGCCTTTGACCTGGGTTTTGAGCAGTCTCCCGCACCCTTCGACTACGTTGAACAAAGAACGGGTGAGCAGATGGGGAATGTTCCTCTCCGCTCAGGATGCTACGTTCCATCAAGTGGAGGAATAGAGTCCCCTACCCCCTTCGACTACGTTGGATACGAGTCAACCGGAGAGGCGGGTCATTTTTCGCTCCGCTCAGGATGCTCGCAACCTTCTGCCGGGAAGGGGGAACAGCAGGAATATTCCGCCCTCGACCCCGAACTCCTGTTATGGGTGTATGCCACGCTGATCGACTCGTTGATGTTCATCCACGATGAAATCCTCCCGCCATTGGGGGAGGAGAAGTGGGCGCGGTTATACGATGAAGGACGTCCGTTTGCCTACCTTTTCGGCGTCCCGGACGCGGTTCTGCCCCCCACGTTGGACGCTTTCCGCTCCTACGTGCGCGGGATGGTGAACACGATCAAGGTTACGGACACCGCGCGGGAGATGGCGCGGGCGGTCATCCGCTCGCCGCATCCGGTGTTTGGGGTCAGCAACACCGTCCTCGCCGCGGGCACGGTTCCCGATCCGCTGCGCGAGGCGTTCGGTCTGCCGTGGAATGCGCCAGTGCGGGCAGGGTACGCGTTAGGAATGGGTTTCCTTCGCGTGACGGTGCCCCTTTTGCCGGGAAAGTTAAGGCGGCATCAGGTGTGAAGAAGATGATCCACTAAGAACACTAAGAACACTAAGTTCACTAAGATTTTTATAGATATAAAAAAACCTTCGTGCTCTTAGTGGCCTTCGTGGATAAAAAAAAGGAGCTATGCATGAAAGTCAAAATGATTTTGCCCGCGCTGACGGAGGCAAAAAGCCCGTTTTTTCGCCCGATCAAATATTCGTTGTTCCCGCCACTGGGGTTGGCGACGCTGGCGGGGTATCTGGACGAGACGGATGAGATTGAGATTCAGGATGAACACGTCGAGACGCTGAACCTGGACGATGAGCCGGATTTGGTCGTCATTCAGGTGTACATCACGTCCGCGTTTCGGGCGTATCAGATCGCCGACCATTAC
>JACKAX010000017.1 GCA_020634875.1 Anaerolineales bacterium | reverse complement strand
GCGGATGGCATCTTCGGGAGCTAGGGCAAACAGGCCGGGGCCATACTCAGTCATACCAAACCCTTGCTTGAACCGGATACCCTTTTCGGCAGTGTATTTTTCGACGAGAGGCACGGGCAACGGCGCGCCGCCGCTCGTGCAAAACCGCAGACTGCTCAGGTCAGAAGTTTCCCAGTTGGGGGCCTGGGTCAGGATTTGGTACATCGTCGGGACCGCCGCAAACACGGTCACCTTTTCTCGCTCAATCAGGTCCAGCACCTGGGTGGGGTCAAACTGGCGGGTCAGGATCGTGGTGTTCCCAAACACAATCTGCGAGGAAACGTAGGCAAACAGTCCGCCCGCGTGGAAGAGCGGGAAGACACACAGATACGTGTCATCGTGTTGCAAGTCATGGATGACCGTGTTGAGCACGTTCCAGCAGATTTGCCGGTGACTGATTTGTGCGCCTTTCGGAAGCCCGGTTGTCCCGCCAGTGAAGAGCAGACAGGCGGTATCTTCAGCTTCGAGGGTATCGCAGATGACGGGATCGGCAGGGGAATCCTGGAGGATGGTCTCGAAATGCAGGGAGTCAGGAACACCGTCGCCTTCAAGGTGGAGGTAGGAGCGGATTGCGTATTCCGTATTGCGTGAGGCGGCTTGGATTTCGGCAACCGGGTCTTTGAAATCGTCCGAGTAAACGAGCACTTTCGGGGTGGTGTCTTCGAGGAGGGCGAGGGTTTCGCGCCAATGCAGACGCCAGTTGAGGGCGGTGTGAATCGCTCCCAACTTGGCACAGGCGAAGAAGGTGTCGAGGTGTTCCACCCCGTCGCGGGCCAGGATCGCTACCCGGTCGCCTTTGCCCACCCCCTGAGCTTTGAAAAAGTTCGCCAGCCGGTTGACTCGGATATTCCATTCGCGGTACGTCAACCGCATTTCGGGCGTTTTCCCCGCGTCAATGATGGCGAGTTTGTCCGGGGAGTAGATGTTTCGTCGTCCTAAGTAGTCTCCGATGTACATGAGGTCTCCTGATTGGGGTACACAGGTAGACAAGGTATACAGGTTGATTGGATACGTGTCTACTTGATTACCTGTTTACGTGGGTACTTTTTTTATACCTGTCTACTCAAAGTTCACTGATTTCTCCACAAAAAACTTCCTCAATACCGGCCAAAACAAATCCGGCCTTTCCATGTAGGTCATGTGACCGCATTCGGGGAGCATGATCTGGCGGGCGCTGGGGAGGATGTCGAGGAGTTTGGCCTGTTGCCAGGGGGGGATGGCGCGGTCCTGTTCGCCGGTGAGGATAAGGGTGGGGGTTTGGACGTTTCGGTAGGCGTCGGGGTCGCGGTCAATGTTTTCAAAGAAGGGGTTTTGGGCTTCGGTTAACCGAATGAGACTGTGTTTACTGTCTTTGTAGCGTTCGTAGAATTTCACCCGCCCCTGCTCCATCGCTTCGCCGTAGATTTTGCGGGAGATGTTTTCGCCGAAGGTTTTTTCGTACAGGTACTGCGTGTAAATGTCGAACACTTCGTCGGTGGAATGATAGAAGCGCAGGGAAATGTCCTGATACATCTGGAAAAGCGTCTCGCGGGTAAGTAGGATGCCGGACAGGGTGAGCGTGTGCAACCGATTCTGGTGCAACCGCCCCAACTCCGCCGCCACAAACCCACCATACGACACGCCAATCGGATGGATCTTGTCCACCCCCGCCGTATCCATCACCTCGATCAGGTAATCGGCGAAGCGGTTGATGAAGTAGGGTTCGTCTTCCTGCGAGGAATCGCCCTGCCCGAAATAGTCGTACAGCAGAATGTCATAATCCGGGTGCAGGAACGGGATGGTGCGGTACCAGGATTTGGTCAGCATCGCTAACCCGTTGAGGAAGACGACCACTTCCTTTTTGCCTTCGCCGAAATATTCCCAATAGACACGGCGTGTGCCATTTTCGACGGGGATGTGGCCGGAGCGGGTAGGGGTGATAGGTTGTTTATTCGTCATGTTTTAATAGTTAACAGGTATACAGGTAAATACGTAAACAGGTGATGACTTTTATAGCTGTCTACTTTGTTTACCTGATTACCTTAACTCGTCCACTTCCACACACTCGCCGCCATCGTAATCCCGCCACCACTGGCGCAGAACAAAATTGTCTCGCCGGGTTTCGGGCCGCGGCCCTGGTTGATGGCGTCATCAAGGGCCATGATCACACAGGGGGAGCCAGTGTAGCCCCATTTGTCCATGACCCAGTGGGTTTTTTCGATGGGCTGATTCAGTAAATCCATCATCGCTTCAATGGTGCGGAGGTTGAGTTGGGTGAAGTAATACTGATTCACATCGTTCAGGGTCAGGTTGACTTTATCGAGCGCACCTTGAATGAGTTTGGGCCAGTATTCGGTGTTGAAGGTTTTTGGGAATTTTTTGACGAATTCCACTTTCGGCGGGCCAAACGTCGCCATGTTTTCCGAGGTACAGGGGCGAGAGGTGCCGCCCGTGTAAATGCCCAGTGCGTCGTGGAACGATCCGACCGCGAGCAGGTTGCTGGCGAGGAAGCCGGGTTCGTCACCCACGCCGAGAACGACCGCGCCTGCGCCATCGGCGAACAGGTTGGCGGTCTTTTTGTCGCTAAAATCGAGGTAACGGCTCATGCCATACCCGCCCGCGACGAGGATGTATTTCAGGGATGGGTCGGTCATCAGGTAGCGCGCGCCCTGATCGAGGGCGGTGACCCATCCGGCGCACGCGCTGTTCACATCGTAACAACCACTTTTCACCGCACCAAGTTTGTGCTGAACGACGACGGATGTGCTGGGGGAGAGGTAATCGGGCGTGTCGGTGGAGACGATGATGAGATCAAGGTCCGCCGCAGCGATGCCCGCGCGGGCCAGGGCACGTTGGGACGCTGCCACGATCAGGTCAGACGTAACCTGATCCGGGGCCATCCAATGCCGTTCGCGGATGCCCACATTTTGGAGCAGCCATTCGCTGGTGGATTCGCCCATCAGCGCGTCCACTTCCGCGTTGGTCACAACCCGGTCGGGGACATAACTGCCGGTAGCGAGGATTTGGGGGTTTCGTGTCATTTTCGAGTTTCTTTGTACACAGAAGGCACAGAGAAGAACAGAAGGAAACAGAAACTTTTTAAAAATATTTCTGTGTTCTTCTGTTTTTTCTGTGTCCTCTGTGTACCCTTCTTAAATTACGTTCCTACAACAAGCCCGCCATCCACGCGCAACGTTTCGCCAGTGATGAAACTGGCTTCGTCGGAGGCGAGGAAGAGGTAGGCGTTGGCGATGTCGCGGGGGTCGCCCATACGCTTCAATGGGGTTTTGGCACGCATCCCTTCGAGGACTTTTTCCGGCATGGAACTGAGAATTTCCGTGGCGGTGAAGCCGGGGGCGACGGCGTTGACGCGGATGTTGAACTTGCCCAACTCCCGCGACCAGACTTTCGTCATCCCAATGACTGCTGACTTCGTCGCAACGTAGTTCGATTGCCCAAAGTTGCCATCCAGCCCGACGACGGAAGAGGCGTTCAGGATCACCCCGCCGCCCGATTTGACCATGTACGGGGCGACGGCCTGCGCGCAGTTGAACGGGCCTTTCAGGTTGACACCGATGACCAGGTCAAAATCCGCTTCGGGCATTTGACCGACCAGTTCCCCTTCTTTGACTTTGACCATCTGCCCATCCCGCACGATGCCCGCGTTGTTGACGAGCACATCAATGTGCCCGAAGACGTTGAAGACTTCATCCATCCACGCCTGCACATCCTGGCGGTTGGCGACGTTGACTTTGTAAAAACGGGATTCGGGAGACACGACACGAATTTCTTCGAGCGTAGCCTGTCCGGCAGTTTCATTCAAATCACAAATGATGACGATGGCTCCCTCTTCAGCGAACCGGCAGGCGGTAGCTTTACCAATGCCTGCGGCTCCACCGGTAACGAGGGCGACTTTGTTTTGTAAACGCATGAGAAAACTCCTGTTGGAAAGATATTCGACACGAATTTTCACGAACTCTTCGAATGTTTTTGATTTAGTGAAAATTCGCGTAAATTCGTGTCAAGAATTTTTTAGTTTATAGGGTTGACCGCTTCCCCAACCATTCCACAATCTCCGGCCATAGTTTGTAGCGGGAACTCCGACTGATCATGATCCCGACATGGGGAGCGCGGATGACGCGGAATTCTTTGTCTGTGCTGGAGACTTTATCCATGATGGTTTCGGACGCGGAACGGGGGATAAGGTGATCGTATTCAGCGACGATGTTCAGAAACGAGGCGCGGATGTTTTTCAAATCCACCGGACGCCCGTCAATGACGTGTTCGCCTTTGATGAGTTTATTTTGGCGGATGTACACTTCGACAAACTGCCGGAACGCCGCACCCGCAAACGGGATGACTTCCTCGACCCAGCGGTGCATCGCTTGCCATCCCCATAGGGCGTTGGCATCGTCCATTAATCGGAGCATGGTGACGTACACCCCCATCATGTTCTCGACCGGGCGGATGATCTTGGCCCAGGCTTTGATCATCTCGCCAGGAATGTTGCCGAAAGTGTTGACCAGTTTTTCCACGTTGAGGGCGTTTTCGCTGGCCCAGGTCGCAATGACCCCTTCCCCTTTGCCAAAATCGAGCGGGGCGGTGAGCAGGATCAGATTGCGGATGGGGGCGTCGGGGTACAGCGCGGCGTAAGTGGTCGCCAGCGTCGCGCCGATGCAGTAACCGAGCAGGGTGAATTCTTCGGCGTTGGAAATGCGGAGGACCTTGCGAACCGCGCGGCGCAGGTACTCGGTCACGTAATCGTCCATCGTGGTGTCTTTGTCTTCCGCACCGGGCGAACCCCAATCGAGCAGGTACATGTCGAAACCCTGTTCAACCATGAATTCGATGAAACTCCGTCCGGGGATCAGGTCAAAGACGAAAGGCTTATTGATCAAGGCGTAGACTAGCAGCACCGGGATAGGATGGCGTTCTTCTAAGGGTTTGACCGGGGTGTAGCGATAGAGCTTGACTTTGTTCAGCGACCAGACTTCCTCCCGCGGGGTGAGGCCCACCGGCACATCAAACGATTCGACAAACGCTTTCGACGCCGTAGCGAGCCGCGCGTAAGATTTCTCGGTCAATTCGCCGAGTTCATCCAATTTTTCAGGATCGAAGTTCGGGGAGAAAAATTCAGCCCAGTCGGGGAGGGGGTTCATGGGATTTCAGAATCTAGCATTCTGAGCGGAGGCTTTGCGTAGTCGAAGAATGCGGGGCTAACTGAAAAGTCACTTCCCGCATCCTTCGACTGCGCTGGAGTCGGAAAGATGATGATTCGGGTTGTTTTCCGCTCCGCTCAGGATGCTGGGTGGTTTTATTTCTTCTTCAACAAATCCAGCACCTCATCCATCTTCGCGTCCATATCATCCAACTTCATCTCAACGCTGGTGAGGCGTTCGGCGAGGGAGGTGACTTCGGCGCGGGTGGGGAGGCTCATTTGCTGGAGGGCCTGTTCCATGATTTCGTTGAACTGTTTGCGGGCGAGGGCGAGGGATTCCATGTTGGTTTCCATTTGCTTGCCCATCGTCTCGGCAAAAGTTTTGCTGGAGGCGGTGTCGCTCATGGCTTGCGCCCAGGTTTTGGACCAGTTTTCGTAGAACTGGATCATGTTGGCAAAGGGGTCGGATTTGGGGTCTTGGTTTGGCATGGGGTTAGTTTTTTAACGCAAGGGCGCTAAGGTGCAGAAACGCAAAGTTTTCAATGATGTTGAGTGGTAGCACCCTGAGCGGAGGGTTTTGCCTTCGGCTTTGGGAAGACAAAATCCGTAATCGAAGGGTGCGGAACAAGAGGATGAGTCACTTTCCGCATCCTTCGACTGCGCTGGAGTCGGATAAGCAATGATTCGAGTGACTTCCCGCTCCGCTCAGGATGCTGTGTTCTATTGATTACTTTTCTAGTACGTACTGCCCCGGGGCGTCCATGAGGGGCGGATATTTTTCGCTGCCGGTGGCGGGGGGATTGATTTTGCGGCCCGATTGTTTGGCGAGCCAGGGAACCCAGTCGGTCCACCAGCTTTCGGAGACTTCGGTGGCACCTTTGCGCCATTCTTCGGGGTCGGTGGTGGTGGTTTCGTCGTTGACCCAGTGAGGACGCTTTTTCGTCGGGTGGGGGGGATTGACCACGCCCGCGATGTGTCCGCCGCCGGTGAGGATGAACCGGACGGGGCCACCCATCAGTTCGCGGATTTTGTACGCGCCCTGCCAGGGGACGATGTGATCATTGGATGCGGTGACCGCGTAAGTCGGGGTTTTGACTTTTTTCAGGTCAATGCGGGTTCCCAATACTTCCAGTTCACCGGTTTGGAGTTTGTTGTGCAGGAAGAATTCGCGGAGCAGGAAGGAGTGAACTTTGCCAGGGACGCGGGTGCCGTCGTTATTCCAGTAGAGGAGGGCGAACGCGGGGGGCTGTTGACCGAGCAGGTAGTTGGAGACCACGTACCGCCAGAGCAGGTCATTGGCGCGGAGCATGTTGAAGGTCGCGCCCATATTTTTGCCATCGAGATAGCCGCCACTCGCTTGCATCAACCAGTCGAGGAATTTGACCCAGTTTTCGTCAATGAAAACGGTGATGTCGCCGACGCAGGTGTAATCCTGGTGGGTAGTGAAGAACGTGGCGGTGTTGACGATGTCATCTTCGCCTTTCGCCGCGAGGTAGGCCAGCGCGACTTGGGAAGAAATCCCGCCGAGGCAATAGCCGACGAGGTTTACCTTTTTCGCGCCGGTGATTTCCTGCACGACTTTCAACGCTTCGAGAGGGCCTTGCTGCACGTAGTCGTCCCATTCCAAATCGAGGATGGATTCGTCCGGGTTTTTCCAACTGATCGTGAAGACGGTAAAGCCGTTGTCCACAAGGTATTTGTAGAGGGAATTTTCCGGGGCCATGTCCATGACGTAGTATTTGTTGATCCACGGGGGGACCATGAGCATGGGGATGGCATGGACTTTTTCGGTGGTGGGGGTGTACTGCATGATTTCCATGAGCGGACTGCGGTACACTACTTTGCCGGGAGTGCAGGCGAGGTCTTTGCCGACGACAAACGCGTCATCCGGGACTTGTGTCACCCGTCCGGCGGCGGCGTCGTGCATGAAGTTTTGCATCCCCTTGACGAGGTTTGTGCCCCCGGTTTTGACCGTTTCGCGCACCACTTCGGGGTTGGTGAACGGGCTGTTCGAGGGACTGAGCACGTCCGCCATTTGTTCGGTCCAGAATTTGACCTGGGTTTGGGTTTTGGGTTCGAGGAAGTCCAGCGCGTTGGCGGTGTCTTCCATCCACTTGGACATGATTAGATAAGACTGCCGCGAGAAACTGGCGACCATGTTCGTGCGCCAGGCTTCGTCGGTAAAACGACCATCATCCTTGCCGAGGTCAATGTCCTCGGGAGGCGTCTGGCCCCAAAAGCTGGCAGCCATGTTTTGCGTCATTTCCATTGAGCGCGTCCAGGCCTCAAACGTGGCCTTTTGCGCTTTGGTCATGGTGGTGAGGGATTGGTTGAAGAGGTCGAGGAAGGAGGGGAACATCGATTATTCCTTCTCCATCAATTTATCCACCTTCTCATTCAGCATCTCAACCTGCCGTTGCAGGGCCTGGAGAGCAGTCAGGGTGGCTTTCATCTGGGCAGCAACGGTATCTTCGACAGCTTTATCCATTTTTTCTTTGAACGATTGGGACTGTTCCATCGTTTTTTCGACGGTTTTGAACATGGTGTCCATGTAATTGGTGGTAAATTTTTCCCACATCTCGACATTTTGTTTGAAGAAATCTTCGGGTTGCATGGCTTACTCCTGAAATTTAGCTTGACAAAGGGATTTGACGCAAAGACGCCAAGGCGCAAAGAATATTTAAAAAACTTTGCGGCTCTGCGCCTTTGCGTCAAAAAGATCTAAATTGATTTTACTCTTTGATCGGCACTGAAAGGTTACACAAAACAAAAGACCCCGGAGACGTGCTCCGAGGTCTTTCGCTCAATTAGTTGGCGGAAAAATCTTTTGTCATTTTGACCCAGCGATCCGACGCGGTTTTCATTTGGGTCTGGGCGGCTTCGGCCATCTGGAGGGCGGCTTCGGTCTGCTTCACAGTCAGTTCCTGAGCCTTCTTCGCATTTTCCAGCCACATGCCAGTCATTTTTTCACTCATGGCAAGGGCCTGTTCAAAGGATTTCTGGGTGGTTTCGAAGAGGAAGTCGGTGTAGGTTTTGGTGGTTTCTTCAAACGTTTCGAATCCGGTTTGGGTTTCATTTTTCTTGGTGGTCATTTGGGTTTCTCCTTGATTTTTTTGTAAACAGATCTATTTCTCTGATTTTTCTAAAGTTTCGATTTTGGCGGACAATGCCTGAACCTGCGCGGTGAGTGTTGCCAGTTGTTGGACTAACTCAGACGAAATACCGGCTTCCGCGGGTGGCTGATCCCGAACAGTCTCCTGCCCTTTCGTTTTCTCGCTCCGAAAGACGGGTGGCATCCAGACATCAAACGCCTTCGTGAACGCGTCCCCCACCTGATATTGAATTTCCTGCGAACGTTGGATCGTCTGCTCCATCGCCAGAAACAACATCTTGGAATAATTCGCCGCAAACTGCTCCCACAACTTGAAACTCTCCGCCAACATCTTCTCCTGCATTTTGGCATCGGCGGTAGGGAACGCCTGGAGGGTCAAATCCTGGAGTTGTTTCTGCATAAAGAGCAAAGCTTCGGTGAAGTCCGTAAACGGGATTTCTTCATCGCCCTGGACGTGGTGGATGTTGCCACGCCACTGCACTTTCGGCTCGCCATTTTCGTCTTGCCACATATCCTGTGTAAACCGGAGCAAAAACGACGCGACCTGTCGTTGGGTATTGAGCGCTTGTTCGAGGGGGTTGCTGTTCATCATGGGGTGATGATAGCAGGGGGATGTTACAGTTGAGTTGCAGGGGGAGACAATCAGTCATCTAAAATTGAAAATCGCCAGCGAGTCATATTCCCCTCAGCATCAAAAAACACATAGATCAAAAACACCCCATCACCATGAAAATCATAATCGCATTGAAAATCTGGGGTTTTTGGCCCACAGTAACTTTGGTATTTCCCGAAGTAAGCTTCCCAGTCGGCAAATGTTTGTAATTTCCCACTGTTAGCGATAATCTTTACTTCTTTATCAAAATCAGGTGCGTAAACGGTCGAATCGGTTTGACAACGTAGATCACCTAACGAAATGGAAAGTTTCTCACACAAATCAAGTGCTACTTCAAAGCTTAAAGGATCGGTATATTTCCACGGAACGGCAATTGGGTTATTGTGCCAATAATCATAATCAGTAATGAAGAACAAAAATAAGCAACTAATGATGATGAAAAGTATGAAGATAACAACACTTTTACGGGTCCTAAGTGGCTTTTTTAACCAATTCATTGATTTCATCTAAAGCTAATCTATTATCTTTCTATAAAGCTGTTTGGTTTCTGGCAGCGGCTCTAACCCGAACTCATCCATCATCACTTTTTTACACTGCTCATACACGCGAATCGCCATCGGACGATTTCCGGTGGACAAATGTGCTTGCATCTCGATCCGGTACGCGTTTTCCCATAGAGGATCGAGTTCGAGGACGCGGCGAGTGAGGCGGATAGATTCGAGGGGGTTGGAGGGGAGCAGGCGTTCGGCGAGGCGGGTCATGGCGCTGAGGGCGAGGGTATGAAGGCGTTCGCGTTCGGCAGTGGTCCAGTCTTCGTAACGGCGTTCGGGGAGGTATTCGCCGTGATAAAGGGCGATGGCGGCTTGGAGATTATCAGCAGCCAGATGTTTTTCAAATTCTTCTACATCCAGCCAGATTTCCCCTAAGTTGAGGCTGTAATTCAGTTCGGAGCGGATAACGTATTGGGACGGGGTACGGGGAGCGCGGTCGGGTTCGAGGGCGTTTTGCAGGGCGTTGAGGGCAACGCGAAAATCCCGATCTCCCGTTTCAGGGTCAAGATCGGGCCAGAGGATGTCAACGATTTGTTCTTTGTGGGGGCGTTTCAGCCGGAGGGTGATCAGCAGGTGAAGCAGGTGTAGTGCTTTTTCCCGGGTCCAGGCGGTGGGCGGAATTTCATAGCCATCTATCCAGACACGGAACCCGCCGAGGGTTTGGATGCGGAGCATGGGGGAGGTAGACAGGTATACAAGGTAGACAGGTATATAGAGTACACAGGTAAACAAAGTGGGAGTCTACTTTGTCTACCTGTGTACGTGTGTACTTGTTTACCTATTTCCCTTCCAAATGCGCCACAAACGCTTTCAAAAATTCTTCCGGTTTTTCGATGTGCGGAGCGTGACCAGCGTCGAGGACGAGTTCGGTGTATTTGCCGCCGTTGGCTCTGTAGGTTTCGAGCACGGCGCGGGTTTGGGAGACCATCGGCTGGGGCGGGAAAACGTCCGCACCGGGCCAGCCTGGGACAAAGCCAAATTGACCGAGCGTGCCAAAGTCAAAGAAGGAAGCGTCGGAGACGATTTGGTCGCCGTCGCCGCGAACCCAGAGAATGGGCGGTTTTTGGGCGAGGTCGGCAATGCCGCTGACGTTGAAGTATTTGGGTGAACCAGCGTTGATCGGGCCAAGCGTGCCGGGGGCGACGTTGGGCCAGTTGGCGGAGGGGGTCAGGTCGCCGGGGTAGCGGTCACTGCCGGTGCGTTCGAGGAGGGCGGCGTCGAGGAAGGCTTCTTCGCGGGCGGCTTTGTAGCCACCTTTGTAGTAAAAGGCGTTGATAACGTTGCGCGGGGAGTTGGGATCGTCCGCGGAACGGTCAACCGCCTGGATGCGTTTGACGAATTCGGGGTTGACGGTGCCTCCGCCGGAGCCAGCAAAATCATCGTAACACGGTGTCCCGTTCACGTCTTTCGTCCCGCCAAACCCGTAAGGGCTGACCGGGCTGATCAGGGTGAGGGAGGCGACGAGTTCGGGGTAATCGAGGGCGAATTGCATGATTGCCGCGCCGCCCATTGACCATCCGACGAGATGACCGGGTTTGTCGCCGAGGGCATCGGACAAAGCTCTGAGGTCTTCGGCCCAGTCGCGTGCGCCGCGCGTGCCGTCAATAACTTTGTCTTCTGTGTCGCCATAGCCGCGCAAGTCGGGGGCGATGCAACGGAATTGGGCGGGCATGGCAAGCATGGTTTCTTCATAGTAGGTGGCGGCGGAAAAGTTGCCGTGAATGAAGACAACGGGAATACCGTCATCCGGGCCACTGAAGAGGACGTGGGTGGTAAGGCGGGAAGTGGGCACCATTTTCGAGGTGATGCCGGATAGGGTGGGAACGGTGGACATGGAAACTCCTTGAGGGTGGGGGGTGGAGGGAGGAGGTGAGGGGGAGAAAAGGTGAAAAGGAGAAGGGGAGAGCGATCAGGCTTCCTCGGGAGGAAAGAGGGGGCCATCGAGGGGAATGAAGCGTTTCATAAACTGCTCCACTTCCTGCCAGTGGGTGAAGGCTTTTTCTTCGTTGGTTTGAATGTGCCGGATACTGCCCCGCAGTTGGGCGGAAGTTTCTTCGGGGTGAGAGTGGACAATGCGGATGATAAAAGAGTCGATTTCAGGTGTGTCTGTCATTTTTCGGCCTCG
Source organism: Anaerolineales bacterium (assembly GCA_020634875.1). The sequence continues at coordinate 56,353 of JACKAX010000017.1, read as the reverse complement.
TTGCAAGGATAGCAGAAGGCCGGTACAGAGGGGTTACAGGAGGGGGGATGGTACACAGATGGCACAGAGGGGAACAGATGGAAACAGAATTTTATAAATTTTTCTGTGTCCTTCTGCGTTTTCAGTGTTTTCTGCATACCATCATCCCACCGAATCCAAAAGTGGGTTAGGCGTTATTGCGAATTAACCTAAATCGGCAGAACTTTCGCCCAACGCGAGAAAAATCCGGGTTTGAACACCCACAACGAAATCCACACACTCCCCACCAGGATCAATTCCGTAAATTCTTCCCAAAAGACAAGCCAGACCAAATGCTCGCGGTAGAACGCAAAAAAGGCCAGGCGCAGGAAGGCAAACAGGAGATGTCCCGCGCCCGCCGCCATCAAAATCTTGGCAACCCGGAGCACGTCAGCGCGCCGCCCGCGCCAAAGGGTGAGCAGCCAGGCAGCTCCGATGAGGGCCACACTCGCCCAGGGGACATAGCGCAGTTCGTACCATTGCACCACCGCGTCGTGCGAGAGATTTTTCGCGAACCCGAAAATCTCCGTGTTGTACGAAATCGGAACCACCAGCGCGGTGAGTGGGACAAACGCCAGCAGGATACCGATGGGAAGCGTCCATTTGAAAAACCGTTCCAACGCGCACGGGGCTTCGGTAAATTTGGCGCATTTGTGGCACACGCCCGCCAACGCGCATTTCGAGTCTGGCGCGCTGAAGTGAAACACGTTGCTGTCCAACGCTTCCAAAACCGCATAAACCAAAAAGCCGAGGCACATCACCATCCCCCAACTGTGCATATATTCCAACACGAGATTCTCCTCAAAAAAGAAGAGGATGTTGAACCAGCACGCCACTTCGCCAAACAGGAAAAAGATCATGGACCACCGCAACGCGGTCAGAGGGCGGGTGGTTTCTTTCCATAAAAGCACCATTGCGCCAAACGCCAGCAGGATGTAAGCCAGCTTGATCGGATACACGGCCATGACGAGGACGAATTGTTCGAGGGCGGGGATGGTGCGGGATAGGGGTTCGGTTTCAGGGGCGTGGGAAGTAAAGACGAGATAAAGGACGCAGGTTAAGAGCGCGGTCACCGTAATCAGACTGATGGTCAGGCGACGTTCAAAAGGTAAAAAGGGGAGGTTTTGTTTGGCGCGCATACAGAATTATTTCACATCACTGTTTCAGGGGCGTGGGGTAACTGTGCCGGAGAAAATCATTCCGTTCTGAGTTAAATCATACTCAAATATGGTGTATTGGTATTTATTCTCAAGCCATTTCTCGCCTTCAAACCGAAGGATCGAATCGTCAATCCAGGTACTGGGCAACAATCGCATTTCTTCGGAAGCAAATAATTCTTGTGTTTGACCCGTCACCGAATCCCAAACAAATATAGATGATGATTCGACAAATTCATCCCCGCAACTGGCTATAGAGTAAGCTAAATACCGCCCGTCAGGTGACCATCGCATGTCCATGACCCCCGAAACATCTATTTGGGTAACTTCATCTGTTTCCAGGTTCGTTATTCTTACGCCATTTAAATCTACAGCATAATATTCAACAGTAGGCGAAAACCTGATTTTATGATCATAGAAATCATCTGTTGGAAGAAGTGTTACTAATGTGCCTGTAGTTAGATGTAATCGAAACAACCCAAAAACTCCAAACCCAGAAAAGCACTGGTTGCCGCCACCGTCCCACCCTAAATACTTCGTGAAGTAAAGGAAGCGACCATCCGAACTCCAAGCCATTGGTGAAAAATTGCCCGATATTCCTGCAAGGTCTGGATTTAAGAAATCTGCAAAGTTTAATACCCACTTTAGGTCTTTTTGATTTTCTATTATCATAACCTGATTAGTGTCATAGCCACAGCCTATTGCAACCCACTCTCCATCCGGTGATATTTCTACAGCTCGGTTGGAATCAGTCTTGTATTCAAGGCATAAATCTTCAAGTGTTTCTATTGTTGCTCTTGCATTCAGCGTTGCAATTGGAACCGTAGGGGGAATTGGGGCTGATGTTGTCGAGGGTCTGGGCGTTTGGGTGGGGGATACGGTTGGCTTTGGCGTGTCTGTTGGGGTTTTGGTTGAAGTCTCCAATAATGTTTGTATTAGAGTAAGGGTTAAGGTTGGTGACGAAATTGTTAAAGTTGGTTGAACAGAGGCAGATGTTTGTGCCTCAGAACAACCCGACAACAACATCACGAAAATCACAAGTGAGAAAACAAACCTTTTCATATACCCAACCCTAAGTCCTTTCAGTCAGCGTCTTATACAACTGCTCCGTCTCCGCGGACGGCGGCACTTCCAACTCCTTCTCCAACGTCTCCACACAGCGATGATACGTCCGCGCGGCCTGCCCGTGATCGCCTACCCGGACGTAGGCTTGCATCAAGTGTTGGTAGGCACGTTCCCAACAGGGGTCTTCGCCCAAAATGCGGTGGGCGAGGGAAATCGTCTCTTCAAAACGACCAATTCGCAAATATAGTTCGCACAGCCGGTCCGCCGCTTGCAGGAAAACGACCGCCAACTGCTCGCGCTTGGCCGCAGCCCACGTTTCGTACCGGGCCTCGGGGATGTACTCGCCCGGGTATAGCGACAGCGCTTGTTCCAAGATCGGGATGGCGCGGTTCGGGTAATCGGGCAACTGGGCTTCGGCCTCGCGCACCTGTTGGGTGAACTCCCGCGCGTCCAGCCAGAGGTCCGCGCCCGGACGGAGGGCGTAGACCGTTCCTTCCCGCAGGATGAAGGCGGAGTCGGCACCGGGCGGGCGGTTGGGTTCCAGCACTTTGTAGAGCGTATTCAGCGCAACCTTGAAATTCCGTTGGGCGGCTTCGGGGTCGGTGCCAGGCCAGAGATGTTCAAAAATCTGTTCGCGGTCGAGCGGGGCCTCGTGAAAGGTCAGGAGCAGTTGCCACAACTGGCGCGCCGACGCCCGGAGCCAGGCGTTGTTGGGGATTTGCGCCCCGCCCAACCAGGTTTGGAACGTGCCGAGCGTCAGCATCCGCACCTGGTAGCCGGGGTGCATTGTGATGTCGGGCAGGCCAAGCTGGCGCAACAACTTTTCAACATAGCGCAGTTCCCAACCCTTGTTGCGGGCGAACACCAGGAGCGGGGTCAGCATCCGCGCATCGGAAACGGCGAGGATGGTAGGGCGGGTAAAAAGAAATTCGTATCCGTGCTGTTGGCAAGATTTCAACACGCCGGGGAAAACTTGCGCCACGCGGACGGTATCTCCCTGCCGGAGCCAGCCCAAACACAGCATCAATTGGGAGACGACCACGCCAAACGGATCGCTGCACTCCTCAAACCCCCGCCGCGCCCGGTTGAGCCATGTCTCTGCCGTCTCGTACCGCGCCTCGAACAGAAAACTGTTCCCCATCGCGAGCGATGTGATGGACACCATCCACTCGTCCCCGGCTTGCGCGGCGATTTCGATCCCCTTCTGGGCGGCATCTTCGGCATTTGCCAGATCCCCTTTGTACCCATACGCGCGACACAGACCCCAATACGCTTCCACGCACAAACGGGGCACCGCCAACTGATTGCTTAACTCGATCGTTTTCTCGAACGCCGCGCGCGCTTCGTCATACCGATCATCGCCCAACAACATCAGCCCGTGCCCCTGCCGCATGTACCCCACGGCGGTAATGAACGGCGAACTGAGTGACAAGCCGCGCTGCGTCCCTTCGAGAGCAGTGCGGTACGCGGGTTCGGACATGCCGAGGAAAGCGTAGAGGATGGAGAGGAGGAGCGGGGTTTCGCGGTGGGCGCGGGGAGTTTGGACAGGGGATTCGCGTTCGACTTCGGCCTGGATTTCGAGTTTTTCGATGGCTTCGGTCAGGCGTCCGGTGCGGAGGAGGACGCGGTAGAGGAGTTGGTTGTCGGAGGGGCCTTCGAGGAGGAGGGCACGGGCTTGCTGGCGGAGGCGTTCGGCTTCGAGGGGTTTGCCTGCATTGAGTTTGTTTTCGGCGAGGAGTTCGAGGAGGCGGGCTTGCGCTTCCCGGTCAACGGTGCCATCGCTGAGGCGGAGGGATTGTTGGAGCAGTTCTTCCGCGCGGCTGGGGTTGACGGTGTCGAGGTAGACACGGGCTTGCCCACGCAAGGCGCGGCTCACGCCATCGGGTTGACCATTTTCGCGCCAGAGGCTTTCGGCTTGCTGGTACCAACCGAGGGCTTCTTGAAAACGACTGCGGAGGCGGGCGAGGTCGCCGAGGTAAAAGAGGAGGGTGGGATACTGGGAAAGGGTGGCGGGGGGCAACGCGTCGAGGTAGGAAGCGAGCGTATCGAGGCGTCCTGTGGAAAGGAGTTGGCTGCCGTAGGTGACGAGCAGGCGCGCGGAGGCAGTAGGGTTTTCGGCCCGGAGAAAATGATAAAGTGCAGCAGCAAAATCATCCTGCGAGAGGAAATAATCCCCCGCGAGGGTGTGCCATTCGCGGCGTTCGGGTTCGGTGGATTGTTGGCGGAGGAAACGGTGAAAAATGAAGTGGTAGCGGAGGGTGTGAGTTTCGTCGCCGGGGTTTTCTACGTCAACAACGAAAAATTCCTGGCGGCGGAGGTAGGCGAGCATGGCCGCGCTGGTGGACGTTTTGAGGAGGGCGTTGCACGCGTCGGGGGTGAGTTCGCGCAGGACGGAGGTGGCCCGGAGAAACCGTTGGACATCTTCGGGTTGCAGGGCGAGGACATCTTGCGCCAACATTTCAAAGAGGCTTTCGAGGGGTTTGTCCTGCCGGGCGAGTTCTTCGGAAATTGAAGTGAGGCTGCCACTCCGCAGACTTTGCCAGATGAGTTGGAGGGTGATGGCCCAGCCTTCGGTGGCTTTGTAGAGGATGCCCGCTTCTTCTTCGGTGAGTTCGTAGTGATAGTGGTGCTCGAAAAGGGCGGCGATTTCGTCTTGGGTGAAGGCGAGGACGGATTGGTCGAGGGTGAGGACTTCGCCGCGCATCCGCCAGCGGGAGAGGTTGGGGAGGGTGATGAAGAGGCGGGAGGAGAGCAGGATGTGGAAATGGGGTGGGGCGAGGGCGATGAGTTGGTCGAGGACGTGGGCGATTTCGGCGTTTTCGATGATGAGGTGGGCGTCATCTATGACGAGGAGGGTGGGGGTGTCTTGCCCGCTGAGGGCGTTGAGATATTGATACACCACGGCGCGCTGGGGGAAGGGGTCGCGGGTGGCGTCCCAGGCTTCGAGTTCGGGGATGGGGAGACCCGCGATGTCCGGGAGAGCGAGGCGGGTGGCGTGACAAAGATGGAGGAGGAAGACGACGAGGTCGTTGTCATCCCGTGAAACCTGGTACCAGACGAAGGGGCGATGACGGGCGGCGAGGGTGGCGAGGGCGGTACTTTTGCCGTACCCCGCGCCCGCTTGCAGAATCGTGAGGCGATGGTTGAGGGCGTCGAGGAGTTGTCCGGCGATGCGTTCCCGCGCGAGGGTGCGGGCGGGGAGAAGCGGCGGGGTGATTTTGCTTTGGAGGATGAGGGTAGAGGGGGGCACGGGATAATTTTACATCAGACCCGTGTGGAAATCTCAAAGAGTAGCGTGAATTTTGAGAAATTCGGTAACGATTTCGGGGTCGAAATGCTTTCCCGCCTGACTCCGAATATGTTCGAGAACATGTGCTTGGGGCCAAGCCCTGCGGTATGGACGGTCGAAAGAAAGGGCATCCCAGACATCAATCACAGAAAAGATCCGCGCGGAAAGGGGAATGTCTTTTCCAGCCAGCCCGCGCGGGTAGCCAGTGCCATCCCATCTTTCGTGATGGCAATAAGGAATTTCCAGGGCGGGCTGTAAATATTCGATGGGGCTGAGCCATTCATACGCATATACCGGGTGCTGACGCATAATGACCCACTCTTCCTCGCTAAGGTTGCCTGGTTTTTTCAGGATAGTATCGGGGATCCCCATTTTTCCGATATCATGCAATAGGGCACCACGGTAGATGTGGACGAGTTCATCGTCCCCTATGCCAAATGCGCGGGCGAGTTTGATAGTACCGTTAGTAACATGCTGTGTGTGCCCTTCAGTTTCCCGGTCACGCAGTTCGAGCGCTTTTGCCCATCCGGCAAGCGTGCTATCGTAAGTTTGTATCAGTTTTTCGTTGGCATTGATGATACCATTATACAAGCGGGCACTTTCAACGGCGATGGCAGCATAACTACCAAATTGCAAGGCAATTTCCAAATCGGAGGTGCTGAATTCATACGAAGGGCGATTCTCGATGATCAAGGTCCCGATAACTTCCTGGCTTTTCATCAAAGGAACGGCCATCTGGGAAAAGGAGGAGGCAGGCGTGATCCTGTGGGAAGGAGCATCATATCCGTTTTGCAAACAAGGCTTTCTAGTGCGGATAACTTGGGCCGCGGGATGGTTCGGATCCCCCAGAGAGATTTGAGTTTGCACTTGTTGATCAGAATGTGTCCCATACCCAGCGATTTTGGCCAGGGTATCGGATTTGAGCAACCAAACATGTACTGTCTTTGCATTGAATAAAAAGGCGCATTCCTGACAAATTAATTCCAATAAAGAAGAAAGATCAGTAGAAATCGTGTTGGCAAAGATAATGCGCCCTAGGGCTTCTGCCAGCATTCTTTGCTCCTGAAAGGCTTCTTCAAGGGCTTTTTGATTTTCTTCGGCCCGTTTCTCTTGAGTAATGTTGGTTAGGACAAGAAAAACACCTAAATTCTCTCCGTGTGTACCCAAATGTGGACAAAGTTTACCCCGATACCATCTGAATTCACCTGCGCTTGGCTGATGCAAAGCGAAGTCGGGTAACAAGACCGTCTCACCCAAGATGCCTCTGTTCAATAGTTCGCGTATTTGTGGTTCGGAAAAAGATGGAAAGAGTTGGAAAAGCGACTGATTGTGAAGTTGTTCCGCACTCAGCCCCGTCATTTCTTCCACAAACTTATTCCAAGTTTGAATTTGGAAACTATGATCACAAACTACAATGCCTTCCTCAATAATCGAGAGGAGCATCTTCGTGAAATGTTCCGAATCCTGCAGTAATTGGATGAGTTTCATATTTGACATAGGCTTGATGCGTGTTTCTATTTTAAGGCTTTTCATTCATGCGTGAGTTAAATCCTCTGGGACAAAAGGGGGAAAAGAAACGCATTTGGAAAAAACAAGGACAAAAAATCGTTATTCTCCCGTAACGGAAGGGATGGAATTTATCTTGTATAATCCTGTCATACGTAAAAAGTTGATGCTTTTTGTAAAAGGATGCTCTATATGGCAGAATTGGCAATGCAAAACCGAAAATCAGATATATCTCCTGAAGTTTTGTCTCAGGTATTGAACAAAGCACGGTTATACGATGAGAACCAAGCGCGTAATCAGGAATTAGAAAGTCTTCTTAAAGAAAATGAGGCGCTTGAGACGATTAGCCAAGCCTTGAACGAAACCCTCGATCTGAAGGAAGTTGTCAATCTGATCGAGCAGGCGGCATACCAAATCATCCCCAATGTGTCACAGGTAGCTGTCCATATTTTCAACAGTGAACAAGAGCAACTTGAACCCTTCCAAACGGGAGATGTAACGTTGACCATGAAATTGGGAGATGGTATAGCCGGGTTGGCAGGACATAACAAAAAACTTCTTAATGTGCCCGACGTTCAAAAACATCCCAACTTTATTACCTCAAGCAACCGGGAGATCTATGCCCTTCTTTCAGCTCCCATCCTAAGGAAAGGAGATTTAGTTGGTACCATCAGCATCTCCAGCAACCGGAGTGCGGCTTTCTCAGAACGAGATGAAATGCTTATCGCCCGGTTAGCTACGATCACTGCATTAGCGATTCAAAACGCGCAGGTATATCAAGATGAACAAGAAGAGCGCCAGTTTGCCGAAGCCCTCCTCAGCGCAACGATGGTATTGAACAGTTCCTTAAAGTTAAACGATATTCTCGACCATATCTTGGAACAAATCAACCTTGTAGTCCCTAACCGTTCGGCAAACATTATGTTGGTCAAAGGGGACAGTGCGTACATTGCCCGGCACATGGAACGCGGGATCAGTAGCGCTGCGAGCGATGCCATTCGCGTTTCGCTTGACTGGCCGACCATCCACACGATGAAAGCCAATCAAAAGCCGGTCTTCATTCCTGACACGAGGGCGTTTCCCGATTGGCAAGTGATCGAGGGGCGGGAGTGGGTCCGCACATATATCGGGGTGCCAATGTTCTTCCAAAGCGAGTTAATCGGCTTTTTAAATGTGGTTCATGACAAGCCTCATTACTTTTCGCCTAAAGCACCCCGTCGGTTGGAAGCTCTAGCCGCATCCGCTGCGTTGGCCTTGCGAAATGCAGAGTTGTTATCTGATTTGGCAGAATCTCTTTCAAAAGAACAACAAACCCGCACCCAACTCGTCCAAGCTGACAAGTTGACTGCTCTAGGTCGTATGGTGGCTTCCATTGCCCATGAAATTAACAATCCCATCCAGACAATCAAAAATACCTTCTTTCTGGCTTTAGATGAAGTGGAACCAGAAAGCCCGGTGGCACATTTCATCGAAATTGCGATGTCCGAAACGAACCGGATTGCCAATCTCATCGCACAACTCCGCGATACCTACCGGCCCCGAGCGAATGCCACAGTTCAGCGGGTGGACTTAACTCAAATTCTTCGAGAGACCCAGATTTTAATGACCCCCCATCTGGAACAGAATCACATCATTTGGCAAGCCCCCGAAGAAACCCGCACGATCATTGTCCCAGGTTTTCCTGACCGGCTCAAACAGGTGTTCATTAACCTTTCACTCAACGCCATTGAAGCAATGCACCGCGACAGCCAGAGTGGCACACTTACCGTGGAATTGCACATAGATAATAAACACCGACGTGTTGAGGTAGTGTTTTCTGACACTGGGCCGGGTATATCACCTCAGGTACTAAAAAACATTTTTGAACCTTTCTTTACCACCAAAGAGACTGGCACCGGGCTAGGCCTCGCAATTACCTATGACATCGTCCAACAACATCAAGGACAAATTCTTGTTGAAAGCAAATTAGGGCAGGGAACATGTTTTAAAGTGTGGTTACCAATTGTGAGTATCCAATAATGAACCAGAAAACCTTACCACTGATCTTGAACTTTTATTGGAGGATTGTATGCGTCCAAAAAACATTCTAATTGTAGACGACGATCCCAACCTAGGCTTGACGCTTTCGTTTATCTTAAAAAAAGAAGGATACCTTGTCCATTTGAGTGAAAATGCAATAAAAGGGCTTCAGCTCTTGATGCAGAATCAGATGGACTTAATGTTTCTTGATCTAAATATGCCAAAAATGAGCGGAATCGAACTTCTAGCGGAAGTTCACCGTCTTTACCCCACACTCCCGGTGTTTATCCTAACGGCCCATGCTTCACTAGAATCGGCCATTCAGGCGGTCCGGCTTGGTGCGCGGGATTATCTGCTTAAACCTATTGACCCTCCGGCCCTGTTAGATCGCGTACGCTCCATTTTTGACGAACTTGAACAACCCGTCCGTAAACGTGAAGTAGTCAACCAGATTCAAAATCTTCTTCAGGAGTTACAACAACTCGAGGGATTGGAAGCCACCCCAACCAGTGTGTTAGCCTCAGTTCCTCCGACTGAAAGTACTCGGTTTTTGGAAAAAGGGCCTTTCGGGCTAGACCTACATGCGCGGCATGCCCTGCTCCACAACAAATACCTACCCGTCTCTGGTATATATTTTGATTATCTTGTCACGCTTGTGCGGTACGCACCCCGCTCGGTTTCTTATAAAATCCTCGTCAAAGAAGCACAAGGATATGAGGTCATGGGTGCGGAAGCACGCGACCTCGCCCGGTGGCGCATTCACGAACTCCGAAAAATCATTGAAACCGACCCCCAAAAACCAGAATACATTCTTACGGTACGAGGCGAAGGTTACCGTCTGGCTATTTAGAGGGCGCGAATTAATTCACGCGGCAAATCTGTAAAACTCTCAGCACCACCCTCTGTAATCATCACATCATCCTCAATCCGTACCCCCGCCCGGTCAGGGAGATAAATGCCGGGTTCGACGGTAAAAACCATGCCGGGTTCAAGCAGTTGCTCATTATCGCCGCGCATGTAGGGTTCTTCGTGTCCATCCATGCCCAGGCCGTGTCCGGTACGGTGAGTGAAATATTGCCCGTACCCGGCCTTTTCGATGACACCCCGCGCGGCTTTATCCACCGCACTGCACGGCACACCTGGTTTGGCAGCAGCGCGCCCTGCCTCGTTTGCTTGTTTGACAATGGCTGCAATTTTGACGTATTCCGGCTCTACTTCGCCCACGGCAAAGGTGCGCGTAATGTCAGAGTAATAATCGTCCACGGTCGCGCCCCAATCGAAGAGCAGGAGATCGCCCGGGGCCAGTTTGCGCTCGGTGGGGCTGGCGTGGGGGTTGGCGCTGTTCGGGCCAAACGACACGATGGGGGAGAAGGGCATCGCGGGGCTGGAACCCTGTCGGAGGAGTTGAATGACCAGTTCACCCGCGAGGTCTTTTTCGGTCATCCCCAGTTTGATCAACGGGAGGGTGGCGATGAGCGCTTTCTGCCCCACGTCCGCGGCGCGGCGCATGGTTTCGGCTTCGGCGGCATCTTTGTACATACGAAGGGCGGCGAAGGTTTCTTCCGCGGGGATAAACCGCGCACCCGCCGCGGCTTCTTCCAGATAATGAACTTCCAACACCCGCATCCGTCGCGCTTCCACGCCCACACGGGCACCAGGCAACCCGACTGCGTACGCCGCCCCTGCAAAAGCTTTGACCCAATCGAGCGGATTTTCCCCATACGGGAATACTTGCAACTCAAACAGAGGATGATCCACTTTGCGCGTTTCCAGTTCGGGAAGCACTAACGCGGGCGTTTTTCCAGGAGCAAAAAGCAAAACGACCGGGCGTTCGCTGGTGTGAAAATGCAAACCGGTCAAATAGGTAAGCGAAGGGCCAGGGTTGACAGCCACGGCATCGAGGCCGGATTGTTGTAGGGCATTGGCAAGTTTGGAATGTCGGGAGAAGAGCAAGGAGGGGGTTAGCATAGGAGTAGAGGAGTGGGAGTAAGGATGAGAAAAGGAGCTAGCGAGTGGCGAGTGGCGAGTGGCGAGTGGCGAGTAAATTTTACTTATCGCTTCATCACTTTTTCACCGATTATAGTCGATCTAAAAAAAGGGAACCCCTGAAAAATTTATCCCACCTTTCTTAGTTTGTCATCATGTCAGGGAGACGGTCTTTTGGTATGATAGTGAAAATTTTCATTTGGAGTAGTGTGCATGACGCAATCGCATCAAAAGACTTTATCTATCTGGCTTTACACCGTGGTCGTGTTTATTGGGGCACTCGTACTCATTGGCGGATATACCCGGCTCACGCGATCAGGGTTGTCCATCGTGCAATGGGACGTCATCACTGGTGTGCTTCCCCCCATCGGACAGGCGGCGTGGGAAGATGAGTTCGCCCAATACAAGGCCACCCCGGAAGGGCAGTTAATCAACGTCAACATGACCCTGGATGGGTATAAAACTATTTATTACGTTGAATACTTCCACCGGCTGATCGGACGCACAGCAGGGTTGATTTATGTCCTGCCCTTGTTCTATTTTCTCTGGCGCGGCATCATCCCGTGGAAAAAGTCCGTGCCGTACCTGACCATTGGCCTCGGCTTTGCGTTTCAAGGGTTTTTGGGATGGTATATGGTCGCGAGTGGGTTGGAAGATATGCCGCAGGTGAGCCAATATCGGTTAGCCGCGCACTTGATGGCCGCGCTGAGTTTGCTTGCCCTAACGTTTTGGGTCGCGCTCGACCAGCGGAAACTCGCGCCACGTCTGGCAACGGAATCCCGCACACAGGGATTGGAGGCCGGGTTGCGTCATCTGCGCGGGCCGGTGATCACGTTGTTCGTCCTTGTCGTCATTCAAATCACATACGGTGCGTTCGTCGCCGGGCTAAAAGCTGGACACGTTTCCAACACCTGGCCCCTCATGCTGGGCCAGTGGATTCCTGGCGGCTTGTTTGCTAAACTACACCCCTGGTGGCTCAACCTGTTTGCGTCAGAATTGACCGTTCACTTTGTCCACCGTTGGTTTGCCTTTATTGTGCTTGCCACGACAATCTGGGTGTATTTCGAGGCACGCAAACGGTCAGAGACAGCCGGTATTCAAAAAGCCAGTCTGTACGTCATTTATTTGACGCTTGTGCAAATCACCCTGGGTATCTTGACGGTATGGTTCAACGTCGCAATTTTAGCCGCAATTACGCATCAGGGCACGGCAATGTTGCTGTTCCTTGCCATTGTTTATCTGAACTATGAAGTTTTTGCGTATCGAGTATTCGCCCCAAAAGAGGCGAAACTTGCCCAACCTTCTTTGGCGCGGTAGAATAAATTTATCTCAGTGAATGTTTTATAAAAAAGGAGTTAAACATGTCCCTACCACGTGGTGGCGAACTGATTATTGTTTTAGTGATTGTCGTGCTTGTCTTTGGTGTCGGGCGCATTTCCAAAATTGGAAAAGAGTTGGGGAGCGGGATCCGCGCGTTTCGCGAGGGCCTCAAGGGCGACGAAGAAAATACAACGGACAAAACTGAATAGGTTCTTTTGTTTTTGAAAATTGAGTGGGAAATTTTTTGATTCACATCAAGCTAAATGCGACGCCAGCCACTGCGTCGCATTTTGTTTCATTTTGAAGGAGTATCCATGCGATTAAAAGATAAAGTAGCCATTATTACTGGGGCTGGACGCGGCATCGGACGCGCCATCGCGCTCGGCTTTGCCCGTGAGGGCGCACACGTCGCCCTCGCCGCTCGTACCCAAGCTGAACTGGAAGCGGTCGCCGAAGAAATCCGCACCCTCGGTGAGAACGCTCCGCGCACGTTGGTCATTCCCACCGATGTCACCCTTGAAGAGCAAGTAGAAGCGATGGTAAAAGCCACCGTGGACACTTTTGGACAGGTGGACATCCTCATCAACAATGCCGGAGTTGGCGCGTTTCGCCCAGCCTACGGCACCCCGCTCAAAACGTGGGAATGGATCATGTCCATCAACGCTACTTCCACGTTTCTTTGCACCAAACACGTTTGGAAATCCATGAAAAAAGCGGGCGGCGGCAGCATCATCAACGTCTCCTCGCTTTCCGGCACGCGCATCTACCCGATGTACTCCGCCTATTCCGCCAGCAAATGGGCGCAATTGGGCTTCACCAAAGTGACCGCCGAAGAGGGCAAACCCGCCAACATTCGCGTCAACGCCCTTGCCCCCGGCAAAGTGGACACCCCCATGCGCGCGAACGTCTCCGAAGACAAGGAGCAAATGCTCAAAGCCGAAGACTGCGTGCCCTCCGCGATCTTTTTGGCAAGCGATGAGTCACGCTATATCACAGGCCAGATATTAGAAATTGAGTGGTTTTAAAGCCAGTGCAATATCAGAATGGTACACTACGCGGTGTGACAAAAGTGTTTTCCCCCGTTTTTAAACACGTAAATGCCCTTCTCACCACCCTCTTAATGATTGGCCTGTTATTTTTCGTCCGTGAATTTTTGAGTACCTCCACCGTCGCCCTCATCTTTCTCATCCCCGTCCTCATCAGCACCACCCAATGGGGGTTAAGTCCCGGCCTGGTTTCCGGGTTTTCCGCGTTCCTCGGCCTCAACTATTTTTTCACCAAACCCTACTACACCTTCACCGTCCTCCACACCCAGGATTTAGCTGGATTAGCCATCTTCTTCCTCGTCGCCGTCCTGACCAGTCAATTGGTCGGACGCGCTCGCAAGAACCTGGAAGTTGCCCAGACCCGCGAACTCGAAGCTACCCGCCTCTACGAGCTCAGCGTCCGGCTCGTTGGCGTCAACAGCCTGCCTGAAATCGCCCATATCCTAGCCAGTCAAGTGCAAGAAACCTTTCGCACCAGCGTAGTCTGCGTCCATTTGACCGTTCCCGCAGGCGCCCCCCCTATCGCTGTCATCACCCCACCCGACCGCCCCACTCCCTCCACGCCTCCCGACGCCCTTGTCCCCGTCTCCGCCGCCCCTCGGCTGCTGGGCGAACTCCATCTCTGGCGTGAAACCCCTCTCAACTCCGCCGAACAGCAAATGCTCCAAACCTTTGCCACCCAAACCGCGTTGGCCCTTGAACGTGCCACCTTTTTACAAGCCGAAACCCGCGCCCAGGTGCTCGAAGAAAGCGACCGCATGAAATCCGCCCTCCTCTCCTCTGTCTCCCACGAACTCCGCACCCCGCTCGCCACCATCAAAGCCTCCATCACCAGTCTGTTGAGCGGCGAAGTCGGTTGGGAAGACGCCGCCGTTCGCCACGAACTCCTCTCCGTTGTAGATGAAGAATCCGACCAGCTCAACCGGCTTGTCGGCAACCTGCTCGACATGTCCCGGCTCGAAGCGGGCGCGCTCAAACCCGACCGCCAGTGGAACGTTCTCGCCGAAATCGTAGACGCCGCCCTTGATCGGATGCACCGCGTCCTCGAAAACCACCTCATCCTGCTCGACATCCCCGACGACCTGCCCCTCGTGCCCGTAGATTACTCTCAACTGGAGCGGGTCTTCACCAACCTCCTCAGCAACAGCATCAAATACGCACCCCCTCGCACCACCATCCAAATCCAGGCCGGTGCCACGCCGCACGCCCTCACCGTCCGTGTCACCAACCAGGGGCCACCCGTCCCACCCGAACACCTTACCCAGATTTTCGACAAATTCCACCGCATCACCGACGCTGACCGCGTCACCGGTACGGGCCTGGGCCTTTCCATTTGTAAAGGCATTATTGAAGCGCATAGCGGCACGATTTGGGCTGAAAACCTGCCCGGCGGCTTTGCCTTTTGCTTCACCCTCCCCCTGGATTGGAACGGACGGCCTCCCCCAACCCTGAAAACAGAAACCTTATGACCACCCAACCCCACATCCTGGTCATTGATGACGAACCCCAAATTCTCCGCGCCCTGCGAACAATCCTGACCGCCAAACATTTTCGTGTCACCACCGCCTCCCGCGGAGAAGAAGGCCTGGCCCTCGCGGTCGCCTCGCCGCCGGACGTTGTCATCCTCGATCTCGGTCTCCCCGACATAGACGGTTTCACGGTCTGCCGCCGTTTGCGGGAGTGGACGCAAATCCCCATCATCGTTCTCTCCGTCCGCGAAGACGAACGTGACAAAGTCCGTGCCCTCGATCAGGGCGCAGATGACTACCTGGTCAAACCCTTCGGCATCGAAGAACTCCTCGCGCGCATCCGCGTTTCCCTCCGCCACTCCGCCCAGGCGTTTGAAGGTCCTAAAGAAACCATCGTTACCACAGGCGATCTGGTCATTGATCTTGGCGCGCACCTCGTCACTTTGAAAGGAAGCGAAGTCAAACTCACCGCCACCGAATTCCGCCTGCTGACCTATTTAGTCAAAAACATCGGGCGCGTCCTTACCCATCAAAACATCTTGACAAAAGTCTGGGGCGGGGGCTACGAAGACAACGTCGAATATCTCCGCGTGTACATGAGCCAACTCCGCAAAAAGCTAGAGCCTGACCCCAAACATCCCCGCTATTTGCTCAGCGAACCAGGCATCGGCTACCGGTTTTCCACTGGCGAATAGCTCACCAAAAATAAAAAAACGCCCCGTGATGGGGCGTTTTTTTATTTTTTCTTTATGTCCCTGCCTTTTTTCTTTGTTTGGCCTTTACATGCGGGTGCTATCCTTCACTGACCTTCAATCATTTTTTAGCAAAGGATTCACGATGTTCGATCCCTCCGCTTTCCAAAAAGAAACGCCCCCGCCTGAGCGCACCCCTTCTGAGGTAGCTGTACAAACTGCCAGCCCAGAAATTGAATTGCTCTTCTCATTTCCTCTCGCCGAAGCCGAAAAGTCACTCATCCCCTATCAGGAAATGCCGCGCGTCTCACCCAAAATCCGCATCATTTTCTTTGACCCTGATCAAGAAAAGACCCCCCGTCTTCCTCGCTGGCTTCATGAATTGGTAGGATGGGGTGTTTTTCTTACCCTTCTTACCAGTTTCCTCGGCTTACAAATCTATCTCAACCGTCTATTGCGTAGTCCGGCGAGTCAGGTTGTCTTGCTGATTACCGTCGTGGTCGAAATCAGCCTGCTTTGGCGTTGGGATCAATATTGGTACTAAAACATGCCTGCTGTTAATGCCTCTCTTTCTCAAAATTCATCCTCTTTAGACGGGACAGTTAGTTTCCTTGCTCAGGAACTCGCGGATTGGCAAACCGCCTACGAACGCCAACCCATCCTCGTCCAACGCTTTTTGGACGCCCAGGCCCAACGCATCGCCGACGCCCTGCTTCAAACGGCTCCCCAGGTTCGGTTCACCCTCCCGGATTCCATCGTCCTCCCCACCGGGCAGACCGCGCCCCTCCCCGCCGACCAACGCGAACAACTCGCGGGTGGCCTGTTTGATCGCCTCGCCCGCGCCGACCTGAACGCCGTCCTCCGCCAAAGGCTCGCCGAGTTAGAAGCGTCTTCCACGCCGGCCCTCGCGGCGTCCGCTGGATTGTTGCGCTACGCTACCGCCATCCACATGGTCCACTATCGGCTCCCCTCAGGCCGCTCCGTGCAATACCGCGCGCTCGATCAGGAAGAAATCCCCACCCTCCCCATCGCGAGCGACTTCGAACCCGGTTCCGCCCTCACCGAGGCCACTGACGCCATCGCCGAAGAATCCGAGCACGGTGAAACAGGCCGGGGCACTTTGTTGACACCGTTCGTGCCCGCCGCCCGCCGCTTTTACCTGCCCCAATGGGTTGCCTTTGACGATCAGGATCACCTCCTCGTCAATTCACTCGTGGAAGCCGAAGCCTATGTTGCCTCCATGCAGCGATTCTTGACCGTCCTCCACACCGCCGTTGCCCTCACCCCCTACCTCATCGCCGACTCCGTGTACCAACAAAAACGCTACGGGATGCTGGGCCAACTGGTCAACCAGGGACGTGCCCTGGCGCGCTACCAAACGCGGGAAATCATCCAAACCATCCAACGCCGCGCCGGTGCCCACGACCTCAACCGCGGCCTGAGCCTCAGCCTCCCCTTCTTCGACGACCAAACCCTCCAAATGCACACCCACGATTTTGAAATTATCCCCGCCGGACGCATCATGTTCGTCCCGGCGTTTGTCGTGCGTGCCACCCGCCAGGAACAGGTCAAAGTCGCCCAGGATACCCGTCTGAACCCTTCCACCCGCCGCCATCTCCTTGCAGGTTTGCAGATGATGGAACAGGTTTTTGCAAATAGTTAATCGAGTTGGTGCTATGTTATTTTCCATTGCCTTATTAATTCTCGTCATTTATCTTGCCTATCGCGCGGCCCCGCGCGAAAAGGAAGAAGATGCCCACATCCACGGCGCGGGGCAGATCGGGGTAATTGCCGCGCTGGCGCTCTTTGGGGTGGACTACTTCACCTCCTACTACTACGCCACCGGCGAAATGATGAGTGCTTTGCATCCCCTCGGCTTGCAGGACAAAGCCTACATTGCCGTGTTTGTGATCGCGTTTGCGAACTTCGTCTTTGGCGCGTTGTATATGTTTTCGCTTGGCCCCTTCAACGAAGGCGGCGGTTCCTACACTGCGTCCATGCGTTATCTTTGGCCGACCCTGAGTCTCATCGTCGCCGTGACGCTGATTCAGGACTATGTGCTGACCATCGTCGTTTCTGCGCTGTCCGGCGGCGACCAACTGCTTTCCATCCTCGGGCTGTACGGCACCAATTGGATTTACCACTTTGGCATCGGAGCAATCCTCGCCACCGCAACGTGGTTTCTCACCATCCGCGGGCGCGGGGAATCGGCCAAACTTGTCTTCGTCCTGATCGCTATCTTTGCGATGCTCACGGTCGCGATGGGGATCGGGTTGGTGATCGCCCACCTCAAGGGCGTAGCCGCCGCGCCCATCACGGAAACGCCTGCACCAGTTTCGCTTGCCCAGGCGTTGATGCACATGCTCACCGCCTCGATGAAAGGCATGGTCGCCCTCACCGGGCTGGAAGCGGTCTCGAACGGGATTCAGTTTATGCGCCATGAAGATGCCGGACTGGTCGTGTGGGGCAAGAAACACCTCCCCAAACTCGGCAAAATTTGGGAGTTTTACAGCGGCAAAACCGGGATCGGACGTTTTGTGCAAACCTCCTTCCTGTTTTACGGCGGGCTGACCACCTTGTTCCTGACCTATTTCGCCATTCGCTTCAACACCTTCGACGGCACGTATGGCCGCACGCTCGTCGGCAACCTGGCTTTTATCGGGTTCAACGAAATTCCCGGCGGCGTCATTCTGTTTTGGGCTTACCAAATTATCGCCGTGTTGATGCTGGCCGCCGCCTCGATGACCGCGTTTCAAGACTTGCAAGCGACCGCATGGCGCGATGTCGCCATCGGAGAAATCCCTGAAATCGTCGTGTACCGCAATCCACAGGGTACGTTCACCCGTTCGGTTACGGTTGGGTTTATCGTCTCGGTGGTTTTGATGCTGATCGTGCGGGGGCAAACGACCGTGGCCGTGCCATTTTACGGGGTCGGTGTCTTCATGCCCATCACCGCGATGGGGTTGGCGGTGCGCCGTCACGCCCAGGCACACATGGAGGGCCGCGCCCGAAAATGGGCGGTGATCGGGGCCACGTTTGCCGCGGGGCTGTCCGCGACAGTCTTTGTTGGGCAAATCGTCGGGAAGTGGGAAGAAGGCGGATGGGCTGCACTCATCTCCTTCACCATCCTCGCCCTCGCGGCCCACGCGCTGCTTCTTTCGCCCATCGGCTACCGGGAACCCAAACAAATCCACCGCATCGTGCGAGAAAAAGCGCGGGTGGAAGGCGCGATGGCCTCAATTGTGGAATGGCAGTCGCTTCGGATGCAGGAATACCGGTACGCATTGCTGATGAGTGTTACCCGGTTCTTTGAACTCTTCGGCGTGCGACGACCGCAACGGTTTGAACCTGTGCCCGTTCCCGCGGGCGATTACGACCATGCCATGCACGTGGACCACCCCGAAGCCCCCTCCCTCCTGGCGAAATACCTGGCTCCCCTCCCCCCCAAAGAAGGCGCGCCAAAAACGGGCGACCAGCCTACCGCTGATCCCGTTCACTAAAGACTTGTAAAAGAATAACGCCGTGAATCACCCGTGTGGGATTGCCAAATCCCACACGAGCGGAAAGCGCAGACTTTTTCCTACCCCTTCGGACGCCCGATGGCGACCCCTTTATACGCTTTACGTCCGGCGGACGTTTATCCCGCCCTGGTCACCTCCCCGCTCGGCCTGCCCCGCAAGGAGGTGACCACGCGCCGGGATTTGTACGGAGACAATCGCCTTTCCACGCCCCCGCTCCCCTCGCGCGGAGTAAAGTTTCTCCAACACATCTTCCATCCCCTGTCGCTCGTGCTCTGGCTGGCAGGGACTATTGCGTTGATCGTCCGTGAACCTGTCTTAGGCGGGGTGATGTGGTTGTTGATCCTGATCAATGCCACGTTTACTTTTTGGCGGGAAGCACGCGCCGAACAGGCGATGTTAGCCCTCCACCAACTTCTGCCCTCGTATGCCCGCGTGCTTCGGGATGGGCAAGAAGTGCAAATCCCTGCCAGCGAAGTGGTTCCTGGCGATATTCTGATCCTCGCCGAGGGGGACAACATCCCCGCCGACGCACGGGTGGTGGAAGAATTTGGCCTCCGTACAAACAACGCTGTCCTGACCGGGGAAACGATGCCCGCCCACAAAACCGCCGACGCCTCCCTGCGAGATGACCTTGGCGAATTGGAACGCCCGAACCTGATTTTTGCAGGTACATCCGTCATCGCGGGGACAGGGCGGGCAGTGGTCTTTTCTACGGGAATGTTGACCCAGATTGGCCGCATCGCCCACCTGACACAAACCGCCAAAGAAGAACCCACCCCGCTCCAACTGGAACTCAAACGCCTGACCCGGCAGATCTTCATCGCCGCATTAGGTATTAGCCTGATCGTCTTCGTGGTCGGCGTTTCAGATGTGGGACTGGCGAAACGAGAAGCTTTTTTGTTAGCCTTGGGGATTCTCGTCGCGGCAGTTCCCGAAGGGCTGCCCGCCACGATCACTTTGACGATGGCTTTGGCGGGGCAACGGCTCGCCCAACGTGGGGTGTTGGTCAAACAACTTTCGGTCGTGGAAACGTTAGGGACGGTTTCGACCTTGTGTACGGACAAAAGCGGCACGCTGACCCAAAATCAGTTGACTGTACGAGAGGTGTGGGTGTCCGGGGAACGATTGCGCGTATCGGGGGTGGGGTACGATCCGGTAGGCACGTTTACGTCTGAAGGAACTTTTGCCCAGGAGGATTTACGCGATCTTCTCACCGCTGCAACGCTATGCAATAACGCGCGGCTGATTCCTCCCAACCCAACCCGCCCGCAGTGGAGCAGCCTGGGCGATCAGACGGAGGCCGCGCTCAAAGTTTTAGCGATCAAAGGCGGATTGGACGAGGCCGCTCTCACTGCTGAATATCCGCGCATCCACGAGTTGCCCTTTGACGCCCGCCGCAAAAGGATGGGGACGGTCCATCGCCGCGTTTCGAACGGGAAAACCGGCCCGCTATCCGCAGAGTTGACCGGGACAGAGGTGGTGTTCGTCAAAGGTGCGCCGCGGGAAGTGTTGCAGTTGTGTTCACGGGTGTTACTCAATGGGCAGGCGCTTCCCCTCGATGAAACGATCCGCAACGACATTTTGGCGGCGAACGATGATTATGCGCACCACGCCCTCCGGGTGTTGGCGGTCACGCGCCGGGAAATTCCCACACAGGGGGCGCGCTCGCCCGAACGGCTTGAATGCGACCTGACCCTGTTGGGGTTGGTGGCGATGCAGGACCCGCCGCGCCCCGAAGTGGCCGAAGCGGTGCAAACCTGCCGGGAAGCGGGGATTCGAATGGTGATGGTGACGGGGGATTATGGGCTGACGGCAGAGTCGTTTGCGCGGCGTGTGGGGATGTTGACAACGCTAAACCCGCGCATCGTGACCGGCGCGGAGGTGGAGATGATGTCTGAGACGGAGTTTCAGACGGTGCTGAATGAGGAGACGATTTTTGCGCGCATGGCCCCGGACCACAAGTTGCGGTTGGTGGCGGCGTTTCAGGCGCGGGGGGATGTGGTGGCTGTAACCGGGGATGGAGTGAATGACGCGCCCGCGCTGCGAAAAGCCGATGTGGGGATTGTGATGGGGATTACAGGCACGGATGTGGCGAAGGAGGCGGCGGACGTGATTCTGACGAACGATAACTTTGCCAGTTTCGTGCGGGCCGTTGAAGAAGGGCGGGCGGTGTACGATAATTTACGGAAATTCATTACGTATATTTTTTCCAGCAATGTCCCCGAAATTTTGCCCTTTATGCTGACGGCGACGCTCAAAATTCCCCTGGCCCTGACGGTGAAACAAATCCTGGCGATTGACCTGGGCACGGACATGCTTCCCGGCCTCGGGCTAGGGTCGGAAAAACCTGAGCCGGACGTGATGCAGCACCCGCCCCGCCCGCGTGGGAAGCCATTGGTGGACCGTGCTCTGCTCATCCGGGCGTTTTTGTGGCTGGGGTTAATCGAGGCGTTGTTGTGTTACACCGGCTTTTTCCTGGTACGTGCGTGGGGCGACGCGCAGGGGACTTTTCCCCTTCCCGTGGTGGGGGTGCTGACACCGCAGCAGGTTAATTTTATGGCGGTCACGGTTTTTCACGCGGGGGTGGTGCTCGCCCAGATGGGGAACGCGTTTGCTTGCCGCACGGAGACGAACCGGGGGCGTCGCCTGGGGTGGTTTAGCAATCCGTCGCTGTGGTTTGGGGTGGGGCTGGAACTGGCGTTGATTTTGGGGATGATCTATACGCCCCGCGTGGCGCGGGAATTTGACCATTTTCCGCTGCCGTGGTTTTTTTGGGGCGGGCTGGGGTTGTATCCGTTTATTTTGTACACCCTGGATTGGGGCCGGAAGGGGTTGGTTCGGCGGATTAGAAGAAAGTAACGAGGCCTGGGGAGGAAATTTCCCTAAAAAAAGGATGAAAGGGGAATGTACATTCGCCTTTCATCCTTTTTTCAGGGACACCTTCTGGCTGTTACGGAAGCATTTTTCAGGCTCAATGAAGGAGGCCGTATGAAAGTGATTGTGATGGGTTGCGGGCGCGTTGGCGAACAACTGGCCTACATTTTGTCGGATGAGGGGCACGCGGTTACGGTGGTGGACTACGATGCCCATGCGCTGGCGCGCTTGCCCGAGCGATTTAAGGGCCAACGCGTGAAAGGGATTGGGTTCGACCGCGAGGTGCTGCTCAAGGCCGGGATCGAGGAAGCGGACGCGTTCGCGGCGACCAGTTCGTCGGACAATGCGAACATCGTCGCGGCGCGGATTGCTCGGGAGGTGTTTCATGTGCCGCGCGTGGTGGCGCGTTTGTACGATCCGCGGCGGGCGGAGATTTATCAGCGGTTGGGCTTACGAACGATTTCTTCCACCACGTGGGGAGCTGAACGCATTCGGGAACTACTCACCCACGCGGAACTGGACCCGATCTTTACGTTTGGCAATGGCGAAGTGGCGATCCTGTCGGTCGAAGTTCCGCCGCGGTTGGTGGGGCGGTTGGTGCGGGATTTGAGCATTCCCGGCGAGATTAGCGTGACGGCGATCACCCGGCAGGAACATGCGTTGATCCCTTTTATCGGGACGGCGTTTATGGCGCGGGATGTGCTGCATTTGACGGTGGCTGCTTCGGCAATGGAGCAGTTGAAGCAATTGTTGGATGTGTAAGCGAGGTATCTTATGTTTGTAATTGTGGTTGGCGGCGGTAAAACCGGTGCGTTTTTGGCACAGCAATTGGTGACGGATGGGTATCAGGTGCGGTTGATTGAAAACCGGCTTGAAATCGTGGCGAAATTAGCGGACGAACTCCCGGCAGAGGTGCTGGTGGTGGGGGATGGTAGTTCGCCAGGGGTTTTGGAGGCCGCGGGGATTGGGCAGGCGAATGTGCTGGCCGCAGTAACGGGGGAAGATGAGGCGAATCTAGTGATCACGACGCTGGCGAAGTTCGAGTTTCACGTACCGCGAACGATTGCACGCGTGAACAACCCAAAAAATT
Source organism: Anaerolineales bacterium (assembly GCA_020634875.1). The sequence continues at coordinate 33,301 of JACKAX010000017.1, read as the reverse complement.
TCTGGCTGTTCACCGCCGAAATGGGCGTGGACGTGGCGTTGAATCAGACGGAGATTTTTGCGCGGTTGGTGGCGGAGGAGATGTCGCTGGGGGATATGATGACCTTGCTCAAACTGCGGCGAGGCGAGTATTCGCTGGTGGAGGAGAAACTGCGGCCAGGTTCTGGACTGTTGGATGCCCCTTTGAAGGATTTGTCTTTACCCGAAACTTGTACCATCGCGGCGATCATTCGTGAAGGCAAAGTGCTTACGCCGCGCGGGAATATGATGTTTTTGCCGGAGGATGAGGTGTTGGCGGTGGTAGACAATCAAGCGCTTCGTCAGTTGCGAGAATTATTGGGCGAGTGATGTAAGGTTCGTGAGGCGTATAATTCGCCCCAATGAACGACATCCTCAAACTCACGCGTTTCCTCGGCCCTTACCGCAAACAGAGCACCTGGGCACTGATCTTCCTCACGGCGGTCGTGGTCATGGACTTAGCGATTCCCCGCCTGATCCAACACATCATTGACCAGGGCATCGCCCAAAAAGATCAGGCGATGATCCTCAGAACCACTGCGTTCATGCTCTTGATCACCGTCTTGAGCACCATTTTCGCCATTCTCAACAACAACCTCTCCGTACAAGCCAGCGAAGGCTTTGGCCGCGACTTACGCGAGGCCCTTTTTCTCAAAATTCAAACCTTCTCCTTCGGCAACCTCGACCGCCTCCGCACCGGGCAACTGATGGTTCGCCTCACCAGCGACATCACCATGATCGTGCGGATCATCCGCACCTTCATCCGCATCGGCACCCGCGCCCCGCTCCTCATGATCGGCAGCATCATCCTGATGTTTTCCACCAGCCCGCGGCTCGCGACCACCCTCATGCCGCTCCTGCTCGTGATGGGTGTGATCATCGTCTGGTTCATCTCCCACACTCAGCCCCTCTACCTTGCCGTCCAACGCAAACTCGACGCCCTCAACACCGTCCTGCAAGAAAACATTGCAGGCGTCCGCGTCGTCAAAGCCTTCAACCGGGCCGCGCACGAAACCGACCGTTTCGCCCTCGCCAACGAAGACTTCGCCGAACGCTCCATCCGCGTCATGCAGTGGATGGCCTTTCTCATGCCTTCGCTCACCTTCCTGATCAACGTGGGCATCGTCATCGTGATTTGGGCGGGTGGTTTACAAGCCATTCACGGCACGCTCACCCTGGGGGAAATCGTCGCCTTCACAAATTACCTGCTCACGACGATGACCCCGCTCGTGATCATGTCCAACCTCGCGCAGGTGATGGCCGCCGCCAACGTCTCCGCCGAACGCGTGAACGAAGTCCTGACCAACACCCCCGACGTGGTGGACTTCCCCGCTGCCCACCCCTTGCCGGACGCCGTCCCCGCGCGTGTCACCTACGAAAACGTCTGCTTCTCCTACGATGGTGACTGCGCCGACCCCGTTCTCCAAAACATCAACCTCACTGCCGAACCCGGCGAAACCATCGCCATCCTCGGCGCGACCGGCTCCGGCAAATCCACCCTCGTCAACCTGATCCCGCGTTTCTACGATGTCTCCGGGGGCCGGATATTGATTGACGGCGTGGATGTCCGCGACCTCACGCAGGATTCGCTCCTCGCACAGGTCGGCGTTGCCCTGCAAGAAACCGTGCTCTTCTCCGGCACCGTGCGGGACAACATCGCCTACGGGCATCCCACCGCGACCTTCGAAGAAATCGTCGCCGCCGCCAAAGCCGCGCAAGCCCACCCCTTCATCGTTGACCTACCCGACGGATACGATACCCACGTCGAACAACGCGGCGTCAACCTGTCCGGGGGCCAAAAACAGCGCATCGCCATCGCCCGTGCCCTCCTCGTCCAACCCAAAATCCTGATCCTCGACGACAGCACCAGTGCGGTGGACGTGGAAACCGAAAGCAAAATCCAGGACGCACTCGAAACGATCATGCGCGGGCGCACCAGTTTCATCGTCGCCCAACGCATCAGCACCGTCCTCAACGCAGACAAAATCGTCGTCCTCGACCACGGACAAATCGTCGCGCTTGGCACGCACCGGGAACTCATGCAATCCAGCCCCACCTATCAAGAAATTTACGACTCCCAACTCGGCGATGGCGTTTTGGCGGGAGATTTGGGAGGTCAAAATGTCTAACCAACCCACCGACACCAAACAAGCCCAAATGAACCCCAACCTGATGCGCGGCCCGGCCACCCCGCGCAGTGTCGAACGCGCCAAAGACGCCCGCCACGCGTTGCGCCGTTTCCTGTACTATCTTCGCCCCCATCTGCCCGCGTTGAGCGGCGTGTTCGTGCTTGTTCTCGTGTACACCCTACTCGACCTCGTCGGCCCGTACCTGATGGGTGTTGCGATTGACCGCTTTATCAGCACCCACGATGTCGCCGGACTGATCCGCATCGCCCTGCTGATGCTGACGGTATACCTGCTCAGTGCCGCGTTCCAATCCACTTCCGACTGGTTCATGGCGCGCATCTCTCAAAGCGCACTGCGCCAACTCCGCCAAGATTTATTCAAACACCTGCAAAGCCTCTCCCTCAGCTTTTACGACCGCAACCCTGCCGGGGAACTGATGAGCCGACTGACCAACGACATTGACGCTATCAACCAGGCTATTTCCCAAAATGTCACCTCGCTCGTGGCGGGCGGTCTGACCCTTGTCGGAATTCTCGTCGCGATGTTTGTGCTCAATGTCTGGTTGGCATTGGCCGCGTTGGTGGTGGTCCCGATCACGTTTTGGTTCACCGGATTTGTGGCCCGGTACACGCGGCGGGGGTTTCGGGATTTGCAAAAAAGCCTGGGACAGCTCAACGGCACGATGGAAGAAAACATCAGCGGGCAACGGGTGGTGAAGGCGTTCAGGCGCAATGATCGGGCGGTCGAAACCTTTCGCGAACACAACGAGGCTGTGTACCGCGCGGGTGTCTATGCGAACTCCTACGCGCTCCTGCTGATGCCGCTCACCAATATCCTCGGCAACCTGTTCGTGATCGTGCTCGCGGGCGTGGGGGGCTGGCTCGCCATCCGCGACCTCGCAACGGTCGGGGCGATTGCCACGTTCATCAGTTACGGACGCCGGTTCATCCAACCCCTTCGACAGTTGGCGAATATTTACAACGATATCCAGGCAGCCCTGGCCGGAGCAGAGCGCGTCTTCGAAGTGATGGACACCCCTCGCGAGTTGGTGGACGACCCCGACGCTAAACCCCTCGACACGATTCGCGGCGAAGTCCACTTCGATCAGGTCACGTTCAGCTATCTGCCCGGCATCCCCGTCATCAAAAACATGACCCTACACGCCGAACCAGGTCAAGCCATCGCCCTCGTCGGCCCTACCGGGGCGGGCAAAACCACGCTGGTGAACCTGCTCTCGCGTTTTTACGACATTGACAGTGGTGCCATCACGATTGACGACCATGACATCCGCCACGTTGAAAAATCCAGCCTACGCCGCCAACTGGGAATCGTACTGCAAGACACCTTCCTGTTTTCCGCTACCGTGATGGACAACATCCGCTACGGACGGCTGGACGCGACCGACGAAGAGTGCATCCAGGCCTCGAAAATGGCCGACGCCGATCATTTCATCCGCCAACTGCCACATGGCTATGAGACGATGCTCTCTGAACGTGGGAGCAATCTCAGCCAGGGTCAACGCCAACTGCTCACCATTGCCCGTTCCATTTTGGCTGACCCGCGCATTCTGATCCTCGACGAGGCTACCAGCAGTGTGGACACCCGCACTGAGGCGCGCATTCAGAAATCCATGCTCCGCCTCATGGCGGGGCGCACGAGTTTTGTCATTGCTCACCGGTTGAGTACCATCCGCGAGGCGAGTGAATTATTAGTGATCAAAGATGGGGAAATTATCGAGCGGGGGAATCACAAAGAGTTGTTGGCGCAAAAGGGGTTTTATCATCACCTGTATATGAGCCAGTTTAAGGGACAGGCGACTTAATGTCATTCTCTGAACGCAGTGAGGAATCCCTGTAACAACCGTCCGATGAGCCTGCCTGATGGATAGACGATTTCTCAGCACGCTCCAGAGATTTCTCCCGTAGGTCGAAATGACAAGATAGTCAGGTTGAGCGAAATTGCACTTGTATGTAGTACAAATTGCTAAATCGCTTGCGAATTGGCAATTCGCACTACATCGCACTACACACTCACTTCCTTCCAAAATCGGCGGGGATTTCGCCCCATTCACTGGTTTTCCATTTGAGGAGGGGGTTGGGATAGCGGTTTTCCGCCAGCCACTTTTCCGCGCGGGCGATCAGGTCGAAGAGTTCGGCGTTGCGGGAGGTGCGGGCGAGTTTGGTGCGGCAACGTTTGAGTTTCACCCATAAGAGTGCGTTGGCGGAATCGGAGTAGATCGGGGCGTCGCTTCCCTGGCGTTGGAAATAGGCAAGAGCGTGGACAATCGCGAGGAATTCGCCGACGTTGTTGGTTCCGTCGGGGTACGGGCCTTGATGAAAGAGGAGTTTGCCGGAGAACAGGTAGCGGGCGCGGTATTCGACGGGGCCAGGGCTGCCACTGCACGCGGCATCCACGGCGACCGCGTCGGGGTGGGTGATGCCCAGGGTACGGAGGTCCGCGGGGGCCAGGTTTCGCGGGGTGGGGTTGCCCACGAAAGAGGTGACAGATTGTCGGTAGGCAGATTCCGCTTCGGTCCGCGTGGTAAAAGATTTATACAATGCGCCGGGGTAGCCTTCCACTTGGGCTTTGCAGGCATCCCAGGTGGGGTAAATTCCCGGTTTGCGGCCTTTCCAGACAACGTAGGTTTTGGATGATTTTTGTTTTGACATGGGGAAAGCGATTGTAAGAGTGCAAGATCGAGCCGTCAAGTTCTCACAAAACGAAAGCGCCCCATGCCTTTTCAAGCATGGGGCGCATCGAGCGTTTGGACGGTTTTCCCTCACTCTAATCCAATAGGTTAGAACTGCCCCCAGGTCCCAGGGGTGAATTTCCAGCAGTACAGCTCTATACAGCAGGAAGTTCGGGTACAAAGGCCATCCCTTGATGGAGGGCTTCTACATTGGCGGGAATTAGTCTTTGGTGCCGCTCCGGCAAGTGATCCTTTAGGGCTTGAATCACGGCATCCAGAGACGGAACTGGCAGTTCGGTTTTTGCCCGAACCTGTTCTAATCCGCCAAGCAACGCCCCTACAGCCACCATGTTGGCCAGCCGCTTATCTCCCAACCTTTCGGCGATTTCATTGGCTGGAATGCCAATGACAATTAAGTCTTTGCGCTGAACCTCACGGTTAACCAGCGCCGTATTGACCACTAGAACGCCCCCGTCAGTGACTAGCGGTTCGTACTTATCTAAAGAAGGTAGATTGAGGGCGATCACTGCAAGTGGGTTTTTCACCAACGGTGCACCAATCTCCTCATCTGAAACAATGACCGTACAGTTTGCGGTACCCCCACGCATCTCCGGTCCATACGAGGGAATCCAGGTTACGTTTAGCCCGGTATCCATGGCGGCATACGCTAAAACTTGCCCCGCAAAGAGCACCCCCTGACCCCCAAATCCTGAAATGACGATTTCTGTTTGCATGTTTCACTCCTGAACAGCAAGATATTTACTTATTAATTCCCTTCCGGTTGGTTCGCACCTGAAATTGGAACTCCCGGAAATTGTGGGAATTGGTGGGAACTTAAATTTTGATGGCTTTGACAGCCTCGTTTACTTTGTAGTCGCCTAACGGATAAACCGGGATCATACTATTTGCAAGCCAATCACAGGCCGCGAGGGGTTGCATACCCCAGTTGGTCGGGCAGGTGGAGAGCAATTCGACGAGCGCAAAACCTAGGCCGCGCGCTTGCACTTCAAATGCCGTGCGAATGGCTTTTTTGGCTTTACGAATGTTGGCGACATCGTGCAAACTGCGCCGGACGATATAACTAGTGCCTTGCAAGGTGGACAAAAGCTCGGACACGTGCATCGGATAGCCGGTGGCGAAGGGGTCGCGCCCGGTGGGGGAGGAAGTTGTAACCATCCCTGGAAGGGTCGTGGGGGCCATTTGTCCGCCGGTCATGCCGTAAATGGCGTTGTTGATGAAGATGACGGTGATGTTTTCCCCGCGGGCGGCGGCGTGGACGATTTCGCCCATGCCAATGGAGGCCAAATCGCCATCACCCTGATAGGTGAAGACAAACCGGTCGGGGAGAACCCGTTTGATGCCTGTTGCCATTGCTGGGGCACGTCCGTGGGCAGCTTCGACAAAGTCACAATTGAAGTAGTTATAAGAAAAGACGGAACAGCCGACCGAGGCCACGCCAATCGTTTGGTCACTGATGCCCATTTCGTCAATCACTTCGGCGACGAGTTTGTGAGCGGTGCCGTGGGTGCAGCCGGGGCAGTAGTGGGTGACGGTATCGCCCAACGCTTCGGGGCGTTCATAGACCAGGTCAAAATTATCGCGTGCGAAAGGAACTCGAATATCCATGGCTCACTCCTTAGTTCTTGCTTGCGTGAAGTTCAGAGAGATGGGTCAACCACTCTTTGCGGGCGTGACCGTTGCGGTAAGTTGCTTTTTGCACCGCGCTTTTTCTGATCTCATCCAAAATTTCATCGGCCATGGGAACTACCCCCCCCATCCGCCCGTAGAATTCGACCGGGGCCAGACCGTTGACCGCGAGCCGGACATCGTCCACCATTTGACCGGAGTTCATCTCGACCACGAGGAAGGAACGTACCCGACCTGCGAGTTTTGCGAGGGGTTTGGTGGGGAAGGGGCGGAGGGTGATCGGGCGTAGTAACCCAACTTTGATCCCCTCCGCACGGGCCGCGCGCACCGCGGAAAGGGCGACGCGTCCTGCAGTGCCAAACCCGACGACAACGTATTCAGCATCTTCCGTGTAATATTCTTTGTACTGAACTTCGTTGGCTTGAATTTCTTCGTACCGCCGGAGCAGGCGAATGTTGGTGATCTCTTCTTCGTCGGGTTGCAGGTAAATGGAGGAAAGCAGGCGGCGCGGACGATCTTTGGCTCCGTTGGTCGCCCATGCGGGGACTTCCGTGCGGATGGGGCGCATTTCGGGCAGTTCGGCGGGTTCCATCATTTGCCCGATGCTTCCATCCGCGAGGACGATCACGATACTGCGATATTTTTCAGCCAGATCAAACGCCTGAACCGTGAGATCAATCGCTTCCTGCACGCTGGCGGGGGCGAGGACGATGGGGAAATAGTCGCCGTGCCCACCGCCGTGGACAATTTGTTTGTAGTCCCCCTGGGCGGGGGCGATATTGCCCAAGCCGGGACCACCGCGCATGACATCAATTAAGACCACGGGAATTTCTGTACCCGCGATATAGGAGATGCCTTCCATCATCAAACTCACACCGGGGCTGGAGGAGGAGGACATGATGCGCTTGCCGGTACAAGCCGCGCCGTACACCATATTGATAGCGGCGACTTCACTTTCAGCTTGTAAGAATACACGCCCCAGTTCGGGCATGCGTTTAGACATGTGTTCAAGTAATTCGGTTTGGGGAGTGATGGGGTAGCCAAAATAGGCTTCTACCCCGGCGCGAACAGCCGCTTCGGCCATTGCAACGTTGCCTTTGAGCAATTCACGGGCCATGTCACCCTCCTATTGCCCTTACGCGGACAGGTGTTTGGCGGTAAACAGTAATTGCCGCTTCCGGGCAAACGATACCGCAAATCTCGCACCCAGTACAATTTTCAGACACAAGGCGGGCCGGGTGGTACCCGCGCGGGGTCAAAACATCCATTGCTAAGGCGATTCCATGTTGGGGGCAGGCTGCCACACATAGCTCACATCCTTTGCAATATAACTCATTAATTTCTATGCTGCCTCTCACCGGCATTGTAGTACTCCTTTGAAACAAAACTCCTGTATCTACTCACAAAGTATATAAATTCTGCGCTACCCGTAAGTATTTACAAACTCCTGAAGAAATATCTTTCCATTATGCGCGCCTTCAAGTATGGAAAATATTTGATTTCATTTTCCCTGTCCAGCCAATGGTTGCCAGGGTCATGTGTCATTGAAAAGCTGTGACAGTTGACATTTTGAAAGGAATCTGGAATATATTACATTGAAGATAGGTTCTTTCCCGTTTTTACGCCTTGTAAAGGAGGTGTGCCATGTCGGATTGGAACGAAATTGTCGAGAATATTGAGCGTGCGATGAACGCCTCGAAGCAATTCCATGATGCTGGTGAAGCCCTGTTAAACCACACCCAAGAAGAAAAGGTACAGGCTTTTGCCAAGCGGATGGAAGAATTGCAAAACGAACTAGAAAAAATTTATCGGATCATTGGGCCGGGCAGTCCAGTGGCGTTGGACGAAATCGTTGAGGCTTTTTCACAAACCACAAGCGGCCACCATGCAGCTTATCGGATGACCCCGGAATTGCCCCCTCATGAAATTAATTAACCAATAAACGATTAGCAACAAAACAGCCGGTGTTTTACCGGCTGTTTTGTTGCTAATCAATAAAAACACTATTCCAAGGCTTTTTGGGGTTCCTCATCTTGGGATGTTTCTAACATTTCATAAAACACTTTCCCTAATCGGGCAATCCCAGTCCGGATTTCTTCGGGGCTGGCGTTGGAAAAGTTTAAGCGAGCACAGTTTTTGATTTCGCTGTGTGGGAAGAACGGTTGGCCAGGGACAAAGGCTACCTTGCGTTTGATGGCCGTGTTAAAGGCGTCGCGAGCATCCATCCAGTCAGGAAGTGTAATCCATAGGAAAAGGCCTCCTTCCGGACGAGTCCACAAAACTTGGGGCGGAAAATAGGTTTCCAAAGCCTGGAGCATGATGTCTCGGCGAGCACCATATACTTCCCGGATCGTGCGAATGTGGTTGTCAAGGAACCCTCCTCGGGAGACTTCGTAAGCCACCATCTGATTAAAAGTTGCAGTGTGTAGGTCAGCCCCCTGTTTAGCCTGGACAAGTTTGTCAATAACCTGGGGAGGTGCGATGACCCATGCTAAGCGGATGCCTGGGGCCAAAATTTTAGAAAACGTACTGAGGTAAATGATATTCCCGCGGTAGTGTCCATCGTGAGAGTTATGCAGTTGTCCATCAAGTACTACGAGGGCCGGTTTGTGTTCACCTTCATAACGCAGTTGGCCATAAGGGTCATCCTCAATGATTGGGACACCGTGTTCTTCCGCCAGTTGGAGGAGCTTATGGCGACGTTCGAGGGAAAGGGTAACACCGCTAGGGTTTTGGAAGTTGGGCAGAGCGTAGATGAATTTGGGACCAACGCGCAGGGCTTCTTCTAACGCTTCGGGAATCATGCCGTATTCGTCAATTGGCACGGGCACATATTCTGCCCCATAAGCGTTCCAAGCTTGAAGAGCACCGAGGTAAGTTGGGGATTCGACAAGAATACGGTCCCCAGGGTTGATAAAAATTTTTCCGAGCAGATCTAAGGCTTGTTGGGAACCGGAGGTCAGTAAAACGTTATTGGAGGTGATTTGTATCCCATAGCGGGAAGTGTGACGGGCAATCATTTCTCGCAAAGGCAGGTAGCCTTCTGTGGGACCATATTGCAAGGCCTCTGCACCGTGGTCTTTCAACACCCGGTTAGACGCTTCCTGAAAGGCAGCAACGGGGAAGACATCTGGGGCTGGTAACCCTCCTGCAAATGAAATCATGTTGGGCAGAGCAGTGAGTTTTAGTAGTTCGCGAATGGCTGAACTCGCCATACGCTGGGTACGCTGAGCGTAACGATACTCCCAAGGGGTCGTCATAGAAATCTCCTGAGTGATATAAAATTTACCTGAAGTGTATTTTAATTCTGCTTGTCCATACACCCTATACATAGGGTCGAGTGCCCCGGTTTTCATGTGACAGGTTTCATATCCCCAGAAAGAAGAGAAGGTGTGTATCTAAAGAAAAGATGCAAAAAAAGATGGATAGGACTGTAAATTCCTATCCATCATTCTTGGATGAAATTTCAACTCCGATTCCTAAACCCTGAGTGGAGTGTTGACAGGTTTGTTAACTGGGAGCGCTGTGAATTTGGCATTTGAGCGAATCGTATTCAGCAAACTCTCAGATGATAACCCCTTGGTCAAGATTTGAGAGACCCCCATGCGATCAAACTCCATTTTAAGGGCTGTATCTACGTAGGCAGTTAAGACAATAATCATCGTGGTAGGAAGCCGTGCAACAATTTGCCGCAAATTTGCCAGGCCAAAGCCATCACGCATCATGGGATCAATCAGGAGTACATCTGGCGGATTGGAAAGAGCCATGCGGAGGGTCTGCCCACTATTAGAAGTCAGCCCAATAAGTTCAATATCCTGCTCGCGTTGAAGACGAGCAGCCAATTGGGTGCGGACCTGAGAATGGGAGTCAGCCAGGAGAACACGTACCTTTTTCATAATACAAAATAATATCAAACCGTTTTTAAGAGTATCCAGACTTTGCTCAAAACGAATAGAGAAAGCTTAAGAGCTTATGCCCTCTTTAATTTTATAGATAATAAATATTTTTCAAGTAAAGTGAGTTTAGCACGGGGCTAAAATAATTCCTAAGTGGCAGATGTCCCCCATTTTTTAGGACAACAGTCTCGTAAAACGCACAAAAATTTTTCGTTTTCCATCCATTAATAAGGTCAAAATATACACCTTACTTCCTTTCTTCTGTGAGGGGAATTTTCACGCATATTTCAGTCCCCCCCCCCATTAAATTTTCAACATCAAAAATTGCCCCTAATCTGAATGCCCGTTCCTGCATATTTCGCAATCCATTTCCAGTTGAATTTTGAGTTTTTTCCAAGTCGATTCCGACCCCATCATCCTTAATCATCATCTGCAACTCCGAATCGTATGTACACAAGCAGATTTCCACGCGTGTTGCTCGTGCATGCTTGCGAATGTTGGAAAGGCTTTCCTGGGCAATATGAAGGATTTCCACCGTTTTTTCCGGATCCAGAAAGGCGACACTGGTTCCATCCAATTCTAAAGCCACCTCCAAAAATGAGTTGGCGCGTAGTTCTCGCACCAATTCACCCAAGCCTTCTTTGAGGTCACGCCCCTGGAAACGGTTGGGACGCAGGTCAAGAATGTAGTTTCGAATATCACGAATCACTTCATTCAAACCTGTGATGGCATGGGCTATGCCTTCACGCGCAGACTCCGGCGATTCAAGCATACGGTGTTGCGTATCATCCAGCATCAAACCTATTGCATAAATAGACTGGATAATGCCATCGTGCAAATCCATTCCAAACCTTTCACGCTCTTGCAAAACTGTCAATTGTTGGGCTTGCCTGTATAGTTGAGCATTCTTTATCGCAATTGCGGCTTGGGTAGCAAACATTTCTAAAATCCGCTGATCCTGCTCTGTAAATTCTAGCGTCTCTCCTAAAATACCACTTTTATCAGAAAGATATAATTCTCCAATCACTTCACCCTTAAAACGTATTGGAACACCTAAAAATGATTGCATCGCCGGGTGAAAACTGGGAAACCCCATAGAGCGTTTATCCTCGCCAATACGCGAAACCCGAATAGGCTTACCTTCCTGTATCACGGCCCCTAATAAACCAAACCCACGCGGGGTTGCCCCCATATTTACTTTTGAATGATTAGGAATCCCAGAAAAAATAAACTGATCGATCCACCGTCCATCCTCCTCCAACACCCCCAACGCGCCGTATTTTGCGCTCGACAATTCCCGTGCCAAATCCACTACCTTCTGCAACACCATTGTCAAGTCTAATTCGCGGGTTAAAGAAATAGCTGCTTCATGCAAAGCAGCTAGTTGCTCCGCTTGCTGTTTAATATCTATCTCATTCCTTTCAATAACGCCAAACACCCAACTTGAAAAGAGTACGATTCCCAAAAGTGCGACCATGATTATGATCGTTTCGACACCCCACAACACCGGAGAACTGATCAATGAGGAACGTACCACAATCAGTGCAACAAAAAAAACAACCGGCAAAATAATCGTCAAAAACTTAAGGAAATTTCTATTCATACGCTTCTTTCAAGGCTATGCTATACTTAGGGTAATTAACCCAAATTCAAATCAAAAAATTTTTTCAAGTCAATAAGTAATGTTGAAGCATCTGGACTATAAACCAGTAGCTCAATAGATCCATAATTCTAGGAATCAGGATTATAGCTTTTCGGGTATCGGAGGTCAATTATTATGAACTTACGCATCCTACTGGTGGATGATCATGAAGTTGTTCGTTTAGGGCTAAAAGCTTTGTTGTCCCGCTATAACCAATTTCAGGTGGTTGCAGAAGCGGGGACAGCAAATGAAGCACTCCAACAAGTTGAACGTTATGAACCTGATGTCGTCGTTATGGATATTCGTCTTCCAGGCAAAAGCGGCATTGAAGCTACTCGCGAAATCACTACGCGCTTTCCTCACACAAAAGTTGTCGTTCTTACCTCCTTTGCCGAAGATGAACTTCTCTTTGACGCGATTTCTGCCGGAGCCTCAGGCTACGTCCTAAAACAAATCGGCAGTGGTGAGCTTATCCGCGCCCTCGAAACTATAGGGCGTGGCGATTCACTCCTTGACCCTGCAGTTACACAGCGTGTGTTTGACCGAGTGCGTGAGGCCTCACGCAAAGCCGAAGACGAATCCTTCGCCAACCTTACCGATCGTGAACTTCATGTTCTTGCCCTAATTGCTGAAGGCAAAACAAATAAAGAAATAGCAACTGATATCTTCTTAAGTGAAAAAACTGTCCGCAATTATGTCAGTTCCCTCCTGAGTAAACTACATCTCTCCACCCGTGCCGAGGCAGCTGCTTATGCGGTCAAGCATAATGTTTTTGATCACCTCCCTACCGATTAGTACACGCGAGAGCACGTAATCAGGAAACACCCCTTTTCGGGGTGTTTTTTTTAAAATCGGTCTCTCAAAACCTTATCGCCCCCCAGCGCCACCACGAACAACAAATTCCTCACTTAAAAAGGAATCATGGTAATATTTTTCTGAGCCGTTTGACGCTCAACCACATCTCAGCCTTGGAGGAAATCCAATGAAATACACCCATCTTACTTTCTTCAGTATCCTGCTGCTTTTTTTGCTGGCAAGTTGTACTCCCGCTGCTACGGAACCTCCGCCCACTGCGGCCAGTACCCCCGATCTTCGTACTCCTCTTGCCCTAACCGCTTCCGCCCAGACCCAACTCGCTGCCGATGCCCAGGCCACTGTGGATGCCCAAGCCACTTATGCTGATCAAACAGCGACGGCAGAAGCAGACGCTGCCGCAACAGCCAGTAGCTTGAACGCCACCGCAACCCTGGTTATGCAACGGACTCAGACTAGCGGAACCGCACAGGCTAAAAACACCGAAACTGCTGCAACCCGCCAGGCAAGCACCCAACAAGCTATCACCGAAGCGACAGAACAAGCCCAACCCATGGTGGATTTGCTTGAACAACTCAAGGCCGATGGGTACCTGAATAATACTACAGGAGAGTATCTACGCCTGCCTGACCACGAACAAGAGCAAGCCAAAATCAACTATCTGGATTACTTCCCAACCTTTCTCACACCCAAAAATTTCGTAATCCGGGTGGATATTGCCTACCAGTCGGCCAGTGACACGGCTAACTGGTTCAACTCTAGCTGTGGATTTTTATTCCGCTTAGATGCAAGTGCCGGGAATTTTTATCAGGCCGTGATGAGCCTTGATGGAAATGTCGAGTTTAAACGCTGGAAATCAAGCCGAAGCACCGTTTTACAGAATGGTTACTACGGAACTATGGATACGCCTAACGGTATTTTTGAAATGATTCTCGTTGTTGAAGACTCCCTGTTTACAGTCTTAATCAATGGCGAAAAGGTTGTTCATTTGCAAGATACCGTACTCAAAGAAGGAGACCTGGTTTACACGTTGACATCCGGAACAAATAAAGATTTCGGGACACGTTGCAGTTTTACCAACTTGGATTTGTGGACGTTGAAGTAACGCCTAACTAACGCTGTCCCCACAATCCAAACCCCGTGTTCCGTCTCGCTTCGCGCCGCGCGTGTTGCTCGTGAATTTCGCGAACGTGATCTACTTTTTCGGCAATGGCCGCTTCTAACCAGAGGCGGCCTTTTTCTTCGGTTGCCACACTTCCTGCGCCGTACGCCCCTGTCGCGGTGTCATCATCCCACGGAGGATTTGCAACCAGTGCACCAGCTTCAACCCAATCCATCATATAGGAAGGAGTGGCAACAAAATTGGTCTCATCTACACACCGCTCCATGTGAACCAAATCCGGTCGGAGGTGGAGGATCATGCTGGTTTCTAATTCTCCTGCATGGCCCATGCCGCCCAGTTTGGATGTGCGATATTTGTTGAGAGCCTCGATCCCGATCCGGTCAGATGTGTGGAGCCAGGCGGTAGCAGCAAAAATTCGACGATGACGTTCCCCCGCGTATTTAACGACTGTGACAAGGAAGGAGCAATTGCCACCATGCCCACTCATAAAGTAGAACTTATCATAACCCTGCGCCACCCAGACATCAACAGCCGCAAGCCAAAAATCTTCAAAAGCCCGCCCTCCTGCATTGAGAGTACCGGCAAATGACGAACGGTGGGTGCTAACTCCATACGGAAAGGTGGGAAGCGTGATCGCATCTCCGGGTGACGCGGCAACGGTTCCCTGCGCGATGGCATCAATGATCAGGGTGTCCACATTCAAGGGAAGATGGTGGCCGTGTTGCTCGGTATGACCTATGGGAATTAACAAAACTGGAGAAGGTGAGTTGGGGAGGTTAGGTGATTGAGGCAGAGGATTTATCACAGATTTGGTAGCGCGTTGATTTGACGGTTGGCTGGTAGGCAAGGTGATGAGCGCGTTGGGGAAGGTGAAATGATTGGGCTGAAATACTCCCTGTGGGGCAAGGGCGTAGACACGGGAAAAGCCGTCATCGCGGAGGGAGTGGAGTAGATTGGAGAGGTATGCCGCAAGAAAGGGTTCAGGGATGAAGAGAGCACTTCCGCGCCAGCCGTAAGGGAGGGGGGGAAGGAGACCCGCGCGGGCCGGGTGGGAAAGGGTCTCAGCGAGTTGGGCAAACGAGTATCCTTCGCCAAGGGGAATGATTAATGGTGTGTTGCGGGGAAGAGCAGCCACTTCCGGCCAAGAAAGGTGTTCGTAGAGAAAGAATTCAGTTGTCATCGTCTCATCTCCTTCTGAGGTAAAATGCGTCGCTTCGCATTACCATGATTGGGTTTATTTCGAGAAATTCGTTTCGCCCAAGGTTGAGTCATTCCTTATTATCTGCCAGTTAATCTTCTCCAGCAAGAAGAGGTAGTCCTTTTGAGCAATTTTCGTCGGCCTTTTGGCAAAACCATCTCTGCGTTTACTCGACTCGGAGAAGTTTTTAAAGAGTTAGTTTTATTATTTAGTCCCGCCCCTTCTTCACAAGTCGCGCAAATATCCATCATTTTAAATGCTTGGCGCACTCAGATTTTACAGGGCATTCTTAATGGGACTTTTTTATTATGGATTATCGCCTTTTTCGCGGTTTGTTTTAATTTAGCATCTAGTTATCAACGTGATGCAATACTTTACAAACATCCCCTGTTGCTCGTTTTTATAGCAGGAAGTATTTACCTGTTTGCTTTGTTAACGATTGTGGCAGCAACTTTCGTAAAGCAAATGAAATATGGGGTACGTGCGCGTGTTGTCCTAGCTTTATTTTACGGATTGGGAACGGTTGCTTTGTGGTTTTCAGGATTAAATGGCGACGGGCGGATTTTTCTCTTTGCTTTTGTAATTTTAACTGCAATTCTGCTTGAACCACGCGAGGGGGTATCTGCCCTTATTTTATGCATTTTGACCTTTGCAATCGCAGGGTGGATGCACTTAACAAACACAAATCAGATTTTGACAAACGGGCAAAAATTTGTAGGCACTGTGTCAGATTGGTTTACGGGTGGAGTAATTTTCCTTTTACTGACAGGAATTATGTTGGTTTCAACCGTTTATCTGATACAGGCTTTCGGGGTTAGTATGACTGAAGCACGCAACCGGGCTAATCAAATGGCTGCGTTACATGAGGTGAATTTAAATTTAAGCAGGCAACTAGCCTTGCCAGTCTTGCTAGATGAAATTGTGGGCCATGCTACGCGTTTGTTAGCGGCGTCCATGGGTGGGCTATATTTACTTAATACGAAGGTGCAGATTTTAGAACTGGTTGTTTTACATCAATTAGATAAAAATTTAGTGGGAACAAAATTGAGGGTAGGTGAAGGGTTATCCGGGTTAATTGCCCAAACAGGAAAAGCCTTAGTAGTGGGAGATTACCCGGCTTGGATGGGCAGGGCAGAGAAATTTGCCGAATTACCATTCCGCTCCGTGTTAGGAGTACCTATTGTGTGGGGTGGGGAAACAATTGGGGTAATTAACGTGCATGATCCAGAAATTAATCGTTTTTCTGAGACTGATGTGGAATTGGTAACGCTATTTGCTCAATTAGCCGCATCCGCAATTACCGAAGCACGCCAACGGGAGGCACAACAACGCCAGATTCGCCATTTGAATGCGGTGAATGCTATCGCGTTTGCCCTTAACCACACGAATGACCTCAACGAAACATTACAATGGGCACTTCAAGAAACTTTATCTGCCCTTGGGCTGCCCATGGGGTGGATTACGTTGACAAAAGGAAAGCAGTTTTATTTGGCTGCACACCACAATCTTCCACAGGATTTAGCAGCGAATGATTATCATAAGATGAGGTGGCAACCTTGCCATTGTCAACAGATGGTGCAGGAGGGGAAGATCACAAAAACGATAAATATTATCGAATGCCAGCGTCTAGAAAATGTAGAAGAACCTGTTAAAGACCTAAGCCTCCATGCAAGTGTGCCTATTCAAGCAGGAGGACGCGTTTTAGGGTTGATTAACCTGGCTGCCTCAGCGAAACAGGAATTTTCAGAAGAAAGTCTGACTTTTTTGTCCAGCATTGGGCACCAACTTGGGGTCGCCTTGGCCCGCGCCTCGCTCCACGATGAAACAGTCGAAAACTTAAACAGGGAGCTCCAACTGAACAAAATTACTGAAACCATCAGCGGGTCGTTGCAGCTTTCAGAGATTCTCGATAATGTCGTCAAGTTGGCTGTAGGACTGGTAGGGGCGGATGCTGGGGCATTGGGACTTGTATCATCCGATGGAGAAACGATTTCGTTCCCTTATATTCATTTTCTCCCTGCCCACCTATTGGCGTTTTCGCCTCCCCGAGGAAAGGGGATGGTTTGGCAGGTCATCGAGAGCGGGGAGCCAATTCTGAGCCAGGAATACAAGATGCATACCCACGCGCTTCCGATATGGGAACAAGAAAAGCTGTACGCGACAATTGTCGTGCCACTAGTCACTCAAGAAATCCGGCTTGGTGTGTTGGGGCTTTTTAATAGGGCTCCGAACAAGCAATTCACCCCGCGCGATCTTTCTTTAGCAGAGTCAATTGGTCGTCAGGCTGGAATCGCCATTCAAAACGCGCGTTTGTATGAGGCCGAACGACACCAACGCATCAAAGCAGAAACCTTGCGTGAAGCCACCGCAGCCCTTACTACGAATTTACACCTTAGTCAGGTTTTGGAAAATATTCTGGTTCACCTGGCCCAAGTAGTACCTTACGACAGTGCATGTGTCTTTTTACATGAAGAAAACTATGCCCGGGTGGCGGCCACACGTGGCTTTCTACAACCTGACCTGGTGGTAGGCCACAAATTTCTGATTGAGGATTCCCCTCTAACACTTGAACTCATGAAAGTTACACATCCCCTCCTTTTGAAAGATGCTCAGCATGATCCGCGTTTTAAAAAATGGGGGAATTCCGAGCACACCCGGGGATGGATGGGTATTACTTTACGAACGCAAGGAAAAATATTTGGTTATCTCACCTTAGATAGCAAAGAGATAGATGCTTTTAACGGAGAGGCCGCACACCTCGCCGCTGCCTTTGGCAATCAGGCTGCGGTTGTTATCGCCAATGCCCAGCTATTTGAAGAGGTTCAAAATAAAGCAGCAGAGTTGGAGCGTCTCTATCGGGCAGCCCAGGCTCTCAGTACTACGCTCGATCCTCCCACAATTTTATATGAATTGGCCCGGCATCTGACAGAAACATTGGATATGACAAGTAGTTACATCATGTCCATAAATCATACCAGTATGACCATACTGGCAGAGTTCTGGAGTGAAGCTGCTTCATTATCTGAGCGAAAATCTGACCTCAACCAATCCTTCCTATTCTCGGACTATCCCAACTCCACGACAGCTGCTCAATCTGGACAGAATATCATTCTACAAGTCTCAGACACTTTCCTAAGCCTGAGTGAGCAGGCTCAATTTAAAGCGTATGGAATTCAGACCATGCTTTATGTACCGATTCAGGCACATGGACAAACCTTGGGGATTGCGGAAATGTGGGAAAGCCGCTATCGTCGCGAATTTACACCTCACGACATTCATATCGTTCAAACCCTCGCCAACCATGCTGCCCACATCATTGAGAATGCCCAACTCTTTGCAGAAACGCAACAACGGGAAAAAGAACTGGCCGCTCTGCTAGAGATTGCACGCGCGACCTCGTCAAGTCTGGATTTAAGCATCATTCTCAGGCGAATTACAACTTCCATCACCCATTTACTGAATGCAGAATCATCCATACTCTTTAAATACGAGCCTACCCAACACGCCATCCGCATGACGGCGATGTTTTCCCAACAGGAAGAGTATGATGAAATTACAACCGCAGGGATGCTTTACCTGCTCTCAGAATATACCTGCATGGCAAAGGTGTTGGCAACGGGAAAGCCACAGGTTATCAACCTTTCTGACCCCAGCCTCAGTTTGGCCGAAAAATTCATGTTCGATGAAAACCAATTTGAAGCAGCTTTGATTATTCCTTTGAGAGTTGGCGAACGTCCGATAGGGTTGGTGGGCGTCTTCACTTCCGAGGCTACTCGCCAGTTTACAAACGTAGAAATTCGACTGGCTTATGCCCTTTCCAACCAGGCCGCAGTCGCCATTGAAAAAGCCCGCCTTTTTGAAGCTGTTGAGCAAAGCGAAGCATATTATCGCGCCCTCATTGAAAATGCAGTGGATGGAGTCACTTTGCTCGATGCGAACGGACAATTTAAATTTAACAGCCCCGCGAGTGAGCGCATTTTAGGCTACCATCCCGAGGCGCTGCAGGGACGTTCTACATTCGACTACATTCACCCCGCAGATCGGGAGCAAATCCAAAACCTCTTTCAAGACGGACTTCGCCAACCGGATTTAATTACCCGGATCGAGTTTCGTGCCCGGCATCGCTCCGGAACCTGGATTTATCTGGAAGCAGTTGCCCACAACCTGATCCACAATCCGAATGTAGCCGGAGTTGTGGTCAATTATCGCGATGTCAATGAAAGGAAACAAGCGGAAGCAGACTTGCGCCGGTATACCGCGGAGTTGGAAGTTTTAAGCAAAGTATCATCCGCTTTAAGGCAAGCCCGTAAATTGGAAGAAATGTTAGCCATCCTGGTATTGAGGTCAACCAATGTTTTAGGAGGGAGCATAGGAGCCATTTACCTGCGCGAGGGTATCACAGATGAATTTGTCGCGCGGGGCATATACACAGTAGGTACAGAACCGGTAATTTACGCTTCGACCCATCCGTTGCGACATTTTTTAGGTGACGGGATTACCGGACACGTCGCCCAGACCGGTCAGCTATACATTTCCCCAAACATCCACCGTGATCCGCGCCGACACTTTATCGCTGAGGACTTCTCCTTACTGAAGGATATTATCTGCCAGCTCTCCCTTCCCCTCTACTCCCCGGACGGAATTATCGGCGTTATGCACGTTGGACTGCCCCACGCCCACACCTTTACTACAGAGGAAATTCGCCTGCTCACCGCCATTGCCGAAATTGGGGGGAATGCCATCCATCGGGCAACACTCTACGAAGAAACCGAACGTTATGCAATGGAATTAGAACAGGCTTATGAAGCAACTATCGAAGGCTGGGCACGCGCCTTGGAGCTACGCGATGAAGCTACCGAAGGTCACACCCGCCGCGTTGCCTCGTTAACTATCCGCCTGGCGCACCGCATGGGTGTAGATGATGATGAACTCCTCCACATCCAGCGAGGAGCCTTATTGCACGATATTGGCAAAGTAGGCATTCCTGATCACATTCTCCTCAAACCAGGGCCACTCACCCCGGAAGAGATGGCTGTTATGCAAAATCATCCTTCCTACGCCCAGGTAATGCTAAGCAACATTCCTTTCCTAAAGCCCGCGATGGCCATCCCATATTCCCATCACGAAAAATGGGATGGCACCGGCTATCCCCAAGGGCTAAAGGGCGAAGAAATACCCCTAGCCGCGCGCATTTTTTCAGTTGTGGATGTATGGGACGCACTCTCTTCCGACCGGCCATATCGCCAGGGTTGGAATTTGGAAAAAATCCGCGAATACATTCGTGAGCACAGCGGAATAGATTTTGACCCCAAAGTTGTAGAGGTTTTCCTGAAAATGATGGCAGAGAGATTGGAGAATCCTGTGTAGAATTAGGAAAATGTGGCTCCTCCGTTGCGGGCAGGAAATTTGGATAAATCCCGTTAATTACAGGAGCCCCGAAAATATTTTGGAGGTCCTTTTATGATAGGCATTCTTCATTACACAAACAATGGCACGCTACGGACAGATATCTCTGTAGATGAACTTCCCCAATTGGCAAAAGCGGATACCGGATTGGTTTGGGTGGATTTATTTAACGAGCCTCGTGACAAATGCGAACATATCTTACTAAATTTATTTGGTTTTCACCCCCTCGCGGTGGAAGATGCTTTTGAAGAGTCACAAGTTCCCAAGGTAGATGATTGGGAAACCTATCTCTACATCGTACTCGATAGCGTGGAATGGCTTGGAAAAGCCGACGAACAAATTCGGATGAACGAATTGGATGTGTTTTTAGGCCACCATTATGTAGTCACCTACCACAAAGAACCGGTAACCGCGCTGGATCACGTTTGGAAAGCTTGTTTGCACGATAACCGCATGATGAAAAACGGGGCTGATCATTTGCTATACCGCCTCGCCCACGAGGAAGCCATGGAAGCGATGAAGGTTATTGAAAACGTGGATGAAATATTGGATACTCTTGAAGATCAAGTATTTACCAAGGCTGGCCCCGCCATTTTAGAGCAATTATTTCTTCTGAAACGCACCTTACTCCAACTTAGGAGAACCGTCGTACCCCAACGGGAAGTCTTCAACAAACTCGCCAGAGACCCCTACCCCCTGGTAGACGAAAAAGATCAAATCTATTTTCGCGACGTATTCGACAACCTGATCTGGCTCCAGGGACTAATCGAAAACTTGCGCGACCTTGTCGGGGGCACAATGGACACCTACCTCTCAGTTGTCAACAACAGGATGAATGACACCATGCGTGCCCTAACGGTTATCACCACCCTCTTCATGCCTCTGAGCTTCATCACCGGCTTCTTTGGGATGAACTTTTTCCAGGCTGTTTTACCCTCCCAAAACTGGACCGGACGCGAGATGCTGATCGTATCTTTAGCAGCAATGGTTATCATTCCCTTGGTCATGTACCGGTGGATGAAACGTTGGGCATTGCGATAAGAATGAGTAGAACCGGAGCGAGGATGCCACACTTCCGTTCTCACCTAAATAGCTAACAGAGACAAAAACTCAAACACCAAATTCGCCGCCAAAAGCGCGGTGATATCACCGTGGTCGTACTGCGGGTTCACTTCAACCAAATCGAACCCGATCAGATTCAACCCCTTCAAACCCCTCACCATTTGCAACATCTGAAAACTGGTAAACCCACCCACTTCCGGCGTGCCTGTGCCAGGCGCGTAGGCCGGATCGGTCGCGTCAATATCCAGGGTTACGTACACCTTCCGACTCCCCATCTTTGCGTGAATAGCTTCGATGATTGCGGGAATTCCCATCTCGAACGCTTTCCCAATCGTGATCATATCCGCCCCTAAACGGATCGCGTCGGCATAATCTTCTGGGCCACTAACGGGGCCGCGGATCCCGATTTGCATGTACGCCTCCCTATCAATCAACCCCTCTTCCATCGCCCGGATGAACGGTGTCCCGTGGCTGTAGGGGAAGGTGCGACCATCCGGGGTATCGTTATATTCCCGGTTCCACATATCTGGGTGGGAGTCGAAATGCACTATTGCGAGCGGCCCGTGTTTGGCCGCATGGGCACGCAACAAGGGTAGGGCAATCGAATGATCCCCACCGAGCGATATTACTTTTACATCCTGCGCCAGGATCTCCCCAACTTCTTCGGTGATACTCTTCATCGTCGCTTGAATATCTACTGGAATCACATCCACATCACCCCAATCTACCAGATTCAATTTTTTGAGTGGAGTCACTTGCATGATTGGGTTATGGCCCCATACCATAAGTGAAGCCTCCCGAATTTTCCTCGGCCCGAACCGTGTGCCGCTCCTGTAACTCGTTCCACTATCGTAAGGAATACCGACAATCGCCACATCCACCCCGGTCAAGTCGCGCGTGGCCGGCTGGCACATAAATGTCGTAATCCCAGAAAATGGTTGTTGGTGTGCGCCAAAAGCAAGGTTCGTCATGTATGCTCCTGTTTTTTCTTAGAATTTTCAGGATTGAACCTGTAAATACCAATCCAAAAACCGTTCCATCCGCCCAAAAGCGTCAAGTTGTGTTTTTCGCATCAAAAAACCGTGGGGTTCGCCCGCGTAGGTTTTGTACTCAAACGTTTTTCCAGCCCGGCGGAGAGCGTCTACCCACTCTTCGGAAGCTTCCGGGGGAACGACATCATCGTCAAGACCGTGAAGAACCAGGACAGGTTTTTGAACATTTTCAACCTGAAAAAGGGGAGAACCATCAATATATTTTTGGCGGTTTTTGGCTGGATGACCGAGGAAAATTTCGGTATACAGACGCAAATCGCGATTGCACTGTGCCCATGAACTATAAAGATTGGAATCACCGTACTTGCTCACCCCACAGGCGAAGAGGTATTCAGGGTCGCGAGAGAGACAGAGGGCCGTCATGTAGCCCCCATAACTTCCACCGTAGATGGCAAGACGTTCTGGGTCAATGCCAGGTAAGGTTCGGAGGTATCTCGCACCATACAGGCAGTCTTGCATGTCGCCTTTACCCCAGTCGTCGTAGTTGGCGTGTTCAAAGGCAAAGCCATAGCCCGTACTGCCCCGATAGTTGGGAGCAAGCCAAGTGTAGCCTTTCGCCAGAAAATATTGGGCAAGGATGTCCCAATCCATCACGTACTGCGAGGAAGGTCCGCCATGAGGGTGGAGAATCGCCGCGCCATTGGGGTGGGTGGGGCGGTAGAGGAGAGCGGGAATTTCGAGGCCATCGAAACTTTTGTATGAAATCCATTCCGGGGTAATAAGCGTGTTACGTGCCAGGGCAGGAAGATTGGAGAACGTCAGTTGAGTGACCGCGTGAGTGTTCACATCAACGCGGTAGAGGTCGGGAGGTTGGGTGGGGGTTTCGCGCTCGATGGTGAGGAATTTCCCATCAGACGACCAGTTTGGGCGGGAGTGATAACCCCCGTTTGGACCAAGGAAAGTGGGTGTACCGGTTTCGGCATCCACCAACACCAGATCGAACGAACCATTTCGGTTGACCGTACCAGCAAGCCGAGTCCCATCAGGCGACCATGCGAGGTCTCCAACATCATGACTGAGACGAGTTAACTGACGAAGACGGTCTCCGTTTGGGTTCACGAGCCACACTTCATTGAATTCTGGTTGCTCAGTCAGGAAAGCGAGGGTATTTCCATCTGGAGACCAACGCGGTGACCATGCGCGGATTTTTGGTTTGCCAACCAATTCTCTTGAATTTCCTGTTTCAATCTCCACAAGCCGTACATCCAACCGATTCAAGTCATCAAATGGCCGCCACACATACGCCACCTGTTTGCCATCGGGGGAAGGCCGGGCGTCAAACACATCCCCGCGTGGGTCAGCGACTAGCGCGCGAGGCCAGGAACCCGCGCGGTCAGTGAGCAACAGTTGGATAGCATCATCCCGCTCGACAGAAACGAGTAAATGAAAGCTGTCGGGCATCCACACCGGGGAAGATGCAACATCCGTAAATCCGGTGATTTTAAGCGGCACACCCCCCTCGCGTGAAATGATATGAACATGCCCTGCTATAGTAAAGGCCAACCAGTTCGAATCAGGCGACCACTGCGGGATTTCATCCGACCAGTAGGCTACGAGACCGCGATTTGTGGAGACCCGGCTAGGCCAACCACCTGCCGCAGGCATCATGTATACATCCGATAACCCTTCTCGATCCCAAATAAAGGCGATAGTTTGCCCATCAGGGGAAAGTTGGTGACTACGGATCCGAGTATGGGCCGTGATAAGGGAGAGACTCCAGCCTTCAGGCGGCTTGAGGTCTGGCCGGGTGAGTGAAGGCCAGCCATTCCGTTCATATTTTTCTTCGAGTTTGAGGTCAGGGTGCATGAGGGTCTCCAAGGAATAAATTCAAGGTAAAGAGTTTTGACCAACCGAGATCATATCATGGTTGAATGTGTATTTTGGCTGAACAACGAAATTTTCTCGAAGAAAATCCACTTTTCAGTTAAGATATAATGTCCCTAACTTCAGGTCCCAACCCCTCAATAAAGGTAAGCTTTTACTCAATAGCTTGTAAACCGCCTTTGCGCGTTTATTTGTTAAGCCGTTGTTTTAATCTTCAGGAAACCCCATGCCACAAAAACAAAAAACGATGACGCAAGAAACCCTCGCGGTCAAAACACCAAATGGACAACCAGCCCGCGAAAAATTCTCGCTCGATTCCTTTCCCCTCACCCGCGAACAAATTCTCGATGACTATCGAATGGGATGGGAAAGCCGCCAGACCAGTTTAATTGGAAGGCGGGAGGTGATGGGTGGAAAAGCAAAGTTCGGTATCTTTGGGGATGGCAAAGAATTGCCCCAACTCGCCCTCGCTCACGCATTTCGTAAAGGGGATTTCCGCTCCGGTTATTACCGCGACCAGACGTGGATGTTTGCCGTTGGCATCACCACAATTCCACAATTTTTTGCCCAACTCTACGCCCACGCCGACCCCCAACACGACCCCGCCTCCGCCGGACGCCAAATGGACGCCCATTTTGCCACCCTCTCCCTCAACCCTGATGGCAGTTGGCGCAACTTGACCAATCAATACAACACCTCCGCAGATATTTCCCCCACTGCTGCACAAATGCCCCGCCTGACCGGGTTGGCGTATGCCTCCAAACTTTACCGACATCTGCCCGAACTGCAACATTTCACGCAGTTTTCCCGGCAGGGAGACGAAATCGCATGGGGGACGATCGGAAACGCTTCTTCTGCGGAAGGAATGTTCTGGGAAACGGTCAATGCAATTGGCGTGCTTCAATGTCCAGCCATTATCTCGATATGGGATGACGGGTACGGCATTTCCGTCACCAATGACATCCAAATGACCAAAAATAATGTCGGGGAAGTGCTAAAGGGCTTTGCACGTTCAGGCGAAGGCCCAGGATACCAACACTATACCGTCCGCGGATGGGATTATCCCGCGCTGGTCACCACTTACTTGGAAGCGGAGCAAATCACGCGCCGCGACCATGTTCCTGCCCTGATCCATGTAATCGAAATGACTCAACCACAAGGGCATTCCACGTCCGGCTCACATGAAAGATACAAATCGCCCGAACGCCTGGCATGGGAAGAGGAATTTGACTGCCTTCACCAAATGCGAAAATGGATCCTTGCCAACCATCTTGCCACCCACGACGAATTAGATTTCATCGAAACCCAGGCACACACCTATGTCGAAACCCTGCGCGCCCAGGCATGGGAGGCTTACCAGGAACCGATAAAAGCTGAACTGCAAGAACTGGTGGATATTCTGGATGAAATCCCCTATGCTGCGCAACGCCCGGAAGTCGAAGCACTCAAAAAAGAATTGCTCACCAAACAAATACCCCTCCGCCGTGATTTAATGGTCGCCGCCAAACAAGCGCTCTTCACTCTCCGGGAAGCTCCTGAAACGGTGCGGGCAGTGTTACTTGCCTGGAAAAACGAACAACAGAATCGCAATCAGATACGATACGGCTCACATCTCACGAGCCAGTCGCATGAAGCGATTCTGAATATTAAGGAAATAAAGCCATCTTTTTCCCCCAAATCCCCAACTGTTCAAGGCTTTCAAATCATGAATGCATGCTTTGATGCGATGCTGGCGCGTGAACCGCGCGTGATTGCCTTTGGAGAGGATGTGGGCAAAATTGGTGACGTAAATCAGGGCTTTGCTGGATTGCAGGCCAAATATGGTGATTTACGCGTCACCGATACAGGCATTCGCGAAACAACGATAATTGGGCAGGCGATTGGGATGGCGATGCGCGGTTTGCGACCGATTGCTGAAATTCAATACCTAGATTATCTTCTGTATGCTTTACAAATCATGTCCGACGATCTCGCGACCCTACAATGGCGTACCCGCGGCGGGCAAAAGGCCCCGATCATCATCCGCACCCGCGGCCACCGGCTCGAAGGCGTTTGGCACGCAGGGTCGCCGATGGCAGGCATCATCCACCTCGTGCGCGGGATCAATGTGTTTGTTCCGCGCGATATGACCCGCGCAGCAGGCTTTTATAACACCCTGCTTGTTTCTGACGAACCTGGCCTGGTAGTGGAAGCGCTAAATGGGTACAGGCTTCGCGAGCGGTTACCAGATAACATCGGGGAATTCCGCGTCCCCGCAGGGGTTCCGGAAGTGATCCGGGAGGGGCTTGATGTCACAGTGGTGACATACGGCGCGTGTTGCCGGATTGTGATGGAGGCCGCCGAATTATTAGCGAAAGTTGGCATTGAGATAGAGATAGTTGATGTGCAATCCCTGCTCCCATTCGATCTTCATGGCAAAATTGTGGAGTCTCTTAAAAAAACCAGCCGGGTGTTGTTTGTAGATGAAGATGTCCCCGGCGGCACTACCGCTTATATGATGCAGGAAGTGTTGGAAAAACAAGGCGGCTATTTCTGGTTGGATGCCGAGCCGCATACTTTGACTGCCCATCCGCACCGCCCAGCCTATGGGTCAGATGGTAATTACTGGTCAAAGCCAAATGTGGAAGATGTTTTTGAAGGGGTTTATCAAATGATGCATGAGGCAGACCCACAACAATTCCCCCTATATTTTTAGGAATCTTGTCACAGTTCTTCCTAATTTTGTAGCGATGTAAACTCAACGCGGGTTGTTTCGGATATCAATGTAGGCTTGAATTTTCAAAAGCCATTTATACAGAGAAATTCTGCAAAATACGATAGCACCTAAATATTCAAAGGTGCTTTCATAAACTCAAAATGTGCGGTTCGTGTACAATTAAACTACCTTTTTTTTCGCATTTATTTTATGCAAGGCATTGATTTTCCTCCCCCTAAAATTCGCACAGATTTTTTGGAATTACACCTCGTTGGTTTTGGTTTACTTAACCGAGACTTAATTATTGTTGAGCCAGGTTCTCTCGCAGAAATCTTCTCAGATCTTGAGCCAAGTGGGTTATATGGAATACCACTTTTGGAGATTTTTCCAGAATTAGAAGGTATTCGTGAAGATCTTATGGCGTTAGCAGGCCAAGTTCCAAACAATTCATCAGCCGTTCATCCGATTCTCAATTATCTTCCCAACCACGAGAACAAATCCTTCTTCTTTCGATTTGAGGCGGTTGCTTCCCTTAAAGCCATATCCTTGATCGTGGTGGATATTCATGGATATACACCTTTAGGGGCAAAATTCCTGGAATTACAAAAACAATTTAAGCTTGTCCAGGCTAAATTGGAACAACAAACCCATTATTACGAAGCCATTGAGGAACAACTCCTTGAATCGAGCTATGATCTCCGGCAAACTCAACAAGGTTTTTCAGATCGCGTAGCACAACTCGAAGCCTTGCACAAGATTAGTGTTGCGATCTCCTCTACACGCGAAACTAAGGCCCTGCTTCAATTAATCGTTAACCAAGCCGCTGTCCTGTTGAATGCAGATAGCTGTTCCATAGCCCTCTTAGATGCGGATACAGAAGAATTAGTTTTTCAAGCGGCGGTAGATGACATTGTTGGAAAGCGTATTCCTTCGGGGCATGGGATTATGTTTCGAGCATTACGCACAGGGAAGGCACAGGTTGTTCATGATGTGCGGAATGACCCGGATCACTATATTCAAACCGGGACGGAGAGTAATTTGCGAGCCCGTTCCATGTTGGCGGTACCCCTTCAAACCCCGGAAAAAGGGGAAATTGGGGTGTTGGCTGCGGTCAACCGCCGGGAAACGTGGTTCTCCGAAGCAGATAAAGATTTATTGGTCACCATGGCCAGTTATGCGGCGATTGCCATCGAAAATACCAGTTTATTGGAACAGGTTCAAGAGCAAGCACGAGTATTAGAAATTAAAGTTCAGGAACGTACTGCAGAATTAAGTTTACTGTACCAACGGCAGGCAGCCCTCGCCGAGATTGAGCTTTCCATTAATGAACAGCACGAACTACAAAGAGTTATTCAGAAAATTGTCTCTGAAACTCAACGCCTGATAACTACAAACGGCGAAGCAATTTTGATTTTGTGGGATGCAGAATCCGAAGATTATCTCTCTGCAGCTTCTACGTCTGAATTATTTGACTCCGCTACCGTCATTAGCCGGTTGCGAAAAAATGTGGGCACGGCATATTGGATTCTCCATAACCAACAGCCGATTGTAGAGCGCGATATTGAACACCCAATCTTTGGGTCTCCTAATCTCATGCTCATTGAAGCAGGCATCCACGCTTTTGCCGGGGTGCCACTTTTTGCAGAAGGCCAAACCCTGGGCGTGTTATACGCCTTAGATCGAATTGCGCGTGATTTTTCCAAAGAAGATTTGGATTTTCTCAACGCCCTTGCAAACCGCGCGGCAAACGCCATCATCAAGGTTAGGCTATATGAAGGCGAACGCGCCCAACGCTCCGAAGCTGAAACGCGCGCTCAGGAATTACGGACTCGTGAACACCATTTGGCGATGCTCAATGACATCACTCGCGCAGCGATTGAACAACCCAATCTACTCGCTATGCTTGAAGCCATTGCCGACCGGCTGGTAAAACTATTTCAGGCAGATGGATGTTACATTACCTTTTGGGATGAGGAAAGCCATGTAACTATTCCCACCTTTGCGAATGGGGTTACCAAAATTCCTTATCAAAGCATAAAAATTTCCCCCAAGGAAAAGACAATTACCGAAAGTGTACTTGCGGCAGGGCATGCAATCTTCATTGAAGATTTGCCTAACTCCAACTATATTCGTCCGAATATTGACAACTTTGCTCCCATTCGTTCGGTGCTAGCCTTACCCCTTATGGCAGGGCAAGAAAAACTTGGTGCAGCCCTTCTGGGGTTTAATGAAGTCAAGCCCCTGAATCCACAAGAAATTGCTCTTGGGGAACAAGTGGCCCGCCAGGT
Source organism: Anaerolineales bacterium (assembly GCA_020634875.1). Next base: position 3,820 of record JACKAX010000017.1, on the reverse strand, counting down.
GGCGCTTGCCATTGTCAAAATTCGTGCTCTCGAAGCCGCCCAAGTCGCTGTCAAAGAGGCCGAAACCCTGCGCGAGGCTGGGGCAATTGTTGCCGCAACCTTACGTCAAAGAGAAGCTATTGACTTAATTTTGCGCGAACTTGAGCGGGTAATTCCTCACGATAGTGCTAGCGTGCAACTTATTGTAGACGACTTCCTTGAAATAGTTGGAGGAAGGGGATGGTCTGGAGATGAAAACATCGTAGGATTGCGGTTCCCTATTCCGGGCGACAATCCAAATACCGTCGTCGTAAGAGACCGTAATGTTCTTTTACTTTCTAATGCCCGCACAAGTTTCTCACCATTCCGCGAACCGCCGCACAACCACATCCGCTCCTGGCTAGGGGTTCCGCTCATCGTCCACCAAACTATCATCGGAATGTTAGCGTTGGATAGCAAAGAACTCAACCACTTTACCTCTCGCCACGCACAACTCGCGAAAGCCTTTGCAGATCAAGTTGCAGTTGCGATTGAAAACGCTCGTCTTTACGAAACTACCGTCCAAAATGAGTTTGAAGCGAAAACGGTGCGTGATATTTTGCACCAGTTAAATGCCCTGCCCGATATTATCCAATCCTTCCCACAACTTACCGTAGGAATAAAAGAACTAACCAAATGTCAACGTATCAGCCTGGCCTTACTCAATGATGAACAATCGTCCTTTACGATGATTGCGGTGGAACACCCCGGTGAAACGTTAACCCAGGGAACTATTCTCCCGACCACATCTTCCGCGGCCGCGGAAGATGTGCTGGCAGGACACATCCACCGCACCCCTGACTTAACCCTGGAAACTCAGTTTCTTGCAGAAAAGAGGTTGTACGAAAGCGGAGTCCGCTCGCGGCTCAACATCCCCCTGCAAACCTCTGATGGGGTGATTGGCTCACTCAACCTGACATGGGATGTTCCGAATGGATATCAAAATGATCAAATTCTGATCCTTACTCAGATTGCAGATGCCATCGCACTCGCTGTTCAAAAATCCAGACTTTATGAAATGCAGGCGGAGCGCGTCAACAAATTGGATGAGTTACGTACTGCGATAGCTGCTATTTCATCCCAATTAGAAATCCAAAAACTCTATGATACCCTCCTCGAAAAAGCTGTGGCGCTAATTGGCGCAGCCGGAGGTGAGCTAGGCATCTACTCCGAAGAAGAGAAAATTCTCGTTATCTCTGCCTGCCATAATATGGATAAGGATTATCGTGGAGCATATATTGCGCTCGGGGATGGGATTTTGGGGCACGTCGCCAAGACCCAACAGCCTCTCTATCTGCGCGATTACCGTACATGGGAAGGACATTTTTCCCAATTTGATGAAGGTCCCTGGATTGGCGCGATTGCTTCGCCTATCTCGACAAAAGAAAAACTCCTCGGCGTTATAGGGTTGGTAGAAACGCGCGCCGACCATGTTTTTTCCAAATCCGATCTCCAAATTCTTACACTTTACACCGACCATGTCGCTATCACGCTCGAAAATGCACGCCTCTTTCAAGAAGTTCAAACCCTGGCAACTGTGGATGAACTCACCAAAATTAAAAATCGGCGACGCCTTTTTGAACTAGGCCAGATAGAATTTGACCGTGCTCGTCGCCATAAGTTTCCTCTCTCAGCTGTGATGATTGATATTGACCATTTCAAACGCGTCAACGATACCTACGGTCACGCAGCAGGGGATCATGTTATGCGAATTCTCTCCCAACGTTGCCAGCAAGAAATTCGCAAAGCCGATATTTTTGGACGCTATGGCGGAGAAGAATTCACAATCATCCTACCCCATACGCTTGCTGCTGATGCTCTTAATCTGGCTGAACGACTCCGCTCTCGCATCGCGCAAATGCCCTTTGAAACCGAACGCGGAGAAATTCCCATCACGATTAGTTTGGGGGTGGCCTCTCTAACAGATGACATCCCAGACCTTGCCTCCCTCATTGACCGTGCCGATACCGCCCTTCTTGTCGCAAAAAATTCCGGGCGCAATCGTATCGTGATGTATGGACCCGAACTTACAAATTAATGAGCTTTGCTGGGGAAAAAAATTTAACCTAATCTATGCGCTTTTTTGAAATCCTTACCCCCCTCGCCACCATTCTTCGCCTGATCATTCCGCGCCGGTGGAATGCCCCACTTCCTCTGTTAACGGTTCTTTTCCAGTTAGGGTTCGAAGGCTACCGGTGGCAAATGGTACCACTATACGCGTTCACCCTGATCGAGTTGGGATTCGCGCTCTGGGGATTCCAGCAACCCGCGCGACCCTGGTCTTTTGGCGCCCGTGGGTGGAAGATGTTGGGAGGAATTCTGATCCTGATCGTGTGCGTTGCCCCGCCCGTGCTTTTCCCAATCCCCCACATCCGCCCCCCCACCGGACCGTACCCCGTCGGTACACTGACTCTCGATCTAACGGACCTCTCCCGCACCGACCCTTATGCCTCCGACTCCTCTGCGTTACGCGAGTTAATGTTACAAGTCTGGTATCCCGCCGAGACACCCGGAAAAACGCCCGTCCCTTGGATGGAACATGTGGAAATTGTAGCCCCTGCGATTTCCGCATGGATCGAAATGCCGTCTTTTTTCCTGGATCATTTGAAATATGCGAAGACGGACGCGTTTGCTAACGTAACCGTTGCCTCGGCGGAGGCGCAGTTTCCGGTACTGATTTTTTCGCACGGCTTTGGCGGCTTTCGGGCGCAGAATACGTTTCAGATGCAGGAGCTTGCCAGTCACGGCTACATCGTTGTGGCCCCAGAACATACCTATGCCTCGGTTATCACCGTGTTTCCAGATGGACGAGTAGCTCAGCACAATCCTAACACTCTCCCAGAAAATGTCTCGGAAGCCGAATATGACCTTGCGGCCAAACGCCTGCTTGATCAGTGGACGGCTGATTTGCGTTTTGTGATGGATCAATTAGTAGAGATCAACGCGTCCAATTCAACGTTGCAGGGAAAACTAGATTTGAACCGGATGGGGGTACTCGGCCATTCAACCGGAGGCGGAGCAACAGTGCAAGTGTGTGCGGTGGACCTGCGCTGTAAAGCCGGGCTGGGCATGGACGCATGGCTTGTTCCAGTGGCAGATGACGTGATTGCCCACGGCCCGCGGCAACCATTCTTGTTCCTATACTCCGAATTGTGGCCGAAGCCCAAAAACATGGCATTGTTTGAGCAATTATTCGAAACAATGGGTAACCCAGTGGCTCGGTTTACGATCTTGGGCACAGCGCATTACGATTTTACCGATCTGCCCGCGCTCAGTCCGCTTGCTTCATACATCGGGTTGAAAGGGCCGTTGAATGGGGCACGCGTGCAGGAAATTATTGATGCGTATTCGCTCGCATTTTTTGACGCGGAATTCAAAGGTATAGCAAGCCCCCTTCTCGAAGGCGCATCCGAGGCATTTCCCGAAGTCATTTTTGTGGAGAGTAAATAATCAAGATGCTCAAACCTAAAAACATTTACCTTGCCCTTGCTATCCTGGGCGTAATTGTTCCCTATTCGCAATTTATCCCCTGGCTGATGGAACATGGTTTGAACCTCAACCTTCTTTTTAGCGAAATTCTCGCCTCGCGCCTCTCCAGTTTTGCCTGGCTGGATGTGATCGTTTCCGCCGTGGCTTTACTGGTGTTCATCAGAAACGACAAGTTAAATAGAAGTGTGCCCCGTCTATGGCTGCCCATCGTTGGAACACTCCTGATCGGCGTCTCTTTCGGTTTACCAATGTTTTTATACTTGCGGGAAGAAAAAAGTTCGTCATGAGTAATGAACAGCTACTCATTATGTGA
>JACKAX010000016.1 GCA_020634875.1 Anaerolineales bacterium | reverse complement strand
ACGGTTGTTGCACCGTGTAGCGCGTGTTATCTGAACCTGGCTAAGGCTGATTATTACATGCGTGAACGCCCGATCCTCGGCGAACGAGTGAACCAGGCGCTCGCGGCAGGTGGCCTGAAATATAAACCCGGCACGCTGACCATCCGTCATTTTCTTGATGTCATCATCAACGATGTGGGGCTGGACGCAGTGCGAGCGAAAGTCGTTCGTCCCTTAAGCGGTTTGCGGGTTGCCCCTTACCTGGGATGTATGGTTCCCCGCCCGGATTACGAACACCGCTGGTCAAACCCCGAATATCCTACTGAGTTAGACCACCTTCTCAAGGCGTTAGGCGCGGAAGTGATTGATTACCCACTCAAGACTCACTGCTGTGGCGGGCACATGACCCAGATCAGCCCCGAAACTGCCTTTGAGCTGATTCGCCGGCTGGTTCACGCCGCCGATCAGTATGAAGCCGACTTAATGGTCACGCTCTGCCCGATGTGCCAACTGAACATTGATGCGTACCAGACGGAAACCAATCACTATTTCAAAACCAACTACCACATGCCCATCCTGTTCTTTACCCAGTTGATGGGTTTGGCCTTCGGCTTGGACGCAGAGACCCTCGGCTTTGGCACGGAACTGGTTAATGCCGGTCCCGCGCTGGAGAAAATTGGGGTGGAAGTTCCAGAAGAAAAACCTTCTCCGCGTGGTCCGCGTAAAAAGGAAACCGGGCTTCCTATGCCGAGAATGCCAGAAAATGGAGGAGGGCAGCAATGAACGATGAAAAGAAAACTGGACAAAACGAAGAACGCATTGGCGTTTATGTCTGTCACTGCGGCTCAAACATCGCCCAAATGGTGAATGTTGAAGATGTGGCAACATTCGCCAAAGAAGAATTGGGGGAGCGCGGTGTAGTTGTGGCCCGCGATTATAAATTCATGTGCTCTAGCCTGGGGCAGGAATTGATCGAGGCTGACATCCAACGCGAGGGGCTGAACCGCGTCGTTGTCGCCGCGTGTTCGCCCCACCTGCACGAGAAAACCTTCCGCGGCGCGTGCAACCGCGCGGGGATGAACCCCTACCTGTGCGAGATGGTCTCCATCCGCGAACAGGTTTCGTGGGTACACACGGACAAAGGCGAGGCCACCGCGAAGGCAAAAGCGATGGTCTCCGGCGGGGTGGAACGCGTCCGGCAGCATGTCCCGCTCGAACCGCTCCGCGTCCCAATCAACCCCAATACCCTGATCGTGGGGGGCGGTATCGCCGGGATTCAAGCCGCCCTCGAAATCGCCGACTCTGGCTATCATGTGTACCTTGTCGAACGCGAACCGTCCATCGGCGGGCACATGGCCCAGTTTGACAAAACCTTCCCAACATTAGATTGTGCCGCCTGTATCCTCACTCCTCGGATGAGCGACGTGGGGATGCACCCGAACATCACTATGCTGACCTATAGCGAGGTCGAAAAAGTGGATGGCTACGTGGGCAACTTCCTTGTCACCATTCGCAAGAAACCCCGCTACCTCCATGAAAAAGATTGCACCGGCTGTGGCATCTGCTGGGAGAAGTGCCCAAAGAAAGTTATTGATGAGCGCTTTGAAGTGGGGTTGGGTTATCGCAAGGCGATCTACACCCCATTCGCCCAGGCTGTTCCCAAGTGGCCGGTCATTGACACCGAAAACTGTATCTACTTTGAGAAAGGCACATGTAAAGCCTGTGAAAAATTCTGCCCGACGAAGTGTATTGACTTCAACCAGAAGGAAGAAATCATGACCGTGGAAGTCGGCAATATTATTCTGGCAACTGGTTACGACGTATTCGATCCACGCCGCATTCCCCATTACGGATATGGACGCCTCGCCAACGTTTTCACCAGCCTGGAATTTGAGCGCATGTCCAACGCTGCCGGGCCTACCAACGGAGACATTGTCCTCCGCGATGGCAAAACCAAACCTCAATCGGTGGGGATTGTCCATTGTGTAGGGAGCCGTGACCGCAACTACAATAACTACTGCTCGGCGATCTGCTGTATGCAGAGCCTGAAATTTGCCCACCTCGTTCACGAGCGCACGGGCGCGACAGTTTACAACTTCTACATTGACCTGCGGACCCCTGCGAAAGACTATGACGAGTTCTACCAACGTGTGTTGGAAGAAGGCACACTCTTCGTGCGCGGCAAAGTGGCTGAAATCACGGATGCCGCCCGGCTCCCTGGCGAAGAGGGTAAGCTGATCATTCAAGTAGAAGATACCCTGGCAGGCAAACAACGCCGTATCCCGGTGGATATGGCGATCCTGTCTATCGCTCTTGAACCCCGTGCGGACTCGAACGAAGTGGCGAAGAAGTTCGGGATTTCGTGCAGTCATAATGGCTGGTTCATCGAGAAACACCCGAAACTCGACCCTGTCGCTACGATGACAGAAGGCATCTTCATCGCCGGGTGCGCGACCGGTCCGAAAGACATCCCCGCGACGGTTTCGCAGGGTTCGGCGGCTTCTGCCCGGGTGTTGTCGTACATCCACAAAGGCCAGATCACCCTCGAACCCGTGCGGGCCAGCGTTATCGAAGCGAAATGCTCTGGTTGCCGCATCTGCAACGCCCTTTGCCCATTCAACGCCATCACTTTCCACGAAGATCGTATGGTTACGGAAATCAACCCCGCGCTCTGTCAGGGCTGTGGCACTTGTGTTGCCGCTTGTCCGGCAGGGGCGATTACAGGGACTGGCTTCAGCAACGAGCAGGTCCTGGCGCAAATCGAAGGGCTGTTGATGTTGAACCTTGATCACCTGCGTGTTCCGGAGCCTGTCATGGCCTAACGCAATACGCAATACGGAGTAAGTAGTTCGTATTGCGTTGGAGGATAAATATGACGACAGAAAAATCATTTGAACCCACCATTATTGGCTTTACCTGTAACTGGTGCAGCTACCGGGCAGCGGACCTGGCCGGAACCGCGCGGGTGAAATATCCCTCGAACATCCGCCTGCTCCGGCTGATGTGCTCTGGGCGGCTCGACCCCACGTTTGTGTTCAAAGCTCTGGCAGGGGGCGCAGATGGAGTACTGATCACGGGATGCCACCCAGGTGAATGTCACTATATCGAACAAAACTACAAAGCCCTGCGCCGGTTTTTGCTGATGCGCAGGGTGTTGGAACAAATGGGCATTGAGCGCGATCGCGTCCGGCTCGTATGGGCTAGTGCTGCAGAAGGTGTCCATTTGGCCGAAGAAATCACGAAAATGGTTGAAGACGTGCGTGCGTTAGGGCCATTGAATTGGGGGGATAATCCGCTCGCGGCACAGGCGATTGCAACACCGAATGGCAGCCACGCGGAACATGAAATTTCCAATATGGAACACGAGGAGGTGCCTGCATGACCACGAACGGTTCCCAACCTAAACCTAAATTTGCCATGTATTGGGCGGCATCATGCGGAGGATGTGAGATCGCCGTGCTCAATATCGGTGAAAAGATCTTGGATGTAGATGCCAACTTTGACGTAGTGTTTTGGCCTGTTGCGATGGATGCCAAATACGCTGACGTCGAAGCGATGGAAGACGGCGAAATCCTGCTGACCCTGTTCAACGGCGGCATTCGTAATGATGAAAATGAACATGTTGCCAAACTTTTGCGCCGCAAATCGAAAATTTTGGTGGCGTTCGGTTCATGTGCCAACGAAGGGTGCATCCCTGGTTTGGCAAATTTTAGCAGCCAGCAAGAAATTTTCGACGCTGCGTACGAAAGCCCTTCAACGGAGAATCCTTATAACACACGCCCCGTTCCGTTCTTCCGGGTAAAGGAAGGCGATTTGACTCTGCCCGCGTTTTACCCTCACTTGCGGACGCTGGAGCAAGTGGTGCCGGTGGACTATTACATTCCCGGTTGCCCCCCCGAATCTCATCAAATTGCGGCAGTGATTGACGCGGTACTCGCGGCTTTGCGCGGGGAAGCAGAACTTCCTCCAGTTGGCTCCGTCATCGGCGCGGGGAATTCGACCGTGTGCGATGAGTGCGGGCGTAAGCGCAACGTCAAATCCATCAAGCATTTCTACCGGATTCAGGAGGTTGAACACATTGACCCCGAATTGTGCTTGCTCGAACAAGGGATTCTCTGCAATGGCCCGGCGACCCGGTCGGGGTGCAACTCCCGTTGTCCGTCGGTCAACGCCCCATGCGTCGGGTGCTACGGCCCTGCTCCGGATGTGCTTGATTATGGTGCGCGGCTGATCACCTCCGTTGCCTCGGTCATTGATAGCAAAGACCCCGACGAGATCGAGCAAATTCTGGACGGGATTCCCGATCCGGCAGGGATGTTCTACCGGTTCAACCTGGCGAGTTCGCTGTTGCACGCAGCGCGCGGAGCGTATAGCAAATCGTAATGAGTAACGAGTAATGAGTGATAAGTGATAAGAGCCTGGGTAATTATTCATTACTCGTTACTTGTCACTCATCATTCTTTACTGGAGGCAAATATGGCCGTTATCACCAAAGAACGTATCACGATTGACCCCATCACCCGTCTCGAAGGACACGGGAAGATCGAAATTTTTCTAGATAAAGAAGGGGAGGTGAACAATACCTATTTCCAAATCCCGGAATTGCGCGGGTTTGAACGGTTTTGCGTAGGTCGCCCGGTGGAAGAGATGCCTGTGCTGACCAACCGGATTTGTGGCGTGTGCCCGGAAGCCCATCACATGGCCGCCGCGAAAGCCGCCGACGCGGTCTATCATGTAGACCCACCGCGCCCTGCTAAACTTCTGCGTGAACTGCTCTACATGGGGTTTTACTTCACTGATCACACCACGCACTTTTACGCTCTGGGCGGGCCGGACTTCGTCATGGGACCAGACGCGCCGGTCGCGGAGCGGAACATCCTTGGGGTGATTCACAAAGTCGGGCTGGAGATCGGGGGGAAGGTCATCCAGGCGCGAAAGTACGGGCACACGGTGGTTGAGATGCTCGGCGGGCGGAAGGTGCATCCTTGTACCTCAGTGCCGGGAGGGGTCACGAAGGGGTTGGACGAAGATGAACGCGTGGAAATCGAACGGATGGGGCGATGGGGGATTGAATTCGCCCAGTTCAGTTTGAAACTATTCAAAGACCTTGTGTTGGGCAACAAAACCTATCTCGACCTTATCCTTGGAGATATTTATGCCCACCGTACTTACTCCATTGGGTTGGTGGATGCACAAAACAGGGTCAATTTTTACGATGGGCTTGTTAGTGTCACCAGTCCAAGTGGAAAACGCATTGGAAAATATGCCCCGAACGAGTACACCGACTGGATTGCTGAGCGCGTGGAACCCTGGACATATCTCAAGTTCCCGTACCTGAAGAAGGTTGGTTGGAAAGGGTTGGTAGACGGCGAAGATTCAGGTGTGTACATGGCGACCCCGCTTTCTCGGTTAAATGCCGCTGATAGTATGGCAACACCCCTCGCGCAGGAACAATACGAGGAATTCTATACTACGCTGGGTGGGAAACCTGTCCACCAACGACTAGCAATCCATTGGGCGCGGCTCATCGAATTGTTGTACGCTGCTGAGCGTTGGGTAGAACTTGCTACGGATCAGGAAATTACTTCCACGAATATCCGCAAAGTCCCTGCCGAGAAACCAACGGAGGGTGTGGGCATTGTCGAGGCGCCGCGTGGCACGCTTACCCATCATTATCAGACTGACGACCGCGGCATCCTCACCCGTGTTAACCTGATCGTCGGTACAACAAACAACTATGCTCCCATCAGCATGTCTATCAAGAAGGCAGCCCAAAACCTGATTCACAATGGCACGGTTGTAACCGAAGGGTTGACAAATATGGTAGAGATGGCCTTCCGGGCGTATGACCCGTGCTTTGGCTGTGCCACTCACTCCCTGCCAGGACAGATGCCCTTGGAGGTGACGGTGCGAAATGCAGAGGGGGAGAAGGTGGAGGTGGTACGGCAGCATTGTTGAGTGTTTAGATCATTTTGAGGGTCGCAGAAATTGTTCTGTGACCCTCAAGAGTTCTACCAATAGAAAATTAAGGAGGACGCAATGTTTGCCAAGCGAATAATATTCATTGCGCTGTTCGTTGGTGCGGTGACGCTGGCGGTTATTGTTATCCCCGGTAGTGCCAGGTTGGAGCCGTCGGGAGAATCATCTCTCGAACGGGATCTGTCCATGTACCTCCTCGGTGGAGAAGTTCAACTCTCGCCGGATGGAAATTCAGAGCGTTATCAGCCTGCGGTAGCCTACAATTACATGCATGGGGAGTATTTGGTGGTTTGGCATAACACTTGGTCCGGGGGCAACAGAGATATTTATGCCCGGCGTGTGTCTCGTACAGGGCAGCTACTAAGTTGGTTTAGTGTCACCTCGGGGGCGAATGACCGTTTTCAACCTACAGTGGCCTACAATGCGATGAATGACGAATATCTGATAGTCTGGATGCAGGAAGCCAGTGCAAATGTCTATGAGATTTGGGGGCGGATCATCCCCTGGAATGCCCCTGGTACAAATGCTGATTTCCAGATTATCTCCTGGACGAATAGAAGCTTCTGGACCCCTCGCGCATCCTGGAATATCATTCACAATGAATACATGGTGGTTTGGAACGCTTTTGACACGACAGTCAGTTTTCCCCCTGGGGCGCCTAGTGATATTGCTGGTTATCGCGTCTCGGCTGACGGAGTTGTACAAGGTCCAGGTCTGCCTCTTATCTTGACTACGTATGCTGGACCACATCAAGTAGATTTGACTTACAACGTTGCTATGGACGAGTATTTCATCGTTTTTGTCGTAGTGTATACCCAGGCGACGACTGGCAACGATATTTATGGGTTACGCGTGAATTGGGCTGGAACGCCGGTCAACCCACCTGGCTTGATCCATATCTCTGAGGCGACCAAGGATCAAAATGCCCCGGCTGTCGCGACGAATGAGCAGGATCGCTATATGGTGGTATGGGAACACGAATATAGTAGTACGGATCACGACATTTATGGTCGAGAATATTTCGTGGATGGCACACCAGTGGGAAGTGAATTTCCGATTTCATCGTGGACAGAGGATGATACGGTTCCCGACATTGCGGCTAACGGCTCAAGTCATGCGTGGTTAGCCGTGTGGCAACGGGCGATTGGTGGAGGTGCAGGCTATGCCATTGAGGGCTTTCGATGGGGGACTGCCGTCAACAGTTATTTGTTCGATATTGCGAATTTTGCATTCTGGGAAAACGAAAGCCCAGCCATAGCGGTGGATATTCCCGGTTACCTCATTGTCTATGAAGGGGACTCCTCCATGACGAATCGGCATATCTTTGGACGAATGTGGTGGCCTGATACAGTATATTTGCCATTTGTGAACCGATAATATGCGAAGATTCAAAGTCGGTAATAAGACGCGGCAATACTTGGCTTATCTTAACACTTTACCAGTGAGATGATTTAGATGCTTAAATTTGGTCTCGCCCTCCCCTACAACGAAACCCGTGTCGTCGCCCGCCTCGCCCAACAAGCCGAAGAAGCCGGTTGGGACGGCCTCTTCCTCGGTGATGCGATCTGGTGCGAAGACCCAATGATCGCACTGACCGCAGCGGCGATGACCACTACCCGGATTCGTCTGGGCACGATGATCATTCCCGTGCCCCTTCGCCGTCCGTGGAAAATTGCCAGCGAGTCGGTCGCGTTGGATCGGTTGTCCGATGGGCGGCTGATCTTGGGGTTGGGCGCGGGGGCGGTGTGGATGGGATGGCACGCGTTTCCCGATGAGGTGAAGGAGACGAAAACTCGCGCGGAGATGCTAGATGAGACGATTGACATCCTGACCTTGCTCTACCAGCGCAAACAGTTTGACTACAACGGGAAACACTTCCACCTGAAATTAACGCAAATGGATGTGATGCACTACCCGCCGAAACCCATCCAACAGCCGCGCATCCCGCTTTGGGTTCCTGGTATCTGGCCGCGGAAGAAATCCATGCAACGGGTGCTGAAATGCGATGGCATCTTCGCCGAAAAACATGGCACGGACGGAAAATCCGCCGACCTCACGCCCGAGGATGTCCGCCAAATCAAAGCCTTTGTGGAAGAAAACCGCACCTTGACCACGCCTTTTGATATTGTGGTGAGCGGCAAAACAAGCGAGATGGATAGAGTACAACAAAAAGATGTGATGGAAACGTGGGCAGATACGGGGGCGACCTGGTGGGTGGAGGGGCTGTGGGGGGAATCGGAGGAGAAAGTGATGCAACGTATTCAACAAGGGCCACCTGCATTGTAAATGTTCAACCCGTTATGTGTGTCTTTGGAGAAAAGCTCATGAAGAATCATTCATTACTTACTAGAATTTTGACGGTTGTCGGGACGATTCTCGTATGGGTTCCCCTTGTGGTGCCGGTGGTTCTGTCGCTTGTGGGTTCTCTGACTCGGGGACGATTTTTGTTTGACTATCTCATGCCGGCGGAATTGTTTCTGTTTGCATTGGTGGGCGGTCTTATGCTAGTTTGGGTGGCCATTTGGGTTCATACAGGGCGGGGTCTCATCGGTTGGGGATTAGGTCTTGCGGTTGGGTTACTTGTGGGAAGTCAGGTATTGGCCGTTGTGACTGGGTTGGCGAACGGGGATACAGAGCCGGGGGGATGGCAATGGGCGTTAGTTTTGACGATGTTGGTTGGCTATTTTTTGGCCTTGGTCGTAATAGGAATGGGTGGTGTGAAGTTATGGCAGATTGTTTGGAAACGGGAATGGCCGCGAAGTTTACATGTTTGAAATGGTTCTTCTCCCTGGAAACAAACAATGGACAAATTTCAAAAACTATACGTCTTCAGCTCTTTTTTTATCCAGATCGTTTTACTGCTCTATTTTGCCATTCGAAAATGGAACTTTGATCTTGCTTTGAGATGGGGCTGGGTAATTTATGCCTTAGCTGTACCGGCATTGATTTTGACAATACTCCTAATGCGAGGTAGAACCTCCTGGTTTTTTTGGATTTCAGGATTTCTTTATTTGGCTTGGGCGGTATTTGGTTATGTTGTAGATATTGCCCACCCCGTCGAGTGGCGTTCTCCGATTTTCTGGCCGGTTTTTCTGCCGTATGTTTTGCTTTATATGGCGACCCTGATGTTTTACTGGTGGCCGTTGGCGATTATTCAACGCCCGTTATGGTATGTCTACGCGGGTTTATTTCTCGTCAGTACCTATTTGAATGTCTCTTCGCATGGATAAAGGAAAAATGGCATGAATGTGAATTGGCAAAAACACCTCGAAGGTCAACGAATATCCTGGTTGTTGGAGATGGATAACCCAGGTGTGCGCTATCTTGCTTTGCGGGATTTACTTAACCTGCGTGGAGAAAATGCCGAGTTGATCGCTGCCAGAGAAAAAGCTTTCAAGGATGGCCCAATATCCCTTATTCTCGATGCGATGAACCAAGCGGGATATTGGGTTGAACCCGGGGCAGGCTACAACCCCAAATATCAAGGCACCGTGTGGGCGATGATCCTGTTGGGGCAACTGGGAGCATCCGTTGAGATGGATGTCCGTATCGAACGGGCGTGCCGCTATCTGCTTGAAAACGCCCTCGCCGAGCATGGACAATTCACGACAAACGGTGCGCCTTCGGGAACGGCAGATTGTTTACAGGGGAATTTGTGTGCAGCTTTGCTGGATTTGGGGGTCAGTGATCCTCGTTTGGATAAAGCCTTTGAGTGGATGGCACGTAGTGTAACCGGCGAAGGCATTGCTCCGATGGGAGACAAGATGGCGTCCCTTCGTTATTACGCGGGGAAATGTGGCCCGGTTTTTGCTTGTGGTGCAAACAACAAACTTCCCTGTGCCTGGGGCGGGGTTAAGGTGATGCTGGCGTTCGGCAAACTCTCCCTAGACAGGCGAACCCCACTCATTCAGTGCGCTATTGAAAAAGGGGTGGAATTCCTGTTCAGCGTGGACCCAGCAGAGGCCACCTATCCGACGGGCTGGACGGCCAAACCGAGTGGCAATTGGTGGAAGTTCGGCTTTCCCGTCTTTTATGTCACTGACCTCCTGCAAAATGTCGAAGCCCTAGTTCGGCTGGGATATGGTGACGATCCCCGTCTATCGCATGCCCTCCGCCTTATTTGCGAGAAGCAGGATGCAAACGGGCGTTGGGCGTTAGAATACGATTATACGGGCAAAACCTGGGGCGAATTTGGGAAGAAAAAACAACCCAACAAATGGGTCACCTTGCGAGCGGCCTGGGTTTTGAAGCATTCAGATCCAAATTCAATTTTAGAAAAGGAGATGCTTTGACACGTATAAACAAAATTGATAGGGCATCTGCTCTGATTTTTCGGTGAGGGTTGATAGGACTCTACATTTAAGATGAGTAATTGCACTGTCGCGCAATTTGATGTTATGGGCCTCAAGAAAGCGGCGCGGTGTGAATGAAGGTGTGAAAATGAAAATTCAAAAGTTTTCCGCAGGGGTTTGGTGCATATTAATGTTCGGGTTGGCTTTCCTTTTTGTGAACCAACCTGTGTTTGCAGATGCAACAATCATCTACGTGAACGCAGGCGCAAGCGCTGGAGGAGATGGACGATCTTGGGGCACGGCATACCCTTATTTGCAAGATGCGCTGGATGAGACAAATGCAAATGGTGGAAGTGCTTATGAAATTTGGGTGGCACAGGGTCTTTATTACCCAGATCAGGATAGCGATGGTGATCATCTCGGGGGTGTAGTCAGTGAAACATTTCGGATCAGCTACAACAATGTTCAACTCTATGGGGGCTTTACAGGCATGGAAACCGCCCGCGCCGAACGGGATTGGGAGGCTAATCTCACGGTTCTGAGCGGTGATATTGATCAAAATGACACCTCCAATGCGAATGGAATTGTTGAGGATACGGACAATCTTGTTGGTGAGAATGCCTACCACGTTCTCTTTTTCGACGGAGTGACAAACGAACCCATTACAACGACCACCGTCTTGGATGGCTTTGTTATCACCGCGGGGGTTGCTCACGGGAATTCTGCTCTCAATCATGATGACGGTGGCGGATTGCAGTGTGCGGGAAATGGTAGCGGTAAGGAGTGCAGCCCAACGTTGACAAATCTGACTTTCATTGGAAATATGGCGGTTGGAAGTGGGGGGGCTATTCGAACAGTTGGATACTCCGCAGGGAAGAGTAATCCCATTTTATCCAATATCACTTTTACAAAGAACACCGCCCTTGTTGGAGGGGCTATGTACAACGGGGGGAATGGGATTGGCTCCCAGAGCAGCCCAATTTTGACGCACGTCACATTTAGTGAAAATACATCTAGTGGGAGCGGGGGTGCGATGTATAACTATGGGTACTATTCGGGAAAAAGCAATCCGGTTTTAACCGACGTCACTTTCTCAAGTAATACTGCGGGCGGAAATGGCGGCGCGATGAGCAATAACGGGGACCAGGGGAATAGTAATCCAGTTTTGACCTATGTTACCTTCACGAATAACGTTGCAACAGGGAGCGCAAACGGAAGCGATGGGGGTGCGATCTACAATTATGGAGATAATGGCAATGCCAACCCGGTTTTAACCCATGTCCTTTTTGATGGGAACACTGCGGATGATGCAGGAGGGGCAATGCATAATCACGCCTGGGAAACCGCCGGCGACAGTAATCCTGTTCTCAATGATGTGATTTTCATCAATAATTCGGCGTATGCAGGCGGCGCGATGTACAACATTGCTACCTATGAAGGGCGGACGAATCCCACTTTGACGAACGTGATTTTTTCCAATAATACAGCTACCTATGGTGGTGCCTTGTTAAATTATGGTTATCACGGGCATAGTAACCCAATTCTGGTAAATGTCATTTTCAATGGCAATTCTGCCTATTACGGGGGGGCTATGTATACCGATGGAGATCACGGAAACAGCGCACCTCTCTTAGTAAACGTTACGATATATGGGAACACAGCGACCTGGGGCGGTGCGATGTACACTTCCAGTTACCTGGGCACGGATGATCCAAGGTTGAAAAACGTGATCATGTGGGGCAATACGGCCACAAATGGCGCAAATATGGTGAACAGTTGGGCCAGTATTTCCATCGCTTATAGCATTATCGAAGGGGGCTTAGATGGTGCAGGCATCCTCAACGACAGCGGTTCGGTTTTTGACGGAGGCGGCAACCTGGATGCTAATCCGCAGTTTGTGAATCCTCTAATCGGCAACTTTCACCTCCAGCCAACGTCCCCGGCTATAGACGCGGGCGATAATGAAGCCCTTCCAGTAGAAATCGTCCTAGATTTGGACAATCATCCGCGCTTCGTAGACTACCCTCCCGAAGGTGGTTCGGGCAATGGAACCTCTCCCCTTGTTGATATGGGCGCGTATGAATTGCAGACAGAAACCTTTATTTACTTACCTTTTGTGATGAAGTAGGATACCCAAAAAGAATGAACCGATCCTCAACCCCGGCCACCCTTCGCGCTGTCCTGCAAGCCCTCTTTTTCGTCCTCGTCGTCCCCTTCCTCCCCCTACTGATCTCCTGGCGATGGAATTGGTGGGAGGCGTGGGTTTTTGGCCTGGTCAATATAGTCGGTTTTATCGTCAGCCGGGCCTTTGCCGCTCGCCGAAACCCGGACCTCCTCAACGAACGCGCAAAGATGTTAGACCATGATGACACAAAATCCTGGGACAAAATTCTCGCACCGCTTGTTGGGCTGGGTGGAGGGTTGATTCCCTTTGTTGCTGGTTTAGATGCCTTGTTCGGGTGGTCAACCCCGTTTAGTTTGGTAGCAAGGCTTTTGGCACTCCTTTTCATTTTGATGGGCTACGTTATTAGTTCGTATGCCCTTATCGAAAACCGTTTCTTCTCCGGCGTGGTTCGTATTCAGACCGAGCGCGGTCATTGTGTCATTACCAGCGGCCCTTATCGGTGGATGCGTCACCCCGGCTATGCGGGTGCGTTGCTCCTCTATCTTGCAACCCCTTTCTTCCTCGATTCCGTTTGGACTCTCTTCCCCGCCATCTTGATGGCCGTAGCGCTGATAATACGGACTGTTTTAGAAGACAAAACTTTGCAGGAAGAATTAGCAGGTTATCAAGATTACGTTGAACTTGTGCGGTATCGTTTGCTGCCGGGTATTTGGTAGGGTTGCAGCAGTGGAGATGTCCTTTTGCGAGGAGGACATTTACCACTTGAAATGGTTCAATAAGTCGGATATATCCAAAATGCCGGGAGGAATCTTTTTTGTAGAGGTACAAAAAGTGACCCTCAAAACGCTCCTCATTGGCCTCGGCAACCCTATCCTCGGCGACGATGGCGTTGGCTGGCGGGTGGTGGATGCCCTTGCCCCACACTTCCCATCCCTCGAAATGGATCGTCTCTCCCTTGGTGGCCTCAGCCTCATGGAGCGGATGATCGGATACGAACGCGTGATTTTGATCGACTCCCTCATCACCGGCCAGTTTCCCCTCGGACACGTTTCCTCGTATACCCTTGATCAACTCCCTGACCGCGCGGGAGGCCACACCACCGCCGCTCACGATACCTCCCTTTGCACTGCCCTGCGCGTCGGCCAGCAAATGGGCGCTGAACTCCCCAATCCCCAAAACATTCACATTATCGGCATTGAAACCTTGCCGACCTTTGACTTTTCCGAAGAACTCTCACCATCTGTCGCGGAGGCTGTCCCCACCGCGGCCCAACTTATTCTTAACTTGCTTGGAGGCAACCATGATCTCCCCTGAACGACTTCGTAAATATCCCTTTTTTGGCAGTTTTTCCTCGGACGAACTTGCTGCGCTTTCCATGCTGGCGGATGAAACAGCCTATCCCAAGGTCGCCTCAATTTTCCAGGCGGAAACCTCGGCAAAAACCTTCTTCGTGCTAGAAAAAGGTTGTGTGGAACTTTACTACGAATCTTATGACCCTGTTTTCAGCCCACAACTACGCCGCCAATTTCTTGTTGGAGAAATCAACCCTGGCGAGGTTTTTGGTATTTCTTCGCTCGTCGAACCCTATCAATGGAGCGCCACGGCGATTGCAGCTACCCCATGCCAGGTGATTGAAATCAATGCTGAAAAAGTGCAGACACTTTTTGACGATTATCCGGGGTTGGAGCAAGCGATTTACAAACAAATTCTCCCTGCGCTGATGGAGCGGTTGCACTATACACGCGTTCAACTGGCCGCAGCAAGAACAGATTGAGCAAAGGAGTTTTCGATGTTTATCACCTTATTACTTACCTCATTTGTCATTGCGTTTGTAGTCGCGTCTATCGTCGTTTTCTTATTCTCAAAACCTGTCGAGAACATCCTCCGGCGGGTTGTTCCGGAAGAAATCGCTCCTGCCTGGGCGCGCTATTTGAAATTTGCTATCTACGTGATGGGGATTGGCGGAGGAGTACAGGTGTGGGACTACGAAAAATATATTACTGTTCAAGAGCCTTACAAAGAAATTGTTCAATTGACCTCTGAACGTTGGCTCATCGAAATTTATCGGACTGTCATTAACGCACTACAAAGTTCAGCGATGGTGTTACTGCTCTTTTTTGTCTTTGCCCTTATTGCTGTCGTGATTGTCCGTGTTTTTGAAGTGCGCGTGTCCAGGCCCGAAGCTCAGAAATAAAAATGTGCGCGCGGGCACTTTTCTACTAAAGTGTCCCAAAAATATAAGGACATGTATCACTTGGGGAATATGACATCCAAAGGCATAATTGTGAAAATTCGCACAAACGAACCTGTGCTTTATGCCTGTAAGAACGGCGTTCCTGCATCCCTAAATGGAACGCCGTTCATCTCGAATCTCAAGCGATGCACGAACTTTCCGTGACTCAAAACCTACTCGCCCTCGCCCAACAATACGGAACAGAAGCGGCTGCCGCGCGGGTAACTGATCTCTATCTTATTATTGGCCCGTTCTCATCCATCGTGGATGAATCAGTCCAATTTTATTGGGATCTAATTGCTGAAGACACAATCTGTCAGGGCGCAACCCTACATTTTGATCGTGTCCCAGCCCGTTTTGCCTGTCAAAATTGTGGCACGGAGTACGAAATTCAGCGCGAGTTGGAATTTTGCCCAGCCTGCCAAAGCAGTAACGTCAAAATTCTCCAGGGTGATGAATTTCGCCTGGAAAGTATCGGAATTGATACACAAAGGGAAATCGTATGACCCAAAAAATTCCTGTAGTCGAAAAAATCCTTAGCGCTAACGACCGTCTCGCTGAGATGAATCGCAAAAAAATCGAGGAGGCTGGCGTTTATTCCCTGAACTTAATGGCCTCGCCAGGCGCGGGGAAAACCTCCCTCATCGAACAAACCCTCAAACGTTTATCCCGTGAATACCGTGTCGCGGTCATTGATGGGGACATTGCCACCAGCATTGACGCCGACCGCGCGGCCGCCGCGGGCGCGACCGCCATCCAAATCAACACGGGCGGGGAATGCCACCTGGACGCGGTCATGCTCCAAAACGCCCTCCACCAGCTTGACTTGACCCAATTCGATCTCCTCCTCGTTGAAAACGTCGGCAATCTTGTCTGCCCAGCCAATTTCCAACTTGGCACCCACAAAAGCGTGCTCATCGCCTCCGTCCCCGAAGGTGATGACAAACCCTACAAATATCCCGGTATGTACCGCGGCGTGGACGCCCTGGTCATCAACAAGGTTGACCTGCTCCCGTACATCCCGTTCAAAATGGATTATTTCCGCACGGGCGTTGAAATCCTTAACCCCGGCGTCGTCACGTTCCCCGTATCCTGCCAATCGCAAGAAGGGCTGGACGCGTGGGTTGCGTGGATAAAAACAAGTATTTCCGAAAAAAAAGGGTGAAAGGGGGGTACCCCCCTTTCACCCTTTTTTTCGATATTTTTTATGGAGATATTTATGTTCGTAAGAACCCCCAAAATAGACCCACCCACCCCAGACCCCAAATGGCGACACGTGCAGGCAGTCATGCGGAGCAATGGTTACTCCAGAGACGCGCTCATCGAAACTCTGCATGCGGTGCAAAATGAGTTTGGGTATCTGGATGATGCCTCGTTGCGTTATGTTGCCGCGTCCCTGCGTGTGCCCTTGAGTAAGGTGTATGGCGTCTCGACGTTTTACCACTTGTTTCACCTGGAGCCTTTTGCCAAACATACGTGCGTGATCTGTACCGGAACCGCCTGTTATCTGAAAGGGATTCCCCAACTCCTCGACAAAATCAAGGAGTTGTACGGCTTGGCGCCTGGTGAATCGGCCCCCGACAGGTGGCTGACCCTGGGCGATACGCGCTGTGTCGGTGCGTGCGGGGTCGCGCCGGTCGCCGTTTTCGATGACGAGACGATGGGCAAAATGTCCCCCGAAGCCATCCTGAAAAAACTGGAGGAGTGGCATGATTGACATTGATATGCTTGAACAAATCACCGAAAAAGAACGTGCGGAGGCGGACGCGTACGAACACACCGTGCGTGTTTGCATCTCGCGCAGTTGCCTCTCGTCTCAGAGCGAGAAACTCAGAGCCGAGTTGGAACATGCCGTTGCGGAACATGACCCACACCACACCTGTAAAGTAAAGGGCGTGGGGTGTATGGGGCTGTGTTCTCAGGGGCCATTGGTCTCTGTCGAAAGCAAAGGAAAAGATCCCGTGTTATACGGTAATCTTACGTCTGCCGACCTGCCCGAAATTGTCGAAAGCCTCGGCAAAGAACCAATTAAACGGCTCACAGTTCCCACCAATATCCCCTTCTTCAAATCCCAGAAAAAGATCGTGCTAGAAAACTGCGGGCGGATTGACCCTGGCCGGATCGAAGAATACATCGCTGCAGGGGGATACAGTGGTTTACTCGCCGCCCTCACGGAAATGTCCCCTGGTGAAGTGATTGACCATGTAGTCAAGAGTGGGTTGCGCGGGCGCGGGGGGGCGGGCTACCCTGCCGGGCTGAAGTGGAAGACTGTTGCCAAAGCTGGCGATGGCGGGCAGAAATACGTTGTGTGTAACGCGGACGAGGGCGACCCTGGCGCATTCAAAGACCGGAGCGTGCTCGAAGCTGATCCGCATCGTGTCCTCGAGGGGATGGCGATTGCCGGGTACGCGGTGGGCGCGTCGGAGGGGTATATCTATGTCCGGGGCGAGTATCCCCTCGCGGTCGGGCGGTTGAACGTTGCCATTCAACAGGCCAAAGCCAGGAGCATTTTGGGGAGTCATATCCTTGGGACCCTGTTCAATTTCAACATCCATATTCGTGTGGGGGCAGGGGCGTATGTCTGCGGGGAGGAAACTGCCCTGCTTGCATCCATCGAAGGAAAGCGCGGCCAGCCTCGCCCGCGGCCTCCATATCCTGCCGAACTGGGGTTGTGGGGCAAGCCGACGTTGATCAATAATGTTGAGACGCTATCTACGATTCCGGCCATTATCCGTAACGGCGGAAACTGGTACGCTTCGATTGGGGTGCGTAACAGTAAGGGGACGAAGGTGTTCGCCCTCGCGGGTAGTGTACAAAATCAGGGGCTGATCGAAGTGCCGATGGGCATCACCCTGCGCGAGATTGTGTACGAGATGGGGGGCGGGGTCGCGCATGGGGAGTGTAAAGCGGTTCAAACGGGGGGGCCGTCCGGGGGGTGTGTCCCGTTCGAGCATCTGGATGTTCCCGTAGATTACGAGGCGATGCGCGCGCTGGGTTCTATTATCGGCTCCGGCGGTATGATCGTCCTCGATGAATCATCCTGTATGGTGGAGGTTGCCAAATATTTCCTGGAATTTTGCAAGCTTGAATCGTGCGGGAAGTGTATCCCATGCCGGGTGGGAACTTCCCATCTGTACAACTATCTGGACAAGATCACGCGCGGTGAAGCAACGCTGGATGACCTGGCGATGATCGAAGAATTAAGCGATGTCATTACCAATACCAGCCTGTGCGGGCTGGGGCAAAATGCAGCCAACCCCATTTACAGTACACTCCGGTATTTCCGGGAAGAATTTCTGGCACACATTGAACACAAGACGTGCCCGGCGGGTTCCTGTCAAATTAAACAATCCGAGGAGGTGTTGGCATGAGACCATCCACCATCAAAACGCTGAAAATCAATGACCTGGACGTGGGCGGACGCGGCGACGAAACCATCCTCGACCTCGCCCGCGAAAATGGCATCAAAATCCCTACGCTGTGCCAAATTGATGGCCTGTCGAACATCGGCGCGTGTCGGTTGTGCCTGGTCGAAATCAAGGGGTGGACGAAACTGGTTCCTGCGTGCATGACCTACATCGAAGAGGGCATGGAAGTGTACACAGACAGCCCGCGCTTACAAGCCTACCGCCGGACGATATTGGAAATGCTTTTCTCGGAACGCAACCATGTTTGTTCGGTGTGTGTTTCGAACGGGCACTGCCAACTGCAAGACCTGGCGACGGAATTGGGCATGACCCACGTGCGCGTGCCATATCTCTCCCCAGAGATGCATATTGACGCGTCGCATCCCTATTACATGATGGATCATAACCGGTGCGTGTTGTGCCAGCGTTGCGTCCGGGTCTGCGGCGAGATCGAAGGGGCGCATACCAAAGATGTGATGGGGCGTGGCGTCAAATCCATGATCATCTCTGACCTGAACGAACCGTGGGGGAACTCGACGACCTGTACACGCTGCGGCAAATGCGTCCAACTTTGTCCGACGGGTGCGCTCTCCGCGAAAGGCCGTTCCGTGGCAGAGATGACGAAACAGCGTGAATTTTTACCGTACTTGCAACTGATGCGGGAGGAGTGACATGAGCGAAAAAGCAAAAATTGCGACTGTGTGGCTCGATGGATGTTCCGGGTGTCACATGTCTTTTCTCGATATGGATGAGCGGCTGATTGCCGTTGCCGAAAAAGCCGACCTGGTATACAGCCCGTTGGTTGATCCCAAAGATTTCCCCGAAATGGTGGATGTCACGTTGGTGGAAGGTGCGGTGAGCAACGAGGACGATTACAACAAAATCAAAAAGGTGCGCGCCCACACACGGATTCTCGTCTCCCTCGGGGACTGCGCGGTGACAGCCAATGTGCCAGGAATGCGGAACCAGTTCAGCGTCCAGTCATTGTACGAGCGGGCATACATCGAAAACGCCTCCGAAAACCAGCACATCCCCGTGCAACTCATCCCGCCCCTGCGCCCGAAATCCGTCCCTGTGCATCATATCGTCCCAGTGGATGTCTTCATCCCAGGTTGTCCCCCCTCGGCAGACACGATCTTCTTCGCCGTCAGCGAATTGCTCGAAGGTCGGATGCCCGATTTAGTTGGCAAGACGAGGTTCGGAATTTAGGAGAGAACTATGACCAAAACCATTACCATTGACCCTGTGACCCGGATCGAAGGACACAGCAAAATCACCATCTCACTGGATGATAAAGGGCAAGTGACCGACGCGCGGTTCCATGTCACTCAGTTCCGAGGGTTTGAGAAAATGACCGAAGGCCGGACGTTTTACGAAATGCCCTCCCTCACCGCGCGCATCTGCGGCATTTGCCCGGTCAGCCACTTGATCGCCTCGTCCAAAGCCTGCGACGACCTACTCGCGGTGGAAATTCCACCCACAGCCAGCGAACTCCGCAAAATCATCAATCTGGCGCAGATGATCCAGTCTCACGCGCTCAGTTTCTTCCACCTCTCCTCCCCGGATTTCGTCTTCGGTTTTGATGCCGACCCCGCTGATCGGAACATCTTCGGTGTGCTGAAAAAGTACCCGGACCTGGCCCGCGACGGGATTATGCTCCGCAAATTCGGGCAGGAGATCATCGAACTGCTCGGCGGGAAACGCATCCACCCCGCGTGGCTCGTCCCCGGCGGGGTTAACGCGCCCCTCAAGGCAGAAGAACGCGACTTCATCCTCGAACGCATCCCTGATGCCCTCGAACGCATCCTCCGCTCGCTGGACTGGTACAAAGGCATCTTTGGCGGTTTCGACGCTGAAATTCGTACCTTCGCCAACTTCCCCACCTTGTTTATGGGGCTGGTGAAAGACGACGGACGCATCGCCTTCTACGACGGCAAAGTCCGAATCGTTGACTCGACGGGCAAAATCGTTGCCGATGGTCTCAGCCCGAAGAATTATCAGGATTACATCGCCGAATACGTGGAACCGGACAGCTACCTGAAATCCCCGTACTACAAACCGATGGGCTACCCTGACGGCATCTTCCGCGTGGGGCCGCTCGCCCGGATGAACATCGTAGACAAAATGGGCACCGTCCGCGCCGACGAAGAATGGGCAGAGTTTCGCATGTTAGAACGCGGCGCGACCCTCAGTTCGTTCCAGGCACATTACGCCCGTCTAATCGAAATGCTTTACGGCCTCGAACGCATCGAACAACTCCTTCACGCCCCCGATATTTTGAGCGATCATGTCCGTGCACGCGCCCAACCCAACCGGTTTGAAGGCATCGGCATGTCCGAAGCCCCGCGAGGTACACTGCTCCATCATTACAAAATTGACCGGAATGGCATCATTACCTGGGCTAACCTGGTTATCGCAACGGGCAACAACAACCTCGCGATGAATAAAGGCATCTTCCAGACGGCTCGCTACTTCCTCAAAGGCAAGAAGATCACCGAACCCATGCTGAACCGCGTCGAAGGCGTCATCCGCACGTTCGACCCTTGCCTCAGTTGCTCCACCCATGCGGACGGGGATTATCCCTTGCATGTGCAGTTGGTTGGGTCTCAAGGTGAAATCCTCGATGAGGCCAAACGAGGTTAAATTTTCGTAACAGCAAAACTTCGGAAGTCTCCATCAGCATCTCTGGTAATGAATCTCCTGCTTTTGCAAATGAATTCCAACCCAGAGTACGCTCAAAGACTTCCGAAGTTTTAAACGCCCAAATGCCCACTACCTTCATTTTTTCGGTTTTTTCCCATGTCATCTATCATCATCGGTTACGGTAATCCCTTCCGGCGCGACGACGGGTTTGGCTGGCGAGTTATTGACGCACTCCGGGCGACGCTCGACGCGGAAACCGAGGGCGAAATGGCTCTGCTCCAAACGCACCAACTCATGCCCGAACTGGCGGAAGACATCAGCCGTGTGGCGTGTGTGGTGTTTGTGGATGCATCTGTGGAGGGGGAACCGGGCGAGATTCGAACGCGGCGCGTCGGGGTCGGTGAACGTCCGGCGGCGAATTACACGCATTACGTGGCTCCCGAAGAATTGTTGGGGATGGCGGAGATTTTGTACGGGCATCAGCCCGAAGCGTGGCTGGTGACGGTTACAGGGGTGGATTTTGATTTGGGGGAGGGATTGACGGAGGGGGTTGACCGGGCGGTGGGGGAGGTGGTGGGGAAGATTAGAGGGGGGAATGTAGTATTTTTGTAAATAGGTGGTATACGCAAGCATCTTGAGCTAAAAGAAAGTATGCCCTTTTTCTTCCTCTTCACCGGAATTTCCAAGTCGCAAACTTAAATATACATTCCATAAGAGAAATCCTCCAACAATTAAATAAGGAATGCCCATAAAGCTTAAAACCATACCGCCTAAAAAAAATATGATCCCCACATACATCATCAATACCAAATAAAACGGGTTGCGGGTTCTAAACTTTCCTACCAGAAGTGCCCGAATAATACTCCCTTGAAGGTGGGCGAGCTCAAATTCAGACTCCAGGGGATCATATCCACTTCTCCCTGACGCGTGCGATGTCCCGCCCATCCCGGGAGAAGCAAGGCGTTTTCATCCGTATAGAACCACGACGGGATTGGCTCGGTGGTGATCAGCATTTGGAATTCGTCAAATGAAATGTTCTCTTCCTCCTCCTGGTTTAGATTTGAAAATAGATGGTATTGTTCTTCTTCCCAGGCTAACTTTGCCGTAGCAAGGTTTTCCCGTGCGACATAAAATCGTGGATTAAATTGTATGGCTTTCAGATAGGAGTCTATCGCAGGTTCTAATTGGTCTAGTGTATGGAGAATTAAACCCAGGTAATTGTAGGCAAGTGCAAGATCGGGTAGTAAAGACTTAGCCGTTTCGCATTCCTCTTTAGCTTTTTCAAATTCTCCGTCATTCGCATATTCAAGAGCTTGATCAAGGTGTTGTATGGTCGCAGATTCATAAAATTCTTTTTCAAGATCCACTTCAATACGTTTTAAGTTTTTCCAGGCTTCTTTTCGCTCGGAATTGAGTTGTATCGCTTTTTGGTACGCGTTCAGTGCAAGGTCTAATCGTCCCAAGGTTTCAAACACCAACCCCAATTCATTGTAGGCAAATGCAATGGGTGGTATTGTTTCCTTCGCCAATTCACATGCTGCGTAAGCCCTTGTTGTTTCCCCTTGGTTTACATATTCACGGGCTTGGTCAAGATGCTTTTTTGCAAGGGAACCTTCAAAATCCTCTTTAAGAGCTGCTTCAACACTTCGCAAGTTTTCCCATGCTTCTTCAAAACCAGGTGCAAGTTCGACCGCTTTTTGGTAATTGAGGATGGCCTTTTCAAGTTGCCCCATCTCATCATAGATTATTCCCTGGTAGTTATAAGGAATTGCGAAATCTTGCTTCAATTGAATAGCCAATTCACATTCGCTTAATGCCTTTTCTAACTCGTTATTTTCTAAGTAATCTTCTATTCGGTTTAAAGACTTAGAAAGTTGAAGTTCAATAGATTGGGGTGGTACATATCCCAATCGTTCTATCAGAATTGCTTTAATGATTTCAAAATCAATATCATTCCACTCCTCTATATCCCCATATTGCCAAATGTAGAGTAACTCATCAGTTTCTTCGACAATAAATTCTTCGTAGATTTGATCGTTCTGATCTTCAATCATATAGACCTTATTTTTGAGATGATATTCCCGAAACTTCCAATACAAAATCACTTTTGTTGACAGTTTGGATTTGCAACTTTAACCATCCGAGGTTTCATTGTGGAGTTGTGAGTCTTGGCCTGGATACTTTTTTCAGCCTCCCAAAGTGGATGTAATGTACAGGAATATTTTAGGAAAGTCAAGAACCTATAAAGCCAACGCCTTGAACTTACAAAGCTTTTGTGCGACACACTTGAAACCGGATAGCAAAGACAGTCTGGTACAGCTTCAAATACGGTATGATTTGGCAAAAAACGATTTACTTGTCAGTCATTTGGATATGCGTTATTATTGACACGTTTCAACCCAAAATCCCCCCTTTTAGGATCTAAAAATGACCACAAATTCCGAACCGCTTGCGCAGGGGAATCCGGCCTTCCAGAATAAATCCGCGAATTTTCTCGCAGAAGCGCCCTGGTGGGCGTTTTTAATTATTCTGGCTGGGATCGTTCTGCTCTACAATTTCATGACTAACGAAACGTATTACAAAATTATTAGTACGTTGGTCGAAGGGGTTCAGGTTACGGCGCTAGCGGCAATTAGTGCATATTCAATTGCGTTGGTTTTTGGGTTGACAACAGCGCTCATGCAACTTTCTAGTAACGTCGTTGCACGCAATATTGGGCAGTTGTACGTTCAGATTATTCGTGGCGTGCCGATCCTGGTGCAGATTTTGTATTGGGGCTTTGTCGTAGGGCCAGCAATTGTGGGAGGTATCAATAATTTAGGTGTATGGTTAGGAGATATTGGCCTGTTGGCCCCTGAAAATGCGCTTGCCGTTTACAAAATGGAATTTATGGTACGGGGTGTCTTTGCTTTGGCGTTTAGTTACGGAGCGTTTTCCTCAGAAATCTTTCGTGCTGGTTTACAGTCCATCGAACGTGGGCAACGGGAAGCAGCCTCCGCATTGGGGTTGTCCTGGTTTCAGTCCTTCCGCTTTGTGATCCTGCCCCAGGCACTGCGTCGAATCTTACCTCCCTTGGGGAACGATTTTATTGCCATGGTTAAAGAAACCTCATTGCTTTCTGCTTTGGGGATTGGCGATATTACCCAGTTAGGTAAAAAATACGGAGCCGCTTCCTTTCTTTACCTTCAAACCTATAATACCGTGGCTTTCCTATACCTGAGCCTGACCCTTTTACTTTCCTCTGGGGTCCGGTTTATGGAACGGCGTTTAAAGTCCGATCAACGGAAATAATTTTATGATGAAGAGGAGGTGAGGCCCTTTTACCCATTATTGAACCACCTTTTGACTGTTCTTTTGTTTTGAAAAAATTTTTAATAGGAGAAACCATGAAAAAACTATTACCCTTTATCACTCTTTTGCTGGTTGCCAGTTTTGTTTTAGCGGCATGCCAGCCCGCGGCTACGCCCACAGAGGCTCCCACCGCCGCGGCAACCGAAGCGATGGAAGAAAAACCCACCGAAGTAGCAGCGGAACCCACCGAAGCAATGGCTGAACCCACCGAAATCGTTCTCCCTGACCTTGGGGGGCGCGAAGTGACCGTTGCGGTTGAAAACGCTTACTTGCCTTTCAACTATGTCAACCTCGATACCGGCAACGCCGAAGGTTGGGACTACGACTTCATCAACGAAGCCTGTGCTCGCTTGAACTGCACCCCTAACTACGTTGAATTTGCATGGGATACGATGATTGCAGCGGTTGGAGAAGGCCAGTTTGACATGGCGGCAGATGGGATTACCATCACCGAAGAACGTGCCAAACAGGTGGACTTCTCCGATGGTTATATCGCCGTCAACCAACGCCTGCTGGCCCGCGTGGGCGAAACCCGTTTTTCTACGATTGATGAATTTGTAGCAGATTCATCGCTAAAACTGGGTGAACAAGTTGGCACGACCAACTATCAAACCGCCCTTGATCTGGTCGGTGAAGCCCGCATCAATACCTTTGATGACTTCGGTCTCGTGGTGCAAGCCCTGATCGCAGGCGATGTGGATGGCGTCATCATGGACGAAACCGCCGGGCAGGGCTATCGTGGTGCGAACCCCGACAAAGTACAAATTCTCGGCGATCCCGTTCAGAGCGACCAACTAGGCTTCATCTTCCCGAAAGGCAGTGATCTGGTGAGTGCTTTTAATGCCGCAATTGCTCAGTTCAAACAAGACGGCACGCTGAACGAACTCAATGCCAAATGGTTTGGCCCGGAATTTGTGTTGACCTATGACGATGTTGGTGCAGGCGCGTATGGCGTTGACCCCAACGAAATTGGCGGCGTCAATCACCCGATCAAAGTGTTGTTTGTGCCGTCCGTGGATGCGAACGTGATCGTCACGGGCGGTGAAATCATGGCCCAGGCGTTGAACGAAGCCACCGGGCTGAACTTCGAAGTCAGCATTCCGACCTCCTATGCCGCCACTATCGAAGAAATGTGTGCTTCCCCCAGCGACACGATGGCCTTCATCCCGGCCTTCGGGTACGTTCTCGCCAACGACCTGTGTGGTGTGGATGTGGCCTTCAAAGCTGAACGCCGCGGCTGGGGCGTGTACTGGACCATGGTCGTCGTCCCGCGTGACAGCGACATCCAGAGCATTGACGACCTGAACGGCAAGAAATGGGCGTACCCGGATGCTGGCTCCACCTCCGGGTTCCTGGTCCCGACCGTCATGTTCCAAGAAGCGGGCGTGACCGTTGGTGACACCCTCGAAGCGGGCGGTCACCCGCAGGCGGTGCGTGCGGTGTACACGGGGGAAGCGGACTTTGCGACCGCGTTCTACAGCCCGTGGGCGGCCCCCGAAGGGGCGGCGGCCTGGGCGATTGGGGATGACCCCGAACCGCCGGTTGACCTGACGAATTGCGGGTTGGATGCGGATGGCAATTTGAAATGCGACGGCTATCAGATCTTGGATGCCCGGGCGAACATCCGCGAGGAGTTTCCGGATGTGGTGCAAAAAGTGCGCATCCTGATGTTGTCTCCTGAAATCCCCAACGACACGCTGTCGTTTGGGCCGGAGTTTCCGGCGGAGCTGCGTGCGCAGATCGAAGCGGCGCTGGCGGCGTTTGCGGAGACGGAAGGCTGGGGGAGTTCGTTGGGGAGTGCGGACTTCTACGGCTGGTCTGGGTTAGTGGTGGCGACGGATGCGGAATATGACTTCATTCGTTTGATGGTAGCCCAATCCGGCATTACCCTCGAAACGCTTAAGTAATTGGTTTGAGACAAATTTTCGGGCAGGGATATTTCCCTGCCCGAAAATTTTCTTTTATCTCCAAACTTTTCTTAAAACCGAGTTTTTTCCAGAGTTCTCACGGATGTCTTAAATATTCTAAGAAGCAAATTCCTCTGGCTACAAAAACTCGGTTTTTGTTGGCAAAAATTCTTATGCTTGAAGTAAAAAACCTGACGAAAATCTATGATGGCGGCGTCAAAGCCCTTGATTCGGTAAGTTTTGACGTGCCGGACGGTCAGTTTTTGGCTGTTATTGGGTTAAGTGGTTCTGGAAAATCTACTCTATTGCGCTGTATCAACCGGCTTATTGAACCCACTTCCGGCCAAATCTACTGGAACGGTGAGCAAGTTACGTCTGCCTCGCCGGATGAATTACGTCGCTATCGGCGCAAAATAGGGATGGTTTTCCAACATTTCAATCTGGTGCACCGTTCTAAGGTGATCACGAATGTTCTTGCTGGCCGCTTGGGGTATGTTAACCCGGCGTGGAGTTTGATTAACCGTTTCCCTAAGCAAGACATCGAAAAAGCTGTCCAACAATTGGATCGGGTGGGTATTGCCGATAAAGCCTATCAACGGGCGGATGAACTGAGCGGTGGTCAGCAACAGCGCGTAGGAATTGCGCGTGCCCTCATGCAAGACCCGGAAATGATTCTGGCTGATGAACCGGTCGCCAGCCTCGATCCGGTCCTGGCGCATAGTATTATGAAGCATCTGGAAGATATTAATAAAAAAGATGGGGTAACAGTATTGTGCAGTTTGCACTTCCTCGACCTGGTTCACCGGTATGCGGACCGGGTAATTGCCTTGAACAAAGGCAAACTAATGTTTGATGGTCTGCCGAAAGAAATTGACGACCAAAAATTCAAAGACATTTATGGACGCGAAGCTGAACGCGTTGGGTGACGGACATGGATAAAAAAATCTCTCCCTGGAAATCTATCCGCCTTGGTTTGGCGGTTTTACTCGGGCTAATTGTATATGCGTATGGGTTTGAGATCACGAAGGTCAACCTGGAAGAAATTCGGAGCGAACAACGCCAGGAAAGCCTTATTCGCGTGACCCGTGCCCTGGCCCAGCCTGATATTTTCGAGTACGAACAAGAAGAAGTAGTGATCAATACCCCTGTGTATGTTCCCTGCCCGGAAGGGGGAATGCCAGATGTACCCGAACCGGATAAGTCCGGTGCGTACGTGATTCTGACCCCTGCATGTGGTGAACCGGGCGAAATTCTTCAGGTCGAAGGGTTTAATTTTCTTCCGAATTCCTCTGGACCCTTGCGGTTTGTCCCTGGTAGTGATCCAGCAAACCTAGTTACATTAGGCAGGGATGATTTTGATACGGATTCAGAGGGGCACTTTGTCGCAGAATTGACCCTTCCCAAACGTCCCTCCGAGGAAGTGCAATATGTGCGCGCCACCGGGCGACATAACATTGGCACCCCACATTTCACCGAAACCGCGCACCAAACCTGGCTCAAGATTGTTGAGACCGTGTTTCTCGCACTCTTGGCGACTACCCTGGGTACCTTTCTCGCGATTCCGCTCAGTTTCATCGCTGCCCGAAACTTGATGAAACCCGTCAAAAGTCCGTTGGCAAGTGTCGCGCTTTCCATATTAGGGTGGCCGGTAGGGATTGTGCTAGGTTTTGTCATTGTGCGTCAAGTTGGCATTTTTGCACAAACCTTCGATACCGTGGTGATGAACATCATAGGTGTTATTGTCGTTTTCATCCTTTTCATGCTTGCTATACGTTTTGCCTTACCCCAAGAAGATGCTGCCCCTGCGACACAATTGCTCCGTATCACCCGTTTAATCGTGCTATTCGTCGCAGTGCTATTGGCATTCTTAGGTCTGTATCAATTGGCTGACCTCATCATGAACCTGGGCAGCATGTTGGCTAAAAACTTAGGATCGTTTGCTTTCCTTGCCAACTTTATGGTTAAGTTGAGTGATATTCTGCAAACCATTACCCCGGCCTTGGGCGCCCTCGCGGCGGGAGGCGTGGTAAGCAGTTTCATGGGGCGTATTGGTCAACGCAGCACCGAGAAATTACCCATAAGCGGGGTCAAGTTGATGAATATCGTTCTTGCAGGAGTTGCAGGAGCAGTCTTATTCATCTTGATTGGTATGGCAATTGAGTGGCTCTACCAAATTGGAAATCCCGTGTATACCCTTTGGGGACCGGGCATCACCGGTGGCGTCTTGGGGCTGATCCTTGCCGTCACAAACAAACCCAAAGTTACCTTGCCTATCGGGTTAGTGATCTACTCTATCACGCGTACCATCCTCAACACTTTACGCTCGGTCGAAGCGCTTGTCATGGCGATTGTCTTCGTTATCGCAGTCGGGATTGGGCCGTTCGCTGGGGTGTTGGCGCTCGGTCTGCATACCATCGTCAGCCTCGCCAAACTCTATTCTGAGCAAGTCGAAAGTATTCAGGCTGGGCCGTTGGAAGCCATTGAAGCAACTGGGGCCAACCGCTTGCAAACCATTGTTTATGCCGTCATCCCGCAAATCGTGCCGCCGTACATCTCCTACACCATGTACCGCTGGGACATCAACGTCCGTATGTCCACCATCATCGGGTTCGTCGGCGGGGGTGGGATCGGCTTCCTGCTCCAACAAAACATCAACCTCCTCAACTACCGCGCGGCCAGCGCCCAAATGTTTGCCATCGCTATCGTTGTGGCCTCGATGGACTACATCAGTTCCTGGCTCCGCGAGAAAGTGATCTAACATAATTGGTTTAGAGAGGAAGCTGCCCGGAAAAAAGGTGAAAGGGGGCTGTACAGCCCCCTTTCACCTTTTTTCCGGGGTTAATCTCTACCCTGGCTGTTGAGATCTATGAAAAAGTCCGGCGTACTCCGCCGGACTTTTTCATAGATCGTTCATCTTCCCATGATAAAATCGCGCCCATGTTACGCCGCTTCTTCAAAAGGGTCTTTACATTGACGTTGATTTTGTCCGCACTTGGGGGAATTGTTCTCCTCGCTCCGCAAACCCTTGCCCGAGCTTATGCCCAACCTCGGATCACTACGCTGGAAACCACCCCACCTCGCGCGGTCGCTATTGTTTTCGGCGCGGGGCTAACCCGATCAGGCAACGCCTCCGCCGTCCTGCGCGACCGTATTCGCGCTGCCGCCGACCTGTACTTCGCCGGAAAAATCCAAAAATTGTTGATGAGTGGGGATAATAGCGAAGTGTATTATGATGAACCCACTGCAATGAAAGAATACGCCCTCTCGTTGGGTATTCCCGAAACCGACATCATTCTGGATTTTGCCGGACGCCGCACCTACGACACCTGTTATCGTGCCCGCGCGATATTCGGCCTGACCGAAGCGATTCTTGTTACCCAATCCTATCACTTGCCTCGCGCCGTGATGACCTGCAACATGCTTGGTGTAAGTGCTACTGGTTATCCCGCCTATGAAAGCCGTTATTGGGAAGGTGCCTTGGAATATTGGACAATGCGCGAATACCCTGCCACAGCCACTGCATTTTGGGATATATTCTTTGCCCATCCCCAACCGATCTTGGGCCAACCAGAACCTATCTTTCCACTAGATGCCCAATAAGATTCCCCAGAAGGAGACCTCATGACCCGCGACGAAGCATACGCCCTTGTCACCGAATATGTAAAAAACATCAGTCTAGTACGCCACATGCTAGCCGTAGAAGCCGCTATGCGCTTTTATGCCGAAAAATATGACCCTGAAAATATCGATACCTGGGGCCTAGCCGGTTTGCTCCACGACTTTGACTGGGAAATCCACCCAACCCTTGACCAACATCCCCAAGACGGTGCGCCCATCCTCCGCGAGAAAGGGGTTTCCGAAGAAATCATCCGTGCCGTGATGAGCCACGCCGATCACCTCCTCGAGCAATTCCCCCGCCAAACCCAAATGGAAAGAGCTTTGTGTGCCTGTGACGAAATCACCGGCTTGGTCACAGCCGTTGCCTTGGTGCGTCCTTCCCACTCCATCCTTGA
The DNA here is from genome assembly GCA_020634875.1 of Anaerolineales bacterium. Next base: position 38,508 of record JACKAX010000016.1, on the reverse strand, counting down.
TATGGAAGCAAAGTCGGTCAAGAAAAAGTGGAAAGACCGGGCCTTTGCCGCCGGTGCAAATCGTGAGGAGATCGAGCACGCTGCGCAGGAATTTGGTGTGGAGTTGTGGGAACATGTAGGCAATGTTATCACCGCCATGCGCCGTATTGCCCCGGAATTAGGGTTAGTGGGGAATATGGAAAGCTGAAAAATCACCGAAAGAAAAGGCCGGATTGCACAAGTCCGGCCTTTTCTTTCGGTGTACCGATTACGGTTCAAATTGCACCTCGACACTGACCAAATGCACATCCCCCTCAATTACGACGCTTGGATCATGAATGACAATGCGTCCGGCTTGCGCCTCGGTGATGGTGTAGGGAATATCTATGGTGAAGGGGCCGGGCACGCCGAAGTCTGGCGCGTCCACGATAACCGGCGCGCTTCCGACGACATTGCCGTTTACGTCCACAATTTCGATGAACAGGTGATTTTCAAAGCTGGGGGCCGCGTACCCTTCGATGTGGGCCACACCCCCACTGACGATACCGCCAGGCAGGGGATTAGCAACCACGATGGGTTCATTGCTGATCATGGCTTGCCGGATGTCCACCGGGCCGGAATCTGCCAGGGTGACGAGGACGGAATTCAGGTGGGTGATGCCACCATCCCGCGGGCTGACGGAGAAGACCTGGATGAAGGCTTGTCGTTCGCCCAATACAGCAAAGTCCATGTCAATGGAGAACGGGCCGCGATTGCCTGCGTCGGTCAGGATGTTGGTGGTGGCGCGGTTGAGTTCGGTGCCATCGTCGAGAACGATGCGGATGACGAGGGTTTGTTCAAAGGTGGGGTCGGCGTTGCCGGTGATATGGATGGGGGCGGCGAGGCGGGAACCAGGGCCGGGTTCGGTAATCTGAATGGCGTCGAAGTTGAGGGGGTTGGGGGGATAACCGCCCGCTTCCGGAGTGAGGATCACATTGGTGGGGGGTTGAGTGGGGCGCGGGGTTTCCGTGGGGCGGGGAAGTTCGGTTTCGGTAGGGGTGGGGGGAAGGGTAGGGGTATTTTCCGATTGGGGAATGGGGGTTTCAATTTCGACATTGATTTTGCCAACCAGGGGCACACAGGCGGTTAAGGCGAATATCATCGAAATGAGGAGATGGAATTTGTAGATTTTCATGGGGACCTTTGAAGAGATATGAAAAAAGGGTGGGCGGGGAATGTACATCCTCCGCCACTCTTTTTTCGGGATTATGCCTACCACCCAATAATGCTGGCATTGGGCGGGAGTTGGACGGCCTGAAGGATTACGTTCAGGGTGAGGTCGTACACGAAGACTTTGTTGACTTGCTCCGCCTCCGCATATTGCTGGTAGGCGAGCCAGCGTCCGTCGGGACTCCAGTAGGGGGTGTTGCTGTATGAACCCATAAAGAACTGGGTGCTTTGGTTGGGGTCGCCGACACTCGCAACCCAGACGCCATATTGGGTGGGGTCTTCGTCAAAGGCAGTGAAGGCGATCCAGTTGCCGTCGGGACTGAACTTGGCGGGGGGCAGGAGGCCGTCCATGCCGACGATGTGATAGGGATGGATGATTTCGGTAGTGTTGGTGAATAAATCGAAGACTACGACGGCAAAGACTCCTGGCCCCATGAAGTTACCTTGCACGAGCCAGGCAAGTTTCTGCGAGTCGGGTGCCCATGCCGGACTGGTGAGATATAGCCCGCTTTCACTGTTGATTCCGAAAGTGGTTGGGTCAAAGACGCCGCGCTGGTTGAGTTGTAAATCGTAAAGGTAGCCTGTTTGCCCACCACCGTAGGCGGCGAAGTGTCCATCGGGGGAGATGGCGAAGTTGCCGACGTTGGTGTCCGGGTCAAGGGCGGTGAGGGCGGAGCCATCCGGGCGGATGCTGTACAGGCCACCTGTCATGCTTGAGCGTTCGCCTAGTCCGGCGGTGAGGGCGGTGAAGAAGATGCGATCTTGTAAGGGCCACTGGTAGAGAATTTCGATGATGTTGGGGGTGTTGGTCAGGTTGAGTGGTTCGCCGCCCGCGAGGGACATGACATATAAATCGCCGTTGAAGGGGTACAGGCCGGAATTTCCGTCCGGGGAGATGACGACGCCAAGTGCGCTGTTGAGTGGTTTTGAGTAACCGTAGGCGTCTATGCGGTAGAGGGGGCCTTCGGGGAGGCTGTAGGTGAGGCCATTGAGGGCGGGGTCGTTTTCGGAAACGGGACGGGGAAGCGGGAGTTGGTCGGCGGGGTAGGGGCCGTCGCAAAGGTCTATGTCGGTGAGGGTTTGTCCGGCGAGAACTTCAAACGAGAGGAGGGTGTGGTCGGGGCAGGTATTGCCGTACCCGCACGCCGCGTAGCCAGTGTAGGCGCTGGCGATCTGGTATTTTTCGCTCCAGGTGAAGGCGCGGTAGATGCCGGGGGCGAGTTCGAGGGTGTAGGTAAGTTGGCCTTCGGCGATGGGGAGTTCAGTGAGTAAACCGCTGGGGGTTTGCTGGAAGTAGGCAGTCATGGCGGGGATGAATTCGCCAGGGTAGCACACGCGTCCGGTGACGGTGCCCGCGGAAGCAGGGAGGGGGGTGGGTTCGGGAAGCGGGGTGCTTGCGTCCATGGTGGGGGATGGGAGGCTTTCGGGGGTGGAGGTTTGGATGTCCAAATCCATATTGCCAACGAAGGGGAGGCAGGCAGAGGTGAGAAAGAGGCCGAGGAGGGCGAGGAAAAGATAAAGATAGCGGGACATGTGATTTCCTTTTGAATTTAATGATACTTGGATTGTAAAGGGGGGCTGTGTCAACCGCTTGGCGAGGGCGTTACGGTTCCGCTATGTATGTTACGGGTTGGTAACATGGGAGGATTTCCGAAAAAAAGAAGGGGCGCACATGACCATGTGCGCCCCTTCTTTTTTCGGGGAAAAGGCAAAATTTGTTTATATCTTCGCACGCATCCAAAGCCAGGCCGAATGCCAGGTGCTTTCAACGGTGGTGGTGGTGCCGCGCTCGATCTTTTCGAGGGTTAGATCGGGGAGGAAGAGACGGTAGATTTCTTCTTCGGTGGTCCACTCGCGGGCGTCGGGGTCGGTTTTGTTGGTCAAGTGGGCGAATAGAACGTATTGTCCCCCAGGGGCAAGCAGACGTTTGACGTGTTGGGCGTAGGAGATGCCATCTTTCGGCGTTTGGGCGTGGAGACAGCCAACATCCAGGATGAGATCGTATGGGCCGGTCAGGAAGTCGAGTTGGGCAACGGAAGCGGTGTGAAAGTGAATGCGGTCAGCCAGCCCTGCGGCGGCGGCACGTTCACGGGACATTTCGGTGGCCTGGGCGACGAAGTCCACGCCGTCGCATGTCCAGCCGTGTTTTGCCATATAAAGGCACGCGCGGCCCAGGCCACTGCCCAGATCGAGAAACCGTCCGGGGGGCAGAGTTTCGGCGAGGGTGATGACTTCGGGCGGGGGCAGTTCGTGTTGCCAGGGGATTTGGCCGGTCGCGTAGCGTTCGGTCATGCGGGTGAGGAGGTCTTTGGTGGGAGGAGTATTTGTCGAGGAATTTGGTGGCGTCAGTTCTTTTCCATCATTAATGATTGTCCCCCGATCCAAATCTATATCCTCCCACGAGGTCGGGTCATTCAACGACTCCAAATGTGTAAATACCGTCGTATTGGGCAATTCATGCCGTAGCGCGGACTCGATGCTTTCTAACAATTCATGTCCATGGTTGACAGTCCAATCTCCAGGCACTAGCACGTGCATGGATACGAACCGCCGCGCACCCGATTGGCGGGTGCGTAACGCGTGAAACTGCACGCCACCCTCGTTGAACCTGCCTAAAATTTCCTGCACCTTTTTTAACTCTTCCGCGGGAATCGCCGTATCCATCAACCCTAACACAGAAGTTTTGACGATATGAAACCCTGACCGGACAATGTTCGCTGCGACCACAATTGCTACAATCGGATCGAGCCGTTCCCACCCGGTCAACACCACCGCGCCCACGCCGACAACTACCCCCACCGACGTCCACACGTCGGTCATCAAATGCTGTGCGTTAGCTTGGAGCGTGATGGAATCATGCTTCTTCCCAGCCCGGAGAAGCGTCAGCGCTACACCCAAATTCACCAGCGACGCCGCGACAGAAACCGCCAACCCGATTCCCACCTCCTCCAACGGTTTTGGCGCAAGCAACCGTTGGATAGCGGTGTATGCGATACTCAGCGCGGCCACGAGAATCAGCGTTCCCTCCACCCCGCTGGAAAAATACTCCGCCTTTGTATGTCCGTAAGCGTGTTCCTCATCCGCCGGGCGGGCGGCGATGGTCAACATCGCCAGGGCCATCACCCCTCCGACAAGATTGACGAGCGATTCAAGGGCATCGGAAAGCAACCCGACAGAGTCGGTGATGAGATAGGCGGCGAGTTTCAACCCAATGGTCAACACTGCGGCCCCAACAGAAAGCCATGCGTAACGGGTGAGAGATGAGCGGTTCATAGACCGCAATTATACTCTTGTAACCCTTCTCACAAACACCTTCTCCACCTCCGTCGCCACCAGCACTAAACTACTCACACCAAAACACAGCAATAAATCGCCTGCCGTCATCGTTGTTGTCTTCAAAAATGCTTGCAACCCCGGCAGGTACAACGCCATCATCTGCAACCCAAAAGTCAACACCACCAGCCCAAACAACGGCTTATTCGACCACACGCCTTGCTTGAACAACGACTCCCGGTTCGAGCGCACGCCCAACGCCTGCCACATCTGCGAAAACGCCAGGGTCGTAAAAATCATCGTTTGCCAATCCTCGTGCCCGGTATACCAGTGCCAAAACCCCATCGCCAGCGAAATCAACCCCAGCACCAACCCTGTCCGCAGAATATGCGCCCCCAGCCCCCGGCTGAACACACTTTCGCCCGGCGTAAACGGCTTGCGGCTCATCGTATCCTTTTCGGCGGGTTCTACGCCCAGCCCAATGCCGAGCAGCCCGTCTGTCAACAGGTTTAGCCACAACAATTGCAACGGCAGCAACGGGATCGGCATCCCCAGCAACGGCGAAATCAGCATCACCAACACCTTCCCGATGTTCCCGGCAATCGAAAACTTCACAAACTTACGAATATTATCGTAAATCACCCGCCCCTCTTCCACCGCCGCCACAATTGTCGCAAAATTATCATCCCGTAGCACCATCTCCGCCGCCTCCTTCGACACGTCCGTCCCCGTAATCCCCATCGCCACCCCAATGTTCGCCCGCTTCAACGCAGGCGCATCGTTTACCCCATCCCCCGTCATCGCCACAATCTCCCCCCGATTTTGCAGCGCCGCCACAATCTTTAACTTGTGTTCCGGCGACACGCGGGCAAACACTGAAACCTCCTCCACCACGTTTTCCAACTCCGCGTCGGACATCTTGTTGAGATCGATTCCCGTCAGCACACGTTCGGGATTGGGGGCACTCTGAGCGGAGGCTTTGCGTAGTCGAAGAGCGTCCCCAATCCCCAACTCCTTTGCAATGTGTGCCGCCGTCAACGGATGATCCCCGGTAATCATGATTGGGCGAATCCCCGCCGATTTCGCCACCCGGACCGCGTCCGCCACCTCCGCGCGGGGCGGATCCATCATCCCGAACAATCCCACAAAAATTAACCCATCCTCGCGGGGTTCAGCTATCGCCACCGGACGGAGCGCCACCCCCAACACCCGCATCCCCTTCGCCGCCAAGCGCGTATTCGCCTCCTCAATCCGCCTGCGCCATTCCCCCGTCAACGCCTCCACATGATCCCGATTCCACACCTGCTCCGAAATATCCAACAGCCCATCCACCGACCCCTTCGTAATCGAAACATACGGCATTCCATCATTAAGCATTCCCAAGTCCTCCTTCCCCTTTCCCCCTTCATGCACCGTCGTCATCCGCTTCCGCTCCGAATCAAACGGCAACTCTGCCAACCGGGGCATCGCCGCATCCAGATCAGCCTTCCGCATCCCAAACTTCGCCGCGGCAATCAGCAGTGCGCCCTCTGTCGGGTCGCCAACTGTCGTCAGTGATTTGCCATCGTCGGACGGTTGCAGGAGTGCATCGTTGCACAGCGCTCCGCCCGTGAGTAGGAGCCGGAGCGGGTTCGCATGTTCGGCAGGGAGTTCAGCCCCCGCGTTTTCCAGGATCACTGGATGGCGGGCGGCCACCTGCTCGGTCAAATCCACGCGGCCCCCGGCCACATCCAGCAACGTGACCGTCATCTTGTTCTCGGTCAGCGTGCCCGTTTTGTCCGAGCAGATGACCGTGACCGAACCGAGCGTTTCCACCGCGGGCAGTTTGCGGATCAACGCGTTGCGCCGGAGCATCCGTTGTGCCCCAATCGCCAGGGTAATCGTGACCACCGCAGGCAACCCTTCCGGCACGATGGCGACCGCGACACTGACTGCGGTCAGCAGCACCTCCCCGAGCGGGGCGGGGTTGGGCCTGAACAAATCCAGGGCCGCGATCACGATCGCGATCAGCACCCCCGCGACGGCCAGGGTTTTGCCGACTTGGTCAAGTTTGCGTTGTAGGGGCGTTTGTTCGTCTTCCACCGCTTGTAGAAGGGTGGCGATATTCCCCAACTCTGTCTTCATTCCCGTCGCAGTGACGACGGCGGTGCCGCGCCCGTAAGTGACGACCGTGCCCATGTAGGCCATGTTGCGCCGGTCGCCGAGGGGCGCATCGGGGCGGGAGAGCCGGTCGGTGTGTTTTTCGACAGATTCGGATTCGCCGGTGAGGGCGGCTTCCTGGATTTTCAGGTTCGCCGCTTCGAGCAGGCGCACGTCCGCCGAGAGCAGGTTGCCCGCTTCGAGCAGGATGATGTCACCGGGAACCAGTTCGCGGGCGGAGATTTCCAGCGTTTGTCCGCCTCGGCGGACGCGGACGTTGGGGACGGCGAGCTTTTTGAGCGCTGCCATCGCTTGTTCGGCGCGGTATTCCTGAAAAAAGCCGAGGAGCGCGAACAGGATCACGATGGCGAGGATGGCGATGGCCTCCTGCCATTTTTGCAGGGCGAACGACACGCCACTCGCCGCGAGCAGGATCAGCACCATTGTCGCGGTGAGCTGTTCCCACAAAATGCGGAGGGGATTGCGCCGCGCGGTTTCTACGAGTTCGTTGGGGCCGTGCTGGGTGAGCCGGGCGCGAGCCTCGTCAGCGGACAGGCCGCGCACGGGTTCGGTATTCAGTTGGGTGAGGGTTTCCGAGGGGGAAAGGGTGTGCCACTGGGCCATGCGAGAAATGCTCCTTTGCGGCTGTGGCATAAAAAAAAGCGAGACCACAGCCATCGTGAAATGGTGTTGGTCTCGCCTGTTGTGAAATTTCACAATCCGCTTGCCGGGAAAGTTTTCGGACTTTCCGTACTGACGACAAACGGGCTGGCTGTGGACAGGCCACAAATCCAGAGGCTACTCCCCAGTCTCCCGCAGTATAACAAACGGGCGGGTAATTTACAAGATATTTGTCTTAAAAATTTGCTGAGATTTAGTATATATAGTTCAGGTGGGGTGGACTTCCGAATGGATGCTCGTCTTAGCAGGTACAAAAGTCCCCCCCACCTATTGAGGGAAGCCTACCCCCCTAAAATCACCAGCCGTTTGACGCCTGCTTGTAAGATGATCTGCGCGACCCCGACAAGCAGGATAATCCATAAGACTTGTTGCCCCAGTGCCCACCAGAGTTCTGGCCCGTGCAAAACGCCGATGTATAAATCGAGTACGGTGTTCAACATCGAAGGGAAAGGCGTCCACTGGCTTAGTTGCAGGACCCAGGTCGGGTAGTAGCGCAAAGGCATCAAAAAGCCGGAGAAGAACCACGACAGGATAAAGGCAAACCGTCCAATTCCGGTGGCGTTTGGCGTCCAAAAGGCGGCGAGGTTGATGAGAAAGCGCCACGCGAAACTCACGAGCCAACTCAGGATCAGCGCGATGGGTAGGGCGAGCCATTGCTCCAACGTGGTGGGATAAGCCAGGTCGAGAAAGAGTGCGTACATCCCCATGATCAGTACCCCGCGGAAGATGAACTGCACAATGGCCCGTCCTAAATCCTGCGCCAGCCAAAAGGTGAACAGGTTGAGCGGTTTGAGCAGGTCCGCGGCGATTTCGCCGGTGTGGATGGAGCGCATCAGATCGTACCAGCTAAATAAACTGAGGTAGCCAATCACGGCCTGGGTGAGCGCCATGTACGTGGTTGCGCCGCGCACATCCACTCCCGCGATTTCGGTTTGTTGTCCGTAGAGCGCGACAAGTATCGCCATCCGCAGAAAGCCGAAGAAGAAGTTGGTGATCAAGCCTGCCATGACCGCGGCACGGTAGGTTAACTGGCGTTGGAGGGCGCGGTGGGTGAGTTCAAAAAAAAGGCGCATTGAACAGGGAAATAATCTCAAAAGTAAGGTGAATAAGATTTTACTTGTTTGATAATTACAAGACAGTATCATTGAAAAATGTAATTATTTTAGAAAATTGAAGCGAATATTCCCTTTTCGGGAAGATTATCCTATGGCATAGATGTATACTTTAAGAGAAAATTAATCAAGAAGGTACTAAATAGCCTTTTACCACACGTGTACTCTGATTTCTGCATGAACAATAACGCGCCAAAACCTGATGCTGAAAGCCTTTTGATATCGCAGGCTTTGGACGGGAGTACCCAAGCGGTAGATGTTCTTTACAATCGTTATTTAAACCTTGTTTATAATTATGTTTATTACCGAATTGGGCAAAAACGTGACACAGAGGAATTAACCGAGAAAATTTTCATCAAAGCATTCGAGCACCTTCGTAAATACCCCAAACGTGAGTATTTCCTGGCTTGGATCCTAAAATTTGCTAGCCAGGAAGTTCGTCGGTTTCAAACGACGGCAATTGAGAAAAAAATCGAGGCTCCCGACCTATATTTGAGTGATGAACAAGAAAAATTAATGCGTGTCTTAAAGTCATTGAATGAAAAAAGCTATCAATTTGTCGTTGCCCGCTTTTTTAATGGTTTGTCCGAGCAGGCTACAGGCAAAATTCTTGGTATTACTCTTGAACAATTCGATGATACACAATTTCAAGCTATCAAAGCCTTAGAAAAGCTTCTTAAAAAGGATGGTCAAAATGGGTGAACCACTCCCAGTTGCGCTATCAAAATGCTTAAACGCTCTCAATAATGGGGATGCTAATCTTAGGGATTGCAAGAATCGTTATCCCGAATTTCATTCATTGCTCCCTGGCTTATTAGATGTAGCTGTTCAGTTAACATATCTTCCCTATGTATCCCCAGATGAGCGTTTTCGGAAAGAAAGCCGTGCGCGGATTTTGAAACATGTTTCCCAAAAGCGCGCTGGGGCCGGAATTCACGCTTTCCCGGCGTTGGGCGTATTCCTTAAAGCCCCAGCCATCGCTGTCTTATTAATTTTGGTGGTTGTTGTCCTTTTCGGGGGGAGACAAGTAGCCTATGCAGCTACTACGTCATTACCAGGTGATACTTTGTATGGGGTTAAGACTTTCGTAGAAGATGTGCAAATTCAATTAGGAGATGATGCTGAAGATGTGATTTTACATCTGGCTTTTGCCCAGGTCCGCCTCGATGAAGCAAGTCAATTAACCACCCTTCAACGATACGATGATATTCCTACGGCGGTGAAAGGTTTTGAGCAGCATACACGGTTCGCTTTTTATAGTCTTGATGTACTCAAGCACAACAACCCGGCACTAGGGGAACAAATGTCTATGATGGTGGAAGAAAAAGCCACAGAAAATCTGGATGCCTTATCTAGTTTGGTAGCGTCTATGCCTGGTGATGTCCAACCATCCCTTCAACAAGCATTAACCGTTGCTATTGAATTGAGTGGAAGCACTACTGCAAATGTTCCTGCTTCTACAGATCATGCCCCCGCGGTAAATATAAACATCCCTGCTGGTGACTCCGGTGAACAGACGGAAAATCCCCAAGACCCTGCCTCAACGAGCACCCCTACCCCAGCAGCAAATCCCGGAAATTCTGGGAATGCTGGTAATACAGGGAATGCCACCCCAAGTTCTAGTTCTAATGGCAATTCAGGAAATAATGGGAATGGCAATGATAATGGAAATAGTAATGGCAATTCCAGCGGGAACACCGGTGGTAATAATGGCAATTCAAATGGGAATAGTGGAAATAACGGGAACAATGGTAACTCAGGAAACAACGGGAATGGGAACGACAATAATGGCAATGATAATGGGAACAATGGTAACTCAGGAAATAATGGGAATGGCAATGATAACAAAAACGATAACGGCAAAGATAAATAGCCTTGACCCACCAAACAAAAACGGGCTTGATATGCATCAAGCCCGTTTTTGTTTGGAAAGTCCGTATGTGTTTTGTGTTTATGGTTCACACCCTGGCGTGAATGATGGAATCGTAAAAAATGTATATTCTGCACAGTCATTCGCCGAGGGGGGTACAGGATCGGGGATGTCCCTGGCGACTGCGGGCAGGGTACGAAGATAGGCGATGATAGCAAGCAGGTCTTCTTCATCTAGGTTGGACAAGTGATCCCACACCATGCCCTGCCAGTGAAGGGCTGACCCATCGCGGGATACCCCGCTCCGAATCGCCCGCGCCACTTCCGCATCCGTCCACGCCCCGATGCCGAATTCCGAGTCCGAACTGATATTCCGCACCCACAGCGTGCCAAACGAAGCCTGATTGACTTTCGCGCCCCCCTCGCCCTGGTTGCCGTGACAAAACAGGCAGGAAGTGACGGTGTATAGATATTTTCCCCGCTCGATCAGGGAGGTTTCTTCGGGCGTTTTCCCGGTTAAGTCGGGTTGGTGCTGTCCAGAGACGACAGCTTGATTGATGATTTCCGCAGGAACAAATGGGAGGACAGGGGTGCTGTACATTACCCAGATGATGAAGGCGAGTGTGCCCAACCCCGCGAGGGTGGCGATCAACCCCAGCCAGCCGCGCACCCCGCGCGGACGGCGCTGGTCGGCGGAGAGGGTGAAAACGTACGCGATCAGCCCGCCCGCGAGGGTCAGGTATTGGAGCCAGATCAGGACGGATTGTGGCCAAACGCGGGGGAGCAGACCCGGATTGGTTTCGCCGTAGTTGCCCATTTTGTACACCAATGCTTCTGGATTGCCGAGCGGAGGCACCCCGGTGGAGTAGCGGGTTTTCTGGATCACCGTTTCGAGAAAGCCGTATTTTAGCGGGGCAGGGATGCGATTGGTGACGGGGGGGAGGGTTTTGAGGTAGGTGGCGAGGGCAAGGGCGTCATCTTGCTCGAAGGAGTGGAGGAACATCCAGGGCATGCCCCAGAAGTTCAGGTAACGGTCTTTACCTTTGCCGTCGCGTATGGCCGCGGCGACTTCTTCGACCGTCCAGTTGCCGAGACCAGTTGCTTTATCAGAGGTAAGGTTGCGGCTGATGAAGGTGCCTTGCGGGTAGACTGGGACGGCCATCCCACCCGCGAGGTAGTATTCATCGGCGGAATAAATCATACCTGCGTTGACTTGTGTGTGACAGAGACCACATAATTCAAGGTGGGTGAGGTATTCACCGCGGGTTTGGAGACTGTCAGATTGGCCAGGACCGATCAGGGCTCCGCCGGTCTCCCACGGGGCGGGTCGGGCGAGGGAGAGAACGTAGTTCACGATTTCCCAGCGTTCGGCCTCGGTGAGGGTTTCGGCGAAGGAGGGCATGGGGCCAGGGGCGAGGCCGGTGGCGATTCGGCGGTAGAGGTCTTCGGGCGTGGAGCCACCGCGGAAAGTCCAGGGGGCGGTGAGGTCGCGGGAGATGACGGGGTAGCCTTTTTGGTCGGTGAGGGGAACGCTACCTTGTCCCGCGACGCCGTGACAGGCGATGCAGTTTTGTTGGAAGAGGGTTGCGCCGCGGGCGAGGCTTTCGGGATCGGCAGCGGGTTGGGCGGGGATTTCGATGAGGGTGGGGGTTGCGCCGTTAAAGACCGGGGAGAGGGTCTTGAGGTGCGCGACCAGGGATGTGATTTCATCTTCCGTGAGAATGTCGCTGAAGTAGGGCATCCCGCTGGCGTGGAGGCCGTCGCGGATGACGCGGGCGAGGTCTTCGTCGGAGGGGGGCTGATCCGCGGGGGTGGTTTTGTATTTGTACTGGCCGAGGACGAAGTCGCGCGGGCGGGGAATCATAGAGGGGGCAGCGGGGCCATCGCCTTTACCATCAGGGCCGTGACACAGAGCGCAGCGTTCGGCGTATAGTTGCGCGCCGAGGGTGGTGGTAGTGGGGAGGGCGTCACTGCCGGGAGGCCAGGCGATACTTTGGTAGGGGGCGTCCTGCCAGGGTTCGGCAGGGGCCGCGTACCCGACGCGGGCGTAGAGGGAGCGTCCGGCGTCGAGGATGAGGAGGGTCAGCAGGGTGACGAAGAAGAGGCGTTTACGAGAGGCGGTGAGCCAGGTCCAGAAGATTTGCATGAAATTCTCCAAAATTAGATTTGGGCGCGGCCGCGTGCTTTTTCAGGGAAGCGCATGTCCATGAGCGAGACGCCGATGCCGTAAGTGACGAATTCGCCGATGGGGCGGACGGTGATGACGGAGGCAGTTTTGACGATATCCGATTCCAGTTGTAGGCCGCGGAAAAGTTTTTGTAGAATGTCGGTGGAAACTTTTTCTGCGTCTTGCAGGGTGGCTTGCCCGGAGAAGGTGATGGTGGCGGCTGGGATTTGCACCCAGGGCATGAAGGGGATGCTTTTGTGGATGGGGATGGTTAGGGAAACGGCGGGGTTTTGGGCGATGTGGCGGGTTTTCCAGGCTTGGGTTTGGGTGCTGATGTAAAGCTGGCGGTCATGGACGATGTAGACAATGCCCGCGGTGCGCGCTTCACCTTTGGGCGTTACCATACCAAGAACGGCAAACATATTTTTTTCAATCGCTTGCCAGACGGTTTCAGCGGGGATTTGGGTGGTCATAATGATTTCCTTTTCTAACAATTTTTATAAACCGAACGGTGTTCGGAGCGGGTTAAAAAAATTTATGGGGCTCGGAACCCTTCAATAAAGTGTTGTAAAGCCCAGCGGTTAACCGTTTCAAACTCGAAGGGCATGGTTTGTAAAGCGGTCAACTGGAGCATTGCCATGCCATGTACAATTGCCCAGGCGGCGTATGAAGCGGAGAAAGTATCCATGGTTGTATTTTCCATGATGCCGGTGTCCATTGCTTCTTGAACAGCCTGCATTAATACAGAAAATGCTCCGGCCATTTCGGGGGGATTTTCAAAATCCATTTCTTGCGGTGCGGGGATGTAGGTGAAGAGCATCAAAAACTCTTCCCGGTTTTGTACGGCGAAACGAATGTAGGCCATGCCCAGTTCGACGAGGCGTTGGTCGAGGGGCAGGGTCGAGTCTACCGCTTTCATGTAGTTTTCCAGACGATCCCCAGCCATCAGGCAAATGGTTCCAATGATTTCTTCTTTGCTGCCAAAATATTCGTATAATCCGGCGGCACTATAATCAATCTCCTGTGCGATTTTTCGCATGGAGATCGCGTCAACGCCCCCATCCCGAATCATATTCAGGGCGGCGTTGAGGATGGCGTCTTTCGTTCGCTCGTGGCGGCGTTCGCGGGGGGTAAGGTCTTCGTCCATGTCTAAAATCCGTACAATGTTCGGAATTATAATATTGTTTGGTGTTGTGTCAAGGGTTACCCATGTTTTCTTGGAACTTTTCCCCGTGTAGGCGTTCCCACCGAAACCCCTGTTTTTATTAAAAAATTCCCTCAATTTATTACTTTTTCTGCGAAATAACGTTGTTAATAGTCAGAGCAATTTTGGATAAAAAAAATGATGATTTATATAGATATTGCCGTTCATTTGTCAGCTTTGGTTTTTTTACAGATCTATGGGGCTCCCGTAATTAACGGGATTAGCCCGAATTTTGAAGGTGTGGGCGGGGTGTACACCCCGCCCACACCTTCAAAATTCGGATGATTTCCCCCCGAAAACGGAAGAGCCGGATCTATTTTCCGAAACATTAAATCAACTCCTCTATCAGTTCACTCTCTTCTACTGTCGCTAGAATTTTAGTATTTTTAGGATGTGTAACCATGCAATCAGTAGTCACCGAACACGGAATTGTCCATTGTTTTACCCCTTTTTTGGAAGATATCACGAACCTGGGGCAATCCGCGATTACTCTCCAGGCCGAGCGGGATCTTGTCCTATCCGAAATGAACACGATGGGTCAAGGTTTAACCGTTATTGATAAAGATTCCAATTTTGTTTTCATCAACTCTACCTATGCACAGTTGACTGGTTATGGATTGGAAGAATTATTGAAGAAATCGCCCAAGGATATTACCCATCCCCAAGATTTTGAAGCCTTGATGCGGGCAAATGCAGAACGAAAATTAGGCCTTACGACAACCTATGAAACTCGCTTAGTCCGCGCGGATGGTACTTTGATAAACGTATTGATTACTGGTACGCCGCGATGGCGGGATGGAAAAATAGATGGGTCAATCGCTGCAATTATTGATCTCACCAAGTACAAGCAGATGGAACGCGAACTCCTGGGAATTTAATCTTGTTTGGTTGGAATTGCTGACTCTTCAAGGGTCATTCCGCCTTTAGGTAATTCCATTCCTTTATGGGGTACCTGCTCCAAGGTTTTCAACTTCTGACGCGCCAGGGGCAATGTGATTGAGTGAAAAACCATCGCCGCTGCTTGCCGAACGTGTGCAGGACGGAATTCCTCGGGGTGCCGCACCAATCGCTTAAGCACCCTCCAGGTCTTCCGTGCCCGGTATTCCTTATGTAGCGTGGTATGCAAATGTCGGTAAAATTCTGTGGTAAAGGGGCCTTGGTACATCATTTCCAAATCTGCTGAATCGACCCAATTTTGTTTATCACCCAATTGATCCTGCACCCGGTCATAAAACTTGGTCCCAGGGAGAGGATAACTAACCGACATTCCGATGTCATCAGGCATCAAGTCACGCACCATTTGGAGCGTCTTTTCAATATCCGCTCGTGTCTCACCGGGATAACCAAATTGCAAAAAGAACGCAATCTTGACCCCCGCAGCGTGCATTCGACGCGCAGCTTCATATATTTGCTCCACTTTAGTCCCTTTCTCCATCGCTGTGAGAATTTTCTGCGCCCCGGACTCTGCCCCTACCCAAATGATGTCCGCCCCCGCACGGTGCAGCGCATCCACCTCTCCTTCACGAAGCAGTAAATCCACCCGACTTAATCCTTTAAACGGGATCCGCGCCTTTTTCCGATCCACCGTTTCGGCAAACCGCACTAACCAGCCAGGTTTCAGCCCTAAAATATCATCTGCAAACCAAATATGATCGGGGTGGTAAGTCTCCTTTAGCCATTTCATCTCCGCCACCACATTTTCGGGACTGCGCGAGTGGTAACGTTGCCCCCAAATAGGTTTGGCACACCAGTTGCAGTGAAACGGGCACCCCCGGGTGGTCACCATATTCATAGAATAATATCCATGCCGGGTTAGCCAGATGCTTCGGTATTTTTCCACATCTATCAAATCCCATGCCGGGAACGGCAATGCGTCGAGATCGCGTAAGTCCGCACGACGCGGGGTTGTGTGAAAATGAACGGGGGTGTCCGGCGTGGTAGGCGCAAGGGAGGAAGCGCACAAAAGTGAATTCTCCGTCTCTTCTTCTTTTCCTTCCCGAAACGCCAATCCCAAAATTTCCTCTAGCCGGGTTTCCGACCTCCCTGTTAAACAGGCAAGCAGTTCAGCCAGGGTTGCTTCTCCTTCTCCGAGCAAGATGAAATCCGCGCCTTTTTCGAGGTAATTAGGGTAGTGGTCGGTTGCATCGGAGCCACAAATGATAATGGTAAGCCCATGATCTTTGGCCATTTTTGTCATTGTGAACGCGGCCTCGCGCATTCGGGAGAGGCACATTTTTGAGAGGTAATTGAAATTGTCCTCATACAGAATCGCAAAATCAGGCTTTTCGCGTTCGAGAGCAACGGCCCAGTCTGCTTCCGATTCTGCTAACATCGCGTCAAACAACGCGACCTCGTACCCCTGTTCGCGCAAATAACTCGCTGCATACAAGGTGCCAAGGGGTGGGTAGGGTTGCATTCCTTCCCACAATTTTGGGTCAAAACGGAGAAAATAAGATTGTCCGAAAAGAAGTTTGGGCATGGAACTCCTTGTTTGATTGAAAATGGATCGTTCTGCGGGCTGGTGGGGAATTAGAGAAATTCAAGGCATTTTGCTGAAAACCCCCTGGCCTCATTCCTATGAATTTCCACGAATTCCCACCGCGGTGGAACACTCATCGCCATTTGAAAATTCCAGCCTCCCTTGGAACGCTTCCATCGTCCGTTTCCCGTACCCGTCAAAATGCCCCTG
Organism: Anaerolineales bacterium; assembly: GCA_020634875.1. Next base: position 22,186 of record JACKAX010000016.1, on the reverse strand, counting down.
GCACCGATCTGGGGAAAAACGGATTTCAGCGTGGGAGGGTGCTTGGGAGGTAAACTTGCGGATTTTACGGTTCATTTCCCATCGTTCGACAGGCGTTCCGAGCGGAGAACGGAAAACGGCCTCCGTCAGGATTTGCGGAAACGTACGTTTAGGGAACGCAGGCAGATTTGCGGGGGGCGGGCCATCTGCGTTGGGAAGAAAATCGGCTACCCAAGGATTCGCGGCTCGGAGTTGGTCGTACAGTTTACGTCCAGAAAGCGGAATCATTTGGGTGATTTCCCTGGCAATGTACAGCGTGTGATCGGGAAGAGCGAGTGCGTTTTCGGCGAGAAAAAAATTGGGGCACAGGATAATGCCAGATCGGGCAGCCACCCGCACAAGTCCAATGACAAACGCCCGGCACAACCACAACCGGCCTGGTTCGGTAATAACCAGGTAATCTACATCGGCATTTTGTTCGACATTGTTGACCGCCAGAGTCCCGGTAAGTGCGACCATTCGCACAAAGGGAAAGCCTGCTAATTGACGTCCATATTGCAATGCGCGGGGCCAGAGATTAGCTGAGTAGGCGGCACGCCGGGCGCGAGTTTCAGCTAACCCTTCGCGCCCTGGAAGCGTGTAGTATTCCCCGGTTTGAGCAAACCATTTTGCCGCGAGAAGATCAGTCGCGAGCGTTTGTTGAATGATCTCGAAATTAACGTGAACCCCGATCAGATATCGGTGAATTTCGGAGGCAGTAAGGGGGTAGTCAAAGAGGTCTGAATAGGTGAGTGTTTGGAGAATAGCATTTTGCAGAGGGGTTAGGGTGGACATGCGGGGTTAGTATATCGTTGGAAAGGAGGTTATGTCAAAGTTTTAAGCAGATACGCGCTGGCGAAAAAATATGCTAAACTTTTGTTTTATGCCAGAAATTGCTTTTGTCCATGATGCGTTGCCTTTTTGGGGAGGAGCTGAACAAGTTTTGGCGACTTTATTAGATGTGTTTCCCGCGGCGCCTGTGTTTACGTTGTTATTCAACCGCGCACGCTTTCTTGGTACGGCGTTAGAACACCAGGATATACGCCCTTCATTTATTGACCGTCTGCCAGGGGTATATCAAAATCATTACCGGTATGCGCCTCTATTTCCGCACGCTATCGAGCGGTTAGACGTAAGCGGGTATCCGGTTGTCCTCTCGTTGAATTACGCAGTTGCACATGGGGTGTTGACCTCGCCGGAGCAGATTCACATCGGTTATACGTTTACTCCCCTCAGATATGTCTGGCAAAATTATGACAGTTTTTTGCGTAGGTTGCACGGCCCGAAAAAATTACTGGCACGCTGGGTTCTGGATTATTTGCGTGCTTGGGATTGCCGTGCGGTCAAACGGGTGAATCATTTTGTGGCAATTTCACATTGGGTGGCGTACCTGATTGAGCGGGCATACGGCCGGCAGGCGGAAGTGATTTATCCGCCTGTTGAAGTTGATCGGTTCGAGCCGTCACCTCGGCGCGAGGATTATTACATCATAGTGGGAAGAATGGCACCGCATAAAAAGGTCCCCTTGGTGGTAGATGCATTTGCGTGTTTGGGCTTGCCTTTGATGATCGTCGGCACAGGGGAGGAGTGGGAACTCATTGAAGAAAAAGTGCATGGAATGCCCAATATTCAACTTTTAGGATGGCAACCACCTGAAAAATTGCCAGAATTGTTGGGCCGGGCAAGGGCGTTTGTCCATCTGGCGGAGGAAGATTTTGGGATTGCACCTGTAGAAGCGCAGGCGGCAGGGTGTCCGGTGATTGCCTTGGGGCGCGGTGGGGTACGGGAAACCGTAGTGCACGGACGGACGGGGGTATTGTTCGAAAATCAAACCGTAGAGGAATTGAAGAACGCGATTTTATCCTTTGAGGAACAACGCTCTTGTTTTGATGTGCGAACAATCCGACAAAATGCTGAACGGTTTAGCCGCTCTCGCTTTGAACAGGAAATATTGGCGATGATCATGCGCCAAAGTGCCCCGAGTTCCCGATGAAATTTGGGTTTAGGGTGAAACGTTGTGTGGATTTCTGTGGAGCTTTGTGCGCGTTAATTTTCTTCGCGCCGTTGTTCTTGGGCGTGGCTTTTTGGATTAAGTTGGACTCTCCTGGTCCAGTATTTTTTCGTCAAATTCGCCTTGGCAAAGGGGGACATCCCTTTGTGATGATCAAATTTCGTACGATGGAATTAGCCGCACCGCAACTACTGGCAATACATTTGAGCGAAAACCCCGACGCACGTCTAACCTGGACACAATTCCAAAAGCTAATGGATGATCCCCGTCTTACGCGGGCAGGAAAAATTCTTCGTCGCCTGAGTTTGGACGAACTCCCCCAACTTTGGAATATTTTACGCGGTGAGATGAGTTTGGTTGGCCCTCGGCCTTGTCTCCCGGAGCAAAAAGAATTTTATTGCGAGCATTTTTGTTGGTATGCCGCTGTCAGGCCTGGTTTGACTGGGTTATGGCAGGTATCTGGGCGTAATCAGTTGTCATTTCTCGAACGGGTGTGGCTGGATGTGCAATATGTTCAGCAGTGGTCGTTATGTGAGGATCTGCGGATTATGCTTCAAACGCCTGGCGTCGTTTTTCGGCGGGATGGAGCTTTTTAACGCCCAATCCGAAAAATACTTGATTCTCCCGCCGCGTAGACCCATCCATCTGGCCCTTCCACCAGCGCAACCCGGCAAGGGAAGTCCAACCCCAGAATATTCGCTTGCTCCATCGTTTGTACACTTTGTCCATCCTTCGTAAGCGTGACGACATACAATTCTTGACGGTTGAATCCGCAAATCAACACCTTACCATCCCATTCAGGAATGCGTGTGCCTTGATAAAAAAGGAGGGTGGCCGGGGCAGCGGTGGGGGTCCACTGGTAAAGCGGCGGGGTCGCGTCGTCGGGGTAGGGACAGGTGTCGTAGGGATAGAGACCCCACCCGTAATCCTTGCCGGGTTCAATCCGGTTGAATTCGTCATCGCAATCGGCGCCATTTTCGGTTTCGAATAGAACGCCAGTGTCTGGTTGCCAGGCCAGCCCAAACCCGTTGCGAATCCCGAAAGCATACACATACGAGCCAGGAAATGGGTTGTCGTCGGGGATACTTCCATCGGGGTTGATACGGAGGATAGCACCGTAGGGGGTTTGGGGGTTGCGTGCCTCGTCGGGGAGGTTGGTGTCGCCAAAAATGAGATAGAGTTTGCCATCCGGCCCGAAGTTCAGTGCGCCGCCGAAATGGTATTGCTGATCGGGGCGGGCAGGCAGGTCGAGGAGGATAGTTTCCGAAATGGCTTTCCCTTCCTGTTCCACGTAACGCGCGAGGCGGGAGGCAATGGGGGCATTGTTTTCGTCAGGAACGGTATAGTACACGTAAAAAGTGTGGTCTTCGGCAAAGGTGGGGGATAGAGCGAGACCGAGCAAGCCGCTTTCAAAACTGGTGGCGCGGGCGACATTCAGAGTGAGCAGGGGAGGGGGAACGGAGGAAGCCGTGAGGGGTTGCGCGTAAATGTTCCCGGCCTGGGTGATGTAAAACAGGCGTCCGTCGAGAGCGAAATCCATGTCCACGATAAAACCGGTATTTTCCTGTACGATTTCGGCGCGAAGCGGGGCAAGGGTAGGTGGCGGAGGGGTTTGGGGATTTTGACAGGCAAAGAGTACGAAAACGAGGATGAGAAAGAGGAGGAGGGTAATAGTTATTCGCGGCATGGAATCTCGTGCCTATAGGGTACGGCAGATGGGGAGATCGTTCAATTCATCTTGGGGAAGATTATTTTCTTCGGCTTCGTACAACGGCGACAGCTTGCGCGATAGAAAGGCCGGAGACGAAAAACAAGCCAATGGCAAACAGCGAGGCATAAAAGGTAATAACGTAGTTTTTGACCAGGATGGAATACCAGATTGTGCCTACGTTGAACAGACCAAAAGCGATCTCATAAAAGACAAGAGGATCGAGTTTGAGCTGATAACGTTTCTGCGTCCAGTTTTGGGTTTTGTCTGCCACGCCGAATTTTGGCGTCCGCTCGAAGACGGTTATTTGTCCGGTAATGATCTGCAAAAACGCGCGTACGGTGTTCAGCATCATCCCTGTTCCGAGGGTTGTGATGAACAAGATCGAGGGTAATTTGCGCCACCACGGATGTCCAAGCTGGTGTTGGGCGGTGATGAAAAACACCGTGGGGGCCAGCGCGGTCACGTTGAAAATAACGGCGATGCCAAAGAGGGTGATCAGGTTGGTGTATTTTTGGGAGACGGAGAGAATCAGAGGATAAAGCAATGCCAGGGCAAAAAGCAGCAGATGTACCCCGTACCCCGCGAGGTGCAAAGTGGCTCCAACTTTTTTCTGTAGCGTGATGGGTGCTTCCCATACTGCCGGGGTCAGCTTGCTTACACATTCCAGACTCCCCTTTGCCCACCGGTGTTGTTGGCGGCGAAAGGCACTAAAACTGACAGGAAGTTCAGCAGGGACTTCCAGGTCTCGCAAAAAGTGAGCGCGCCATCCCTTCAAAAATGCACGGTAGGATAGGTCCAGGTCTTCGGTTAGTGTATCTGCTTTCCACCCCCCCGCGTCGTCAATGGCTTTGCGTCGCCAAATGCCTGCCGTCCCGTTGAAATTGAACCAAAATCCACCCATAAATCGAGCCGATTGTTCAATCATAAAGTGTGCGTCAATGGATAAAGCTTGCAAAATTGTCAAAAACGAGTAATCCCGGTTGACGTGCCCCCATCGCCCCTGGACAAAGGCAAGTTTGGGGTCGTGCAGGAGATAGGGCACGGTTTTTCGTAAGTAATCGGGCGGCGGAATAAAATCTGCATCGAAAATAGCGATAAACTCCCCGGTTGCATTCTGCATCCCGTTTGCCAGCGCCCCAGCCTTGAAGCCCTTGCGGTCTCCCCGGTGAAGGTGGACTACGTTGACCCCACGCCCGTGCGCTTTGTCTATCGCCACCCGGACTAAATTTACAGTTTCATCGGTCGAATCATCCAAGACTTGAATCTCCAGTTTTTCGAGGGGATAATCCAGGCTAGATGCCGCCTCGATTAGCCGTTCCGCGACATACAATTCATTGTAAATGGGTAATTGTACGGTGACGGGGGGCCATTCTTCAGGCGTGGCAGGGGCAGCAGGGGGTTTGAGCCGCACGCTCAAGTAAGTCATATAGAAGAAATTGATACCATAAATAAATAGACACCCCACAACAAGCAAATATAAGATGGCGATAGGAATAAGAAGGGAATCATTCATGGTTTAGCGCATTTTGAAAACTAACAGCCCACAGCCCCCACGCCAACACCTGCCAATACCGCCCCGGAATCAAATACCAAAAATAGTAATCAAACAAACCAATCACACTCGCAGCTAGCAATGCCGCGGATGTAGCCACCAACGTAGGTGTAAAAACCAGCCGCTTTCGGTTTATCCACAGCGCCAACCACGGCGCGAGCATCACCAGAAAATAAAACAGACTACCAAACAGCCCAATCTCACTGGCCACATCTAGCAATACGTTATGCACGGGTTGATAATCGAGCGGAAATTTCGGATAGGCTGCTTGCAACGCCACGGGAAAGGTCCCCAACCCCGTTCCCCAAATCGCATTTTCTGCAAACAGGTTGTTTGCCGCCTCCCCTAACACACGCCGTTCCACCAAAGAAGTATCAATCACAATCTCGTGTCCGCCAGTTTCCTGTGTGGGTGGGTTGATTCGGGTACTTAAGTAGGGCAAATTCTGCCAGATAAACGGACTCATAGCCAGTACCCAAGCCCCCGCAAGCGCGGCTAACGTTCCAACTATGCGGAATTGGCGGGTTTGGATGAGTACCGCCACAACCCAAATCAACCCTCCGAAAACGCCCAGCCAGGCCGCGCGGGAAAACGTCAATAGCAGGCAGGCCAACCCTGGCAGGAGTAACACCGCCCGCACAGGTTGCCAGCGCTGATCATCATCCTGCTCCCGCTCGAGATACCACCCCGCCAATACCAACAATGCCAGTGCCAGACATCCACCCAAAATGTTCGGATGGTCGGATAATCCATATGCCCGCAATGCCCGCGTTGTTGCCGTCATTACCACCCCTACCCCACTCCATGCCGGGTCAAGTTCCAACTCCCCTAGCGAGTACCAACCAATTGAGTGTTGCGCCAATGTCTGTGCGATCCCCACCCAGGCTTGAATAATGGTTTGTAGCAAAATGGGAACCGCGATGTCGCGTAACCCCTGCACCTCATTGACCACGTATAGGTACAACCCGGCTAATCCCAAAAACCGGATAAAATGATAAGTCGAAAGACCCTGGTCCACCGAAAAAATAATACTAATCCCGGACACTAACAACACGGCCAGCAACGGATAGGTTAGAAAAAACGGGCCAGTTTTCAAGCGTCTCCGCTTAAACAAAAAACCCAGTCCCCAAAACAAAAGCGTCGCAAGCAGAAAAAAATCACTTGCGAAGAGCAAGAAATTGGTGAAATCCCCATAAATAGGTGGATGGGGACGAGCCACTACAATTGTCCGGTAGCGGAAAGGGATAAAAACGATCATGCCCCCGAAGGCCAGTTGTGTTAACAGACGCAAATAATCTACCAGATCACTCCGTTGGCGGTTTGAGGCGTCTGTAGGTTCAGGCGTCATGTAGGCAACTATAACATTATTAATTTGCATATGTCAATTCGGAAATAAGGAACTTGTTTGTTACAGAAAACCATACGTCGAATCTGTAAATTTGGATTTGTGCCATGTTAGTTATCAACGCCCGCTTTCAAACCCGCCCTATCACTGGTGTCGAACGCTATGCCCATGAACTCACGTGCCGGATCCGGATGGGTATTCGTTACGAAATTCCCACTCTCGCGTGGCGCGGTGGGCGCGGGCATTTGTGGGAACAATTTATCCTGCCCGCGCGGGTTGCCCCGCACGAATGGCTGTTCTCCCCCGCCAACATCGGCCCCGCCCTCGTCCGGCGGCAGATCGTGACCATCCACGATCTCAGCCCCCTCGAACATCCTGAGTGGTTTTCGCTCGGCTTTGCATGGTGGTATCGTCTCCTGTGGCCGATCTTGGCCCGGCGCGTCCGCGGTATTTTGACAGATTCTGACTTCTCCCGCGCGCGGATCATCGCCCGGTTGTCTGTTCCCCCAGAAAAAGTAGTTGCCATCCCCACCGGAGTGAACACGAACATGTTCCATCCTGTTTCCATCCCTGAACAGGATCATGTCCGCACGAAGTACAGCCTCCCGAATGAATTTATCCTCTTTGTCGGTTCTCTCCAGCCCCGGAAAAACCTCCGCCTCCTCCTCACTACCTGGGAACATCTCCGAACCGAATTCCCTCACCTCGACCTTGTTATTGCAGGCACCTCCGGCCCCCAATTTCAAGGCTCCGCTCTTCACTCCTCGCTTCGTACTTCCATCACTTCCCCTTCCTTCCTCGGCTACGTTCCCGATGATGATTTGCCCGCCCTCTATTCCGCCGCCCTAGGCCTCATTCACCCTGGCCTATACGAAGGCTCCGGCCTGACCCTGCTCGAAGCGATGGCATGTGGCTGCCCGGTCCTCGCCGCGAACAATACCGCCCTCCCGGAGGTGGTGGGCGCCGCAGGGGTTTTCTTCGACCCATACGCGTCGGATGATCTCGCAAACAAATTGCGAGACTTCCTCGAAAATGAGCCATTAAGGGCAAAAATTCGCCAATTGGGAGACGAACGAGTGATGAGTTTCACTTGGGAACGGGTCAGTGATGAATTTCACAAGGCTTTACAGCATTTTCAGGTATGGTAAAATCCCGCCCTTGTGAAGAGTGTTGGCCTGTGATTATGTGATTTCTGAAAAGGAGAAACCCAAAATGAAAAAAGAATACACAAAAACAGGTCGTTCGTGTAAAGTTACATTTGAGGTCTCAGCCGGGGAAGCCAACGAGGTAGCCCTGCTGGGAGATTTCAACGAGTGGAATAGTTCCGCGACTCCAATGAAGCGCCGCAAAGAGGGCACCTTCTCAGTCACGGTTTCCCTCAAACCCGGTAACGAATACAAATTCCGTTATCTGGCAGATGGCGAAACCTGGCTGAATGATGCCGCTGCGGACAGCTATGTCCCTAACACTTTCGGCTCAGAAGACTCAGTCGTTTCGGTTTAGTTCACCAACGCACGAAAAAAAGAGCGGAAGGATATCCTTCCGCTCTTTTTTTTCACTGAATCGAGAAATTAACCAAGCGTAACAGCCGTGTGGACAGTCCCTGCGCGCTCACTGATCACATGCGCTTGCACAGAACTTGCCCCTTCCGGGACGCGGATCACCCACTGTATACGGGCGCGGTAATCTGTCCCGTTCCCTCCTCCCCCGAAGATACCCGTCCGCGTCGCACGCCCTTCCAGGTGTCCAAGTTCGGTTTTTTGCTTACCCTGCACGATTTCGGTTCCCTCAGGTAGTTCCAGTTCTACGCGCACAGGGCGAATGCCACGCTTTTTGCTCATGTTGTTGGTGTAGCTGGAGAAGTAGCCGGTGTTTTCCACAACCAGATTAAGCGCATACTGATTATCGCCCAACGGTGTCGCGGTGAAAGTGAGGATGCTCAACCGAGGAAGCATTTCTCCTAGTGCCAAGATGTAGGGTACATTGCGTTCAGCTTCTTCGCCCATAAAGGCATGCGGGGGATTACGCCAGGTATACATGTTATTCGTGCCGCCAAGTTCTACTTTGCCAAGTTGCGGGTGGTCGAATTCGTACCAATCCACGTACCCATCTTTAGGGCCGTTTTCGAGAATCCACTCGAAGATTTTTACGTCGTCCTCGTGAGGGTGATCGCGCATCCAGTCAATGAATTTGCGCTCATATTTATCCGTAGCTCGTCCAACGATGTCCCAAAGTTCGATCACATAGCCAAAAATACCGTGGTTTTCGTATAGCCAGTCGTTGGAAACCCCGGTAATTGTTTGTTTAGGATGATATTTGAAGTCGTGGAAGACTGAAACGGTACGGTACCCGGTCAATTCTTTCGCCCTTTCGCCAATTGCCTGGAACATCCAAAGGTCGTTTGTGTCAATCTGGTCGTCAGCTTTGGTTCCGTAGGCACGCAGGATGACACCGGAATAGGTGTGGTAAGCGATTCCGGCATTGATATTGGGGTGTTTGACGATAAAGTCCACTGCTGCGCGGATTTCAGGCTCGGAGGTGGGGTAGGGACCTGCTCCGTACTGGTCGCTTTCGGTGCGCCACTCGAAGGGGTAGTTTCGATTGAAGTCCAGACCCTGTTGTGGGCGGGCATTGCGGAAGACAAAACCATCGTAATTCTCAACCAGCCCTTCGGCAAAGACACGGTAGTATTCGCCGCCCTGTTCATCTGGCTTGCGCCGTTCTAACAATCGGGGATTGACTGTGCTGATTTTCCATTCGCCATTTGGGTCGGGAATCCGCATTGAAAGAACTCGCCCGTCGCCGTCAATATCTTGGGAGTGAAGACCATCCATTTTATCTTCATAAGGATACGGACGTACGCCGGAACGGACGAATTTTGGTTTGTCCGCCATCGCCCATCCCGCACCATCGGGGTTGAGTCGGGGTACAACATAAAAGGTGCTAGTATCCACCAGTCGGGTGACTTTCTCGTCGGAGCCGTGTTTGGAGAGCAGTTCCCATGCAACGCGGAGGGCGGTCGTCGTTCCCGCGATTTCGGTGGCATGAATGTTCGCATCCACCCACACAGCAGGTTTGTCAGTGTCTGCGCCGGTAGCTTTGTTTGTGATGGTGAGGAGGTGAATGTCTTTGCCCTCGTAACTCTGGCCGAGTATACCGAGGGTGAGAATGTTAGGGTAGGTGGTCGCCCATTCGTTAAGTTGGGCGGTAAGTTCTTCATTGGTGAAGTAGCGGTTGAAATCCATGAGGGGAAACTCCTTGAATTAGATATTTGTCTAATTCTACTGCAATTTTTGCCTCAAAGTACACAAAGAGTGGGGAGATTATTCTTTTCACCTTTTTTGTTTTCTTGGTGTGTTTCACGGCGCGATATAATCGCCTCATGGCAACTTTATCTCCAACCACCCTCCAACGTCTTGACACTGAAAAAAATATTTGGGTCGCCACTACTCGCACAGATGGACGCCCGCACCTCACCCCGGTTTGGTTTGCGTGGTTTGCTGAGAAAATCTATATCTGCATTCCCGAAAAGAGCGTCAAAGCCCGGAACTTTATGCAAAATCCCCGCGTGGCTCTCGCCCTTGAAGACGGATTGCATCCAATCATTTGCGAGGGAACCGCGCACCCCATCCCCAAACCTGGCCCGGAAGAAGTCCGCGCGATTTATCAAGCAAAATACGATTGGGATTATGCCGCAGATGGGGATTATGGTCTGTTGATTGAGATTGAGCCGGTAAAATGGTTGGGATGGTAAAAAATGGGCACCTGGATTTGTCACCTCCGCATCGCGGATAAACTCCTCAAAAAAATTGACAACCTCGATCCTGAAATGTTCGCCATCGGCAACATCGCCCCCGACTCTGGTATCGCCGATGAGAAGTGGCAAACCTTTACCCCACCCAAACACATCACCCACTTCGGGAACGAGGACGAAACCTGGGGGATCGCTGATTTAGATTTTTACCGGAAATATTTGAAGGACGTTTCGCACGAGGATTGCAAACAGTTTTCCTTTCTCCTCGGCTACTTCTTCCACCTAATTACCGACAACCTTTGGGCGGTTGAAATTTGGCGTCCCCACAAAGAAAAATATGCGGACTGGTTCGCCAAAGATGTAGATGATTTTGTGCGGGAAACCAAACGGGACTGGTACGGCCTCGATTTTATCTATGTGCGTGACTATCCCCACGCCCTTTTCTGGCAGGTATTTCTGCACTGCAAATACGAAACCAATTATCTCTATTTCGTGCCTATCGAAGCCGTGCAACAGCGCGTGGCCTACATTCAACAGTTTTATCAGGAAACGGATGCTTGGGTGCAGGCAGCCTATTTGCGCCCGTACCTTTACCTCCCCAAAGCGCGGATGGATCAGTTTGTGGAAGACACCAGCCAGTTTCTATTTCGCGTTTACAAGGCATTGGGGGATAAAAACCTTTCCGGTGGAGAAGCGAAAACGATTTTGGAAATCATCTCCTTCCGTTCTTGAATGCCTCGAAACCGAAAAAACCTCTTAACCCCACCCGGACGCTCGCACCTGCTCCCCCGGTCTGGTTCGCGTAGATTTACAAAAAAAACTTCTTCCGCGACTTCTTTTTTTGGAGACAAAAAAGGGAGCGTCTGTCACGGATTAGCATAAATTTCTACTCTCCCTGTCATCCCGGGGCGAATTTCAAAGCCCGTTTCATCTAGTACAAGTACAACGGGGAACGTTGCCGTATCTCCCACGGGTTCGCCAGCTTGCCAGCCAATTCGCAAAACCGTTGCGGGAATGGGGTTGTTTGGATAGGCTTTTAAAGTGATTGTGGCAATTTGTCCGGGGAAAATTTGGGCCAGGTCGCGTTCGCTGACGTTGATTGTGTAAAATTCTAACTGGCTGACATTCAACAAAGTGACAATAGGCGTTCCTCCACCAACTATGCCCCCCGGAGAAACTTCAACGGTCAGGATTGCACCACTCCACGGGGCGTACAGGCGTACTTTGGCAAGATTGGCTTGTGCTTGTTCCAGATTTGCCTGGCTTTCAGTCAGATTGATCTCTGCCAGGTCAATACTCAATTGGGCAGATTCATCCAGTTTTCCACTCATCAAATTTTCCAGATTGGTTTGCGCTTGGTCCAATTGTGCCTGGGCCACTGCTAGATCGGCTTCAAGTTGGGCGCGTGTTTGTTCGCTGGCGATGCCTGTGAGCGCATTGAGATGGCGCACGGCGGCATCGTAGGCTAATTGCGCGTCAGCCCAGACCGTACCGAAGTAAGCCTTGTTGAGATTAGTGTCTGGTTTGTCGCGGTAGGGTGCATAATCTTTTTTAGCTTTTTCGAGACGCTGCTTGGCAAATAAAACATCCGCTTGCGCTTGAGTGATGGCAGCTTCTGAGGCTGGGGCGTCCAGGCCATTGAGTTGTGCTTCAGCTAATCGGACATTTTCCTGCGCTACGGCGAGGGTTTGCTGAGCCTCGGCCTGCCGAAGTGGTAAATCCGTTTGAAGAGAAGTAAGCGTTTGTTGAGCCTGCGAGAGGCTGTTTTCTGCCCGATCAACCTGGAGTTGTGCCTGGGCAATGCCATCTTGTAAAACTGCGTCATCCAGAGTTGCGATCAGGTCTCCCGCTTGAACCAGATCGCCGGGTTGAACATGGATTTCGAGGAGTTTCCCACTGGTTTCAAACGACAAGGCTAACACCGGTTGGACAGTTTGCATTACTCCTTCGGCGAGTATGGTAACGCTGTCCGTCACTTCTAAGAGGGGGGCGTTGACTTCTGTCCCGGTTTCAAGTGTTGCGGTGGGTTGAGGAGCGATTTCAACCGGTTCATTTGTACATCCGGTTAATAGAACAAACAAAATGAAGAAGAGGAATATACGTTTAGCGTTCATTCGCTTATACCTTAATTCATACGTAAGATTTCAACGGCCTGTTTGCGAACAATGCGCCGGGCAGAAAAGGCCGCGGCCATAATACTTGCAAGTACGACCATTATGATAATAGCAGGGGTGGCAATTTTATCAACCGCAAATTGCACGGGCATTTGTTGCATGATGGCATCCACATAATAATTGAGGTAAGCCATACTCGCTCCCGCGGCAATGCCCGCAAACGCCGAACCCATCGTCATTGCGATGGCTTCAACCATTAGCATTCCGTTCAATTCTCTGCGCAACATCCCCATCGCCTTCAACATCCCGATCTCGAGCCTGCGCGCATAAATGGTAACGTAAATGACGGCAAATACGGCAAAGACCGCCGTCGTGAAAGATATGCCTGTTAACGCCAAAAGCAGGATGACAAAAAACATCATATTTCCACGACTTTCATCCAACTGCCAGGCCAGCATATTTACCCAGAAATTGTTGCCGTTTCCGTATTGGTCGTAGAGTATTTCGGCAATTTTGTCCGGGTTTGCTTCTGGCGTGAGGGTGCCTAGTACAACGCCGAGCATTGGTGCGTCTGCTTCAGGGAGGGGGCGGTCTAGTTCGGTCACTAACCGCGCATAATGCAGCATCGAAACCAGGATGGTGCTGATGTTTTGCGCCTCTATACGGCTTCGCGTAATGCCATTAATGCCGGGAATTCGACGAGCAATCCCAACCACAAGTACGTTTTCCAAATGGTCAAGCCCTTCCCCTTGTAGTTCGATGGTGTCGCCTACACCAACCGCCAGATATTTTGCCAATCCTTCGCTGATGATGACAGTATTGGGGTGGGCGAGAATGGTCTGGAGGGATTCTGGCCCGCCTGCAGTGAATTCCATCATCTCGTCGAACACCACAAGGGAAAGATCGCCGTCCACGCCGAGGATATCCACATTTGCCCGACGGAAACCGACTAAATCTCGCACGCGGGTATTGTACGGGTTCGACAGCCCGACTACCTGATCCATGCCGGGGATAGCGGCAAATTCGTTGTGGACAAGGCTGGGCTTGAAAGCCTCAACATTTTCATTCCACCTTGAAAACGATTCAATCTTAACTGATGCGCCGAATTGCATTTTGGATCGAGTTTCGTTGTTTGCTAGTTCCAACTGCGCCTGCGTGCCGAGGAAACTGGGGAGAACAGCACTGAATAAGACAAGCAATGCGATGAGGGTGTTGCGCGTTTTCCCGCGGCTGACATTGCGCCGGGCAAAGTACGTCACACGCGGGGCGATCAATCCCATGACGGCCAGGACCAACCGTTCAAACGGCACAGTAGTAATGAAAAACATTAAACTCACACCAAGTACCATTCCCATCAGCCCCATCATCACAAAAACAACCAATAAAATTTCTCCGCCGAAATAACTAAACGCTTGAAACCCAGTTACCAGGATGAAGATCGATGAGATTGCCAGCCCTGCAAGAAACATCTTGCCGTCGGGACGCCGTTCGCGCAATTGGGTTAAGTCCTCAAGTTGAATATTGTCTGCAACACTCGGATTAATCGCATGGATGACTTTGGTGCGGGAAGCCTCAGTGGCAGGTTTGAGACTGCTCAAAATCAGCACAGTGAACGCTGAAATAACAGGGGGAAGTACGGCGGAGACCGAGAGCTGAGGAACCAGTCGTAAGGTTAGCCCTTCTTGTGTCAAAAAGTATTTCAGCAAAGGAATCAAGACATAGGTCATCAATCCCTGGCCCAAAAAAATTCCTAACCCTACCCCCACTAATCCAATAATGATCACCTCAACGATGATCAAACCAAACAATAGATTACGCTGGCCACCGAGAATTCGCAAAACCGCCATGTCACGTCGCTGTTCCTGTACGTTGGTCATTACCAGCGTGTGTACTAATAAACCGACAACCCCTAACGAAATCAACCCATATGTATTAATTAGGGCTTGAAGAGCCAGAAAAACCTGCGAAGATTCACTCAACCCCGCGGCTAAATCCATGTTGTAAAGGTACGAGTCCCCCAACTGTTGTTGCACTGCGCGGGCGACGGATCGTACAGTAAGAGCCGCGGCTTCCGAGTCGTTCGTCGCGTACAGATCGGGGTCCACAACCACAAGCATCTGATTGGCTTGACCGGACAGGTTGAGCCAGGATTGCAAATCACTGAGTTCCACCAGAATACCGTTTGCCCGCGCGACATCCCCCGCGTTGACGATGGCTCCGACGGTGAACTGGCGTTGATAGCGTACAGAACTGATCCCTTCTTCGGCGGGTTTGCCCGGCTCGCGCGGAATCGGGAACGTGTACGCCACAGTGAAGCGATCTCCTAAAGACAATCCTAGTGAGTTGGCTGAAAAACGGCTAATCGCGACATGCCCATTGCCCAGCGTATAGTCTCCTTCCAAAACTTCCACCGTACCAATGTCATCCCGCGCGCTATCGAGACCCACCAGGTACACCTGCCCGCGTTGTCCAGAAATATCCGTTTCTGCCGAAAGCTCGATCCGGGGGAAAACAGCCTGAATACGGGGATCGGCCCCTGCAATCGTGGCTAGGGTTTGGCTAATCGGAATAAATAGCTGGGATGCCGTATCTTTTTTGGTGATGGTGAGGTCTGCCCGGCCTACTTCGTTGGCGATCAGGTCAATGATGGATTGTTGTACAGTTGCTACGGTGGCGCTCATCGTGATAATTAAACCCGTGCTGACAAGCAGAGACAGGATCATCAAGATCGTGCGAACCTTACGCCGGGAGAAATTCTTGAGAACGTATTTAACGATCATGGGGTTCATTATCGCTCATAAGTTTGCCATCAGATATGTGGATGACCCGCTGGGCGAACTCTGCCATGCGGGCATCGTGCGTGACAAAAACGATGGTCATTCCTTCCGCATTGAGATCAGCAAGAAGGTGCATAATCGCCAGACCCGTCTCGCTATCCAGATCGCCCGTCACTTCGTCCCCTATCAGAATGGTGGGGTTGTTCGCCAGCGCACGGGCGATAGCGACGCGCTGTTGCTGTCCACCGGATAGTTCGCTAGGGTAATGATGAGCACGGTCCGCGAGGCCAACCTTTGAGAGGAGAATCAAGGCGCGTTGGTGGCGTTCCTTGCGGCTGGTTTTTGCCAACACCATGGGGGCTTCGACATTTTCCAGTGCGGTGAAGTTTGCTAGCAGGTTATAGTTCTGGAAGATAAAGCCCATCTTCGTCAAGCGTAGGCGGGCGAGTTCGTTTTCGGACATTGCGACGAGGTTCTGGCTGTCAATAGTGATGTGCCCCCGGCTGGGTTCGTCCAGCCCGCCGATGATGTTGAGTAAGGTGGTTTTGCCCGAACCGCTTGGCCCCATCAGGCAGACGAATTCACCTTGCGCGATTTCCAGCGAAACCCCTCGCAAGGCCGGGACAGCTTCTTTGCCCATCAGGTAGGATTTGTGGATGTTATCAATGGTGATCATAAATTTTTGGTGGAATTAATTGGCTTCCGAAATAACAGGTTGAAATAACAGACCTTTTCCTTTCTTATAGGGAAATCTTCTTTCCAGGCCTAATTACGTTACAATTACGCGCAAGATAATTATACTGTTTTCGCCATTGTTCACGATGTGTTAGTACAGGTGGTTTCTTTATTTTTTCATTGGAGGGGTAAGCGTGAAATAACGAGCGAAGCAAATTGTAATTACGAAAACTCATCTTTTTCTCCAAAATATCTTTGGAAAATAACCTGTGGAAGCGTTTTTGCTTACCACGTTAACCATCCATTCTCTTAAGAAATGGTTTCAATTCACAATAAAGGATTAACACTATGTCTAAAATTAAAGTTGGTATCGTAGGCTGTGGTTTTATTGCCAATCGCAAGCACTTGCCGATGTTGCGCTTGCACGACGATGTAGAAATTGTCGCGTTTTGCGACATCATTCGCGAACGTGCAGAAACCTCCGCCCAAAAATTCGGCGCACCCGACGCGAAAGTTTATTTAGATTACCGCGAAGTCGTGGCTCAGAAAGACATTGATGTCGTCCATGTCTGCACCCCGAACAGTTCCCATGCCGAAATCAGCATCGCCGCCCTCGAAAGTGGCAAACACGTGATGTGTGAAAAACCGATGGCGAAAACTGCCGCCGAAGCCAAAGCGATGTTGGATGCTGCCAAAGCCACGGGCAAGAAACTGACCATCGGCTACCAGAACCGGTTTCGCTCGGACAGCCAGTTCATCAAATCCTTGTGCGACAAGGGCGAATTGGGCGAGATTTATCTCGGCAAAGCCTTCGCTACCCGTCGTCGCGGCGTACCCACCTGGGGCGTGTTTATGGATAAAGAGCTCCAAGGCGGTGGCCCGTTGATTGATTTGGGTACCCATGCCCTCGACTTGACTTTGTGGATGATGGATAACTACGAACCGGTATCTGCTCTTGGTTCAACGTACAACAAATTGGCGAAAATGGGTAGCCCAGCCAACGGCATGGGGCCGTGGGACCCCGAAAAGTACGAAGTGGAAGATAGTGCCTTTGGCATGGTGAAATTCAAGAACGGCGCATCGGTCATCCTGGAAGCTTCCTGGGCGATCAATATGATTGTCGCGCACGAAGCGATGACGATGCTGATCGGCACGAAAGCGGGTGCGGATATGTTCCCGGCGTCTGGCCCCATTGTTCGCACGGCAGACTTTCAGTCGGCTGGCGGCGCCCATGTCCGTGTGAATGGTGAAAATCTCGGCAAACTGTATATTCAAAACTATGCGATGGGCGCCCAATTCATCGGTGGGGCGGTGAAGGAAGATATGGATGGTGGTGCGCTGGAAATGTCCACCTGGCTGAATGCCATTCGTAACGATGCGGAATTGGTGGTCAAACCCGAGCAGGCTTACATCGTCACCCGTATTTTAGAGGGCATCTACACCTCCGCGGCGACTGGTGAACTGTACCTCTTCTAAATCGAGAAATATCGCCCAAAACTGTTAGGATTATAGTTTTCTGGCTCTTCCGTTTTTGGCGGGAAATCCTCCGAATTTTGAAGGTGTGTGTGAGATATACACCCCCACACACCTTCAAAATTCGGGCTAATCCCATTAATTACGGGAGATCCAGCTTTCTGTTAGTCTTGTTACGGAGTAAACATGAATCTGATTGAAAGTGATATTCAAGCTAATAGCCTCCGCCTGCACGTTTACCGCACGGCTACACAGAAACCGCCCCTGGTTTTTGCTCATGGGATGTCCGATAACGGCCTGTGCTACTGGCCCATCGCCCGACACTTTGCCGATCACTTTGAGATTATCCTGTACGATGCCCGAAGTCATGGCCTGTCCGAGGAAACAGGGCCTGACGGGGCATCCACACTCGATCGGGCGCATGACCTCGCAGGGTTGGTAAAAGTGTTGGGGCTGGATAAACCCTTTATGATCGGTCATTCGATGGGTGCAGTAACCATTTCTCTGTTTGCCGGCCTTTATCCCGATCTCCCCGGACGTATTGTGTTGGAGGATCCGCCTCCGTTTCGTGTAATGGCCGCAACCTCTGAAGAAGCCCTTGAGGGTCGGAAGCAATGGCGCAACATGGCAGCGGAGAATAAACAGAAAAGTATCGAAGAACTGATTGATATGAACCGCCGCGAAAACCCAAACTGGCCCGAAGCAGAGCGCTTGCCATGGGCGCAATCTAAACAACAGTTTAGCCTCGCCGCGTTCGATGAGCATTTTGTAGGTAGCGAAACCGGTGGTCCAATCGTAGCGAAAATCACCTGCCCGACGTTGCTCATCACCGCAGATTTGGACAAAGGAGCCATCTATCCCCCCGCGGCCGCCAAAGCCTGGGTCGCTACGCTGCCTTCGGGTAAGCATATCCATATTGCAGGAGCCGGGCACAACATCCGCCGGGAGCAACCGGATGTGTTTGTCCAAGCGTTGCGTGGGTTTTTGTATGCCGCTTGATTTATTTGGCTCGATCGGGAATTAACGGTTTTTTATTACGCTAAATCTGTTAGAGCCATTATCTTTTCAAAGAACTATTCAGAAGAGTAGTCCAAAAAAAGGGTGAAAAGAGGGTATACACCTTCTTTTTACCCTTTTTCGGGCAGTTCCCTCTCCTAATCCTCCGCCTACTCGATTACCTCATCTCAAATAGGAAACCTTATGAACCCCCAAATTGCATTACAACTTTACTCTGTCCGAAATGAATTACAACGCGATTACCTCGCGACCTTGGAAAAAGTAGCCGAAATTGGGTACAAAAACCTGGAATTACTTACCACCGTCACGGATGACGGGCTGGTCTTTGGCCCGAATATCTCTCCTGTCGCACATTTACGCGAACTTGAACGGTTGGGGCTGAAGGCGATGGGCTGCCACATGATGCCAAAGCAAGGCATGGAGTGGGAAAAGGTCATCCAGTCCTGTGCGGAGACCGGCGCGACGGCGTTGGTCATTCCGTTTTGGGTTTTCAACAATCGTCAGGATGTGCTGGGCCTGTGCGAAACGCTGAACCGGGCCGGGGAACTGGGCCAAAAACATGGCGTGCAGGTGTACTACCATAACCATTTCCAAGAATTTCAATCCTTTGACGGGGAAGTGGTAATGGACACGTTGCTGACCAACACGAACCCTGCCCTGGTGAAGTTTGAATTCGATACCTACTGGTCCATCCGGGGTGGGCAAGACCCGCTCGCATGGCTTGAAAAATTCGGCAAACGTTGTGATCTGATCCACCAAAAAGACATGCCATCCGGGGTTACACCGGTCAACTTGTTTGAAGTTTTGGCGCAAAAACCGAACACTCCTCTAATGGAAGTGTTTATGTCCATTAGTGATAACCAATTCACCGAAATCGGCGCAGGGACGCTGAACATTTCGGATATTATCGCCGCGGGAAAGGCGTATGGCGAGGTGAAGTACATCGTTGTTGAACAGGATCGGACTACCAAAGGCGAACTTGGTTCGGTGGCGATCAGCTACCAAAACTTGAGTCGCCTGTTGGAAACGTAAGTGTTACAAATACATCCGTTTTGTAGGGTGAATTGCTAATTTGCATTGGCGAATTGGCAATTTACCCTACTTTTTTATTCAGGTTTTCCCCAAGTCCACCTTCGAAAACCACGTTGTTTTTTGTTTTCACCCGCCCCTAGCATTTGCCGAGGCGGGGAAGATTATTTCCTTCGTTTGCCTACTTTCCCGGTGTGACGCTGTTTCACAGCCGCGACCTCGTCTACTGGCGACAGATTGGATATTGCCTCGACCGACCTGAGAAGTTACCCCTTGGGCGCGTTGGCACCTCCGCCAGAATCTTTGCCCCGACGATCTGCCACCATGCGGTGAATTTTATTTCACCCCCTTTGGTAAGATGCTTACTGCTGGTATAAAGTAAAAACTCTGACCACCTTTATTGGGTAGTTGAAACTGCACCAACTCACAACAAAGTCGGCCTTCGCTGACTGCCAACCTGCGAAGGTTTCGTAAGCAGTTGGTGCGATTTCAATCGCCGTTACCAAAACTTTAACAAAATGGAGTAAACCATGAAACTCGGTGTATTGACCGTCCTTTTTCAAGATCGTCCCCTCGATGCCGCCCTCGACCAACTCGTAAAAATGGGCGTGGAAGCCGTCGAACTCGGCACCGGCTCGTATCCGGGGAATGCCCACTGCAACCCCACCGAACTGCTCAAAGCCCCCGCGGCGATCAAAGCCTTCCGCAAAAACATCGAAGACCGCGGCCTGATCATCAGCGGCCTCTCCTGCCACGGGAACCCGATCTCCCCCGACAAAGCGTTTGCCGCCGAATCCGACCGCGTCTACCGCGATACCGTCCGCCTCGCCGCCGCCATGGAAGTCCCCGTCGTCAACCTGTTCTCCGGCTGTCCCGGCGACTCCGAAGATGCCAAATACCCCAACTGGGTCACTTGCTCCTGGCCGCCTGAATACCTCAAAGTGCTGGACTGGCAGTGGCACGAAAAAGTGCTTCCCTACTGGCAGGAAGCTGGCCCCTTCGCCGAAAAAGCGGGCGTCAAACTCGCCTTTGAAATGCACCCCGGCTTTGTCGTGTACAACCCCGAAACCCTGCTCCGCCTCCGCAACGCCGTCGGCCCCGTCATCGGCGCAAACTACGACCCTAGCCACCTCTTCTGGCAAGGGATTGACGCCGTTGCCTCCATCCACTATCTGGCGGGCGCGATCCACCACTTCCATGCCAAAGACACCTACATGGACCCGCGCAACATTGCCGTCAACGGCGTGCTCGACACGAAATCGTACGCCCAAATGGCGCAACGCTCCTGGACGTTCCGCACGGTCGGCTTCGGCCACGATCAGTACACCTGGCGTTCCATCATCAGTGCCCTCCGTCTCGTCGGATACGACTACGTTGTCTCCATCGAACACGAAGACCCGCTGGCCTCGATTGATGAAGGGTTGGGCAAAGCCGTCTCCTTCCTCAAAGAGGTCTTATTAAAAGAACAACCTGCCGCCATGTGGTGGGCATAAGGCGAGGTCCGTATGCTTTTAGCTGGTGACATCGGCGGCACCAAAACTGTCCTATCCCTGTTTTCGGCGGACAAAGGTCCCCACACGCCTCTGGCACAGAAAACTTTCTCAAGCACCCATTATCCGAGCCTGGAACGCATGATCCGGGAATTCACCCAAACGGTCGCGGCCCCCATCGAAAACGCCTGTTTTGCCGTGGCTGGCCCTGTGTTTGCGGGCCGCGCGCAAATCACCAACCTGCCCTGGATCATTGACGCCGCGCAACTACAATCCGCCTTTGGATGGAGTAGCGTGTTCCTGATCAACGATCTGGAAGCGGTTGCGTACGCCATCCCCATCCTCGAACCGTCCGACGTCCACACCCTCAGCGCGGGCAACCCTGCCCCCGGCGGAAACCTCTCCGTCGTTGCGCCGGGCACGGGCCTCGGCGAAGCGTACCTGACCTGCGTGGATGGCCGTTACCTCGCCCACGCCTCGGAAGGCAGTCACACCTCCTTCGCCCCTCTGAATGCGCTCGAAATCGGTCTTCTTCAATATTTATTTGAAAAGGGTTTTGAGCATGTGAGTTATGAACGCGTCTGTTCCGGCGGCTTGGGGATTCCCCTGCTGTATGCCGACCTCAAAGATACGGGCTACGCCGAAGAACCCGCGTGGCTCACGGAACGCCTCGCCGCCAGCGAAGACCCCACCCCGATCATCATGGCGACGGCGCTGGATCAGGCAACCTCCTGCATCCTCTGTCAAGCGACCCTGGACCTGTTCGTCGCCATCCTCGGTTCGGAATGCGGCAATCACGCCCTCAAGATCATGGCGACGGGCGGCATCTACCTGGGCGGCGGCATCCCCCCGCGCATCCTCTCCAAACTCGAAGAACCCGCGTTTTTGAACGCCCTCCGTCACAAAGGCCGTTTTAAGGCCATGTTGTCAAACTTCCCGGTCAAGGTAATTCTGAATGCTCAAGCCGGGTTGATCGGCGCAGCCGCGTTTGGTTTTGATCATAGTCCGGTCATGGCCTAAAAATCATTCCTACAACCCTATCTGAAAAAACCGAGTTTTTTCGCTGAAAGTGGGCACTTCTATAAAAGTCTCTTAGAAGGCAGAAGTGTTCCTTAAGGTGAAAACTCGGTTTTTTGTTATCCGCGAGGATTTCTCTTGTCAACTTTTTCCACTCCCCAAAACTCAACCACGGATCAACTCCTCAACGATCCCTCCCGAAA
>JACKAX010000015.1 GCA_020634875.1 Anaerolineales bacterium | reverse complement strand
TTGTCCACGTGGCTTTGAATGCCGAACCAGTCGAAAAAGAGCATTTTTTTGCGAACCGACAAAATGTGGACGATCATCAGGTGTTGCGGGCGGCGTCCCCAACCCAAGAATTTGGTAAAAAAAGCGAAGGGAATGCCGACCTGTTCGCCATCGGTGAAGACAACTTTGTATTTTTTGCGGAGGTGGAAACAGGCCCAGCCAAGCATGAAATCCTTGCCCATTGTTTTTTCGAGCAGTCGCCCGATCCAGCCACCCTGTTCGCGGGTGCGGGTGTAGTCGAGCAGGTCTGCGCCAAATGCGCGGGAGAGGGCGATGTAATCGGTCAGGGGACGGGTGCCCTGGGCGATTTGCGTTTCGAGGTCAGGGGGGATGTGGCCGGAGACGGTGAGGAGAACTTCGTTCATGGGGGATTACGCGCGGGGTTGATCGGCGACTTGCTTGAGGAGAGTGAGGAGATAGTTGGCGTTGGTTTCGGCGTCGAAAGTGGCTTGAATGGTTTCGGTGGCTTTTTGGCCCATTTGCTGGCGGAGGGTGGGGTTTTCGAGGAGGGTGCGGAGGGCGGTGGTGAGTTCGGCCTGATTACCAGGTGCGGTGAGCAGGCCGGTTTCGCCGTGGAGGACGACTTCGGGGATAGCGGCGAGGCGGGTGGAGATGACGGGGAGGCCTGCCGCGCCTGCTTCGGAGAGGACCATGGGGAGGAAGTCGCCCTGAGTGGGAAGGCAGAAGAGGTCGCTGGTGTGGTAGAGGTGTTTGAGCGCGGGGCTGTTGGGTTGCATGTCGTTGTAGACAAACAGGCCCGGTTCGGGGGGGAGGGTGTCGCGGGTGACGAGGTGGAGTTCGCAAGGGTGGGTTGGGCGGAGGGCACGGAAGGCGTTCAGGAGGAGGTCGCCGCCTTTACGGGCGAGGTTGCCGCCGACGAAGAGGATGCGAACGGGATCGGCGACACCGCGGGAGGGGGGAGGAGGGGAAGAAAGATGATCGGGACGGAGCCACGCGCGGACATTCACGCCGGGTGGGATCACGATAATTTTTTCCGCAGAAATGCCGTAGTCGTTCACGAGACTTTCTTTTGCCCAGGCAGACCAGGTGACGAGGCGGGCGGCACGGTGATAACAAAGTTGGTTGAGGCGGTATTTGAGGTTTTCGAGCCAGGGGGGATCGGTTTTGTGGTCGTATTGGGCACCGAGGGCGTCGTATTGGAGGGGGGTGCCATCGAGGGAGACGATGCTGGGGATACGCTTGAGCCAGTCGGGGGAGAGGATGGCGGTGACTTGGGTGTGAAAGAAGAGGGCATCGAGGGGTGCGCCAGTCTGATGGGCTTGCCGTTGCATGGTGGCGACGAGGGCGCGGGTGCGCCAACCCGCACGGATAGTCCAGTTGCTTTTGTATACGGGGATTTTGGCGGCGAGGCCTTCGGTTTCAAAGGCAGGAAAGCCCCAGGACGCTTGCACGTCTGGGGCTTTGGGGATGAGGGCTTGGAGGTTTTTGCCGTGGGTGATGTGGCCGAGAGCTTGTTCGACGATGAAACCGAAACGATACATGGGGGGATTATCCAGTATGGGAGGGATCTGCGGAAAACGTGGAGGCTTGTAAGTATTTGTTGACTACACGGGTTAATTCGTGGGAACTGACAGGCTTGGTGAGGAAAGTAGTAGCCCCTTTTTCAAAAGCATCTAAACGCACACGATTCTGACTGACAGCGGTAAAGACGATTACGGGAAAGTTTTCGAAGTAGGGGTCTTTACGCAAGATTTCCAAGACTGTCAGACCGTCCATATCTGGCATGAGAAGATCAAGAATCATCAAGTCAAAGGGTTCTTGTTGCAAAAGGGTGAGTGCTTCGTGTCCGCTAAGGGCGGTTGCCACAGCAAAACTACTGCGCCGGAGAATGGTATCCAACAGCATGAGGCTGACAGGTTCGTCGTCAACGACGAGAATTCTAGGATTATTGGAGGTCATGGTGAGAATAAGTGCTTAGAGGTTTTTTTCCAAATGCCAACGATTTTTCCCTTCTTTTGCCTGATATGCAACAGTGTCCATGAGTTGATGGACGAGGAATAGTCCGTAACCATGTTCTTGAGGCACTTCAAGATTGGGTTGAGGAACGTTTGCCAGGGTAAAGGACTGTCCAGTATCACAAAGATCAATAATTACGCGTTGGGGTTGTTCTTCGAGGGATAAAGCCAGATCGATGCGACCGGAATCATCACGGTAAGCATGTTGAACGATATTCGTACAAATTTCATACACGGCTAATTCTAAAGAATACGAAAGGGTTTCTTCCTCAACAGAAGAAGCCTCTTTGACCAGGGCGCGCAAGCATGGGCCAATCAACGAAAGATAGTTGAGGGTGGCCGGGAAGGATATCTGGATCATGTTAGGCAGTTGGGTGTCGGAGGACATGGAGGTTAAAGGCCCTTAATGACCATAAGGGTTTGATCGTCAAATTGAGGTTGACCGACGCCGAAATCTGCGACGGCTTCATAAAGGGTTTGCCCTATTTTTTCCGCGGGTAGGTGAGAAACAGCATTGACAAGTTCTAAGAGGCGGTCATAACCGAACATTTCTTGGTTCTCATTTTGGGTTTCATTGAGGCCATCGGTGCCTACGAGAAGGACATCCCCAGGGCAAAAAGATAAGGTATGGTTTTGAGAAAAACTAATGGGTAAAACCCCTAAGGCGGTGCCATCCGCTTCCAATAATTGTGCCTGACCCTGAGCGGAACGGTAAATCACCGGGGAATGGCCAGCATTTGCAAAGGTTACATGGCCGTTAAATTGATCGTATTGTCCAACAAAGACAGTAGCGAACATATTCACATCGGTAAAGTCATCATATAGTTCTTCATTCGCCTGACTGACAATTTCACCCGGCGATGGGACGAGAACATCGTTGGCTTTGCTGCGAATAACGGTGCGAGTCATAGACATGAGGAGGGCAGCAGGTAATCCTTTCCCGGAAATATCGCCAACTGTAAAAGTGAGGGGGCCGGCTTTCTGGTGAAAGTCAAAGAAATCGCCCCCCACTTTTAAAGCGGGACGCGAGGAAGCCCAGAGGTCAAGCCCACGAATACGTGGGGGATTGCGCGGGAGAAGGTTGATTTGAACCTGCCGGGCTAGATCCATTTCGGTTTGCAGACGCATTTGATCGAGGTTTCTTTTGTAAAGGAGAACATTATCAATCTGGGCACCTGCATGTTCAGCAAGGGCTTGGGCTAGCTTTAGATCAGGAGACATAAAGTCGCCACTTTTTTTTGTAAAACCCAACGCCGCTGAAATTTTTCCACGAATCTCCACAGGGACCAACATAAAATTTACCAGCGCTTTGGTTCGTAGTTCTTCGCTAGATAAGTAAGTCTGACCATAGCGTTGAACGGCTCGGAAGGATAAATCTACGTAGTAACTATCCAAATGTTGGGCGGGATAATGTTCAACAGAATAAAGGTCTTTTTCGTTCTCGAATAACACGAAGGCGCTATCGGCCTTGAGTAATTCAGCAGTTCCTTGAGCCAATTGTTTGAGGAGTTTTTCGAGATCAATATAATTACGGGTACTTTGCGTCAGGTTATAGATCGCGAGGAGTTGATCTTGGGTGTCAATCAACTCAGTCGTAAGGCTTTCCAAACTGGTGGAAAGACGAACGATCTGAACCAAGAGATCGGTTTCTGCACGCAAACGGACTTCAGCATCCGGGATTAATTTTTCTGGGACACGCAGTTCAAGGGTAGTGCTCAAGTCAAGGGGGGAACGATAAACCTTTAAGGGTTGCTCTAGCTCGCCAGTCTGACGCAAACGGTATTCAAAAAGAGGGGTTCCGTTTTCCAGGATGGCAAAATAACTCGCCCCACTCGCAAGCCAGGCATCTGCAATAGACTTAATTTGGCTATGATTTCTTGTGAGAATTTGTCTCAACATGAGTTTAAGATGGGCTAAAGGCTCCGATAGCCTCATCCTCGCCAGGAAATATTTCAAAGGCCTTATCCAGACGGGTGAGTTCAAAGATCATCCGTACTGGTTGCTGTAATTTGCAAAGGCGCAGATCCCCTTCCATTTGGCGGGCACGTTTCATCCCCGCGACTAACGTTGAGAGGGCGGTAGAGTCAATAAAAGTGACAGCGGCTAAGTTCACCACAATCTGCACTGGTTTGGTTTTTATAGCCTCATCCAACCAAGATTGCACACTTGGAGAGGTTAGAGCGTCAAAACGCCCAGATAAGGTTAGGATTTTGATATTATTCATGGATTTTGATTGCAATTCCATAAAGTGCGTCCTTGTTCTTCCCTTTTATACTTGAGGATAATATCCTGATTTTCAGGTGCGAGATTTCGAGACACGCTTCCACCAGGCGGCTGGTGTTTTCCAAAAAATACGAATATCTTCTCGCCAGTTTCGCGTAGCAACATAATAGGCATCCGTAATGAGGATTTCATCTAAAGAATTTTCCGAAACGGACTGAAGATACCAAAGTCCGGAAAAACCTGGCGAATATTCGTTGCGTTTTTGTTGCCATTTTTCATTAATTTTACCCGCATCATCCAGAGAAAGCGACTTTACACCAATAAGTCTTAAGTCCCCGATCAGAACATTCCACAATTCTGGCAGGCGGTGAAATTCCCATCGTATCATCCACCGTCCAACCCTAGACAAACGCCCATCCGCGCGCTGGGTTGAAAAATGAATAGTATGAAATCTTTTCAATGCTCCTTGGAGGCTATCTAAAGAATTTGGGCCAGTTTCCGCCCCCAATTGGAGTGTATGTGTGTAGATGCGTCCTGTGGATACTAAAGACATGGATGCAAAAAGGAGCAAGAAAGGAGACAATCCTACTAACAAACAAAAAGCAATGAAGGCATCTGGCAACCGTTGGAGAAAACTTTCTGATTCAAAAGAGCGAATTTCGCCGAGTAAAAATTGGTCAACGATAGGAAGGCTTTGCCCAGTTTTGGAGTCAATCAACAACCCCGCGGTTGCGATACTTTGCCGGACATTTACGAGTTGCCCAACATAGGTGTGATCCAACACGGTACTATAGGCAATCGTAGCGCCATCATCTACGAGTACGTTAGAGCCAATCATGGCTTCAGGCCCAAGTTCGACGTCACGCCCAACAAAACTATTTTCGCCAATAAAGACTGGAGGAGATAGTCGAGCGGCCGGGTGAACCATAGTATTTCTCCCCACCCAAATCCCACGGGCGACTGGACGCGCCCGTAGAAGTACATCCGCACGAACCGAAAGACCTTCTTCTAACGAGCGCGTTTCGATGTGCTGCAAATAATTCCAATGACTAGCCTGGAAATCCTGAAAGTTTTGAATCGGATGCCAAAAATCAGGCAATTGATACCCATTCACAGGGAGGTTTTGACGAAGCAATGCGGGGATAAGATCGGTAGAAATATCCCAAACCGTCCTGGGAGGGATTTCCTGAAGAGCAGAAGGCTCAAACAAGAAAATGCCCGTGCTTCTAAATGTATTCACACCGTCATTCCCCTGAAGGATTTTTCCGGTTGAGGAAAGGTTAACTTCTGAGCCTGTTCCGCGGGGGTGAACAACGAGCGTTGCGAGGCTCTGTTGAGATTGATGCCAGGCAAGCAAAGCTGATAGATTGAGTTCAAAAACCTGATCTGCAGGGAGAACGATAAAGGTTTCAGTGAGCAGGTTTTCTGCCCATTTTAAGGCTCCAGCCGTTCCCATAGGTTCGCGAAGGAGTACATATTCCAAAGAAAGATTCCACCGCTGGCCTGTGCCAAAATAGGCTTCAACACTTCCCGGTAAATTAAACAGGCTAACGACAACATCTTTCACGCCTTGACGAGCCAATTGTTCAATCACGCCGACCATAACTGGGCGATTGAGTACCGGCAACATCGCAGTCGGGAATCGCTCGGTTAGGGGGTGTAACCCGTGGGTTTCGTTAGAAGCAAGAATAATGGCACGCATTTGGGGTTATGAAGATTCAGCCGCGGCAGAAGCCGTATCCTGATAGATGGAAAAAACTTTATCAAAACGCACCATTTTAAGAACCTGTAGAACATCCGTTGAACATCCCGCCAAACGAATATTCCCATTGTTTCCTTGGGCCAGACGATTAACATTCAATAACGCCGCTAAACCAGCACTTCCTAAAAAAATGGTCCCCTTGAAATCTAAGATCAGATAAGGAGTCTTTTGAATTAATTGGGTGCAAACCGCGGTGATTTCAGGGCTTGTTTCCGCATCAAACCGGCGCGGAAGGTGGTAAACCTGCCACGTACCGATGGATTCACTCATTTTGACAGGGCTGGATTTGGCAGTTTTCAGGCCATCCTCGATGCGTTGGATAAACTCGAAAAAATGGTTCAAGTGTAGTACCGTAAAGACTTTCATGATCGTTTCGGGAACAGCAGCCAATTTTAATTGACCGCCTGCATCCCGCGCACGTTTGGCCAGGCCAACAAGAGCACCAATCCCCATACTATCCATAAAAGTAGCCTCTGCTAAATTAATAATTAGATGAGGGGTAACCGCTAAAGCCTCGAAACCCTTTTGGGTGATGGTAGCACTACTGCTAAGGTCCACCCGCCCAACAATATTAAGGATCGCAACCTGATCGAGGAAGAGCATATCTGCTTGAGGAAGAAGGGGAGAGGGCACCACTTTACTTCGGGTAAACCACCACTGCCGAACAAAAAACCAGCCAAAAGCGGCCAAATCCACAACATAACGCTTCCAAAGGCGTCTAGGTTCTTGAATAAGGCGGAAGAGCCATTCCAATCCGATCTTCTGCATCCATAAAGGAGCGCGCTTGGTCTGTCCGGCAATAAAATCAAAGGAACCGCCCACACCAATCATGACGGGTACGCCTAATTCGCGGCCATACATACCAATCCATTTTTCCTGCTTAGGATTTCCAAAGGCAACAAGCAAAATATCCGGTTTAGCTTTCTTAATTTCTTCCAGAATGGCGCGATCCATTTCCAGAATTGAACTAACAGGAGGAGAAATAATGCCGGCAAGGCGGAGACCGGGAAACCGCGCTTGCAAAATTTCTCCCGCGCGGGCGGCTACCCCTGGAGCAGCCCCTAAGAAGAACATGGAATAACCCCTTCGGGCAGAAAGTTCTGCTAAGGCAGGAACCATATCCGCCCCGGCAACGCGCTCTTCCAAATGTGTTCCTAACAAACGTGCACCCCATACCAGAGGCATCCCATCGGCAGTTGCCATGTCAGCTTCTTGCAAAAGATGGCGTAGTTCCGGGTCCCCAAGAGCCTTCACCACAAAATCGGCATTAACAGTTGCAACTTGATGAGATTTCCCAGTCTTACGCCCTTCGAGGATGAAATCTTCGATGCGCACTAATGTCTCCTGCATATTCAGGTTATCTATCGGCGCGCAGAGAATAACGACAAGCTTACGCATATTTATACAATTATTAATAAGCTCCCTTACCGGAGACAACCGCAGGGATGGTTTTTATGAGAATTTCAATATCTTTGAGAAGACTTTGTTCGGCGATATATTGTAAATCTAGCTCTACCCAACGCTTAAAGCTCAAATCGCTGCGCCCAGAGACCTGTTGTAAGCCAGTAATCCCAGGGACGGTATCTAACCGAAACATAGTTTCAAATTCGTATTGCACAACTTCAATAGGCACTGGCGGGCGAGGGCCAACCAGGCTCATATCCCCTTTTAGGACATTTAACAACTGAGGAAATTCATCAATACTTGCCTTCCGAATAATCTTTCCCACGCGCGTAATACGTGGATCATCCTTAATTTTGAAGACAATTTCATCGGCCTCATTTTCTTCCATTAAGTCAGCTTTTCGTGCTTCCGCATCTACATACATGGAACGGAATTTATAACAATAAAAAGGTTTTCCCCACTTGCCAATACGCTGTTGCTTAAAGATCACCGGGCCAGGCGAATCTAATTTGATCAAAATTGCGAGTAAGAGAAATAATGGAGAAAGAAAGAGAATGCTCCCCAAGGCAATCACAATATCTAAAATTCGTTTAAGGCTGGTTCGAATTTTTGTGCGAATGACCCACATTAACAACCGATAGCGAAAACGCTGAATGGTTCGCGTACGCTCAAACCGCCGCTCCGAAAAGATATCCAGCATCCGAGCGGCCTTTTCCTCTTCTGTCATAGTTGATGAAGAAAAGGCATTTATTTGATCGTCCGTTACAGATACGAGCTCATCCGGGGTATCTGATGATTTAGGGGAGGCAGATGTAACATTGGTCATAGACAGTGAATGGTCAGGGTTCATTGCGGGCTGTGCGGACCCATTCGTGTTGATCGTTTTTCGAAAACACCTTGAGATACACCCCTATTTTCCAAAGCACAAAAATGGGTGCATACAACAAAGCTTTGTAAACTTTTCCAGGAGCCTGGACTAAAACTAAACTAGTAAAAGTATAAATGATTTGGGCTAAGATGATCCCGATTCCGATAACCAGATTGATGGTTTTTAGAGGGGAAATATTTCCTGTTGGGAGGAGCAGGGCACTTAAACAGAAAAAAGCACTAGCGGCAACAAAAATTGAAAAGGGAGGAATTAAATGTTCCATGATCGCGTCCAAAAGGAGATACGCCTGCCGAGGCTGATTTGCCCGAAATGCCTTAATACTACCCTTCCATAGAGCAGGAATATAGTGTCGGGCCATTTCCACTCGCCCACGCTCCCATCTGGCGTTTTGAGTCTGGGCGCCTCGCAAGGTGTCAGGCATTTCTGCCTCGACAACGGCATCTGGTGCAAAAGTTACCCGTTCCCCTGCAAGAATCAATTGCATGTGGAATTCAATATCCTCTGTAAGGTGCGCCGACCATTGGTGATTTTTCATTATCCCTGCCGCAAAAACCATACCATTGCCTTTGAGACCAACGGAGCCTCCCAAAACCATCCGCCCCAAGGGCCGTAAAAAGTGGAGCGCGGCAAGGGCGATATATCGGATACTCGTTGCCCAAGAACGCGATGGGTCACGCACAGCATAATATGCCTGAATAACTTGTTCTCCATTGGAAAGGCGTACATCCATCACGCGCAGAAAATTTTTAGAAACTACCGTATCGGCATCCAAGATCACGAAAGCTTCAGGAATGTTGTCAGATTGATTTGTCGCCCAGAGTTGCTCGAGCAACCAGGTTAACGCATAGCCCTTTCCCTTTTGGGTCAGGTTGTGCCGTTCATGGACGATAGCCCCCCCCGCGCGGCCAACGATAACTGTTTGGTCGGTGCAGTTATCCGCAACAACATGAACGTCAAAAAGAGTAGAGGGATAATCCAACTGGAAGAGATTTTCAAGGGTGGATGGAAGAAGACGTTCCTCATTGTAAGCAGGGATTAGAATCAAGAAACGGTGGATAGGTTGTACACTGGATAGTGTAGTGGTTTTCTGGGCCTTTGTCGCGGCAATTGTCAGTAGGAAAAGGTACCCCGTCAGAAATGCCATCACACTTAATGCAATAAATAGAATGAGCTGAAGGATTGTAAACATAACAAGCAATTTTTAGGAAAAGTCACAAAATGACACAAGAACGCATGAGTTTATTCGTGATGGCTAAATCTGGGGAATGAGGTAATAGTCCTACCAGCGAGCCTTGAGGATAGGTTTTGTAAGTATAATAGAATTTAAACTAAAAATTAACTGTAACTTCTAAACCTGAAGAAAAATCTGATAATGGTTCCAAGAATCAGAGGTTACATCAAATTTCCATAGAAAGGATGGCAAATATGCGAGTTTTATTAACTGGACATCACGGTTATGTGGGCAGTGTTATGGCCCCGATGCTTATTGCAGCAGGTCATGAAGTTGTTGGATTGGATACTTTTTTATATGAAGGCTCTACTTTTGGCGAGGAGGTTGCAACACCAGGGCTGATCGAAATTCGTAAAGATGTTAGGGACATTGACACACAAGATCTGGATGGTATTGAGGCAGTGATTCATCTTGCCGCGCTCTCCAACGATCCCTTAAGCGATATCAATCCAGAATTAACGTATGACATTAATCATAAAGCCTCTGTACAGTTGGCGAAACTTGCAAAGGAAAACGGCATACAGCGATTTATTTTCGCCTCTTCTTGCAGTAACTATGGCGCTGCAGGGAATGATTTCATGGTTGAAACCTCCGAAGTCAATCCAATTACCGCATACGGGCGATCAAAAGTATATGTAGAACGTGATGTAGCCCAACTTGCCGATGAGAGCTTTAGCCCGACTTTTATGCGAAGTGCGACCGCGTATGGTGTCTCACCCCGTCTTCGTTTTGACGTAGTCGTAAATAATCTTACAGCTTGGGCGTTTACCACAGGCAAAGTGTTGTTAAAAAGTGATGGAACCCCGTGGCGTCCCTTGGTTCATGTCGAAGATATGTCCCATGCGTTCATTGCAGCGCTTCATGCTCCCCGTGAGATCGTGCATAATCAAACTTTTAACATCGGGCAGACAAAAGAAAATTACCGCATTCGCGAACTCGCCCAGATTGTTGCTGAGGTTGTTCCCCATAGCCAGGTAGAATTTGCGCCAGGGGCCAGTGCAGATCAAAGAGATTACCGAGTAAATTGCGATAAGATCGCGAATACGCTTACAGAATTTAAACCACAATGGGATGTTCCCAAAGGTGCGCGACAACTATACGAGGCTTTCAAACGCGTTGAAATTGACGTAAATGATTTTGAAGGGCCTCGCTATCGGCGGATTTCGCGGTTAAAGCATTTGATGGAATCGGGTAAGTTGAACGAAAACTTGCGCTGGCAATAAACGCCCTGCAATATCTAAAAGTTAATCAAACAGGATGGGTAAGGCTTCCTCACCCATCCTGTTTGTTATGTTAAATTCGAGCACTTGTTAAGCCTTCATCTGTATGGAAAATACTCGCCACACAATCGTAAAAAATATTAGCAGCCTGATGGCCGCGCAAATTATTACATGGGCTTTAGCCTTAATCTTAACCGTTTTCCTTCCTCGTTATTTAGGGGCAGCAAATGTGGGCAAACTACAATTGGGTAATTCGATTTGGGGCATTATGACTCTGTTTATTACCTTTGGAATGGATATATTACTAACCAAAGAAATCGCGCGAACACCTGAAAAAACTTCGGAACTTATTGGAACGTCCACTATCGTTCGCTTAACCTTTTTTTGTATCAGTTTCGGAATTGTTTCGATCTATGTTCGTGTTGTAAACTACCCTGTTGAGACTATCCAGGTAATCAATATTGTTGGCATTTCGATGTTCATAAACGCACTTTCAGGGAGTTTTTTATCTGCCCTGCAAGGGTTAGAACGGATGGAATATTATTCATTGAGCGATGTGATTTCAAAAGCTGTTGCCACTGTCTTAACTATCATTTTACTGATCATGGGATACAGCGTCATTATGGTGGCATATATGATGCTTACAGGTTCGCTCGTTGCCATTGCCATTCAAATTTTTGCTGTTCAAAAGTTTCAAAAATTAAAGTTTACTTTTAGCCAGCCAAAAACTGTTTGGATGTTGAAGAATGCTTTCCCTTACTTGTTGGTTGCTGGCTTTTTAACAATATACACCCAACTTGATGTCATTATTCTATCTTTACTCGTAAACGAGGAATCAATTGGATGGTATAGTGCGGCTAGTAGATTGTTCGGAACATTATTGTTTATCCCAACCGTTTTTATCACGGCGATTTTCCCTGTATTATCGCGGATGTATTCGGATGGCTCAAGTAACCTGCATAAATTATTTCAAAAGAGCTTTGATTTATTGCTTTTATTGAGTATTCCGATTGGTCTTGGCGTTTTTGTGATTGCACAGCCCGTAGTTCTTTTATTGTATGGTGATGGGTTTAGAAACAGTGGGCCTATACTTGCCTTAATGGGTATTGTATTAATTTTTACTTTTCTAAACACATTATTTGGACGCTTTTTTATTTCGATTGATCAACAAAACAAATGGACTGCGGTGATGGCAGTTGCCACTATCGTGACAATTCCATTAGACCTTGTGCTAGTGCCGTGGTGTGATAATCAATTTGGCAACGGAGCCATAGGAGGCAGTCTATCTTTTTTGATCACGGAATGTGGAATGTTGGTGGCTGGTTTAATCATGCTTCCTAAAAATATCTTATCAAAGAATAATATCTGGTACGTGCTTCGAACCATTCTTGCTGGGGGGACAATGGCTGGAGTTGCCTGGCAATTAAGGGATAAATTTTTATTAATTCCTGTAGCAGCTGGTGGATTGGTGTATTTGGTGATGGTGTTGCTACTGCGCTTAATTCCGCACGAGGATTGGGCTTTGCTTCAATCAGTCGGACAAAATATACTTGGCAAATTTCGAAAAAAGAAAAACGAAATCTCCGTGTAATAGCCTCCCATACCAATTTAGGGGAGCATTAGAGGAACGTACCTTCTCTCTTGGGTAAAGATAAAAGTTACGATACACTATAAATGGAGGCCTTAGCATTAGCAATGAGAACATTACGTTTACCTCTTTATTTTTTAATAGTCGGTATGTTAGCATCCTGCAGTTTTTTGCCAAACGAAACACTGGGTGAAACATCCCAACCACTTCCCACCCCTACACTCCATCCATTCTTTATTGATCCTACTAACAACGCTACGCCCCAACTTACACAAGAAGAATACACAACGTTTGCGCCAACCCATCCACCTGAAGCAAATATCATTTCTCTACCCCAGGTGATTACAACGACAATTTATGACGATGAACTTAATAAAAACTGGTTGTACCTCAACGATCCAGATGTCACAGCAAACTTTGCCAGTAAGACGACCGTTCATGATGGGCAATTTGCACTTTCGCTCTCTCCTAAAAAAGACTTCAAAACTATGTATTTTGTAGTCCGCGAAGATACAAATGAAATCTTTACTCAAGATCAAGTAATTAGTCTGAACTTTTGGTTGAACAGTGGCAATGACATTCTAGACATCAATGACTTAGCAGTAACAATTGTCGGCAGTAATGAATATCCGTATTGGGTAGAAGGGGATAATTCAGTTTATATTGAGGGACAATTTCCCTTTTCTGAAACAAGACTGGTCTTTTTAGGATTGAATCATGCTATTCCGCCAAATACATGGGTTGAGATTGAAGTCGTCATCAACAGCTTAATATATGATCCTGCTTATAAATATATAACAGGGTTTTATATCAAGAACGACCAAGGATTTTATAATACATTTTATGTGGATAATATCAGGATGGTTAAGTTGGCCCCCATAGAGCAAAACACCTCCGCAACTTCTACCCCCACAAACACAATGGAGCCAACCCTGACTACCCGCAACACGACTCCGACATTATCTGCAACCGAAACATCTCAAACACCAACACCTGATCCATAACTTTCGGTGGATAGACACCGATATTTCGCCCCTATTAGACTTGGGCAAAACGAAACACTCTTTTTTTACCTACAGAATTTCCTTTTTCTCATACAGGATATATAAATGATCCGCCTGGTTCTTCTTCGTATATTAGAAAGCTACTTTAGACACCGTTGGATTTATCTTCTTCCCCCTATTTTGCTAGTCTTTGCAGGAGTAAGTTACTTACTCCTGCAAGAACCGGCCTTTCTCGCCAAAGGGGTATTGTTTGTCCAACAAGAGTCCTTTATTGCCCAATTAACCTCAGTGCGCGATGTTGGGTTTACCTGGAATTCGCCCGCACAAGAGGTAGCCACCGAATTTACTGATTTGATGAAAACGGATGCTTTTGCGCGGGCTATCATTCAAAAAACAAATTTAGAAAGCAGCATGAGTAACGGCCCGGAGGTTGTGCAAGATATTTTAGATGAAGTTCGCAAGGATGTTTGGGCTGTCCCGCAAGGACAAAACCAAGTCTTATTTAATGCATCCTACACTGACCCAGAAGTAACCTCACAGTTAGTATCTGCTTCCATTAATAATTTTATTGAATGGAAAACAAATTCCGAACGTGTTGATAGTGAAACGGCGCTGGAGTTCTTTCAGGATTTGTCAAATACTTATCAAGAAGAATACGATGCCGCCCGCGAAGCCCTGGTTAATTATTTGATCGCCCACCCTGAACCCTTACGAGGTAACCGCCCAGACCAAGAACAGCTAGAAATTGATCAACTTCAATCAGACCTCCAAACAGTCGAAGCACGTTATTCCCGAGCCTTGGACAACGTTGAAAACGCTCGTCTTTCTCTCGCTCAAATTGAAAGTAATGCCAATCAGACCTATATCCTTATTGATGCCCCCGTTACCCCAGATAAGCCAGAAATTTCACGCAAAAGTATGGCTATCACCCTGGCTATCTTTGGCGTGGTTGGAGTACTTCTCAGCTTGATTGGCATAGGCAGTAGCACTTTAGTCAATCGCAGTTTTATGTTCCCAGTAGATGTCGTAAATCTCACTGGTTTACCTGTTTTGAGTTCATTTCCGGTAAGTCCAAAATCAAAAAAACAAGGGAAACGCTTGCGAATCTCAGCAACAAATGCCTCAAAAGTTGCACCTTCTTCAGATACTCCTCCCGCAGAAAACGCGGAAAAAGACGGGTTAGCGAAGCAAAAATTCGAAAATAATGTGGCGCAAACGAACTAATCAACAAACCCCCAAACCAATCGTTCATCCTCTGACGGTCTCTCTGCCCAATAATCAGCCCTGGCTGACCTTTCCAGAAGAAGTCGTTGAAGGAGTGCGACATATGTATAATCGGATAAGTCGCACAACTGCTTTTCCGAAACAACTCGCTTTAATATCATCCCTCCGTCAGGAAGGTACCACATACTTATCGCGCGCAGTTGGCGCAACACTTGCGAAGGATCTGAGTTCGAGTTTCTGTGTCGTAGAACTCAATTGGTGGTGGCCTACACCCGTTTTACCCCAGGATTATCAAGCAGGTGGTTTGGCCGCTGTCATAACCGGACAAGTAAACCTGGAAGATGCCGTCATTAGAACTGCGATGCCTAATCTTACCTTTTTACCAGCGGGAAACTTAGATCGCGACCTCCGCTCTGCGATTTCGCATGGATTAGCATTTCAAACGACCATCGAATACCTTACTGAACATTTCGACTATTTAATCCTGGATATCCCAGCAATACTCTTTGTGAATGAGGCCATCCCGCTTGCTTCCCAAGCAGAGGCGTGCTGTATGGTAATTCAACAAGGTGTGACAACGATTGAAAACGTACGCTTAGCCTTGGATGAAATCAGCCACCTACCAGTGATTGGTGTCCTGATGAATCAGGTAAAACTGTACACTCCACCAACTGTCCTAAAATTTATTCCCCAGCAGTAAGTTTCTTATGACCTTCTTTTTGTTATTCCTGGGAGCATGTTTTATATGGGGCTTTTTTCTCTGGAATGGCAAACCTGTTTGGTTTGGGGTTGCCTTAACAATTCTCGCAGTTGTTTTGTGTGTAGCTTATTACTTCTTTTCGAAATTGTAAATGATTGACACCTTTCAGGATTTATTACAGTTTCCAACAGCCCCGGAATTAGCAAAGCGCGCGAAATGGACACAATTCGTCGTGCTTTTAGGCTTAGCCGGACTAACAGGTGTGGTACTGATATATCTGTTACTCTTTGGCGCAACACCTGCATCAATCGCCTGGGTAATCTTTTTTATTGGCATCGTCCTCATTGTTTACGAGCCTAGGTACGGGATATATCTGATCTTGTTTTTTTCGTTAGCGGGTGACTCCCTGTTGCTTTATTGGTATCCATTCACAAAAAATTTATCTAGTTCAGAGTCGCTCATGTACTTGAGCAATGCTCTAATTGTCAGCCCGGCAGAAATTTATATGGTAGTGACTTTTATCGCCTGGTTTGGGCGAGATATAGTCCGACATAAAATCAATTTCTATAGAGGTCAATTATTCTGGCCTTCTATAGTATTCATTTTATTCATAACACTTGGATTAATTTGGGGAGTGGGACGTGGTGGCAACTTAAATATTGCGCTATGGGAGGTTCGGGCCATATTTTATTTACCGCTCATGCTTGTTCTCACGAATAATTTGATTACCCAGAGAAAACATGCCAGTCACTTAATCTGGGTAATTGTTCTCGCTCTTTTTGTTGAAAGCTTGGTAGGAGCCTATATCTATCTTTTTGTCCTTCAGGGCGACCTTAGTTCGGTTGAATCTCTAACCGAACATTCCGCGGCTATTCACATCAATTTGGTAATTGTATTATGGCTGGCTACCTGGCTTTTCAAAGGGGGATCGTCAAATAAAAGAATATTTATTTCTCTCTTACTCCCTACTATCCTCTTAACTTACATGGCAGCGCAGCGCCGCGCAGCTTTTTTGAGTTTATTTATCGTTCTTGCGTTTATGGTCCTTATTCTGTATCAGGAAAGACGCAAAGTCTTTTGGATGTTGATTCCCTTCGCGACCGTCATTGGCCTTGTTTATGTTGCCGCTTTTTGGAATTCTGGAAGCACCCTGGCGCTTCCGGTTCAAGCGATTAAGTCAGTAGTGGCGCAAGATCAAGCCAATGCAAAAGATCAAAGCTCCAATCTCTATCGCCAGTTAGAGAATATCAACACCCATTACACGATGTCGCAGGCTCCCCTTACTGGCGTAGGGTTTGGGCAAAAGATGTTGTTTATTGTTCCCATGCCTGATATTAGTTTTTTTGTTTTGTGGGAATACATCACACATAATTCAATTCTTTGGATTTGGGCGAAGGCAGGTGTAGGCACCTTCATTTCCATGCTTATATTAATCGGGATGGCAATTTTGGTTGGAATGCGGACCCTCCAACGTACTCAGTCTGGGGAGCTGAAAGCTATCATCCTTTCTGCAACATTTTATATAATCATGCACTTTGTCTATGCTTACGTAGATATTTCCTGGGATAACCAAAGTATGCTCTTAGTCGGCACGATGATGGGGCTAATAAGTTGTATGGAACATGTTATTGAATTGGATATTGCCATCAAACCAAAACGATACCCCTGGCAAAAGGATCCATCACCACTTCCAGGCTTGTTACCTTTAAAGTTTGAGGGAAAAAAATGACATCCTTGATAAAAGTTCTTCAGGAAGAGGTAGACCAATTTCATTTCCGGTTATTATTGGTCCGGCTTTTTTTAGCGCCGTGGCCTCCTTATACGGGTAGCCGTCTCCGCACCGCTACACTCCGCTTACTAGGCTTTCAGATTGGGTTAGGCACTTTATTTTGGGGTATGCCAACTATAACGGGGAAGGGCAATATTTATAAAAAGCTGGAAATCGGCACAGGTTGCTGGATTAATGTTTCGTGTTTTTTTGACTTAGGCGCCCCAATTACGATTAAGAATAACGTTGGCCTAGGTCAGGAAGTGATGCTTTTGACAGGCACCCATCCCATTGGAACTTCCGAACGCCGTGCCATCGGTTATGAAACCAAACCCATCACCATTGAAACTGGCGTATGGATTGGGGCACGCGCCCTGATTTTACCCGGTGTCACAGTGAGAGCTGGAGCAATCGTCGCCGCAGGATCTGTAGTCACAAAGGATGTTGCCCCCAATACGCTTGTTGGAGGCACCCCTGCCAAAGTCATCAAAGTTCTTGAGAAAACAGACTCTGAATTACCAACTAACCCCAACTTATCCTAACACTCGGCATTTTCGAAAATAAATCACCATATACAGAGTGATTGGAAATCTCAATGAAGCCAAAGATCAGCATTATTCTTCCAACCTACAATCGTTTGGATCGGCTAAAAAAAGTCATCCTTGGCCTGGAAAAACAAACCTATCCCCTCGATTCGTTTGAGGTCATTGTCGTTTCGGACGGCTCATCCGATGGCACCGATGACTACCTTAAATCCATCCAAACGCCCCTTCAATTGACGCCTGTTTTTCAACCCAATCAAGGCGTCGCAGCCACACGCAATCATGGCGTGGAGAAAGCCAAAGGTAATATCCTCGTATTTATAGATGATGATGTATTTCCCATCCCTGAATTTTTGGCTGAACACATCAAGGTTCACGAAAAGGAAGATGAAAATACTGTCGTGATTGGTCCAATGTTAACGCCTCCTGATTTTCACCTCTTACCCTGGGTCAAGTGGAGCCAAGATCGGTTAAACGAACAATATCATTCTATGCTCGCCGGAGAATGGGCACCAACTGCGCGACAGTTCTATACTGGAAACACCTCATTTGCCAGAGAAATTTTCGTCAAATATGGTGGCTTTGATCAAAATTTTCGTCGAGCAGAAGATGTGGAACTAGCCTATCGGTGGCACAAACACGGCATTAAATTCTATTTTTGCCCTGAGGCGATTGGCTATCATTACGAAGAAAGAAGCTTTCAATCATGGCTCGCTATTCCCTATGCCTATGGATGCAATGATGTTATCTTCACTTTTAAGAAAGATAATGCCTGGCTTCTCCCGACCATCTTTAAGGAATATCACGATCGTCATGCCATTACACGTTTTTTTGTCCAGGTATGTCTAGGACGCCGGGGGTTAATCGTCCTATTCACGCAGGGGATGAGGGCTATCATCGAAATTGGCGCGCGCCTTTCCATTGACCTGATTGCACGCATTGCCTGTAGCAGTCTCTTTAATCTCTATTATTTTCAAGGGATTGCAGATGAACTTGGAAGCCGCCAGGCCGTTATCAATGCTATCAACGGAGAAACTATTTCTTCTCCGTACTTATC
The DNA here is from genome assembly GCA_020634875.1 of Anaerolineales bacterium. Next base: position 53,318 of record JACKAX010000015.1, on the reverse strand, counting down.
TAACTCAACTTCAGGAATATAGCGCATGTTTGAGCTTTTTAAACAGGATGCCGCTCGATGGGTGATTCCTCAACAAGTAGCCGACTCATCAAAATTAACCTTCCCTCAAATCCTTCGCCTGCTTTACTATCATATGCCTCTAAGAACCATGTTTTGGTATCGTCTAGGTTCCTGGCTTGTCCAAAAGCGTATTCCTCTCATGAAAGGCTTCTTCCAGCGTGCGCTCTACCGTTGGGGAGGGGTGGAAATTTCTCCGGGGGCGGATATTGCTGGGGGATTGTATATCGCCCACCCCATAGGCAGTGTCATCTCTCCCGAAAGAATTGGCAAAAACTGCACCATCATTCATTCCGTGACTATAGGGATGCGAAACGAATGGGCTTTTCCTGTGATTGGGGACAATGTCTTTATCGGCGCGGGGGCACGCATTTTAGGAGGCATTCGTATTGGGGATAATGCCATCATTGGTGCGAATGCAGTTGTCATTCACGATGTTCCCGATAATACAACCGTGGTAGGAATCCCCGCCAAAGCCATTATTGCGAAAGAAGCCACACTATGAACTTTCTCGGAACTTTCGGAAACGGTCTTGCGCTTCTTAGAGCTTATTGGTATTTTCGCAAAGCCACCTCCCTCGGGGCGCGCGTCCGAGTATGGGGCCGCCCGGTGGTTAAGAATTATGGTGGACAACTTCGTATCAGCGACCGCGTTCGTCTGGTTTCAACAATTGCCACCACTGAACTTGTTGCTGCCGGAGGCCTGTTGGAAATTGGGCAGGGGGCGTTCATCAATTATGGTTGTTCAATTTCTGCAAACGCAAAAGTAGTAATCGGGCCTAATTGCAATATTGGAACCTATTGCATCATGATGGATAATGATTTCCACCGTATTGAGCCAGAGAGACGCCATGAACGCCCCGAATCCGCCCCGATTATTTTGGAAGAGAACGTTTGGCTAGGCGCACGCGTGATTGTTTTACGAGGGGTTACGATTGGAGCGGGGAGCGTAATCGGAGCGGGGAGTGTAGTCACGAAGAATATTCCACCCCGTTCAGTTGCAGTAGGACTTCCGGCAAAAGTAATTCGTCAAATTTAATGAGCATGTGATGGAGAGGTAAAAAACAGGAAGGCGATCATGTGAAAACCCGATCGCCTTCCTGTTTTCAAATCTTATCTCTAAGAGCAATAAGCAATTATCTAACGAGCATAGAAGATAATCGGGAGAAACACATCTGCCTGGGGTTCGGGTGTAGATGAAGAAGTAGGGGTAACCGAAGGTGTTGAAGAAGCGGTTAAGGTAACGGAAGGGGTCGAAGATAAGGTTGGGGTAGGACTAGACGAAGGGGTCGAGGTCGGGGTGGGAGTGATGCCCGGAGCAGGAGGATTCAGATCGGAATTATCTAACACTAAAAGCCAGTCCGCATTCGTTGGAGGAGTAAACGAATGAGTACCTGTATTGGGCACGGTCCCCCCAGCTTGGGCGGAACCATCCCGAGGGTTGAACCACCAAACATTCGCGGTTGCCCCATTAAGCAAAGCCATATTAACCGTCACTGATTTGCTGTAAGGGAAAAAAATTATCGCTGTATTTCCATCTGCTGTAAGCGCCGCCGCAGAATAATCGTCCCCGGAACCTTTATTGGCAACAACCAAAGTATTATCCAGATCAGGAACCAGATGAACCCAGTCTCGCGAAGCAAATAAGGCATGAAAGTGGGTCATGTCCGCCCGACCTTCATCATCCAAATGGAGATGCCAATCTGTTGTATTCCAGGTCGGATGTCCGTTCATGTGCCAGATAGGGTTGTTCCCATACGCGTACCCGCTTGCACCGGTTAACACACCTACATATCCTTCCCGCCGGGTGGCGAGGGCGTCCTTACCAGCCCAATCATTTTCATAGTGCGACTCAAACAAGAAAAGGGGCATGGGTGGGGCTGTGTTCAAATTCCCATCTGGATCATAATTACTTTCCATCTCGCCTTGAACAGGGTTATAAGTATAGATTGAGTTGAAATCTATCCAGTTATAGTTGTACATCGTCATCACTTCCCAAGAAGAAATCTCTGACACTGCGTGAAAGGTATGCAGATGATTTGGATCAACAGCCTTTACCGCAGAAGCCATCGCGTCTATCTTTTCTTCAACATTTGAATTGTCTGGGATCATGTCATTGCCCCATGCGTAGATCAAATTCGGGAAATTCTTGTACCGGTTACCGATGTAAGTACCATAACTTATCGCATCAGTAATGGTGTTCAGGTTTTCCAACTCATAACGCCACCCATCATTACAACAGCCTAAATAATTGGGAGATAAAATAACTAAAATGCCTTTGGAGGCAGCATAGTTAATCACATCATCTGCATGAGCAAAGTAAGGTTCATTTGGGCCTGAAAAAACATTCTCTGGAATATATGGCTCAATCCCATAAAAATTTGCTGGGGCGTTATCTGCATAATATCCTTCGACCAAAGTCGTGATAATCGTGTTGAACCCTCGTGCCGCAAGATCATCTATATAGAGTTGTGCATCTTCTAAGCTCACCTGCCCTATCAACGACCAGGCTGCCTCCCCCACAATAAAAAACGGCTGATTATTTTGATCCACCAAATACCGTACCGCCGGGTCAGAGGCAAGTTTCAAGGGAAACGCAGGGCTAAAAACCGTCTGTTGCCCCGGCTGGAAAGCCATTTCGGGTTCAGCTGTACTCGACTGGGATGGCGTATTGGTAAAAGGGGCGATTTCAGTAATCTGCTGAGAAGGCGTGGGGCTATCTTCCGAAGCTGACGAAACAGTTTGCGAAACCGTACAACTACTTAATACTAAAAAAGTCCCAAACAGGAATAAAAAAAACGCCAGAAATGTAGAGGAAATATTTTTTTGCGAAGTCATATTTTTTTCTTTGTGATGATTGGAAAGGAGAACCGTAAATCGAGTGTATCACCTATTTTGAACCATCCGATAGAGGAGAAGTGTCATCAGGTTCGCCCCACCGAATAGATCATCGTCTCAGGCAAAAAACTCCCCCAACGCGCGGAAACAACCTGCTCCTAATTTGTGCCCAACTCGATCCTCGCAGGTTGTAACAGAAGCGCCAAGTTTTTGGAGAATAGATACGCCCGCGCGGGCTATCTCAATGGGAATGGTTTCGTCTTCGGTGCCGTGGGCGAGGAATACGCGTTTACCCGCCAGGGGTTGATTGGGCACAAGGATTTCGAGGTCTGGGGGAACAAACCCGGCGAGGCCTGCGATAGCCGCAACCCGCGCGGGGTGGGCAACAGCGAACGCGTAGGCCAGCGCCGCGCCTTGGCTAAACCCAACGAGATTGATTGGGCCAGGATCATGATCGAGATTTTCTTTCACTTGGTCCAACAAATCGAGCAGGCTCTCGACAGCAGGTTGGAAGCGAGCTAACGTGGGTAATTCACCGAGACGAGGTACCCAGCCAAATTTTCCCGGTATGGGTTCGTAAATCCCGCGCGGGGCAACGAGGAGGTGGTTTTTGGGTAATCGGTTGGCAAAAACCCAGGTGACAGTTTCATCGCCGAGCCAACCGTGAAGAAGCAGGGTGAGCGGAGGTGGCGGGGCGGGATAGAGCGTTTCAGGGACACGAGCTAGAGCCTTCCAGCCAGGGAGGGAAAGAGGATGAGGTTTAATAGTCAATTGTCAAAGAGCAATTTTTTATGGCTAATTACCAGTTCGCTTGGGGATCAAGGCGGGCGACTTGCTGGAGATCGGCCAGGATGCTAACGAGGTGTTGGGAGGGGAGGGTGCGGTCGAGGGTCCGCATTTTGACGGCGGGCGGATGGAGGTTCGCACTTTCGAGGAAAGGGATGACTTGGGCGTGCCACTCCGTTTGGAGGGTGAGGGAGGCAGGTAACCATCCAGCTTGCACGAGTTCACTTTCACCAGGGAGGGGTTCAAAGAGTTGGCCCATATAGGGCCAGAGTTCATCCAGGGCGGTTTGCATTCGGCGGTGAGATTCATCTGTACCGAGGCCCAGGCGTTTGACCCAGGCGGAGGTGTGGCGGAGGTGGTAGATTTCTTCACGACGAATTTTGGCAGCGGTTTCGGCAAGCGGGGCGAATGTGCTTTGGGCGTAATGGGCGAGACGGGTGGTTTCTAGGGTGTCAAAGAAATACTGGCGAAGGATAGTAAACGCCCAATCCCCTTTGGGCAGGGCAACGAGTTGAGCACAACGAAATTCAAACGGTTCGCGGAAGTAGGCTAGTTGATCGGGATGAGTTTCCGGGTTTTCACCGACCAATTGCGCGTAAAGCTGGTACCAGAGCATCGCATGGCCGATTTCATCGAGGGCGAGGTTCGCGAAGGCAATATCTTCTTCAAGAATTGGGGAATGACCGCACCATTCTGAGTTGCGGTGGCCGAGAATCAGTTCATCATCGGCGAGGGCAAGGATGTGAGGGGCAAGTTGGGCGTTCATTCGTCTTTCCAATCTAGTTTTTCGTTAGCGAGGTTGATTTCTCGCATGAGGGTGACGGTGGGGTAGAAGCTGGAGTGGCGATAATGTTTTTCGTGCGCGGGGCCGAAGAGGGTGTCGTTTTCTGCTGGATCGGTGCGGTAAATTGCGGATGCTGGAAGGACCCACCAGACGATGGCTTTGGGGTTGGGGTAAGCTGCGGTCGCTTGAGTCATGGCCTCGACTGGGTCATCTGCGTTCACTTCTCCTACCTGGACGAGCGTGCCTTTATGGACGGTTTTTTGGAAAACGAGGAATGGGGTGGAGGAAGGAGTGGGTTGCTCGGTCAGTGGGCTGGCCGGTTGGTTTGCGGATTCGGTTAGTTCTTCCGCAGTTTTTGCATAAATTGCCGAGTCCCGCACAACCCAGAGATACACATGATCATCGCGGCGAGCGAAAACGTCGCGGGCGTTGAGGAGGGCCATTTCGGGGTCGGGGGCGTGAACCGCTCCGGCATATTGGGCAGGTTTACCTTCTGCCGGTTGGTCAAAGACGATGTAGAGGGGGAGTTGCGTGTCTGACATAGGATGTGATCATGCGATGAATGATAGGGATGAAGTGAAAAGTTGGGGCACGTATCACTTTACCACCTATTAAAATTATCCAAATTTCTCCCCATACGCCATCAACGCCTCTCGCACCCACACACCATCCTTATGTGCTTTGATGCGGGCAGACATGCGTTCGGCGTTGCAGGGGCCATCCCCTTTGACAACCCGCCAGAATTCGTTCCAGTCAATCGGGCCGTGCAGCCAGAGCTTTTTGTCTTCATCGAATACCATGCTCCGGTCAGGAACGGACAGGCCGAGGGCGTGCAGTTCGGGAACGATTTGGTTGACAAAAGTCGTACGGAGTTGGTCATTCGTTTTGGTTTTGATACCCCACCGAATCAGCACTTCGCTGTTGCTGGATTGGCTATCATGGGGGCCAAACATCATCAAGGCAGGCCACCACCAGCGGTTGATCGAGTCCTGAATCATTTTGCGTTGAAGTGGGGTTCCTTGCGAATAACGGATAACCATTTCCTTGCCCTGGTGCATGTGAAAGCCTTCCTCCGCACAGATACGGATCATCGCACGGGAGTAGGGGCCGTAAGAGCACCGCGCGAGCATCGTCTGGTTGAGGATAGCCGCGCCGTCTACCAGGTAACCAATAGCCGCGTTATCCGCCCAGTTCAACGTGGGATAGTTAAACACGCTGGCATATTTTGCCTTGCCAGAGAGTAGCGCGTCTACCATCTCTTCCCGCGTCGCGCCGAGGGTCTCAGCGGCGTGGTATAGGTATTGTCCATGTCCGGCCTCGTCCTGAACTTTGGCGAGCAGGATCAGCTTGCGACGCAGGTTGGGTGCACGGGTGATCCACGCGCCTTCTGGAAGTTGGCCGACGATCTCACTGTGGGCATGTTGAGAGATCATGCGGATCAACTGCCGCCGGTATTCGTCCGGCATCCAGTCGCCGGGTTCGATCTTTTCGCCATGTGCGACGCGGGCCTCAAATTCTGCCAGTTTTTGGGTGTCGGATGTAATATCACCGACTGGGTCAATCGTAGTACCGTACATTTTCACTTTTCTCCTGAGGAAGCAATTGGGGTAAATTTTACCTGAACTTCAACACCTTCTCAAAACTCAATCATTGGTGGCTCCGACCGTCGCTCGCGCTCCCACTGCTCCTGAGCAATCAACCCTACTAACGCCACCCCCTGCTCCATCCCCATCATCCACCCCGCCAGGCCACCGAGCACCAACATCGCGGGGAATTGGGACAGTTGACTGGGAAAATCCGCACCCTGCCCCAAAAAATACCACATTCCCACGATCACCAACCAGGCCAACAAACTCCCCACCGCGCACGCCATTAACCACCAGACTGCTTTCTCGAACCGGCGTTTCAATAAACCAAACTGTCCCATTCCCGAAAGCGCTCCCCCAAATCCAGCCGTGATCAAATAGATCGTCAGCGCATACCAGGCTTGCATTGTTTTAGCATACCCTAAAAACCATACACTCCCTCCAACCACCAGTCCAAAGCCCACACCCCACCCTACCCCCGTCATCCCTACCCATGTGCGTGGCACCTGCACATGTGCACGTAACATACGTTTCTGCCAATAACCAATCCCCAGACCGACAAGTCCCCCTCCCACCGGTACACTCACCCAATACCCTATCGGCCAACCTCCCAACAACGACGCCAGCCCCACAATCAACGGATACGCCAATGCCCCCATCACTGTGGTTGCCGCCGTCCAATATATCCATAATTTGCCTAAATGTTTCCAGTTATCCATTGAATTCATCATTCCCATCACCGCCCTCCGACTTCATCCTGGCGCGCCCACTGCCGCAACAACACGCATGCCCGATAACGCTCCTCACCATATTCTTCTCGGAGATGATCCAATACCGCAAGAATCCTCCCAAACCCGATCTGCCTGCCCCACTCAACCGGCCCGCGCGGGTAATTGACCCCCAAACGCATCGCCAAATCAATCGTTTCCGCGTCCGCCACCCCATCAAGCACCGCAAACGCCGCCTCATTCACCAGCATCCCCACGATCCGGGGCAAAATCAACCCCGGAGATTCGCCAATCCACAGGGGCACGCGGCCCAAACTCCGCACAAAATCTTCCGCCGCCACCCGCACTTCGTCCGCCAAAAACGGCGTCGCGACCAGCGTCACCAACATCCCATTACGGAAAAACAGCCCATCAAACCCCACTAACGTTTCGGGGTAATCCATCCACGTTGCGATTTCCGATAGCGAAGCATCCACACACTGACAGAGCAACGGCACATCCGGGGGCAGCGTCGCGTCCATTTGTACCACCGCCTCCCGTAGCCCCTCATTTTTCCCGTTCAACACCAACCCCGCCAGCGGTGACATCTCCGGCACCGGATGATTGACCAACGCATACCCCGACCGCTCGCACAACTCCGCCAACCCCGGCGCATAGCTACCCGCAGATAGAATTAACGTCCCCGCGTTATCGCCCACTTCCGGCGGAGCAGGGATTGTCTCTTCCGCCCCTGTCCGGTAATCGTAAAAACCCCACCCGGCCTTTCGCCCAAACCGTTTTGCCTGGGTCATCTGCATTTGAATCCAATGCGGGCGATAACGCGGCTCCCCAAAGGTCTGCTCATACATTGATTTCATCGCCGTTGCGTTGATGTCAATCCCGATCAAATCCATCAACCGAAACGGCCCCATACGGAACCCGCCCCCCAACTGCATCGCCCAGTCAATTTCCTCGTGCGAGGCAACGTTTTCCCCCAACAAGCGGAATGCTTCCCCATAAAAGGGGCGTGCCACCCGGTTAACGATGAATCCAGGCGTGTCACGGGTCACAACAGGGGTTTTGCCCATTTGCTCAGCCAGGGTCACGAGGGTGTCGAGGGTTTCCTGACTGGTGAGCGCGCCGCGCACGATCTCCACGAGCGGGAGAATCGGGGCGGGGTTAAAAAAGTGGAACCCGGCGACCCGCGCGGGCGTGGTGACCGCGGAAGCAATGGCGGTGACGGGGAGGGTGCTGGTGTTGGTGGTCAGTAACGCGTTGGGGGCACACAGGCTTTCTAAACGAGCAAAAAGGTCTTGTTTAAGCGTCAGGTCTTCGAGGGCGGCTTCGATCACGATTTGGGCAGGCGCGAGCGCGTCCAAATCCGCGGCAAAGGTGACGTTGGCTAGCCGTTCGCCCAGCCCTTTGCGGGTGAGAAATTTTTCAAGATAGGCGTGTGCCTGTTCGAGCATGGCGGGAACGACATCGTGCAAGATGACTGTATGCCTTGCCGACAGGGCAACCAGGGCAATGCCACTGCCCATAGTGCCCGCGCCGATGATGCCGATGGTGAGGGGGGAGGAGGGGGGTGTTATCATAAATTGGGTATCCCGTATCACTTTCCACTAAACTCCGCTTCGCGCTTTTCCAAAAACGCAGCCATCCCCTCTTTCTGATCTTCCGTGTCAAATAACAGGACAAAATTCCGACGTTCGACCATCAACCCGTCTCGGAGCGTGGCTTCGACGCCATATTTGACGGCTTCGCGGGCGAGACGAATTGCTACGGGCGGACGTGCGGAGATCAGATGGGCGAGTTCTTTGGCCGCTTCCAGATAACGCTCGACCGGAACCACACGGTTAACTAGTCCAAATGCGAACGCTTCCCGCGCGGTGATCGACTCCCCGGTCAGAACCATTTCCATTGCACGATACGGGCCAACCGCCTTCGCCAATCGTTGTGTGCCCCCCGCGCCGGGCATGATCCCGACTTTGATCTCCGGTTGCCCAAATTTTGCCGTTTCGGATGCCACAATCAGATCACAAGCCATGGCCAGTTCACACCCCCCACCAAACGCAAACCCGCTGACTGCCGCAATAATGGGTTTTTCGATAGCCTGAATCCGTTGCCAGTATTGAAGCGTGTTCCGGCGGATAATTTCCATTGGCGAGGCGTTTGCCATCACCTGAATGTCTGCTCCAGCGGCAAACGCGCGCGCATTACCTGTGATAATGATTACGCGGACTTCCGGATCGGCATTGAGGATTTCAAGCCCTTGACAAAGGGCGTCTAATACTTCCGGGCTAAGGGCGTTCAACACTTTCGGGCGATTGAGAGTCAACAAGCCCACATGCGGGCCGTCTTTTTCGAAAAGGACAAAAGATTCTGTCAAGTAACTACTCCAGATTTTTTTGAGTATTTTATCCGATTTTAAGCGTGTATAATTTGAAGTACTAAAAGGATGAGTGATCAGTGATAAGTAACGAGTAATGGGTATACGTCACTTATCACTGATCACTCGCCACTCATAACTCTTTATTCTCCACTCTTACTCTCCTACTCAACCTCTACTTCCCCTAAAAATCTCATGAACATACTCGGCATAGACGTCGGCGGAACGGGCATCAAAGGTGCCCCGGTCAACACTCAAACAGGTGAACTTACTTTAGAGCGGTATCGTTTACTCACCCCTCAACCGGCTACCCCCCAGGCTGTAGCTGAAACCGTGGGTGAAATTGCTCGCTTTTTCAACTGGAATGGCCCTATTGGGATCGGCTTTCCAGCGATTGTCCGCAACGGTGTAACCCTAAGCGCGGCGAACGTAGACCAGGCGTGGATCGGCACCGATGCCAAAACCCTGTTTGAGCAGGCTACCATGTGCCCGGTGCGGGCGGTGAACGATGCAGACGCCGCAGGAATCGCGGAAATGCGTTTCGGGGCTGGATTGGATGTCCCTGGTGTTGTCTTAATTGTCACCATTGGCACCGGTTTGGGGACTGCATTGTTTGTGAATGGTCACCTTGTGCCAAACACCGAATTTGGACACATCGAAATCGGCGGAAAAGATGCGGAATGGAAGGCTTCAGAAGCCGCGCGCATTCGGGAAGATCTTTCCTGGAAGAAATGGGCCAAACGGTTTAACCGATATTTACAAACCCTCGAGCGTCTTCTCTCGCCTGATGTAATCATTTTGGGAGGTGGAGCCAGTAAGGAAGCGGAAAAGTTTGTCAAACGGATCGAAGTTCAGGCTGAGCTTAAGATTGCAGCTATGCTAAACGAAGCCGGAATTGTCGGCGCGGCGCTCGCGGCTCAGGAACTCTCTGCCGAATAGGATAAAAAATTATGGCTCCCGAAATTGCGTCCAAAGAGACAAAAGATTCAAAGATTAACCCCGACGACCTCAAAACCGTTTACGACCTCAAGGACCCCAATTTATTTATCAATCGCGAACTCAGCCAGCTCGAAGTATTTCGCCGGGTATTAGAAGAAGCTCAGGACGAGGGGCATCCTTTGCTAGAGCGGGTGAAATTTCTTGCGATTTTCAGTAGCATTCTGGACGAGTTTTTCATGGTGCGCGTAGGCGGCTTGAAAATGCAAATTGACACGGGGGTAGTCGAATTTTCCATCGACGGTCTGACTCCCGCCGAACAATTAGCTGCAATCCGCAAACTCTCCCTTAGTTTGATGCAAGAGGCGCGTGTCTGTTGGCAAAAAGACCTTATGCCCAAACTCAAAAAGGCAGGCGTCAATATTTTGAATTATGCCGACCTCACCGCCAAACAGGTCACTCAGGTTCAGGAATACTTCGAAGAAATGATCTTTCCTGCCCTCACGCCACTTGCGGTAGACCCTGGTCATCCCTTCCCCCACATCTCCAACTTAAGCCTAAATCTGGCCGTGATGATCCGTGATCAGGATGGCGAAGAACGGTTTGCTCGCATCAAAGTCCCCAATGCCCTTCCCCGGCTTGTACCGCTCAAACGTTCATCCGGTAGTGTCCGCGCCGATGGCACCGTACCCCATAACCACTACTTCGTGTGGATTGACCAGGTCATCTCCGCCAACCTATACCGGTTGTTCCCCGGGATGGAGATTGTCGAATCTCACCCCTTCCGCGTTGTACGGAACGCCGATATGGTCATTCAAGAATTAGAGGCAGATGATCTCCTGGAAGCTATGACCGCCAGCGTGCGAGAGCGCAGGTTTGGTTCCATTGTCTACATGGCCGTGCAGGAACAAATGCCCCCACGTCTCAAGGAAATCCTGATCGAGAATCTGGAAGTGGACACCAAAGATATCTACGTTCTCGAAAGTCCTCTGGGCATGGGAAGTTTGATGATCCTCTCTAATATTGACCGATACGACCTACGCGACCAGCCCTTTCAACCTGGACTTCCGCAACCCCTTCGGAGCGAGTACTACGATGGCAATTTATTCAATGCTATCAAACGGGAAAACATTTTGCTTCATCACCCCTACGATTCCTTTTCCCCGGTCGTAGATTTTATCAAAAGCGCGGCACGGGACCCGAATGTAGTGGCAATCAAACAAACTCTTTACCGGGTAGGGCGCAATGCCCCAGTCGTCAATGCCCTTTTGGAAGCCCGCCGTGAATACGGCAAAGAGGTCGCCGTTCTCGTAGAACTTAAAGCCCGTTTCGATGAAGAAAGTAACATTAGTTGGGCACGCACGCTGGAGCGCGAAGGCGTTCACGTTATTTACGGGCTGTTGGGGTTAAAAACGCACTCCAAAATCGCACTTGTCGTTCGCCGCGAGGGTGAAACTATGCGCCGCTATCTCCACCTCGGGACCGGGAATTACAACGCCATCACAGCCACTATTTACGAAGATTTTGGCTTGTTCACCGCCGATGCTGCGTTGGGGGAAGATGCCTCTGACCTTTTCAACTATCTGACAGGCTATTCACTCAAAAAAGATTACCAAAAGATGTTGGTAGCACCCATCAACCTCCGTGCGCGGATGACCCAACTCATTCAGCGAGAAATCGAACTGGCCCAAAAAGGCAAACCCGCCCGGTTGATCTTTAAAATGAACTCTATCGTGGACAAACAAATGATTCGCCTTTTGTATGAGGCTTCTCAAGCGGGCGTAAAAATAGATCTGATTGTCCGCGGGATTTGTAGTCTCCGCCCTGGTATCCCCGGCCTGAGTGATAATATCCGCGTCACCAGTATTCTCGGAAGGTTTCTCGAACACAGCCGCATCTACTACTTCCAAAACGATGGTAAAGAAGAAGTGTACATGGGCAGTGCTGACCTGATGAGTCGGAATCTCGACCGCCGCGTGGAAATCCTCTTCCCCATCGAACCGACTTCGATGGTCAACCACATTCGAGATGACATTCTCCCCATATACCTGGCCGACAACCGCAAAACCCGGATCATGCTCCCCGACGGACGGTACGTGCGCCCGCAAACAGGCTCCAACGGCAAAGAACCTCTCAATGTTCAAGAGTGGTTTATGAAAAGCCGACAAAACCGATAATTTTTGAGGTTTCTCCCCACTCCTTCTCCCTCCACTCCTATGTCTCAACTCACCCCCGGACAAAAAACCACTCTTACCAAAACCTTTACTGAAGCGGATGTAATCGCATTCGCTGACGCGTCGGGCGATCACAATCCCGTTCATCTCGATGAAACCTACGCCCAAACTACCCGGTTCGGGAAACGTATCGCCCACGGGATGCTCGTCGCGGGCTTGATCTCCGCCGTGCTTGGCACCCAACTTCCCGGCCCCGGCACCATCTACCTCGGGCAGGAACTCAGTTTCAAAGCGCCGGTCTTCCTCGGCGACACGATCACAGCTGTCGTCGAAGTTGCCAACGTCCGGGAAGGCAAACCTATCGCCACCCTCACCACCAACTGTTACAACCAGGATGGTACGCTCGTTATTGAAGGCAAAGCAACGGTTTTAGTTCCGTAAAATATTTATAATCAAGGGCCAAGCGTTTCACAAAGGTTTTTTTCTAAACCTTTGTGAAACGCTTGGCCCTTTGTGTTCAAGTCAAATTTCCTCTTCCAAAAACATTACCGCGCTTTCTCACATGAAAAAGAGGTCAATCAAGTGGAGAAATGTAAATATGTTGCCCACTCGCAGAGGATTCGTGGATGGCGTGCATCATGTCCAACACATGCAACGCCAATTCTCCGCTCGCACGGTGTTTGCTTCCCATCTTAACCGCCTCCGCCATTTCGGATAATCCGAGACCCCGGCTTTGCTGTACTGGACCGCCTGTGAGTGGCACGTTCGTCCATTTGCGCTCGCCCGCGCGGTGCAGGTACACCGGCCCGCCGAAGGTATTTGGATCGGGAACACGTAGACTGCCTGCGGTGCCATAAATTTCGATGGGGGGAAGAGTCGAGGCATGGATATCGAAACTGGTGATGATCGTTGCAACCGCACCATTCACAAAATCCAGCACGCCTGTGACATGGGTAGGCACCTCGACCGGGATTACTGTCCCCGCGCGAGGTTGGCTGCTGATCAGCCTTTCAGTTCGGGGGGTGGAAACCGATCCGGTCACGCGGCGCGCTGGACCAAGCAAAGTGATCAACGCGGTGAGATAGTATGGCCCCATGTCAAACATCGGCCCACCGCCGGGTTGGTAATAGAATTCCGGGGAGGGGTGCCAGCTTTCGTGTCCCGGACAAAGCATAAACGCCGTTGCCCCGACCGGGTGACCGATTTCCCCATCATCAATCAACTTTTTGCAGGTTTGAATTCCCGCGCCTAAAAACGTATCTGGCGCACAGCCAACGAGCAGATTTTTAGTGCGGGCGGTTTCGACGATTTTGCGGCCATCTTCTCTCGAGAGTGCGAGAGGCTTTTCGTTATAGACGTGTTTGCCCGCATCGAGGGCCGCGAGAGCAATTTCTGCGTGAGAACTGGGAGTTGTGAGGTTGAGGATGATTTCGACTTCGGGATCTGTGAGGAGTTCGGCGGGGGAGATGACGCGGGGGATACCTTGCCGCGCGGCAAGTTTCTCCGCAGCGACGCGGTCGAGGTCCGCGCAGGCGCTGACGTGGAGGTTGGGGAGGCGGGGAAACGTTTCACCATACAGGCGGTTCACATTGCCACAGCCAAGGATACCAATTTTAGCGGTCATAATCGGCTAGCCCACAACATACCCCGGCGGACGATTTCGCGGGCTTCGGGGATTTCAAAGTCTTGGGCAATGTGGCCGAGGGAGCAGTAAAAAACTTTGCCCTGGCCCCAGCGTCGTTTCCAAACGACGGGCATGACGACACCGTCAATCCAATCCAGGTAGCGATTGTCGAAAGTGGTGGTAGCGAGAACTTCATTGGAGGGATCAACATGCATATAGTATTGCTCGCTGTGCATGGTGAAGTTTTTGAGACCAACCGTGATAGGGTCATCGGGGCGGGTAATTTGCACGCGATAGTCAATGATTCCGCCCGGATGTGCGACCCACTGCCCGCCAACCATAAATTGGTATTCCGTGTTGGTGCGGAAGGCGTCGGCCATGCCACCGTGCCACCCTGCAAAGCCCACCCCTGTACGAATGGCATCGAGCAAGCCTTTTTCTTGTTGGGGGGTGATGGTTCCCATTGTCCAAACTTGCGAGACGAGGGCGTAATTTTGCATTTTTTCTGGGTCAAGGTAGGCATCGAGGGTATCAGAGATTTCGACTTCGTAACCCTCTGCTTGAAGGAGGGGCGTAAAGAATTCAACACATTTCTGGGGTTCGTGGCCTTCCCAGCCACCCCAAACCATGAGGGCTTTTTTCATGATGACACCTAAAAAAGAAATTTGAGATTTCGGTCAGTGATTCTAAAAAATAAATGTTTTCGCATATCTTTGGTTAAGCCTGTACGTGATAGGGAAGTGCATTCGTTTCCATCCCATCCACGAATAAACTGATCCAAATAACACCATTGGCAAGGGAAATTTCACTTAGTTTGACTTTTACTTGATATTCATCCCAAGCCGCAATGCATTTGGAGGAAGCTAATTGGTGATTGATCCCTACCATGCCGTTACGTTCTTTTTTCTGTTTAATATCGCCGACCAAGTACTGTCCATGGAGCGTAATTTCTTCTTTGGATGAACCAGCTGCGGGTTCGATTTTGTTGATCCTCGTTACCTGTTGATGAGTGCCTTCTTCGGTATGCCTGGCGACCAGATTCATGGTCAATTGCATGGATTTTTCGATACGTTCGGTAGTGCTCTTAATTTCATCGCTTTGAAGTTTGCCTTCAGAGACATACCGGCTTTGAATGTATGTCCCATTTAGATTCAATTCCCAAATGTAATTGATAAAGGCGGTTTCGAGTTGAACGAGGTTGGCCATTGCATTTTGGATGCGATCCAAGGGAGCATTGACCAGTTGAAAAATAACCCAACCAAAGCCACCTACCGAGGATAGCCCCCCCAAGGCTTGTAGGCCCGGCGATTCATTTGTCATACTAATGAGGATGCCTACAACTACGATGGATAAGCCGACAATTAAAGTCGCAATATTCATCGTCTGGAGAATCCGGATCGTTTGTTTCGCTTCATCAATTGCGCCTTGAAGAATATTGGCGGCCTGTTGGCTCCTATCGCGGGCAGGCTCGAGGTAATGTTCCGTTAAGAGATCCTGACGTTCGGTTCGTTTCTTTTCATCACCGATGACTGCCAGGACAAGCGTATCAATGGCTTCCTGCCCCCCGGTGTACCCCAACATGCGTCCCATACTTTCTCGAATTTCGGGGTCATCCTCCGTGCGTAAGAGCCGGGCCACTACTGGTACAGCGTGCTTTCGTAGTTCTTTACGAATGCGTTGCCAGGTGGCATCCTGGTCTTCAAAATATCCCGGATCACTCATATCGGCTAATTGTCTGGCAATCCTTTGCCGGACCCTCAAGTTCTTTGCAAAATCGTTTTGGATAACTTTCCGGCTTTCGATAACTAATTCTACGAGTTCTGCGCTAGGGTTATGTGGATCATCTTCTTCACGGAGAGAAAGCCATTGATCTAATTCGTGTAATTCCAATTCATTTAAGAGACGGAATTTTTCTTTACACCAGTCCACCGCAAGGATTTCATATTTTGCAATCCGGCTCCCGTTTTGGGCCGCAGTTTCCCATTTGCGATTAAGTTGTCTGATTTCTTGCGGATCACGAATTAAATTGTGCGGCACCGTTTTTTTTCCTAATTGCTCGATGAGCGCTAAAACTGAAAAACGGTTGAATCGTAATGTTTCTGCTGTAAATTCGACAAGGTGTGGCTCTTTATCGTCCCTGATCCACTTCACCCACTGCTCAACCAGTTCGCGGATTGCTTCGCGTGACCCCAAAGTACTTTCCTCGCCCATTTTAAAGATTGCGGTGGTGCGTTCATCGGCGTATAAATTCTCACTCGCATCTTCCTCATCGGAAGCAGAGGTTCCGCTCTTAATAATATTGAGGTGCTTATAGTACGATTGCTTGTAAAGTTCATCCCACAATTTATGCTGGGCAGATTTTATGCTATTGACTTCATCTTCGATGTACGCCCGATGGGCCGCTTTTCTCCGAGCGATTTCCAACGCGTCCGCAATCGTTTTATAGGTGAAATAGTCATTTTCAGCCAGGGTGACGAGTTTTTCTGCATTATTTCCCAACCAATCCGCGGAAGCCTGACGAATTTCTGATACCTCGTCTTCCTTCAACACTTTTAGAACTTGTTTGAGAACGATCTCCTTTTGGCTTTTCCAAGTTGTTTGGTCGAAACGATCTAAGGCGGTTTGATACTCTTCAAAATTATCTGCTTTCTCCAAAAATTTGCCGATCTGTGCACGTCGTCGAACTGTCAATCTCGTCAGGTCAATTTTTTGATCAACCACAAAATATTCCATGGTTTTCATAACGGCAAAGGTGTATTTCAAAGCATTTCGCCGGACGCGATAGGAATTAGCATTCGCTCTTCTGAGTAAGACATCTCGAATTCTTTTCTTTTCGGATTCGAGGGTTGTTTCCTGACCCGCTGCACCCAGGTCAACAATTAATTGAACTTCTTGACCTTCATCTACATTTTGTCCCTCTATTTTCAATAATAAAGCACATATCTCCTCTGTTAACTGTTTAGAGGAATTCGTTTGAGGTTGCGGAAAATCCTGGTCTTTTGGAGAGATTGAAATACTGTCACTCATTTTTAGTCTCCTCTGACAAATTCGTTATCGAGGCATCTGACGATTCATCATTCTGATGGCGAAGAATTTGGAATGGCAAAGCGTTGGTTTCCATCCCATCTACAAATAGACTTATCCAGACCAACTCACCCTGAACTTCTTTGGGAATATGTATTTTTACACTATCTGCATTCCAGGCTAAAACACTGTTTCCATTGACAGGAATATGGTTGATAGCCAATAAACCATCCTTGACTTTTTTATAGTGTGCTGTATCACCATCCAGGTTTTGTCCATGAATAACCACCTCACTTTCTGGCACTCCATTCACCGGTTCTAAATTATGAATTCTCGTGACTAAATTAGGAACTCCGGTTTCGGCGTGTATCGCCACCAGTTCCATGGTTAAAGCCATTGTCTTTTGGGAACGAAAAATCGTCTCATCAATATCATCGTTGGAAAGTTTGCCCTGTGAGACATACTGGCTTTGGATATATGTACTATTAAGCCCCTGCTCCCAAATAAAACTTGTAAACGCGGTTTCCATTTGTACCAAGTTGGCCATCGAATTCTGAATTCGGTCCAGAGGGCGACGGACGAGTTGAAAAACAATTCCTGCCAGGCCCCCCACGGAGGTTAATGCGGAAGCCAGCCGTGTCGCCGCATCCTGATTGATCATGCTGATGACAAACCCGCCAAAAAATATGGATAGTCCCACGATAAAAACGAGAATGTTCAAGCCCTGAAGAATTCTGAGGTTGCGTCGGGCTTCAGTAATAGCTTTATCCAAAATATTCGCGGCATTTTCACTTTGCGCCTTGGATGGTTTTAAGTAGTATTCATCGAGCAGTCTTCGCCGAGCATTCAAGGTACGATCCACGCCAACCACTGCCCGGGCTAGTGCATCAATAGCTTCCCTTCCGCTGGTAGTCCCTTCACTCGTGTACCCCAAAATACGTACCATATCCTCAAGAATTTCGATATCATCTTCAACAGGAAGTTGCCGAGCAAGAGCTGGTATCGCATGTTTTCGCAAGGCATCTTTATTTCCTTCTTGTAGTTCCTCCACCTCATCAAAGAATCTGGGATCGCTCATATCCGCCAGTTGGCGGGCGATACGTCTCCGTATCCGTAAATTCTTCAAAGTGGGGTCTTCCTCTTCAAGATCGTCGCCTTCACCAGCCTCGTACTCCATTTTCCTTACGCCTTGAAATCTTTGAACTACTCTTGCAAAAGTATCCTGAAAACCATCGCGCACAGCCTCCTGCTTACGGGACTCTTTCACAAATTCATCAATTAGAGGAAGAACGGCATAACGGTTATACCGGATAGCTTCTGCGGTCAATTCGACAAGACGTATTTTTTTGGTTCCGATCCACAAAACTAATTTCTTGACTAAATATTCCATCGCTTCGCGCGACCCCAAAGAATTAACATGCGATAACCGGCGAATTGCCTGGGTTTTTTCATCGTCTGTAGCCCCAGATTCCTCAATGATTGCAGTCAAATTCTTGAAATGAACTTTCGTCAGTTGTTCCCAGAATTTATTGAGAGCTTCCCTAACCCTATCACGGACTTCTTGATTTTTCTCATTGTCTTTGACATAAGTTAATGCGTCCCCAACTCTCCGGTGAAGCGTAAAATCATCATCATCCGCAATCATCTGGACCTTCTGCCCTAACCATACGGCTAAAGCTCGTTTCAGTTCGGCATTGTCACATTCTTTGAGTACATTCAAAACAGGAACCAAAACGACTTGACGCTGGATAGACCACGGAACCTTATCGAATTCCTGTAAAGTAGCCAGACAATATTCGACGGAAACATCAAATGCTTTGGAAATAAATTTTCCAAGTAAGGCAATATAAATCCCTACAGCAAAACTTATTTTTTTATTTTTGTCTTCTTTTTCAGATTGCCCTTTTGCCTTAGGATTTTTTTCCCCTTCCATTTCCTCTTTAAATAAAATGGGTAAAACAATACGTAGCGCAAATAATCTTTCTTCGTCATTCCCCTGGTTTCCTAAATTGAGCAGGTATTCCATACTATCATCTAACTTGCTGGCAAGGGCTGTTAGATTTTTGAGCAAGTTTTCCCTCTCTTTGGTAGAAATTTGCTTTGATAAAAGACGAGATACTAAACTATTTACACTCTCAACAGGTGTTTCATCAGCCATCAATTTCTCCTTTGCTCACCAACTTGATCAGATTCGCCCCTGAGGAATATTTACCAACAAGGTAAAAACGGTATTTACCAAAACATAACACAATAAAGGCGATAACGATTTGATCCTACGATCATGAAATCCCAAACTGCTGCACCGTTCCCGCAAAATCCAACTGATGGGCTAAGAATACCAATTCTTTTCGGGTAATTTGCCCATGTCTGGTTTCAAGCCAAGCAAGCAGCTGATTTTCTGGTAATTCCGAATATCCGGATAAAGACTGCTCAAAAAAATGGAGGATATGATGCAGAAAATAAGCTTCATCACCTGGATACCCCATTGCGCCGGGGAATACCACCCAATCTGAACTACCCGCCGCGAGAATTTCTGCCCCCGAGTTTTGCAGGTGGGCGAACAGATGGCGTCCGGTGCGGCTATCCCCCGAGGGCACCCCTTCCGTCAGACGTTCATCCATTGTGCGGTGATAGAGGGCGAGGATGAGCGGATCGAGGGGATGTTCGGGTTGAAAGATGGTTTCTCCATCAAAGTTAAGCGTAAAGTAGAAAACGCCACCAGGGCGCAAATAGCGAAAGAGGTGCGGTAATGCGCGCGAGAGGTCAAGGAGATCGAGCACGGCATGCGCGAGGAGGAGGTCAAAGGAAGCAGGGAGAATTTCGGGAGGGAGGGCGAAAAGATCAGCAAGGAGGAAGTAGGGCGTAAGTGGTGAATGATCAGTAGTAGGCAGGAAACGTACGCGGGCGGAGGTGATATTTTCAGGGGAAGCGTCAATGCCAGTGTAGGTAAAAGGGATCGGAAAACCGCGTTCCGACAAACGCTCGAACATCGTGCCGATGCCACACCCCACTTCGAGGATGCGAAGCGGTTCGCCCGGCGCGGCGGGCGAAACCGCGCGGGTCATGGTATCCCACACGTGCTGGTTGAGGGCGCGGTCGTCTATGGTTTTTTTCGCGGCGAGGTAACGGGGAAAAGAGTAATTCATAGGATCAAACAAAAGCGCGTGGGCTACGCGCTTTTGTTTTTACAGGATTTTAGAAAGTTCGTCAAACGATTTTTGGCTTATTCATCCTCTTCCACGGGGGCTTTGGAAAAGTCAAACGCTTCTTTGAAATATTCCGTCGTATCGCGCTGGGCGTCCTCGATGGAGTTTTCGAGCGGTGCAATGCCGTAGAAGGCGCGGCTGAGTTCGTTGTTGGTCACGATTTCGATGCCCGGCCAGCCAGGGAAGATGGAGATGGGAACAACTTTGTCGGCGGTATCCAGCCAAATGCGGCTGTTGGCTGGGGGATGGTTGGGGTCGAGAAATGCGGGAGACTCGGCGACCGAGATGAGGGAGGGGACCACACGTCCGGTCTGGCTCAGAATCGTTTGTCCTTCCACGGAGTTGGCATATTCGATGAACGTCCACGCGGCGTCTTTGTTCGCCGAGTTTTTGGACATGCAGAAACCATCGCTATGAAGAATGGTGACAAAGGTTTTGCCTGCGGGGAGGGGAGCCACATCCCAATCAAACGAGGTGATGGTGCGGTAGGTGGGCACCCCACGGCGGCTATTGAAGTACATCGCCAGGGTTCCGGCGAGGAAACGGTTTTCACTGCTCGAAGCCTGCTCGGCAACACGGTCTGGAACAACGTGTTCTTTGACTTGCAAATCCACAAACCATTGCAGGGCTTCCTTCGTCTCCGGCGGATCGAGGGTTAAACGGGTAGGATTTTGCGGATCATCTACCATTTGTCCGCCATTTTGCCAAATGAACGGGGCCGCGCGGATCAGCAACGGCGAGATACCCACCCCGTACTGATCGGGGGTGCCATCGCCATCTTGGTCAATCGTAAGGGTACGGGCCGCGCTCAGAAAGTCCTCTTGCGTCCAGTCATTCGTGGGATAAGGCACTCCGGCGGCGTCAAACAAATCTTTGTTGTAGTACACCGCGAGGCTAGAAATGTTCTGCGGAATACACCACAAACTGCCATCCCATGTGAAGGCTTTCATGGGGGCTGTGTAATAATCAGAGGCTTTTACCATACTACTCTTGTCCAGGAATGGGCCGACGGGTTCGAGGCCGCCCAAAGCCGCATACGAAGCAACGTGGCGGTAATCAATCAACATCACATCGGGAGCGTTTCCGGCCGAAAACTGGATCGCCAACCGTTGGCGATATTCTGCATCTTCCGGGACATAACTAAAGTTCACTTTAATTTCAGGGTGTTTTTCGGAAAACGCATCCACGATAGCCTGATACGATTGAATCTCGGCAGGTTCACCGAAGACGCTAAAGGATATTTCTGTTGGTGCAGAAGCGCGCTGACAACCCGCGAGCATGCCCGCAAACAGGAATAAAGCCAGTCCCAGCACAAAGACGGCACCCCGTCCTGTTCTCCGATGCTTCAAACTTAAGAGAATTGGTTGGTTATTCATCATAGCTCCTTTTGAGGCAATCAGGCCAAAGCCCCTACCCGATAAAAATTTTTTTCGTAGCAGACCTGACAGGTTTTGAAGTGAGATGAAATTTCACAAAATACTCTGGAAAAACCTGTCAGGTCTACGGTTGAATAGTTACTATTTTTATAGTCAAAATCTTAGATATTCAGATTTTGACAAATATTAAGGGCATGGAATATCCATGCCCTCTCAATTTCTAGAGACCTGACCCTCATCTGTTGACATCTAAACCCTTGTTGCCAGAGTTAGCCCATAGACGCCAACAGAGAGAGAGGCAGGCGCATTACTTCAACGCTTCCGCGGCCCCATTTTCCATCGCCTGGATCGCTTCATCCACGGTCGCATTGCCATAAAAGGCACGTTTCAGTTCGTTGGTGATCGTCCCTTCAATGGCACCCCACTGGGGTAGGATGGGGAAGGCGTTCATGTGGGCGCCGGCGTCCAGCCAGGGTTGGTTATTGGCCGGGGGGACACTTTCCAAGAAAGCTGCCGATTCCGCGACTTTTATCATCGAAGGTACAGTGCGCCCGGTGGCTGCGAGAAGAGATTGACCGGTTTCTGAAAAGGCGTATTCGATGAATGTCCAAATCGCGTTCAGGTGATTCGGGTCTTTGGCGGCTTCGGTCGGGACACAGAACCCGTCGCTATGCAAGACGGAGGCAGGCTGTTTCCCCACAGGCAGGGGGGCGGCGTCCCACTCAAAATCAGTGATGGTGCGTAAAGTGGGAACTGCCACGCGGCTATTCATGAACATACCCAATGTACCAGCCACAAAACGATTGGAACTACTGGCAGCTTCTTCGGAAACGGCATCGGGCATCACATGTTCAACAACCTGTAGGTTGACAAACCATTCAATGGCTTCACGGGCTTCGGGGGTATCGAGGGTCAGGCGGGTGGGGTTGGCGTAATCATCGAGGAAGTCGCCGCCATTTTGCCAGACAAACGGGGCCAGTCGCATCGCTTGAACGGAAGTGCCAAAGCCAAATTGGTCGGGGGTGCCATCGCCGTTGGTATCTTTCGTCAGAGCACGGGCAGCAGCGACAAAATCGTCCCAGGTCCAGCCTTCTTTCGGGTAGGCCATGCCTGCGGCATCAAACAAGGCTTTGTTGTAGTAAATCACAGGGCTACTGAGGTTTTGGGGCAGACATTGGAGCGCGCCGTTGTAGGTGAAGGCTTTCAACGCGGCGGGATATAGATCGCCCCGGCTGAGCGCTTTGCTGGAATCAAGCAAAGTATCGAGTGGGTACAAAGCACCTTGGGAAGCATACACCCCCAAATTACGGAAATTCATCAGAAAAATATCGGGCGGAGCGCTGGCGGAAAACATCGTAGCAAGTTTCCGTTCAAACTCTTCATCGGGAACGTTGTTGAGCACAACATCTATATTTGAATTGGTTTCTTTAAATCCAGCGATTAGGGTTTCGTAGGCTGCCTGTTCTTCCGGGCTGCCTGTGATCATAAAAGTAATGGTTTGCGGGGGACCTTGAACCGTTTCGCCTGTGGGTTCTTCGGATGTGGAGGTTGTGGTGGTTGCCGGAGCCGATTGGCATGCGGCAAGAAAAAGCGTAAAAAGTGTTATGAAGATAAGCGTTTTTAAGAAGGGAAAGGGTTTTCGCATAAGGTTTCCTTATTTAAATTTTCAGAAGATGCGCTATAACAATCGGTGATAACGGTGTGCAACTGGCGAAGAATTTCTTGCTGCTGGCCGCCAGAAGGGGCTTACCATAATTCTCAAACCAAACAGCAGGGAAAAATAAAGCTGATATTTGAATAGTTTTAAAAATCTCCTTGAACTTTTAACATGAAAATATGAAGTTTTCATAATATTTCCGACCTTTGAGCATTATACTCCCACAAAAAAAATATTAAGCCGCATAAGAAAGCTCTTAGCAACTCTTAAGTGTTCTTAAATTTTCTTAAGATTAAGCGCAGTCATTTCCCTCTTTTGCACTTGTGCCCAAGGTTCTACAACCTTTTACCCCTAAAAAAAGGCGTGCCGTGGCACGCCTTTTCCTTGTTCAGAATTTTGCGATGTATACGAAAAGACTGGGACTGCTTCAGCTTTGATAGCGCCAGAGCGAGACGATCAACAGGGCTTCATCAAGTTTGGTAACAAGCCCAATCACATTTCGAAAGGCATCAGGCCCTTGAAACACAAAATACAACACAAACGTCAACGCCGTGAAGCCCAAAAAGACCCACCGCACCATCCCTTCCTGCCCCTTCAAAAAAGAAGGCTTCCAAAGCAGCGCGTACATCAAAGTCAAAAACCCTAGCGCATTCAAGAGAAAAATGATGCCAAAAAAATCAGGAAACGAACCCAACCCTAATACCAAATGGATCAGGGCGGTCACAACCGTAAGGGCTAAAATCGAATTGCGAGAACCAAAGAAACTCATGCTACGACCTCCGGAGAAAAAAGATATACCCAATCATACGTCTATACCAATAGATTGGATTTACTGCTAAAACCCGGTTCGCCTACAAAAGACGCGACAAAAACTCTCGTATCTGCGCCATACTTGCCTCCCACGTTGGATGCGCGGCATACCGTCGCTGGGCCGCGAGGCTCATTGCAACCAATCGGGCACGATTTTCATCCAACTCCCGCAACCGCTCCGCCAAACTTTCCGCATCCTCCGGGGCGATGAGAAACCCATCCACCCCATCCGTGATAATTTCCCCCGCCGCCCCCGCGGTCGTGCCAATCGCAGGCAGCCCAAACCCCATCCCCTCCAGATACACAATCCCATACCCCTCATAACTCGATGGCATCACCAACACCTGACTCCCCGAGGCCAGACGCGCCAACGCCTCATCAGTCACCGCGCCCCAAAACTTCACCTGCTGCGCCCCCTCGCGCCGCCCCCATCCGCGCCGCGCCACTTCCTCCTGCAACCCTCGCACATAATCACTGGCTACACGCAAATCTCCCGCCACATCCAACGTCCACGGAAAAACCACCCGCGCCAACGCCGCCAACACCGTATGCAAGCCCTTCCGCGGGATAACATTCCCCACGAACAACAACCGCAACGGGCCCAACCCCATCCCCCGCTGACGGATGTCCGCGTCCCCTAAGTTGATCGGCAACCGGTCCCCTGCCGGAACGGCCACCACGCTACGGGCAACCTCCTGCCCCATCAACGCCCCCACCGCCCGTTGCGTCGTCCGGCTGTTGAACACGAACCCGGTCAGGGTACAGAGATACGCGCGTTCCACCGCCCGGTACAGGGGCATGATCCCCGCGGGGTGCTGTTCGCTCGCGCGGAGGTGGTGGACGATGGAAGTGATTGCGTAATCCGTATTGCGTAACCGGCGATTGAGGAGGAAGAGCGAGGGGTGGTTGAGTTCGTCTTGGATCAGGATGTCGCCGCGGAAGGCTTTCAGGCGACGGTACAGCGCGGGGGAAAAGTTATCCGTCAAATGCGCGGCGTAATTCCGCCAGGGGATCGAGATAATCTCCACCGTATCTCCCTGTCCCCGCAAATATTCCACCAGCTTCCGGTCATACAAATACCCCCCAGAGATTGTGTCAAGGGAGCCATAAATGAGGAGGGCAAGGCGCATCCATCACCCCAACCCTTTCCGAAAACTCGCCCACGCAATCTCATTTTCCCACACGACTATGGTCAGGGCAGATAGGTTGGGGGCATGAATCCGCGCGGCGAGAGAATCGGCGAGGATGCGGGAGAAGTATTCGATGGAGGGGTTCAGTCCGGCGAATTCGGGGAGATCGTTGAGGGTGTGATCTTTATAGTACGCGACAAGCGCGTTGAGATGGTTTTCGATGTCTACGATGTCCACCAGATACCCATGCTGATCGAGCGTTTCGCCTTCGAGTTGCAGTTCAACGGCGTAGTGATGGGAATGCAAAAAATTCTCCGCGCCCCAATCCCCACCGATAAGGTAATGTTGGGCAACGAAATCGCGTTTTACAGCTACCTTGTACATAAAAACTCCTTTGATTCGATCCACGAAGGGCACTAAGTACACGAAGAAATTAAAAATCTTAGTGACCTTCGTGTTCTTCGTGGATCATTCCACAATATGGACACGTCCGGTTTTCCGCTTCGACAATGGCCTGATCGCTGCTCCAGAAAATCCGGTTTTCACCGAGCAGTTCCACCAATCCGGCCCGGTTGAGCATCGCCATCACGCCCGGTTGCACCCCAGAAAGCATCAGGATTTTACCCTCATGCGTCATTTTTTCAAACAGCCCCGCCAACGCCTCGATGCCCGACACGTCAATCAACGGCACCGCGCGCATCGATAGGATCAGCACATGCGTATCTGAGAGGTCGGCTAACGTCTCGTTGAAATTGCCCGTCGCCGCAAAGAACAACGGCCCGGTCAGGTAGGCCACTTCAACGTGCGGACAATTCCCGCGGATATTGAAACCCCGCGCCCGCATTTTCTCCGGGTCCACC
Organism: Anaerolineales bacterium; assembly: GCA_020634875.1. The sequence continues at coordinate 27,375 of JACKAX010000015.1, read as the reverse complement.
TTTTGCTTCGTGATCGTCAGCCGCGCCACGGAATTAATAAACAACGCCGACGAAAGCATCACCCCAATCAAAATCGCCTGCGTCAAGTCGAGCGCCACCGTTGCCACCAGGGTTAGCGCAAACGTCAAAATTCCCGTTTTGAACCGGCGGGAAAACATAAACCGAATCGCCGCCCACTCATTCATCCGGTACGCCGTCACCATCAATACCCCCGCGAGCGTGGCCAGCGGCACCCGCGCAATGACCGGGGCCAGCACCAACACCGAGGCCAGCAACAGCGCCGAATGGACCAGCGAAACCACCCGCGTCTGCCCGCCGGACTTAATCCCGACCGAAGTCCGCGCAATCGCCGCGGTTGCTGGAACCCCACCAAAAAACGGGATCAGCAGGTTGCCCAACCCCTGCGCAATCAACTCCTGATTGGCATGCAGACGAATCCCGGTCATTTTCGCCGCGACCGCACCGCATAACAATGATTCCACTGCCCCCAACGCCGCAATCGAAACCGCAGGAGCAAAGAAATCGGGTAATTTTTGCCAGGGGATTTGGGTAAACGTCAACCGGGCGTCGAGGAGGATCGAGCGCGGAATACTGCCAATCGCGGGGATATTCCACCCGGTCAGCACCGTCACGACCGTTGCCAGGATAATGCCTGCGAGCGAACCCGGCAAGAATTTGCCCCACTTCGGCGGCCAGAAAATCATCGTCAGCACCACCAATGCTCCCACCAGCATCACTCGCCAATCGGGAAAAAACCCACCCCGAAAATAGCCGAGAATTTTCAACGCGGTGGACTCCGCCCCAGGAGTTTTGACGCCCAAAAAGTTGTCAATCTGCCCGACGAAGATGATCACCGCAATCCCGGATGTAAACCCGGTGATGACGGGCGCCGGGATATACGCAATAAACCGCCCCAGGCGGAACACGCCAATCAATAGGATCAGCACCCCCGCGAGGGCGCCGATGACCCAAACGCCTTCCAACCCGTACTTTTGCGCGGACAAGATCAGCACCGCGCTCATCGCCCCAGTCGGCCCAGAAATCTGATAAGGTGCCCCGGACAACACCCCGATCACGATCCCCGCGAGGATCGCCGTCACCAACCCCGCCGCCGCATCCGCCCCGGACGCCACCCCAAACGCCAACGCCAGCGGTAGCGCGACCGCTCCCACTGTCAACCCGGCCAACACATCCTGCCGGAACTTTGCGACCGAATACCCGGTGAACTCGCGCCGAAGCAATTGGAAATAAGACATCGTTTCCATACACACATCCTTGCTCTTGAAAGATACGCACAGACACACAAAACCAGGGATATGGCTTTTGCACAAACTGGCGCGCTCTAAGAGACTTTAAAATATGAGATTATTTAAATCAACAAAAATGGATACAGGCAAAGGTCCTCCCCCAACGACCCTGATCATCATAACGGGCGGCGATTATACTCCCGTTCAAATGAGAAGCAAGAGTGAAGTTAAAACGTCCGCAATTCTCAACATGGTTTGTAGTCCCGCACGAACAGTGCAGTGCCTCCGCGGGAAACGGCACTCTCGTGCCTGACTACAAACAGTTCCATTCCCAAATCGAGCATTACTTTGGAACAGAATTTATTCGTACTTCAAAACGGTTTGAATGGTCAATTCGGGATGCTGATCGAGCATCGCATACGCCCCCTCTGCGTGGGCAAACGGAAAGTTGTGCGTGATCCACTTCTCCGGCCCCACGCGGCGGATCATCTCCCAGGCCACTTCAAAACGCCGGGCTTTGTCCCACCGCCCGGTAAACTGCGGTGCCAGCGTGCTGACCTGACTGCTGATCAGCCGGATGCGCGAACGGTGAAAATATCCCCCCAGTTCAATGGGGGCGCGTTTTTGCCCGTACCACGACCCGATCACCACTCGTCCGTCGAACCCGGTCACGGTGATGGCTTCGTTGAGGGCGGTGGGGGAACCGGTGAGTTCGTAGGTGAGGTCAAAGGGCGGGGAGGGGAAATCGTAGGAACTGGTGGGGTTTTTTAGGAATTCGGGGGAGATGGATTGGTCTGCGCCCGCGTGGAGGGAAGCCGTTCGGCGAAGGGAAAAATGATCGAGGGTTGTCAGGTTCGCGAGGGGGAATTGGGCGAGGAGGGCGGTGGTCAGCAAGCCGACAATGCCCTGCCCGAATACCGCAACCCGTTCGCCGATCAGGGGGTATCCGTCCATCACAAAGTTGACCGCGGTTTCCATATTGGGGAGAAAAATGGCTTGTTCGGGAGTGATTCCGTCGGGGAGGGGAATTAATTGGTCGGGAGTGGCGTGGAAGTGGGTCTGGTGGGGTTGGAAGGAGAAAACGAGACGGTCCTGCCACCACGCGAGGGCGCGGTCACCTGGAGCGGAGATGTCCGTGACCCGTCCCACGCTGGCATACCCGTATTTGAGGGGATAACGCAACGCCCCCGCGAGGGCGGTAATGGTCGAGTCCGTTTCCGTGTCACGGGGCATTTCCCCACGATAGATCAGCATCTCCGTCCCCGAACTGATCGCGGAAACGAGCGTCTGCACGCGCACCTGTCCCCGGGCCATTTCCGGCAATTCTTCATCCAGAATTTCAACTTTTTGGGGAGCAACAAAATAAAGCGCTTTCATTTCATCACTTTTCACTTGTCACTCATCAATTTCCACAATCACCCCATCTTCCGCCCAGTTATACAACTGTTGGGAGGCCGCCGTATCCAAAATGATGCACCCAAACGAAACGGGGCTACCCAACGTCCCCCGCCAGAGCACACGCCCACCAGAGAGGAGGGGCAGGCCGTGAAAACCGTTTTCAAAACCCGGCCAGGCCTCGTAAATCCCGACAAAATTGGGCATATACAAATCCCAAACAGAGGCGTACGCGTTTTCAACATGGCTCCGCACCTGGAAAACGCCAGGTTGCGTGGGCGAACGGTCAATGCCCGTGCTAATCACTTCGCTCATGATCAGTTGCCCATTTTCATAGGCCCACAGATGTTGCTGGGTGAGGCTGACCACGATTCGCTTGCCATACACGATAGGCAATTCTAGCAGGTCGGTACGCGAGGGAATGAGCAGGGTTGCGCCGACGATGAGGTTTTCGGGGTCAAGGCCGGGGTTGGCCTGAACGATGCGCCACAGCGGAATGCGCTGCCGCCATGCGATGACGAGGAGGGTGTCCCCCGCTTGAACGGTGTAATTGGTGGGAGCATATTCCATCGTAAAAATGGCGGGGGCTTCGCCTTCCAGGGCGGCGTTGACTTTGTCATCCACCCCGGTCAAATCCAGCCAGTGATCAGGGCCAAGACTCTCGTTGAATTTGTTGATCTCGTCGCGGAGGGGGAAAGCATCGGTCGCGAGGGCCACGCGCCCCTCTTGAATTTGCAAACGGATGGTCGCGGCGAGGGTTTCAGGGGGGACGGTCCAATCGGTGTAGGTGTCAGCGATGGGATCGTAGGCTTTGAAGGTGATGGAATTGGTGAGATACGTTTGCGCCTGCGCCAACACGTCGGGCGGGATTTCGGCAATGGCTGGGACAACCCCCATGAGGGAGGCGGGAAGATAACCGCTTAACATCGTCACGGTGGGGTCGGCGGCAAGGGTTTGGAAAGTCGCGTCAACATCGAGCGTGCGCCCATAAATGCCCGGTTCGGCGATGAGTTGGCCGTTTTCGAGGGCGAAATGTGCTTCCTGCGGGACGATGTGCGCTTCCAAGCTGAGAGCTTGCAACCCAAGTCGGGCAAGATCTTCATCGAAGGTAACAACGGGGGGCAGCAAACGAGGTTCAGCGAGGCCCAGTATCCGTGTGGCGCCTGCCCAAAATCCATTGGCATAACCTGCTTCAAACGCGTTTTGTGCAGTGGTTTCGGCGTCTATGCGCAAACCGAGATCGCTCGGCGCACGCACAAGGCTCCAATCTGGTGCAAATAGCACGACATAATAATCACGATCCGAGGAGGCCTCAAGCAAAGAGACAGCATCATTGACCGTTGTGAACGTCAAATCTTGTTCAGCCACATACACCCCTGGCAAAATGATGTGAAACAGCCGTAAGCCAAAATACACTGTAGCAATCAGCGCCATAAATCCAATGCTAACGATCAGCATGCTGAGGCTAACAGCACGAAAGAGACGGGTACGATTGGAGGGAATGGAGAGCCACCACATAGGGGAAGGAATGAGTGATAAGTGGTTGAGTAATGCAAGCATCCTGAACGGGGCATTACTCTATGTTGGAGTTACTTTTGTCCAGCGTAGTTGAAGGATGCAGACACTGGTAATAACTGACCACGGATAAGCCAATCTCTGCCGCAAGCTTCAACAGAATGAACATCCAGGCGGGGGAAAGGTGCAGGGAGTAAGGTTTCAAGCACGGACACGCCACCAACAAAAACCGGAGCGACCGTAATGATGACTTCATCCACCAAATGCGCTCGAAAAAATGCGGTAAGCACCTTTGCGCCGCCTTCGACCATCAAAGTGCGGATGCCCAGTGCGTTCAATTCGGTGATCATGTCCGGGAGTGAAACGTGCCCACCAGAATCAGGCCGAACCGCCAGCACCTTGATACCTGCCGATTCTAGCATCTTCGCGCGATCTGCGCGGCCAGCGTCCATATCAGAATAAACTGGGGTAGTAACGATCCAGGGTTTTTTGGAGTTCCCCATCAGCCGAGCCGAAAGCGGAAACCGCAACTGGCTATCCAAAATGATGGGTTGTGGACTCTCCCCCGGAACCAGGCGCACATTCAATTGCGGATCATCCGCCAGCACAGTACCAATCCCCACCAAAATCGCATCATGTTCGGCACGCAGTTGGTGGGTCATCCGCATGGCTTCCGGGCCACTGAGTGCCAACGGTTCCCCGCGGCGGGCGGTGAGGCTCCCGTCCAGGCTTTGGGCGTAGGTGAGGGTAATGTGTGGGCGGTTAGCCCTTGCCATTCACGTGCCCGTTCCCGTGCCCATTTTCCCCCCAACCATTCAGGCCGTTCAGACTCAACAGATGATTCATCCGCACGATTTTGGTGTGCAGATAGCGCGCGTTTTCGGGGTTCACGTCGGGGGTGAGGGAAACGCGTCCGGCGACGGCAATGCCCAACGCTTCGAGGGCGGCGATCTTTTCGGGGTTGTTCGTCAGCAGGCGGACGGAGGCCACACCCAGGTCATGTAACATCTCCGCGGCCACGGTGTAATCCCGTTCATCGGCCTGATGTCCCAGGAGCAGATTCGCATCCACCGTATCGTAGCCGTCATCTTGCAGGTTGTACGCACGCAACTTGTTCAACAGCCCAATCCCGCGCCCCTCCTGGCGCAGATACAACACCACGCCCTCCCCAGCCTCAGCAATCATCGCCACCGAACGCTGCAACTGCGGCCCGCAATCACAGCGCATAGAACCGAGCACATCCCCGGTGAAACACTCTGAATGCACCCGCACCAGCACCGCCTCTTTCCCGGCCACCTCGCCCATCACCAGGGCCAGATGTTCCTTGTCGTCGGCATCATCCTGAAACAAACACAATTGGAATTCCCCGGTCTTCGTAGGAATCCGGGCCTCTACTTTTCTTAAAACACTCATTGTTCTCCTTCCGCAGATAAAAAAGTAAACCGGGGACTGTACACCCCAGCCAAAAATAAACCCAACCCACCGAACGCAAGGTCCCTGGCCCGAATGATCAAACTCAACCCTACGCCCAGGGCAGGGTTAAGCCCCAACGCCTCCATCACCAATACCTGACTGGCCTCCAACGTCCCCAACGCACCCGGTGTCGGAAACAAACTCGCCACCCGCGCCGCCGTGATAATGCTGATCACCTGCGGCAACGTCAACGACACGCCCAAAAAGTGCAACGCCAACCAGAATTCCGACGTTAACCCCACCCAAACCAACCCGGAAAATATGACCGCGAGAACGAACGCCCGCGGATACCGTCGCCCGAACGTCCCCACCTGCCCCTCCGCCTCCCGCGTCACGCGCGTGGCCGTTCCCAACCACCCCACGCGGGGAAACCGCGCTGCGAGCCAGGTGAACCACCCCGTCAGCGGTGTCCCTCCCCGCCAGAGCCAGATCAGATAGCCCAACGGTGCCGCCAGCAACAACACGGACAAGACCACCAGCATCGTCCCCCGCCCGCCCCCGATCAGCCCGCCGTTTAACACCACGATCACCCCCAACACCAAAAAGGTGAAATTCGCCATCAGATCGAGCAATTTATCCAACGCCAGCGAGGCCAGTGCCACCGTCCCTGGCACGCCGTGCCGTTGTTGGGGCAAGAAAACCTGCCAGGGTTCCCCGCCAAACTGCGGGCCGGGCGTAAAGTACGCCACGCTAAACGCCGCTAACCGGTACGCCGACAGGGTGAGATACGGAATCCGATACCCCTGCGCCCGTAAAATCCACCACCACCGCGCACTCAACGAAAGCATTAACACGGTGTTCGCCGCCGCAATCGCCAGAATTTGCCACCCTTTCAACTGCCCCAGCACATTCACAATCTCCCGAAAAGGCACCCCTTTCAATGCCCACCAAAGCAAGAGGGGGACGAAGAGCCAGGGGAGGGTTTTGAGGAGGAAACGGAGAAAAGGAGAAAAGGAGCGGGGGAGCATGAGGGGGAGGGGAGTGGGGGAGAAAAGGGGCGTAGGGGAGAATGAAAAGTAATAAGTGATAAAGTGATAAAGTGATGAGTACCTACCACTTATCACTTCATCACGCATCGCCTATCCGATGATAAATCAGCCGTTCTTCGAAGGGCCAGAGAGAAAAGATGCCAGAGCCAAGGAAGATTAACGAAATATACGCAATAATTAGGGTAGATTGATCTATCGCAAGGGGGGCAAAAAGCTGATTGACCCCTACAAGAATGACTGCCCCAATCGCCGCGACCCGGGGCCAGATGCCCAATGCGATGAGGAGGGTGAAGATCAGTTCCATATAAGCCAACCAAGATAGAGATGGGGTTTGCAGGTGTCGCGCGAGGGTGGGTATGATGAGGGTGACCGCCAACCCGCGGGGAAACAGGGGCAGCCAGCGCAGGATGAAGATTTTAAGCCGGGGATACCGGTTCCCCGCGTCGAGGGGGATGATCCCGCTCACATAGCCCCAATCCCACAAAAAACCGAGGGCGAAGGGGACCCCGAACGCAGCCGCGGCCAGATGCGTTCCCGGGGGCAGGAAGGGGGGAAGCAGAACGACAAAGATAAACCCCATTTTGAGGGCCGCAAACCCGCGCCGCCGGACGCTGTACGGCATCTCATACACAGGCAGGCTGCGCCGCTCCCTGAACCACAACCCCGCCAAAAACAGATACCGCGCCAGGGCGATAGGCAAATACCACCAGGGAATCGTACCGTACAACACCGCGAGCAAACTAGCGGTCAACACCCCGACCGAATCGAGGGTCATGTCCAGCCATTCACCCAGTTTGGTGACGTGGTTGGTGATGCGGGCAAAATACCCGTCGAGGTAATCAGGAAGAGCGGCGAGGGTATAGATCAGACCGGGTATCCACATCCGCCAGTCACTGATCCCCGCGCCGGGCCGGGGTTGGAACAGGAACCCGACCAGGGCCATCATCAGTATCCCGCGAAGGAGGGAAAGGATGTTCCCCCAGCCGAATGTGGGTAGGATTTCGGTTTCGTTAGGGCGGTGATTTTCAGAAAGGTTGCGCCAAAGTCCCATGAGGAGATAAATAAAGGCTATCATGCTCAGGACCGCCCAACGAAATGGGATAACAGGCTGATACCAAAGGCTTTTAGCAAACTGGTAACCCATTATAAGGAATAGAACTACTATTCCAGCAAAAATACCCCAACGTGCTCGTAATTTATTTATATTTGTTTGGGAGGCAAACAGGGCAAACTGGGCAGGCATAGCGGGGATTTTACCAAGTTGTTTGTCGAATCGCCAAATCTAGAATCGCGATAGAGAAAACCATCATCAACGGTTAATCCACGGAGGTGGACACCGGAAAATCGAATGGGTATACTTTGGGTATGTCCTCACGTATCTCTCGCCGTGATTTTCTTAAACTCAGCGCCCTTTCGGGGGCGGTACTCCCCTGGAGTGCCTTTGGCGCACCCGGAGCCATCTCTCGTAAGGAAAAAGCGCTTTTGTTTCCTGCAGAAACCCCCGGCCACAAACCACTCCCTGCGGAGGACATTTACGATCTGCAACCGTTAAAAATCGTCCGGGCGGCTATTCGTAAGGATGAGGTGCGCCGCGCACCTTCGCTTGACGCCGAAGTGGTGATGTACAGATACCGGGATGAGTTGGTAAAGGTGTTTGATGAGTTTATTGCGGATGGGCCTGCTCATAATCCACGTTGGTACCGTGTCATTGGTGGGTTTATGCATACCGCCCACCTGGCTCCGGTAGACACCAAATTCAACCCGGTGATTAATGACATTCGCCCGGAAGGGCAGGTATTTCGAGTTACGGTTCCGTATACGCAAAGCTGGTACTTTAACAAGTTGGACGGGTGGCAACCGATGTACAGGCTATACTACAATTCCAATCACTGGGTTGTACGACTGGATGAAGGCCCTACTGGACAACCGATGTATGTTATCGTGGATGATTTACTTCACGTTGAATATTTCGTCGAACCCACTCACCTGCAACTGATCCTCGACGAAGAATTTGCCCCTATCTCACCCGATGTACTAGATAAATCCATTGAGGTATCGCTCGCCAAACAAACGGTGACGTGTTTTGAAAACGGGGAAATTGTATTCCATACCAATGTTTCTACAGGTATTCCGGGATTAGTTGTCCCTACAAATGGGATTCCGACTGCTACCCCGCAAGGCGATTTTAACATCCAGATCAAGACCCCTGTCCGGCACATGGGTGACGGGCAACTCACAAGCGACATTTTTGCCTACGAACTTCCAGGTGTGACCTGGACTTCTTTCTTTACCGAGACAGGTGTCGCATTCCACGGCACGTACTGGCACGACAATTACGGGGGGCGGATGAGCCACGGGTGTGTCAATATGCGAACGGAAGAGGCTCAATGGCTGTACCGTTGGACAATGCCTGTATTCCCCAATGAGCCAGGGAAGTGGCATGTGACAGGGTACGGGACGCGGATAAAGGTAATTTGAGGGTTCGCTTCCTGTTGTGCATAACGCATTAAACGCAAGAAGGCCGGTTTGATACCGGCCTTCTTTTTAGGATAAACCCTGGCTATGTAAATTACGAGGAAGGAGAAGAAACAGGAGAAGCGCTTATGGATTTGTGGGTTTGTTTTGAATGATAGGAAGAAATGAATTCGAGCCTGAAGGGGTGGTTGGAGTTGGCGTCACTGTCGGGGTAGGCGTTACCGTGGGGGTGGGGGTAATGGTAGGCGTTGGGGTAACAAGCGTGTCTAATTCGAAAGAGCCAACATCACAGAAAAATTGTCCGTTCCCATCCCCATCTTGTGGGCGTGGAATGCCGCGCTGATCCGTTTCTGGAGAGAGAATACATTCTACGCTGTCTACCGCGTTGCTGTTAGAGAAAATGGCATGGGTCCAGGTTGGGCCACCATGGTCAGCCAGGACAATATCAAAATTCGTCACAGCGGCAAAGCGAAAAGATGGGCTAGAGCCACACGTCAGCCCATCAATCAGGTTGGTAGTGCCATTCATCGTACCGTGTAAATAGCAATCTTCTTGAGGATGATGGGTCAAGATCGAGTTATAAAGCAAAATCGAACTATCGGGTTGGCCGAAAATCCCATCTCCATCCGTCGCTGCATTATTCCCACTGATCGTTGTATGGGTAATCGTGATAAGGCCTCCAATATTCAGGCCTCCGCCATTGTAATCAGTCGAGTTCCCGCTGATCGTGCTGTTCAGAATCCAAAAATCATCGCTAACGCCCGAAATCCCGCCTCCGTTTCCGTTCGAGCCAAACGAGCTATTATTTGAGATTGTGCTGTTATAAACAAAGAGATGCGGCCCATAGATCACCAATCCCCCGGCCCCATCCTCAGAAACATTATCTTTTACCGTGGAATCGATGATAGTAAAATTTCCATTGAAACTTTTAACGCCCCCCCCATTCCCATTTACCACGCCATTGCTAGCCAAGGTGCTCAAGGAAATTTCCACAACACCGGCTTCATTGTACAACCCAACCCTATCATTATCATGAATGTTGGAACTATGAATTGAGACACTACCATTTGAAGAATAAATGGCACCTCCCGTATTTAACTGCATCTCACTTGCCTTCAGCACTAAGGTTGGAGTTATCGAAGCGCCATTCCAATAATTCATAATCCCGCCGCCTCCCAGGCCGGTTGCAGTATTACTTACGATCAGGGTATTGAACAACGACAAATAACCCATGTTGAAAATAGCACCGCCCGAACCCGCCAAATCGGTCCCACCAGGGTGACCATTTTGAATTGTCACGTTTCGCAACTGTAGAGTCCCAGTAATTTCAACGGTAAATAACCGGAAATTCGGTGTCCCGTCCGCATTACTCCTCATGATCGTTTCACCATTCCCTTCGAGGACGATGTCAGAAACGATATTGGGGAGGCCGGTCATCCCTAGTGTGCCGGAAGGCGAGTCCGAATAAGTAATGGAATACGGCCCCGTGGCGTCGAGCGAGATGGTGATCGGTGCACCACTTCCTACCACCACACAGCCCCCCGTATCTACACCGGTATTTACAGTTGTCACAGCATCGCGCAGGGTACAGTCAGGCCCGCCGGTTTCGTCGAGGTTGGAGGTGACAGAAATCATTGCTCCATCGTGAGGGGTCTCCGCAGAACGCGCAACCCACACATAGACAAAAAGCATAGAAGCCGCAAAAAGTAGGGGAATAAATAGACGTCTTGACATAGTAACTCCAAAATTGCAAAAAATGAGATGTATGTACGTTATGGGGACAAATGAAGGAGAATCGGGAAAAAGATAAAGAAGGGTTTTTCCGGTTCCGGGGTCATTGTTTGGGTAGGCGTTGGGGATTGCGTTGGAGAAGGCGTAACGGTAATGGTGGGTGTTTGAGACGGTGTAGGTGTCAGCGTGGAGGTTGGCGTTGGCGTAGCGACCGACTCAAGTTCAAAAGAACCAACATCACATAAAAATTGCCCGTCGCCATTGCCATCTTGCGGGCGGAGGAGGCCGCGTTGGTCGGCTTCAGGGGCCTGCTCGCAACCAATGGTGTCAATGGCGTTACTGCCTGGCAACAAGGCGTGGGTCCAGGTTGGGCCGCCGTTGTCCGCCAGATTTGGGTCAAAGTTTGTGACGGGCATGAGACGGAGGGAGGGATCATTCCCACAGGAAAGGGTGTCAATCAGGTTATTTTCACCCAGGATGGTTCCGTAGATCGCGCAATCGTCATCCAGGTGGTTCGTGAGGATGGTGTTGATCAGGGTCAAGGTACTATTTTGCCGCAGGTAAATCCCGTCCCCCTCACCTACTGCATTGTTCCCGCTAATCGTCGAATTGGTGATAGTCACCGCCCCTAACAAATACAACCCGCCCCCATCCAATTCTGAAGCATTCCCGCTAATCGTGCTGTTGATCATTTGAAAGGAGTTTCCTCCTCCATAAAGGCCGCCTCCCGAGCCGCCGTATTCTACCGTTGCATTATTGGCAATCGTGCTATCTTTGATGAGCACATGCGCCCCCCATACAAAGATGCCCCCTCCTTCTGATATGCAGGTGGTATTGTCACGTACCGTCGAATTGATCATTGAAAAATCATTTGCAAAACTAAAAATTCCGCCCCCACATGGATAATCCACGGTCCCGCTATTATTTGCAAAAGTGCTATCCACTATTTCAACGTCAACGCTCCCATATTCAACTCTTAAACCGACACCATAATTGTGATGAATGTTTGAATTTGTAATCATCACATGCCCATTCATCTCAGAAACAATGGCTCCTTGTCCACGGTTATACCCTACCTCACTATCTTTTAGGATGAGGGTCGGCGTGATCGTCTCATCCCACATCAAATTCATAATGCCTCCTCCAGGTGCTGATTCTGAACTGTTACTAATGACCGAAGTATTTTGCAATTCCAGGTATCCCATATTAAGGATTCCGCCCCCTGCGTCCGCTAAGTGGTATCCCCCTGTTTGACCATTTTGAACGGTCAGATTTCTTAGAATGAGATGCCCTTCCGGCGCCACAAAAAATATCCGAAATGGAGGAGGGGGCACTTGACTCTTTTTCACAATTTTCTGTCCATTCCCTTCAATAACCATCTGGGTGGTGACATAAGGTAATCCATTGCCTGAAAAAGGCGGATAGGTTCCTGCTGAATTAGTCAACGTATAAGGCCCGGTGGCGTCCAGGGAAATCGTTATGGGCAAACCACTCCCTACCAGCAAACATCCGCCCGTATTCACCCCCGAATTTGCCGTTGTCATCGCATCGCGCAACGTGCAGTCCGGGCCGCCTGTCGCGCCGCTATTCGTATTGACGGAGATCAGCGCGCCTTCGTGCGGCGTCTCCGCAGACCGGGCGGCCCACACATAGATACCAAGCAGACAAGATGCAAAAAATAAGGGAAGAACTAAACGCTTAACCATGATGCCTCCTGCGAAAAAACAAGCGCCAATGAAATCCCCGAAAAAGCGGGGCAAAATGATAAACAACTATAACAATGAAAAAACCCCTGAGTCAAGTCAATTACAATCCCAACCGCTCTACTACCCGCGCCGCGCTTGTTTCATCTTCCGGTTTTTCCACATCGCCAAACACCGCCCAGGTTTCAACGTGATTGGCCGCTTCACCAGGAGCCAACGTGCTTATGGGGGACAGGGTTTCCAGTTCTAAGAATAGCTTCCCGCAATAGCACTCGCTCGAACTGCCAAAATCATAATATTCCGCTTCAGGATTGAACACCGCCTGTTTGACGAACAACGTTCCCTCCCGCCAGTAGGCCAGCCACCCGCGCGGGTTCGGGAACCCGACCTTAAGTGCGCCTTCAGTCATCTCCGCGTGAACGAGCGTGTACTGGTTACCCCAGGTCAGGTATGGACTACGGATATCGGTGTACGGCCAGAGGGCGATCTGCCGGTTGGGGAGGAACCCGGTCGCGTCGGTGGCATGAGGGAGAATCGCCACCCCGCCCGGTTTCAGTTGGGTGATCGCCCAGTTTGCTAACGTCATCGGGGCATCAGATAAATTCGTCAAAGTATGGGTAATGGTTACAACTGGCCGAACCTCATCGAGTTCAACTTGAAGCCCTTTTTGCAAACCTGTGAACGGTTCGACCTGAAGCACACGCACGCCGTTGTTCATCGTAATCACTTCTAAGGGCGTATTATCCGGCACATACGTGGTGTGTAAATCTTCGGGAGCACGCCAAAGCCGGTGTCCCCCGTAAAAATGAAATCTTCCTCTTGGAACCTCCATCGTAAAGTCAGGTATCTCAGCAAACAGATTATCCCCACCCTGATAGCGCAGACTCAGGATACGGGGTCCAACTGCTTGAGAAACCAGTAAGCTAAGCGAGGCGTTGGCTAGTTCGATACATTCAATCTCGTGAAGCGTCGTGGTTTTCATTTATATACCTCGATATTTTTTCCACACTCGCACCACTTCTTCGTGGGGAATAGCAATTGCCTTGCGCCCCTTGTAACCCGTGGTGGTTTCTGCAGCAATGAGCGCGTTCCAAATCGCTTCCTCCACCGCTTCAGCCGTTGCCACAAAAAACGGATTCATTTGGGCATTCGTGAGCATTTCCAAAGCGACAGGCTTGATCGTTTTGGGGTTAAAGGTGTTACCGGTCGCAAAAGCAAGGAAAATATCCCCGCTCCCGTTATACCCAAACCCACCTGTGCGGGCTAACCCGGTCGTGGCACGTTGCGCCAACCGCCTGCACTGATAGGGCAAAAGCGGTGCATCCGTCGCCACAATGATGATGATGCTTCCTTCACCTGGTGTTGGGGTGACCTCTTCCGCATCGTCCCAACCCGATGGAATCTGGTCCAGGCCAATTTCTTCCCCCACCGGAATGCCGTCGAGCCGCAAATCGCGCCGCGCCCCATAATTCGCCTGCACCAGCACCCCTACGGTGAACGTGCCCGCGGAAATTTCCACCAAACGCGAGGCAGTTCCTATTCCCCCTTTGAATTCATGACAAATCATCCCCGTGCCTCCACCCACACACCCTTCTTCGACAGGTCCTGAGCGGGCACTTTCCAACGCTTGAAATACATGCTCTCGCGTAACGTGCATCCCAGCCATGTCACTTAGCCATCCGTCATAGGTTTCTGCGACCACAGGCAACTCAAATTCTTCAGTCAGACCGTGCTGAAAAGCATACATGCCCAGGGCTTCGTGAACGGTACCTACCTGCCCGGTATTCGTAATGGCGATGGGCGTCGTGAGCAAACCAGACTCGGCGATCCAGTGCATGCCTGTCATTTCCCCACACCCGTTGTAAGAGTGGTACGCAGCAAACGCAGGGTCTTGCCAGATGCGACCCTCGCGGGGCAAAATGATCGTGACCCCCGTGCGAGCGACGCGGGGGTCATCCACGATTATGGTAGTCTGTCCTACCCAAACGCCAGGGACATCGGTAATCGTGTTCAGCGGTCCGGGGGGAAGGTGTCCAATTGTCAACCCAAGATCGCGCAATCTGGTATGAGGCTTTTTTTCAAACATCGTTGCTCCTGAATAACGTTCTGATATTATGGCATTATCGCATAGCTTTTGAATTGCGTGTGCTTTCAAATCAGGCTAAAATGGAAAAGTCAATTAGCCCGCTACCCCTATTTTTCAACGATGACTAATCGAAAAATATCTTTCATCATTCTTGCCTTCCTGTGGGTTTTTACAGCCTGCACGCCACCTTCCCAACCAACACCTGAGTCAACAACTGCGCCTGCTTCCACCCTACTACCCGTTCAAGATGGGCCATCTCTTCCCATTGGCCCAACGGCCTTGTGGATCGGATGGCTCAACGGCCCGGATTCTCCCAACCCATTCGTTGCACAATGGTCCGCATCCTACAATATTTTCGATCTGGTGTACTCCAGCCTTTACCGGTTGTCCCTAGATGGAACATACATTCCTGATCTTGTTGAAAATAGCTTTGTTTCTCCAAATCAGCATATCTGGACCTTCACGATTCGCAGTGGAGTCAAGTTTCACGATAATATTCCACTAACGGCGCGCGATGTCGCCTTTTCGCTTAATCTATATAAGAAATTCCCCGAAGTAAATGCTCTGAACGAGACCACTGTGGAAATTCGGTTGACTGATCCGATTCCCAATATGGAGGGACATCTCGCGAACCTATATATTTTGCCTCAACATATTTGGGACCGGTATGAAAACGCACTGGACACCTTTGACAATCTGGAAATGATAGGGAGCGGGCCTTTCAAAATGGAGATTTATGCGCCTGAGTCGTTTGTGTATCTAAAAGCTGTACCGGATCATTATGCTTACCCCCCAAAAATTGACGACCTCGTTTTTTACAATTTTCCTGATGAAACTTCCCTCAAAGAGGCTCTTGTAACAGGCGATGTCCAACTCATTTATACCCTGCCATATTTTGAAGTGGCCTCGCTGGCAGACACGCCCAATATTGAAGTGGTCACGGGGCAGCCGCTCTATTCGGGTTTCGAAGAAATTGTGTTTAACCAACTGAATCCGAAGGATTGTCCTACCACCGCCTCCTACTCGGCCCCTGCCTCCACCCCGGAGGATATAAACGTGACTCTGTGTTCTGGGCATCCTGCCCTCCGAGATCAAACTGTCCGTGAGGCAATGTCATACGCAGTGGATAAAGTAACTTTGATCAATCAAGCTCTGCACGGACGTGGCACCCCAGGCGTTTCCATTATTCCCCTGGGATTAGAACACTTCTTTGACCCCATGTTAAAAGATTATGCTTACGATCCTGCCCTGGCAAACGATAAGCTCGACCAGGCTGGATATCTAGACACCAACGGTGATCACATTCGCGAAATGCCCACAAACAGCCCTGACCCCGGACGCCCTTTATCTTTCCGCCTGTACTATCCCGGCCCTAGTGTGTACTACGAACAGATCATCGCCGAATTAGACAGGATGTGGCAGGCGATTGGCATCGAACTCATCGTGCGCGAAATGGATGCCGAACCACTAACCTACCTTTGTTGCCCAACATTCGATTTCGACTTAATTCTCTGGGGTTGGAGCGTAGAACCCGAGCCAGGGGATATTTTTGACATTTTTAGCACTTCAAAAATTCCTTCGGGATATAACGAGGCTGGATTTTCCGACCCGGATTATGATATTCTGAACGCCATTCAACATACAGAAATAGACACAACCAAACGCCTGGAAATTCTCTGGGAAATGCAACGGATTATCCATGATCAAGCCGCAACCCTGGTATTGTATTACCCCGAAGCCGTCGCGGCATATCGCTCAGATCAATTTACTGGCTGGATCACCGATGCCACCCATTTGGCACTCGAAGATTTTAGCTCTCTCACCCAAATCGAACCTGTCAAGTAGGTCACCTTGAAATATGAAGCCGAATATCTTGTCCTGGGGCTAGGGGGGATGGGAACTGCTGCCTTATACTGGCTCGCCCGACAAAAGAAAGATGTACTCGGGCTAGAACAATTTGAAATTGGCCATGTGCGCGGCGGCTCGCAAGATCACTCGCGGATCATCCGTCTCTCTTATCATACCCCTCAGTATATCGAATTTGCCAAACAAGCCTATAAAGCCTGGGCCGCACTTGAGGAAGACGCCGAAGAAATCCTGATCCTCAAAACCGGTGGCTTGGACATCTTTCCCCCTGGATCCGCCATTCCAATCTCCGACTATACCGAAAGCATGACAACCGTGGGCGTTCCATTTGAAACGTTGAACGCCGCCGAAACCATGTTTCGTTGGCCTCAGTTTACTCTCCCTAAAGGAGCGACCGTCCTGTACCAAACCGAAAGCGGCATCGCTCCCGCCGCGAAAGGGAACGCCGCTCATCTACGGATGGCTCTCGCCCACGGTGCCACCTTCCAAGACAACGCCCCCATCACCGCTATTCGCCCTCGCTCGGGAGAAATCGAACTCGTCGCGGGTGGGAAAACGTTCCGCTGTCAGAAATTGATCCTCTCACCCGGTGCCTGGACAAACCACGCCCTTGCCCCCTTCGGTCTGCACCTACCCCTGGAAATCACCCAGGAACAAGTCACCTACTATGCCCCTACGCGCACTGCGGATTTCAGCCCAGACCGTTTCCCCATTTGGATTTGGATGGATGAACCTTGCTTTTACGGTTTCCCAACCTATGGCGAACCCGGTCCCAAGATCGGACAAGATGTCGGTGGGCAACGGACCACCGCGCAAACCCGAACATTTAATCCGAACCCAGAAACTCTCGCACGTACCGAATCCTTCCTCCGCGCACACATCCCCAACATGTTCGGTCCGCAAATTTACACGAAAACCTGCCTGTATACGCTTACCCCGGATCGAGATTTTGTCATTGACCACATCCCTGGTCATCCGAACGTGTTTCTTGCGGTAGGAGCCGGGCACGCGTACAAGTTTGCCTCACTCATTGGAAAAATCCTTGCGGAATTAGCTGTACAAGGCCACACAGCCACAGATATTTCGTCGTTTAAGTTTGACCGGCCCATCTTAAAGATGGAAAACCCTCCGCGGAGTTATATGATCTAAAAGGAGGTGATAAAAAACCGTCTCGTCTTCTCCCACCAAGCCTCACCGGCTTCCGTGTTGTGCATTCTGCGCTTAACTTTTACTCTAAAAAAAAAGGAGACCCCTCATGAATTTTCGCAAATTTATCCCTTTTATTCTCGCCCTAGGCCTCATTTTAACGGCTTGTTCCAGCGGACAACAAACGACCGCCTCGACCCTTCACGTTGGGTGGGCGGGTAGCCCGGATACCCTTAACCCCGGAACTGCGGTTCTCTCTGAAGCTTATACGATTTTTGAACTGGTTTATGACTCGATGTACCAACTCAGCCTCGATGGAACTTACTCGCTCGAACTCGCCGACAGTGTAGATGTTTCCGAGGATGGCACCATTTGGACGTTTCATATTCGCGATGGCATCAAGTTTCACGATGGCAAACCGCTCACTGCGGAAGACATCGCTTTTTCATACAATTTCTACAAAGATAACGAGGACTTCCCATACCTGAACGTTTATACAAGTTACTTTGACACCATAGAAGCCCCCGACGCGAGTACGGTCGTGATCACCCTCTCAGAAGCAATCCCCAACATGGAAAGTCAGTTGATCTTCTTGTACGTGCTGCCCAAACACATCTGGGAAAGCGTCAACCCCACAGAATATGAAAATACCGACATGATCGGCTCCGGCCCATTCAAAATGGTCGAATACAAACAAAACGAGTTTGTGCATTTGGCTGCTGTCAAAGACCATTATTTGAATCCCCCCAAAGTGGATGAAATCGTCTTCCAAACGTTTTCCAACCAGGACGCCCTGGTCCAGGCGATCAAGACCGGGCAAGTAGATATGATTACCGAAATGCCGAATACCGCGGTCATTGGGTTACGAAATGAATCTAATGTCCAGGTGGTCAATGGCCCTTCTTTTTATCCCAGTGTAGCAGACATTATTTTCAACCAGGTCGCCCCCGAAAACTGCCCTCCGGATGATGGCCTCTGCACGGGACACCCTGCTTTGCTTGACCGACAAGTGCGCCTCGCCCTGGCCCACGCCACCGACAAAAAACAAATCATAGATGTGGTATTGCTTGGGTTGGGTGATCCTGGCCTGACCCTCATCCCGAACGGATTAGGGGCATTTTACAATGACTCGATCCAAGATTATGCATTTGACATCAGCCTGGCAAATCAAATCCTCGACGAAGCCGGTTATAAAGATGCAGACGGCGATGGGATCCGCGATATGCCCGATGGGAGTCGCCCCCTCACCTTTCGCATGAGCTATCCCAACGATAGCACGACCGCCCCACGCGAATCCGAAATTTTGAAAGAAAGTTGGGCACAGGTTGGTGTCGGTGTAGAAATTCAACCCCTAGACCCGGATGCTCTCACCTCGGTCTGTTGCCCCTCTTTCGACTTTGACATCATCCTTTGGGGCTGGGGATCTGACCCTGACCCTGGTTTCCTCCTCAGCGTCATGCTGACCGACGAAATTCCCACCGGTAACAGCGAAACCGGCTACGCCAACCCGGAATACGATGCCCTGTTCACCCAACAAGCCACCGAACTTGACAAAGACAAACGGATTCAACTCATCTGGGAAATGCAACAAATCGTCTTCGATGATGTGGTCTACATCATTCCGTATTACGAACAAAGCGTACAGGCCTATCGCACCGACCGCTTCACGGGTTGGAAAACCGATGGAGCTAAACTTGACCTCTCCGACATCAGTTCGCTGATTGCGGTGGAACCTGTGAAATAAATTTGCCAAAGGGAGAGTTAGAGTTTGAGCTTGAAAGCAAATATCTCTATCTCTAACTCTCCACTCTAACTTCCCCCCATGTCCCGCTCCCGCTACCTTCTTCGCAAAATCGCCTGGGCACTGTTCACTGTCTTATTCGTGATCGTGCTGAATTTTTTCCTGTTTCGCATCTTGCCCGGCGACCCAGCCCGCGCAGGTGTGCGCGACCCCCGACTCACCCAAGAGGCTGTCGAAGCGATCCGTGTGCGTTTTGGGTTAGACAAACCTGTTCTCAATTGCTTTGAAAGCATAAACCCGCTCGAATTCGGCAGTTGTACGGTCAACCCATTGGATACTCAATTTTTCATTTATATCGGCAACTTACTGCGCGGGGAGTTTGGCATCAGCTTTAGCAACAATCGCCCCGTGCGCGATGTCTTAGTCGAAAGTTTGTGGAACACCATTCTACTCATCGGCGCGGGGCAAATCCTCGCCATTATTGTGGGCATGTTTTTTGGCATCCTATCCGCCTGGAAAGCCCACACCACCATTGACTACATCTCTTTGCTGACAAGCCTCCTCGCCTGGAGCTTGCCCACCTTTTGGCTGGGCATCATTCTCTTGTTTTGGGGAAGCAATCAATGGGGGTTGCCCATCGGCGGCAAACTGACTGCGGGCGGGAACTTCGCCACCGTCTGGGACGAATGGAAGGACATCGGCCAGCACATGCTCCTCCCCACAATCACCTACACGGTCGTCTTCATGGGGGAATACATGCTCATCATGCGAAGTTCTCTGCTCGATGTCCTCTCCGAAGACTACATCCTGACCGCCAAAGCCAAAGGCCTCCACACTTTTCAAATTCTCAAAGACCACGCCCTCAAAAACGCCATGCTCCCGATGGTCACCATCATCGCCATCAACCTGGGCTTCACCGTCTCCGGGGCGGTGCAAATCGAAACCGTCTTCTCCTGGCCCGGCCTTGGGGGCGCAATTTTTCAAGCCGTCGGCAAACGCGACTATCCCATCCTGCAAGGGGCCTTTCTCCTCATCGCCGTTAGCGTCATTCTCGCCAACCTCATCGCCGACCTGACCTATTCCTATCTCGATCCGCGCGTGCAGGCGGAATAAAGGCCCCCGATGTCTTCACCCAACGCCTCCACTTCCCGCACCTTCCTCGCCACCTTTGCGCGCAATCGGATGGCCGTTGTCGGCCTCGTGATGCTTATTGTCACCGTCATTGTCGCCGTTTTCGCTCATTGGATCGCCCCGTATGACCCAAAAGAGACCGTCCAGGTCACCATCAACGACATCTACGCCAAACCCTCCACCGCCCACCTCCTCGGCACCGATGACGCCGGGAAAGACGTCCTCACCAACTTCATCTACGGCTCCCGCGTCTCCCTCATCGTCGGCTTTTTCGCTTCCTTCATTTCTGTCGTCATCGGCGGCGTGTTGGGCATCGTCGCCGGTTTTTATGGCGGGCGCGTTGAAAATATTCTCATGCGTTTTACCGACATCATCCTGGTCATCCCCGACTTCCCCCTCACCGTCGTCATCATCGCCCTCACTAAACCCAGCCTCTGGAACATCATCTTCGTTATCGGCATCCTCGGTTGGACCACCACCTCGCGCATTGTCCGCTCCCAAACTCTCGCCGTCAAATCTCGCAAATTCGTCCTCCGCGCCAAAGCCATCGGCGCAGGCAACCTGCACATCATCCGGCACCACATTTTGCCGCTCGTCCTCCCCCTCATCGTTGTCAACACCATCCTCGTCATCTCCCTTGCCATCCTCAACGAAAGCACCCTCAGTTTCCTCGGTCTCGGCGACCCCACCGCCCTCAGTTGGGGCCAAATGCTCAACTTCGCCTTCAGTCGCGGGGCCATGAGCGCAGGCGCGTGGTGGGCACTTGTCGCCCCCGGTTTCGGCATTGTCTGGGTCGTCCTTTCGCTGACTTTATTGGGACAGGGCCTCGAACAGGTGCTCAACCCCCGGCTGGAAACCCACCACCTGACCGTGATTGACGCCCCTCCCCCCGCTCCCGCGGTCACCGCGTCCCAATCAGCCTCCCCCTCCCGCGTCCTCCTCGACGTGCGCGACCTTTCCGTAGATTACATAAACGCCCACCAGCCCCCCGCCCACGCCGTGCAAAAAGTCAGTTTCCAACTCAAAGAAGGTGAACTCTTAGGCTTAGTTGGCGAATCGGGCTGTGGCAAAACCACCCTCATGCTCGCCCTCATGCGTCTGCTCCCCGCCGCCGGGCGCATCGTCAACGGACAAGTGCTCTTCGACGGGCGCGATCTCACCCAAATCTCCGAGCAAGAACTTTCCGACGTCCGTTGGAAAGGCATTTCCATCGTTTTTCAGGGCGCGATGAACGCGCTCAACCCCGTCCGCACCGTCGGCGATCAAATTGCCGAGGCCATCCGCCAACATTTAGACATCACAGAAAAAGAAAAGCTCGACGCCCGCGTCCGTGAACTGCTCGAACTCGTCGGCATCTCCCCTGACCGGGCCACGCACTACCCCCACCAATACTCCGGTGGGATGCGTCAACGCGCGATGATCGCGATGGCCCTCGCCTGCAACCCCCAAGTCATCATCGCCGACGAACCCACCACTGCCCTCGACGTGATGATCCAGGCCCAAATCCTCGAACTCCTCCACAAACTCCGCCAGCAACTCGGCCTCTCCATCATCTTCGTCACCCACGACCTGGGCGTGGTCGCCGAAATGTGCGACACCGTTCTCGTGATGTACGGCGGCGTCACTGCGGAATATGCCAACGTGGACACCATCTACAACGAACCCCGCCACCCCTACACTCAGGAACTCCTCAAAGCCTTCCCCGACCTCACCCGCCCCGGCGGAAAACTCGCCGCCATCCCTGGTTACCCGCCCCGCCTCAACGCCCTCCCTCCCGGATGCCTCTTCGCCCCTCGCTGTCCCCTGGCCTTTGACCGCTGCCACGCGGAGAAACCCGAACTCCATCAACTTAACGGGCACAAAGCCAATTCCCATATCGCCAGTTGCCATTTAGTGGAGATCAAATGAACAACGCCCTCCTCACCGTCCAAACCCTCCATAAACGCTTCCTCGCAGGCCGCCCCAGCCTTTTTAACCGCGAAGAGAAATTCGTCCGCGCGGTGGATGGGGTCAGCTTTGCGCTGGGGAAAGGCGAAATTCTGGCGCTCGTCGGTGAGTCGGGGTGCGGGAAATCTACGCTGGCGCTTACCCTGATGGGGTTGGAAGAACCGACCGAGGGACAGATCACGTTCGAGGGGAAAGATGTCACGCATCTGCATGGTGACGGGCTGAAATCCATGCGCCGTCACATCCAAATGATCTTCCAAGACCCCTACGAATCGCTCAACCCCACCCAAACGATTGGCGAAATCGTCGGGGAACCGCTCGACGTACACAGCCTCGCCCCCGACAAAGCGGACCGGGAAGCCCGCGTCCGGCGTGCCCTGGAAGACGCAGGCCTGAAACCCGCGGAAACGTACATCCACCGTTTCCCGCACGAACTGTCCGGGGGCCAGCGCCAACGCGTGGTCATCGCGGGCGCGCTCGTCCTCGAACCGACCCTCCTTCTCGCGGACGAACCCGTTTCCATGCTGGATGTGAGTATCCGCGCGGAGATTTTGAACCTTCTGTTGGACATCCGGCAAACGCGGGGGATTTCGATCTTGTTCATCACCCACGACCTCGGCACGGTTTCGTATTTCGCTGACCGGGTGGCGGTGATGTATTTGGGCCGCATTGTCGAAATCGGCCCCACGATTGAGGTGTTGCAAAACCCCCAGCATCCGTACACGAAAGCGTTGCTGTCCGTCGTCCCCGTTCCGAACCCGCGCCTCCGCCGGGAGCGGATCATCCTCCAAGGGGAAACGCCCAACCCGATTGATTTACCGTCCGGCTGCCGGTTTCATCCCCGCTGCCCGGTCGCGGTCGCCGCGTGCAAGGCGAGCGATCCCGCCTACGTGCAGGTGGCCGAGGGGCATGAGGCGGCGTGTTTGTTGGTGGGGAAGTGATAAGTGATGGGTGATGGGTGACAAGTAATAATGATAGCACCCTGAACGGAGGCTTTGCGAAGTCGAAGGGTGCGGGGTGTGGGGCGCGGTCGCAGAGGGCGGGTGCCGTAGATAGAAGCGTGGGAAAAAACGGGCAGGAAGAAGTCTTGGGGTATACTTGAAAACATTGACTCGGGTTTATTGAAATTTTTCCAAGGAAGAACGATGTCTGAAAATTATAAAAATGCCGTTGCAAGGATCGTGCGGAATCGGGATCAGACGCCGATTGGGGCGGGGATTCTGATCGGGACGCGGCAGGTGTTGACCTGCGCGCATGTGGTGAACAGCGCACTGGGCCGCCGCGTGACGGAGTTCGATCCGCCGCCCGAGGATTGCCGGATCATGCTCGATTTTCCGCTGCCCGCGCCGGGGACGTGGCACACCGCGCGGGTGGTGAAGTGGGAGGGGCCGCGTGCGGACGGCGGGGGCGATATGGCTTTGTTGGAGTTGGAAACCGCGCCGGGTACCGCGCCCGTGTCGTTTTCCATCCCCGGAGAAGTGTGGGGGCATCCGTTTCGGGCGTTTGGCTTTCCCGATCATCACCCCCAGGGCCGGGATGCGTCGGGCGTGTTGCGGGGGCGAAATGCCATCCAACGGTTGATGATGGAGCAGACGAATCCCGCGCAAAACTTCGCCCTGCCGGGGTTCAGTGGAACGATGGTGTGGGACGAGACGTTGGGGGCGGTCATCGGGATGATTGTGTTGGGCGAGTATGGGGTGCAGATGTCCGCGTTCCTGATCCCCGCTGACCAACTCCAGGCGTTTTGGCCCGCTTTGCCCGTGACCCGTGCGGCGGTTGCCGTCCCCAGACCTGCCGAATTTAAGTATCACGTGTTTATCTCTTACACCGCCGCGGACAGCGATTGGGTGGAAACAACCCTGCTCCCCCGCGTGGAAGCGGCGGGGCTGACCGCGTTCGTGGAATTTCGGGATATCGAACCCGGCGCGAGTCGCGTGGATGAAATTCAACGGGCGGTGATCGAGAGTGCGAAAACGCTCGTGGTGCTGACGCCTGAATATTTGCGGGATGAGTGGTCCACGTTTGGCAACGTGATGGCGAAATCGCTCGACCCCGCAGCCCGGATGCGGCGGCTACTCCCGTTGATGAAACGCCCCTGCGAACCGCCGCTATACATCGCCCACCTCGTCCCGGTGGATTTCACCAGCCCCGCGCGGGAGGCCGTGGCCTGGAAGCAGTTGCTCCGCGCGTTGGGGGCGACCACAGGGTAGATCAAGTTTTGATGAATTCATGTTTGTCATTTCGACCAACGGGAGAAATCCATACCCCGGCCTCAGTTTCCTCTCTTCGTTCGGAATGACAGATTGCCGCATGTCATTTCGAACGAAGGGAGAAATCTATACCCTGGCCTCAGTTTCCTCTCTGCGTTCGGAATGACAGTTTGCTGTATATCATTTCGACCAACGGGAGAAATCCTGATATGCCAGTTTCGTTTTTCCGTCCGGGAGATCGTTTTTATGCTCGTATCAGGGATTCTTCTCTGCGGTCGGAATGAAAGAATGCTGTATGTCATTTCGACCAACGGGAGAAATCCTGATATGCCAGTTTAGCTTTTCCCGCCAGGAGATCGTTTTGATGCTCGTATCAAGATTCCTCTCTGCGTTCGGAATGACAGTTTGCTGTATGTCATTTCGACCAACGGGAGAAATCCTGATACGCCAGTTTCGTTTTTCCGTCCGGGAGATCGTTTTGATGCTCGTATCAAGATTCCTCTCTGCGTTCGGAATGACAGATGGTTGTTTGTCATTTCGACCAGCGGGAGAAATCCTTAATACGCCAGTTTCGCTTTTCCCGCCAGGAGATCGTTTTAATGCTCGTATAATGGATTCCTCCCTGCGGTCGGAATGACAGATGGTTGTTTGTCATTTCGACCACCGGGAGAAATCCTTAATACGCCAGTTTCGCTTTTCCCGCCAGGAGATCGTTTTAATGCTCGTATAATGGATTCCTCCCTGCGGTCGGAATGACAGATGGTTGTTTGTCATTTCGACCACCGGGAGAAATCCTTAATACGCCAGTTTCGCTTTTCCCGCCAGGAGATCGTTTTAATGCTCGTATAATGGATTCCTCCCTGCGTTCGGAATGACAGATTGTTTATTTTTGAAATGTTTGCTTAACCGAGGAAGATGACTGAAAAATTCGCATACGACGCCTTTATCTCTTACACCAAAACCGACGAAAACTGGGTAGAAAAAACACTACTGCCCCGGCTGGAAAGCGCGGGGGTCAAAGTGTTTGTTGAATTTCGAGACCAGCAGCCCGGAGCCGACCGGATTTTGGAAATCCAACGTGCCGTGGAAACGAGTGCCAAAACCCTCGTTGTCTTAAGTCCCGACTATTTGAAAGACGAAGCCCGGAAGATTGAGAATCTCCTCACAAAAACCCTCGACCCCGCCGCCCGCGACCGCCGTTTGATTCCCTTGATGAAAACGGCCTGCGAACCGCCGCTGTACATCGCCCACCTTTCCTACGTGAACTTCGCCCGCCCCGACCGGGAAACCATCGCCTGGCGACAACTCCTCGCCGCGTTCGGCATCCACACCCTCGAAGACGACCCAACCAACAAACCAACAAACCAACCCCCTTCCTGGTTCCTCGCCCACCCGTATGGAATGCCCCCGAACTTTACCGGGCGGGTGGCGGAGCGGGCGCGGTTGACAAGCTGGCTGGAGGGGCGCAACAAGCCCGCGCTGGTCGTCCGGGCGTTGGGCGGGTTTGGGAAAAGCGCACTGACGTGGCACTGGCTGTTGCACGATGTAGACCGCCGCCGCTGGCCGCATGTGGTGTGGTGGAGTTTTTATGAGACACAGGCGAGCTTTGAAACTTTCTTGAGGGAAACCCTGGACTATTTCTTCCAACAAGGCTTAACCGTCTACACCTACCAGCCAACAAACAAACCAACAAACCAACTCACCCCCCGCCAACAAATCCAAATCTTATTAGGCATCCTCGCCCAACCCGGAACCCTCCTCATCCTCGACGGATTTGAGCGCGAACTCCGCGCCTACTCCGGCCTGTCCGCTGCCTACCAGGGCGACGAACCACAAACCGAAACGCCAACTCCCCACTCTCACTCTAACTCTTTCTCTCACGCTTACGACCGCGACTGCACCTCCCCACTCGCCGAACATTTTCTCCGTTCTGTCGCTTCCCTCCCCCATTTACAAAGCAAAGTCCTGCTGACCACCCGCCTGCGCCCGAAGCCGTTGGAAGCGCACGGCGGCGTTTTACTGACCGGATGCGACGAACTCGAACTGACCTCCCTGCACCCGGAAGACGCCGTGACCTTTTTCCGGGCGCAAGGCATACGCGGTAGCCGCGCGGAAATTCAAGCCGCGTGTGCCCCGTATGGCTACCACCCCCTCAGCCTGCGCCTGCTCGCCGGGTTGGTACTGGACGACTTCCAACAACCAGGGGACATCGCCGCCGCGGGACGCCTGGATGTGACCGGCAACCTCGTCCAACGCCAGCACCATGTTTTGGAAACGGCCTATACCGCGCTGGATGCCTCGCAACAGAAATTACTCAGTACGATTGCTTGCTTCCGCGGCTCGGTGAATTATGAGGCGATCCAGGCCATTGCTCAACAGGGAGGGGAGGCGCAAGATGGTAAGGGCGAGACAGTGTCTCGCCCCTACAAAGCGGGTGAAAATTTGCGGGTGTTGATTTCCCGCGGGCTGCTCCACCACGACCGGGCGAAAAACACCTACGACCTGCACCCCATTGTGCGGCGGTACGCGTATGACCGGCTGACCGGCGATGCCCGCACCACCGCACACGCCAGACTGCGCGATTATTTTGAAGCCGTGCCCAAGCCGGAAAAGGTGGCGCGGTTGGAAGATCTGGAGCCGCTGATCGAACTGTACCATCATATCGTGCGGGCGGGGCAGTATGATGAGGCGCGAACTTTTTTCAGAGACAGATTAGAATA
>JACKAX010000014.1 GCA_020634875.1 Anaerolineales bacterium | reverse complement strand
CTCTACACCGACAGCGTTCTCACCCCAACCCACAGTTTCGTCTTCTTCACTGGTATCCTTCCTCCCGATCTTCTCGCCCAATACGGCCTTGACGCGGGCGACTCGCAGTTGGCGTCCGATCATTTTCCGGTGGTGGTGGATTTTTCACTGCCTTAAGACATTTTTGAAGCGTTCTTTCGATGGCGGTTAGAATCTGTCTGGCAGTGCGTGGTGCAGATGGTGGAGGGGCAAACAGAGGCCGTGCGGGAGGGGGCGCGAAAGGCGGTGGAGGCTGACGCGCTACAGTCGGCGAAGTGGATGGGATGAAAGGCTTGGTCTTAAAGGGGATTTTTGTCCTGAAATTTAGGGGGCAAATTCCTTTTGAGGGGGAGATGACCTATCTGTAAAATTTTCTCATGCATGTTTGGTTAGCCTGACTTAACCTCCAGAGGGGGTTTAAGATGGGTAGACTAAAAAAATCTTTTCAATTGAATAGGAGAAAAATTAGATGGATAAAAGTAAGTCGTTTAAAGGCATATTGGTTACGTTGTTCGTTTTAATATGCCTGGTTGTGATTCCTGCTTGGGGTGGATTCGCGGCATTTCCTTTAGTGCCTGGCAATCCGATCGTGGAACCATCCATAAATTCTTTCACGGCCCCGCTCACTTCAACCGTTTCGATTTCGTATGACGAGGCGATTGATCCGAGTACAGTTTCACCCGAAACCTTTGCCGTTTTTGGGATGCAAACCGGGTTACGCTTTGGGGAATACAATGTTGAGAATGGAACGATTTCCCTTGCGCCAGATTTTCCTTTTATGGCCGGGGAAGTGGTCAATGTCAGTGCGACGACGGGGACTTTGAACAATAACGGACAAGGCCCGTTTGCTCCAACGGTCTGGCAATTTCGAGCCGCTGGGGGTGGGAGTGGCGTGTTTGATGACACGAATCAGAGTTTGAGTAACGGGACAAATTTTGCGGTTGCGTTGGGCGATGTGGATGGGGATCATGATCTCGATGCGTTTATCGGGACTTTTGATCCAGCTTCATACGTTTGGCTCAATGATGGGACTGGTCATTTTTCGGATAGCGGTCAGCTTTTGGTAGATGGCGCGATGACCGCGGTTGAATTTGGCGATTTGGATGGGGATGGTGATCTGGATGCCTTTTCGAGTGGGTATGCTGGTAATCATGTCTGGATTAATGATGGCACGGGTGATTTCACGCGACATCTTGCCCCAGGTTTAGGGACGGAAGATGTCGCTTTGGGTGATTTTGATGGGGATGGCGATTTGGATGCGGTCATTGTGAACGGGCAGGACGCGCCTGTGGCGACGATCTTGCTGAATAATGGCAATGCGGTGTTTACGGAAAGCGTGCAAGCGTTAGGGGATAGTACCTTGACTGTGGCGGTAGGGGATGTGGATGGCGATTATGATCTCGATGTTTTTATTAGCTATTACCAGTTTTCCGGTGGAGATAAAATTTGGCTCAATGATGGGGCAGGTGGATTTACCGATAGTGGACAATTACTCGACAACAATTATCTGGGGGTGGAAGCTGAATTTGGCGATTTGAATGGGGATGGCGACCTGGATTTGTATGTGGCGGTATGGGATGGGCCGGATCATGTTTGGATGAATAATGGGAGTGGGGTTTTTACGCTTGGTCAGAATTTGGGGAATTCGGATAGTAATGATGTAGCTTTAGGGGATTTAGATGGGGACGGGGATATGGATGCGTTTGCAGTAAATGGTTTGTTTGAAGGGATTGTTGTCTGGCTGAATAATGGCACAGGGGTTTTTACGGATAGCGGACAAATTTTAGACAGTTTGGATACGATAGCGGCTGCGTTAGGCGATTTGGATGGGGACGGGGATCAGGATGCGATGTTGATGAATAATTATGGGCCGGGAAGAGTCTGGGTCAATATGAATCCCTCTGATCCGGCTATTTCCCAATCCGTTTCAACTTCCCTGATGATGCCCGGCGATCCTATTACCTATACGCTGGTTTTTACAAATAACGGTGAATTACCGGCCCCCGAAACGTTGATTACCGATGTGTTACCCGTCGAATTGACCGATGTTTCAATTACACATAGCGGTGTAAGCATAGTTCCGGTGGGGGGAACAAATTATGTCTGGCAAATTCCTAGTCTTGCTCCCGGGGTTGGGGGCACCATTACAATTTCTGGCCTTTTGTCAGAGACGGTTAACAATGAATATGCTTTGATTAACACGGTCATCATTCAGAGTCAATCTCCCGATGGCAATCCCTCGAATAATACAAGCGTTACGAGCGTAGAAATTAATATTGCCCCTGAACTCGCAGCCCTTCCTGACCAAACCCTCCTCGCGGGAGATACCTTCACCCTCACCGCCTCCTTTACCGATCCGGGTCTCCTCGACACCCACACCGTCACCATTCAATGGACCAATACTATTACCGAAACCATCATCCTCGACGCGGGCGTGACCGAATTCTCCGCCGACTACCTGTACAAAACCCCTGGAATTTACACGGTAAAAGTCACCGTGACCGATAGCGATGGGGCGGCAGATACAAAAACCTTTACCGTAACGGTTGAACAACAAGACTATAAGATATATTTGCCTTTTGCCATTCACTAACCGTTATTTCATTGCATGCAAACTGACCGGCTCTGAAGCCGGTCAGTTTGCTTTAATCTTTGCATTGCTTGTCCCATGTATAATCCTCTCTAAAAAAAGGACTCCCCATGTTCCAACCTAACGAACCCTTTCTCCTTGGCGTCAACTACTGGCCCCGGCGCAAAGCCATGTACTGGTGGAAACACTTCGACGCCGCCGAAGTCCGTGAAGAATTCATCATCATCCGCGACCTCGGTCTCACTATTGTCCGCATCTTCCTCCTGTGGGAAGACTTCCAACCCGACCCCGACACCATCAGCACCCAGGCGTTAGACGACCTCCAAACGGTCGCTGACACCGCTGCCGAACTCGGCCTCAAGCTGAACGTCACCTTCTTCACCGGGCATATGAGCGGCCCGAACTGGATTCCCGGCTGGATGCTCCTCCCCGACGAACCAATGGACGCGCACGTCCGGCAAGTGGTCAGCAACGAAAAAATCGTCAACTGCGGCTGCCGCAATCCCTTCTCCGACCCGATGGTGATGGACGCAGAAGAACGTCTCCTGCGCGCCGTCGCTTCCCGGTTGGCGGGACATCCTGGCGTGGGCCTGTGGAATCTGGGGAACGAACCCGATCTCGTCGCCCATCCCCCGACCGCCGAAGCGGGCACCGCGTGGGTCCGGCGCATGACAGGCGCGATCCGCGAACTCGACCCCGTGACCCCCGTCACCTGCGGAATGCACACCCCCAGCCTCGTGCAGGAAATCGGCTTTCACGTCAACGAGGTGTTCAACGAAGTGGACCTCGCGGTGATGCACGGCTACCCGATGTACGCCGAAGGTTGGGCGGCTGGCCCACTCGACGCACATTTTGTCCCCGGACTGTGTGCGCTCACCACCGCGTTGTGCGGCAAACCCACGCTGGCGGAAGAATTCGGCGGGTGTACGGAAGCGCCCGGCCACGCGTCCCGCGTGTGGGAGTGGCGGGCATTCGGCAAGCCGCGCAAACAATTTATGGCCTCGGAAGATGATTTTGCGGCGTACATCGCGCAAGTGTTGCCCAATCTGGTCGAAGTCGGCTCGCCCGGCGCGGTGTTGTGGTGCTATGCCGATTACATCCCCGACCTGTGGGATCGCCCCCCGTGCGATCAGGCCATCCACGAACGGTTTTTCGGCCTCGTCCGCCCCGACGGGAGTCTCAAACCCCACGCCGAAGTGCTGAAACAGTTCGCCGCGTCCAACCCTGTCGTCAAAGAAGCTACCCGAACCATGTCGCTCGATGTAACCGTGGATGAATATTACAAGGACCCGCTGAAACACGCTTGGGATGCGTATCAACAATTTTTAAAAGGCAAATAGTCTCTTTCCCCAAAAGTAAAGCGGCACACTGAAATTTTCAGTGTGCCGCTTTACTTTTTTTTACCCTATTTACTTTATCTACCCTATTTACCTAATCTCCTCCGCCACCCCCATCTGCCGCAACTCGCTCCCCTTCAACCCGGCCTTAATGATCCGGTACGTTTGCACCAGCGTATCCACCGCGGTCACAATGAAGGCGATGCTCAAACCCATACGGAAGGCAGCCATGCCGATGGTCTGCTCGATTTGGGGTGTCACGACAGAGAGCTGCTCTAGCGTATTGAACAAACCGGTCACGCCTCGTTCAGCAAGCCAGGCATTGTGCCCCTGAATAAGAACAAACAACACCGCCATACTGACCACGTCCGACCCGATTTTGGCAAGACGAGTAGACATTTGCCAGTGTCCTTTCCAAAGCAGCCAGATGTCCACCACAATGCTTGCCATCATCGAGAGCGCGATCCAGAAGAAATACTGGTTAATCACAGGGTTCTCGAAGACGCCGCGCATCAAAAAACCGCCGCCGATTGCAAACTGAGTGAGCAACGCCAATACAACTACCGCAACGATGATGCTAAAGATTTGCTCGCCGCGTTTGATCGGTTGGTCGGTTTCCAGTTGGGGCAGTTTGCGGGGATCAAACACGGTTTCCTCCCGATCCGTTCGCACGCCGTACCGTTCCAGTAGGGCGAAGACGATCACAACCATGCCGAGGGCCGCGGGAAGACTGTTGATAATTCCGGCAAATTCGTTGAAAAACGAAACCGCTTCGTGTTCGAGGCTCAAGGCAATAACCATCGCCAGTAGCTGCGCCCCAGTCACCGCAGTAAACACGATCCCCAACACCAGTTTGAACGTGGGATACAGCGCCGGGCCGATCAGATACTGACCTTGGGGGTGATACGAAGCCGCGACCTTTTCCGGCGCGCCCATCTCTTTGATCACCTGCACGATAGCCTCTTCCGATGGATCGTCGCCCCGCGCGTCGAGCGTGTCCATCAACGCCGAGCGCAGTTCCGAGAGAATGTCTGCCCGTTGGTTGCGGGGCAGGTTTCGTCCAATTTCTTGTAAATATCGTTCAATGAGTTCCATGAGTTTTCTCCAAATTTTTTTAAAACTTCGGAAGTCTCTGTGAGTGTTTTCCCCTGAAATTGTGCCTGACAGGGCAAAATCCATCTTCAAGTTGTATCCCATAGACTTCCGAAGTTTGTTTTATGCCAGCAAACGTTCCATTACTTCGGTCAACGCGTGCCACTCATTAGTGAGCGTGACCAGCATCGCTTCGCCATCCGCATTCAATTTGTAGTATTTTCGGGGGCGGGAACCATCCACGTTCCAAAGGCTGTCGAGCAGACCCTGCGATTCCAACCGCCGCAGGAGGGGGTAAAGCGTCCCCTGATCGATCTCCAGCCCTTGTTCGGCCAGGTGACTGATCAAGTCATACCCATATTTTTCTTCCCGCAACTGACTGAGGGTCGCCAAAATCAACACGCCACGCCGCAGTTCTTGGGAAATCTTGTCGAGGGTTTCGGTAGGGTCAACATTATTTACCATGCTCTGCATTATACTGTGTGTTACATAGTATTGTCAAGTACTTAATAATAAGTAGCGAGAGATGGGCGGATGGATTTCTCTTTTGGCGTTTCCTGGTAAGATACGCCTACCTTTCCCGCCCTGGAGTTTTCATGCGACGGATTTTTCGTCTCTACCCTCGCTTTTTCACGCAACTCTTGAAGATCATCTTTGGAACGATCCTCGTTCTCCTCCCCGCGTGTACCGCCACCCCCACGCCTTCTGCACCCACACCGGAAATTTTTCCCACTTCGGCGGGGGAACCGACCCCGTTCGTCTCCCCCACCCCGACGGAGGGCAGCGCCTCGCCCACGCCCGCGGGGGAACCGGTGTCCAGCCTGGGGGTGGAACCCGATCAGCTGAACGGCGTCACGGTGGAATTCTGGCATGGGTTTTCGGGCGCGCGGGCGGCGTTGCTGTCTGAGTGGGCAGAGGCGTTCAATGCGAGTAATTCGTTCGGGATCAGCATCGCGCTCACGGCGAAGGATGATATTTTCAACGTTGTGCAAGAGGCCATCCGCACGAACGCCTCACCCGACCTGACGATGGGGTTCACCTATCAGGCCGCGGGGTGGGATCAGGCCGCGTTGCCCCGCGCGAGTCTGGTGGACCTGACGCCATTCCTGACCGATCCGGTGTACGGGTTCACATCCGAGGAAGTGGCGGATTTTTACCCCGCGTTTCTTCAGCAGGAGACGGTGGACGGGCGGTTGTTGGGGCTGCCTGCGTACCGCTCGGCGGAGGTGATGTTGTATAACGTGCGTTGGGCGCAGGAGTTAGGGTTTCAGACGTCGCCCACGACGCCGGACGAATTCAAACAACAGGCGTGTGCCGCGGCCCAGACGCGGGGGGACGGGAAGGGCGGCTGGTTTCTCAGCACGGACACGGCGACCACGTTGGGGTGGATTTACGCGTTCGGCGGGAATATTGTGTCGGACGGGGCGTATCAGTTCAACACGCCTGAGACGACGGCGGCGTTCCGGTTTATCCGGGAGATGGGGGAGGGTGGGTGCGCGTGGACGCCGGAAGCGGAGTTCCCCAATGTGGAGTTTGCCGCGCGGGAGGGGCTGTTTTATGCAACGAGTTTGAGCGGTTTGGCGTTTCAGCAGCAGGCGTTTGCGGACGCGGGGAATGCCGATACGTGGACGATCATCCCGTTTCCGACGCCTTATGGGGCGGCGAGTACGTATGTTTTTGGCCCGGCGTACAACGTGCTGGCGACGACGCCAGAGAAAGAGGTGGCTGCTTGGCTGTTCGTGCAATGGGCGAGCGCGCCGGAGCGGCAGGTGCGGTGGACGGAGGTCGGGGGGAGTTTTCCGGTGCGGGGGGCGACGATTGGGTTGTTAAGCGCGTATGTAGCGGGAATGCCGCAGTGGACGCGGGCGTATGATCTCGTTCCCCAGGGCAAAGGCGAACCCGCGCTGCCTTCGTGGGGAACGGTGCAGTGGGTGGTGGGCGACGCGGCGGCGCAGCTGTTCAGTTTTGGGTTTACAGCGGAGCAGATTCCGTCGGTGGTGGAGACGTTGGAGCAAACCGCGAATGAGTTGGGTGGGCAGTAGTTTACGAAAACTTCCCGTGCACATTTGTGTTCGGACAATCCAGACACGCGGAGGCCTGAGCACTCATTTTCTCGCGATGGAAAGTGAAGGGGAGTTGCTCGAAGTCGGTGGGGGATCGGATGGATTCGAGAGGTTTCCCGTATTCGTCGAGGGTGAAGGTGCAGGGGGCGAGGTGACCGTGGGCGTTCACGAACAGGTAAAAACATCCAGGGGCGCAGTCCAGGATCGGGAGCTTTTCCCCGCGGGCGGAGGCGGAAATCCGTTTGAAGTAGCTGGGGGAGAAGACAAGGTGCGCGCCTGTTTCGCGGATCGCGGTTTGAATCTGCTGCGCCATCTCAGGGAGGCGTTGCACCTGTTCAACGGTTAGGTGATGATCGGGGTAAAACTCAGGCCGGTCGCGTCCGCCCAGTTGGTTGAAGGTGATCTCGTTTACGCCCCACCGCGCAAGTTCCGCACACAGGGCGGGAAACGCATCAAAATTTTCCCGCATTAGCACAGTATTGATCCGCAGTTTGAGATTCGGTGCCTCACAGGCCAGTTGTTGGATGTGGGTTTTTACTTCGTCAAACAAGCCCGTTTTGCCGCGCATGAGGTTGTGAAAATCGGAAAAGCCATCCACACTGAAAGTCAATTCTGCATAACACCGCTGGATGTGATCGCGGATTTCGGGTTTATGAAGTTGCGTGCCGTTAGTCGTGGCGCTGAAATAGAGGGGATATTGTTCGTGCAATCTTTCGGTTAGCGGCAACAAGTTGGGCTGGAGAAAAGGTTCGCCACCCAACCAACTGACCAGGATCGCTTCGTCTTTCGCCGCCGCGTACTGCCCGACGATTTGGGTGAAGGAGGTGAGCGTTTCCGCGGGGATCGTGTGCCGCGGAATAGGAAGTCTTTTATCATGTGCACAAAAAGGGCAGGATAAGTTGCAGATTGTGGAAACTTCGATGACGATGACTTTGTTGTACATGAGGATGTGTAGGTGCAATGCACTTGACTTGAATATTGGCTTAAAATCCTGCTGAAGAGCCTCGAACTTGAAGTTCCTCGCGGATTTCCATCAAGATTTTGCCGAGCATGTTTTTCCCGGTTCCGTCGGCCCCACACCCCCAATAATAATCGCCGGGGGCGTTTTCAACGAGTTCGGCATCATCGGTGGCCAGTAATTCTTCCCGTATCCCCGCGTGGGTGCGGAACTTCTCGCGGACGGCGGTTCGCATGATATTGTCTTTGATCTGTTCCCAGTCGGGGCGGAGAGGACGATGGCGGTCGCGGCCCATTTCGGCAGCTTGTTTGGGGGTTTTGGCATGGCGGATGGCTTCTTCGTGCGGGGTTCCGGCGAATTTTTGGGCCTGGAAAAAGTGTTCGGTGGTCGGCCACCAAACGCCTTTGAGTTGGATGCCGTGCGGGGAAAAATTGGAAAAACTTCCGTGTTCGTCGTGGACGCTGTAAAAGTAAATGGTGGGGTGGTTCATCTGTTTGTGTTGTCTTGCATGATGTATGCCGAAAAATGATCCAAAATCTCTTGATTTCTTTCCTCTTGCAAGTACATAGAGCGTTCTTCAAAAACGATGGTATGCCCGCCCTCATAGGGTAGGAAATGGCGTTCTTTGAAGTGCAGAATTTCGCCCTGGGTGAAGGTATTGCCGTAGTAATCGGTGAAGGCGTGCTTAATTTTGTAGATTTGTCCGGGCTGCATTCCGTAAATTGTGCCATCCCACTCTTTTCGAGGGGAAAGAGAAGCGTTGAATGGTTGCATTTGCCGAGGATACCGTGAAGTACGCCATTGTATAAAGAGGGTCAAAGCCCAAGCGAGCGTAATGAAAAACACGCTGTAAGCAGACACAAGCATGGCCCATGTTCCAGGAACTGCCAGGCCGCGGTCAAGCGTCCCAATGCCAAAGATGAGCGCACATCCCCCGGTGATGATGAGTAGTAGGAGAAGGCCAAGCGGTAATTTAGGCTGGGAGGCTTTCATATAGTAGTGGTAGATTGTGTGCCATCTGGGTGGATACGCTTCAAAAACTGATCCATCGCGTGGGCAACTTCTTTCGGGCGGGTCATGGTAGGCACGTGTCCGGCTCCGTTTAACACGACTAACTCCGCATGGGGCAGACGGTTCGCAAGCCATTGCGCCGCCTGGAGGGGAACCAGGGGGTCTGCTTCGCCGTGAATGAGCAGGGTAGATTGTTCGAGCGATGAAAGGGCCGGGCGGAGGTCCACCCCGATGGTTAGCCTGTACAACGCAAGCGCAGCCTCGGGCGAGGCACGTTGCAATATTTGGCGGCCCCATCGTTTGATGTGTTCACAATCGTTTTCCGGGATACAGGCCTGGACAAAGGCTTCGATGGTTTGGGGATAGTGGGCGCGCAAACCTGCGAGAAAAGGGTCTTGATTTTCGGGGGTGGGGTTGAAGTAATAGCCATCTACCAGCACCAACCCTCGAATCCGTTGAGGATAACGGATCGCGGTGGAGATGGCTACCAACGCTCCTGCCGATTCCGCCGCCAGTACGCAATTTTCAACCTGAAAATGATCCATTACCGCGATCACATCCTCCACCAAACGATCCAGGGTGATGGATTCGAGGGAGGCATCTGTTGCGCCGGAGCCGCGATGATCGTAGACGATCACGCGCCAGTCGGCGCTCAGGAAGGAAAATGGGCCGGCCCAAAGTTCCCAACTGCCAATCCAGCCGCCAATGCCCAGGACTGGCGGGGCATTGGTCGGCCCGAAGGCAACAGTGAATATTTTTGCGTCTTCAAGGGAGATGAACATCGGAATACCTCTTGGAATTAATAATCTTTTCGATAAACCAGCACATCTTGAATGACTTCAAAGTCGAAGGCTTCATATAGGCGAAAAGCAGTATTTCGGTAGCTGTCGGTTTCGACAAAAATCTGTTGTGCGCCAAATGCCTGGAGGCGGGCCAAGCCTGCGGAAAGGGCAACCCGTCCTAACGCAAATCGGCGTACATCTGGGTGACTGCCCAAAGGCTCCACATGTCCGGTCCTGGCATGGGGGTCGAACCAGCAGACGCAAAAGGCTACGAGTTTGCCTTCCGGCGATTCCACCACAAGGTCCAATTCTGGGGCATAGTCGGGGTGTTGGCGCGTGCGAGTGCGCCAATCTACGGTCATGTTTTTACTGCCAAAAACCACTTGATGGAGTTCAACGTAGGCTTCCACTTCTTCCGCCCCCAAGGGCCGCACTTTGAACCCGGCGCGCGGTGCGTACACTTTGACGGGGTTTTGCGAATTCCGGCGCATCAACACCTTTGACCAGGAATCTTCCCCCACGTTCGCCTGGCATTGGAACCCGGCCTGTTCGAGGTCAAGCCGCCGTTGCCCTTGCCCGGAAAAGGCATTGATAAACCAGGCAGGGCGCGCGTAAGGGGTATTTTGCACGGCCAGGGTGCGTTGATCGGCCCACGCGAGGATTTCCGAGTGCAAACGTAGCTCATGTTCGGGGTGGATCACGTAATCTATCGCCCAGAAAGGGGTTTGCAAGACAGCCCACGCCAGCAGGTTTTGGTTCTCGTCGCGCCACAGGCATACGTTCTCGGGGGCATTCAACGCCCATGAACTCAACCGGTAAGGCAAATCTATTACGTGTAGATTATTTTCTATCCCCAACCTTGCAAGGGCGGACATTTGCAGTTTATCTTGTTCGGAGAAGGAGGTTGTTGTGCCGTTCATATATTATTCCGCATTCGACCACGCCTGTAACTCGACGATGTTCCCTTCCGGGTCGGTGACATAACACCACGTCACCCGCGCGCCGGTGGCAATTTGCAAGGTTACGATTTCCCCGACCGCTTTGCCGCCAGCTTCAAGGATGGCCTTTTGCGCAGCGGGGACATCTTCGACGGCAAAGGCAATGTGCCCGAAACCAGGACGATTTACGGCGGTTTTTTCGCGGGGTTCCAGGATGTTGTAGTTCAGAATTTCTAGCGTGGGGCCTTGTTTGTCGTAACCCGGCAGGCGCAGATGGATGCCGCACAGATGCGCGCCGGGGAGGCCTGTGCCTGCTTCTAGGGTTTCGCCTTGATAATCACGCGCCGGTGGGACGGGGATACATCCAAAAAATTCTTGGTAGAACTTGGCGAGGGCTTGCCAGTCTTTGGCGATCAAGTTGGTGTGGACGTATTTCGCGGAAATCATTTTTTATCTCACAACCAAAGGCAAATACACCTGTAACGGCAACGGTCTGAACGCGACCACGACCCCGTCACTTCCTCCGTTGGGCGTACGGTCGAACGCGTTGGAAGTGGTTGGGAAATTCGCGGAATTCGATGACCCGGTGATGACGAACTCGTTGGGTGTTTTCACCGCAATCGCAGCCCCGTACTCCTCCAACGTGCCCCCCAACAGGGTGAGATAGTCCAACCCGGTCCCGGCGGGGTTCAGTTTGCCTGCGAACAAATCGGTTGGCCCGGAGAGAAAATGTTGGTATGCGCCGGGCGTGGTTGGGAAATCTGCTGAGTCGGTGAAGCCCACCATGTAGGGGGCATTCGCACTATCAAGCGCCAGATCATAGATAAATTCGTACACCCCATCACTGCTGCCCCCCAGATAGGTTGAAAAGGCCAGCACTGTTCCTGTGTTGTTGAGTTTGAACACGACCGGGTCCACCTGCCCGCTCAACGCGGAGTCATACGCGCCGGGGGTGGTGGGGAAATCATCGCTGTACGTTTCCCCGCTGACGTAGGCATTGCCTGCCGCATCTAGCGCCAATCCCTGTGCATAAAAATCATAACTGCTCCCGCCGATGACGGTGGAATAGATCATCCCCGTCCCATTCGTATTGAGCTGACTGACGAAAATATCCCACGCCCCGGTAGGGCCAATTGCCAATCCCGTTTGCGGAAAGGTTGACCCATCTTCACTGTACCCGCTGATGATGGCGTGGTTGGACGCATCGAGCACGATCCGTTCGCCGTTGTCTTTACTGCTTCCACCCAGAAAGGTGCTATACAAAACTGCGCTCCCTGTTGTGTTGAACTTGGTGACGAATGCGTCGCGCTCCCCTCCCAATGTTTGATCATATGCCGCTGCGGTGGTCGGGAACCCCGCGGATTCGGTGTACCCGGTCAGGTACGCGTTGCCCGCGTTATCCACGGCGATGCCGTTGCCAAGTTCGTTCGCGGTGTTAGTGCCGAGCAAGGTTGCATAAACGACAAATCCAGAGGCGTTGATCTTCATCGCGAACGCTTTGTACAAGTTTGTCGCGGCGGGGGGAACGGTATCATACGCGCCGGGGGTGGCGGGAAAGTCTGCGGAATCGGTAAAACCGCCAACGTAGGCATTACCGTCGTTGTCCACGACAATATCTTTGACAACGTTTTCGGTGAGACCCGCGCTGACCATGTTGATGTTGTAGGCCAGGGCGGTGCCGGTATTATCCAGTTTGCTGATGAACGCGGCGATGTAGTGGGTGGGGACATCCTGACCGGGTTCGCCGGGAAAGATGGCGGAGTAGGTGTCTCCGGCGATGTAGATTTCGCCAGAAGGGCTGACGGCGATGGTGTTGGG
Organism: Anaerolineales bacterium; assembly: GCA_020634875.1. The sequence continues at coordinate 65,186 of JACKAX010000014.1, read as the reverse complement.
AGTATCGTCGGAGACGCCGCCTAGGTAGGTGCTGTAGGTGAGATTGGTGGGGTCGGGGATGAGGGCGAGGTTGGGGGAGAGGGTTGGGGTTAGAGAAAGATCGGTGAGGGAAGTTTGGGCAGTGAGATGGAGGGTTAGGGGGGCGGTGGTACGGAGGGGGAGGGGAAGGTCGCCCGCAGGGGTGGGGAGGGCAGGGAGGCCATTGAGGGTGCGGAAGGTATCTGCGCCTGCGAGGTGGAGGGGAAGGGTGAGGTCCGGCGCGGCGGGGTGGAAGGTCAGGGTGAGGTGTCCGTCGGTTGCGGTGAGTTCGAGGGTGAGTTCGGGGGTGAGGGTCATTTGCACGCCGCCCCACGCGGGGACGTTGGGAAAGTTACCGTCTGGGGTAAAGTAGGAGACATTGGCAGTTTGGGGGGCGAAGGGGGCGAGGGTTGGGGTGGCGCCGGGGAAGGTGAGCTGGTAGCTGGTCCCACGGAGGGGCGCGCGCCCGGTCGGGTTAATGGCATCCGGCGCGAGCAGGGAGGGGAGGAGATTCTGCGCGGGAGTTTGATCCGGATCGGGGAGCGTGATCCAAAGGCTATTATCAGTCAACCAAAGGGTGAGGCCATCCGCCTGGACGAGGAAACGGGCGCGGGGGTCAAATTGGCCGACGTTTTCGATGAAGAGGATAGATGTTTTTTCGGGAGTGGTTGGGGGTGCGGCGGGGGCGGGTTGAAGAAAACAGAGGCCGCTCAAGAAGGCAAGGAGGAGAGAAAGGTATCGTTTTTGCATGGGGAACCTGATTTTGATAGGAATGCGGTTAAGTATATCTTTAATCATGCTTATGGATGGCGTGTATGATTGTTGACAGGCATTTGTATTTACGATACCATGAACGCCGCTCATTTTCCTGTTGAATCAAATAACTTTTCTGTGAAGACCTGTTTTCGCAGATTGGGCTTTTGGCCCGGCTTTTGAGATTCTTTTCTGATGCGTAGATCTTTCCTCTTTCGATTTTTGTTAGCGGGATGGGGGATGTTGGTATTGGGTCTGTTGACCGCGTTCACCGGGTGGCTGCATCCGGGTTGTTTGACGGTGACAGGATATTTTGTTCCGGGATTACCCTGCTTGCCTACCCCGCCTCCCGCGGGCACGCCTGCCCCTTCTTCAGATGCTTCTTCGGCACCCGGGACGGGGCCAGTTCGCTTGAAGGTAATGAACGGGAGTGAGTTGCCGTTTTCGATGACGTTAACCGGCCCGCAGATGTATGTGTTGAATGTGGCAAGTGGGGAGACGCGGGAGTTTGTGGTGAGCCGGGGAACGTATTCTTTTGAGATGATGTTGTGTGCAGTGGGGGCGCAAGGGACGATGAATTTGACAAAAATTTCTACGTTGCGGTTTAAATCGTGCGCGACGGAGAAATTGGTAGAAGTAAAGCTCGAAAATCAAACGGATGAAGCGGTTTCGGTGGCATTGGCCGGACCTGGGAGTTATGTGTTGGTGCTCGCCGCAGGGGAGGCACGCTTTTTGACAATTACGCGGGGGGATTATGTCGTGACAGTTGCGGCATGTGGGACGACGGCGACGGAAGCGTTTGTCGCGCGCAGTCACAGGACTTTGAAAGTTGGATGCCCGTAAGGGGTTGGGTAGGGCGTTGATGCGCGGCGCGTTTGGGCTTTTTAAGCGTTACCAGGGGGGCTTTTGGCGTCTGGTGCTGTGTTATTTGGTCGGTTCGGTTGCGGTGGCCCCACCTGGGTTGTGCGCCTGTTGGTTGAATCCTAACGTGGCGACAGTGCATCCGCATGTATCCCCAGAACACGCCCACCATTCCCATTCGCATGATTATTTGTTGCAGTTGGCGCAGACGCTTCAAACGGAAGTCAAACCGTTGAAAGTGACGCCAACTTCATTCCTTATCGCGATGGCACGTGCGGGGGATATTTGGTGGTCTTTGCCCGGTTTGCATGTTCATACGGCAGAGTGGGAGCCACTGATTTTGCCACCGCCTCCAAAGCTTTGAACTTGAAATTCAGAATTTCCAGGCTTGCGGGGTCTGGAATGATTGTGTATTCCGTAATCCGTATTCCGTATAGATACTCATGATGCGAAATAAGGATTACGGAATCGGTTATCGAATTTTTTTATCACCCTGGAGTTTTCTATGTTGCGTCCTATGCAAACCCAGAAGTATTCTTCCCGATTTATTTTATTTTTGTTGAGTGCGTTGTTCTTAGCTGGGACGGGAGCCAGTTTGGCGACCCGGGCCAGCGCCCATACGCGTGTAGAGGCTGATCCGTTTACGTTCATCGTGGGTTGGCAGAAAGAACCTGTCGTGGTGGGGGATCGGAATGCGGTCTTGCTTCAAATTCTGGATGGGGAGACTCCGCTCGCGAACGATGTCAAAGTCGATCTTGAAGGCACGATCTTGTATGGAGGCCGGTCTTTTCTTGGCATTCCCGAACCAGCGGGGGAAGATGGCGTTTTCTTGATCGATCTGTATCCGACGGTGCGCGGAACTTACGAACTGCAATTACAAGGTACGATTGGAGAGAACCCCGTGGCTGTTTCCGTGGAATTGGACGAGGTGCAACCCGCCAAAGTGATCCAGTTTCCCCAGGAACAGCCGGATGTGGTGCAAATGCAGAGTGAATTACAACAAACCCAGGCGCAGTTAAAGACCGCCAACCTGCTGGCGATTGCCGGATTGGTGGCGGGCTTGCTAGGGCTTGTGGTGGGTGTGTTTTCTTTGTTGCGCCGCACAAAAGGGTAAGGGGCACGCAGAAACTCCGCAATCAATCAACATAGCCTCAACCCCTAAAGGTTTTCCCCGACAGGGTAATACGTTTGAAAAGCCACAAATCCAAGCAGAATTGTGGCTTAATTAGACAAAAAACCTTTAGGGGTTGCGTTCAAATACATCCCCCAAACGGAGAAAATACGATGAAACACTTAACAATTCGACCCTGGTATCTTGCCGGGCTTTTACTTGTGATGATTTTTACCCTGGCGGCTTGCACCCCCGCGCAAACGCAGACTACTGATGAACACTCAATGGATTCCATGGACATGGGCAGTGAGCATACGATGGAACACGATCATAGCGACGATGGCGTTGTGCGCGTGGCAAACAACGGCGCGGTGGTCAAAATCGTCTCCCCTGTAGATGGAGCCACATTTAATAAAGATGATGATGTGCTGGTCGAAATCGAAACCGAAAATTTTGATCTTGCTGGCGAGGGCAATCATTGGCATCTGTACGTGGATGGGAATGTGTGGACAATGATCGAGAATGGCGGGACAAAATTCGTCTTGCATGGTCTCGATCCTGGTATGCACCATCTTGAAGTGTACTTAGGCTTGCCCACCCACGAAGAATTGGAAGACGGGGCTTCCGCGATGATTACTGTAAACGAATAAACGTTCGTGCGTGATCCGTATTGCGTATTCCGTAGTCCTAAAAAAACGGAATACGCAATACGGAATAGCTTGGCCCCCGTACCGGTCCTAAAAAACTCGGTTTTTCGCCGTCAATACTCTCCTATGAAACTTCATCGAGCCTTTGGCTATCTGCTACTCTTTGTCCTCCTCTTTTCGATAAACATCCGTCCGGCGAGCGCCCACGCGTATTTATCCAGTTCAACGCCGGAAGCGAACGCGCAATTGAGCGAATCGCCTGTATTGATCGAACTCATTTTCAGTGAGCCTGTGGAGGGGAATTTCAGTTCCATCGAAGTGCTCGACGCGACCGGTCAACGGGTGGACAACGATGACGACAAAGTAGACGACACCAATCTCACGCGGATGACCGTGACCGTACGCTCTCTCCCGAACGGCATTTTCAGCGTCAAATGGAAAGCCCTCTCCCTCGTAGACAGTCATGTCACCGAGGGCGCGTTCCCCTTTGCCGTAGGGGATGTGGACGCCGCCGCTCTGGATGCTGCCGCCGCCGCTAGTCAAAAATTTAGTCTTTCCTTCGGGGAAGTGATCTATCGTTGGCTGAGTTATCTGGCTGTGTCTGTGTTGACCGGGGGGGGGCTGTTTGTCTTGCGTGTCTGGCAACCCGTGGCGCAAAATAATGAAGAAGTAACTATCCTTTCGATCCCTTTTATTTGGCGCACGCTCGAAGCAGGGGCCTTGGCGTTGCTTGTCGTCGCAAACCTTTGGGGGCTTTTGACGCAAGCGGGGCAGGTGGCGGGCAAACCGCTTGTTGCCCCGTGGAACCCGGCCATCGAAACGCTTTTATTTAATACCAAGTATGGTGCATTGTGGATGGCGCGGTTTGTGTTGATTCTGGTCAATATTCGCTTGCTGTTAAATGTCAAAACCAATCGGGATCGCTGGCTCGCACTGGGAGCCACGCTGCTGATCCTCGTCACCTTCAGCCTCAACAGCCACGCCGCTGCCGAGGCCCGACCATTTTTCCCGCTCCTGGCGGATTGGGTTCACCTCCTGGGCGCGGCGACCTGGGTGGGGGGGCTGGCATTTTTCATCGGGGCGTTGTGGGCCACGCGTGGGTTGGATGCCCCTGTTCGCACGCGGTTGACCGCGCAGCTCATCCCACGCTTTTCCAACCTCGCGCTGGTCAGCGTTGCCTTGATCGGTCTGAGCGGATTGTATTCTGCCTATTTACGGGTTGGCTCATTTGACGCGTTGACCACCACCTTGTACGGTCGGGTGCTGATCGTCAAAACCCTGCTCTTTTTGCCGATGCTCATGCTCGGCGCGCTCAACCTCCTGAACACTTCCCCCACCATGCGCCGTGCCGCACAAAACGACGGCGGGAACGGCTCGCTTGTCAACCGGTTTCGCGGGCTGGTTAGCACCGAAGTGATTTTTGCCATCCTGTTACTGTTGAGCGTAGGCTTGTTTACCGCAGTTCCCCCTGCACGTGCCATTGGCACCGATACCAAAATCCGTACCACCGCAAAAGCGGACGATTTGACTATCCAGCTAGAAGTTGATCCCGGCAAAATCGGCATCAACACCTTTTCCGTTAAGTTGACCGCAAACAGCGAGCCTGTCACAGGGGCAAAAGAAGTGGCCTTGCAATTTACACCTACCAGCGCCGACCTCCCCCCGTCCCTCATCGCACTGGATGAGGTGGGGGAGGGGGTGTATCGTGTGCAGGGCGCGTATTTAAGTATGCCTGATACCTGGCAGATTCAAGTCGCCGTGCGTCGCGAGGGCCAGTTTGATGCCTTTGCGAACTTCGACTTCAACGTAGGCGCGACCTCAAATGCAAGCGGCACATTCCCCTGGAACCGTCTTAATAGCTTCCTCTTGATGGTGAGTGCGGTTCTTTACCTGAACGCTCTCCAGCGTCTCCAACGCGCTCACTCCATGCGGTGGCTTACCGTGCGTGGTCCTGCGCTTGCCCTTCTGCTGGCTGCCGGGTTTGTTTTCTACCTGCCCGCTAATACCCAAGAATTTAAAGTCAACCCGATCCCGCCCAATCCCCAATCCATCGCCGCGGGACAGGCCATTTACCAGATTCAATGCCTATCCTGTCATGGTCCGACCGGACGCGGCGATGGCCCCGTCGGGTTAACGCTTATTCCTCCGCCTGCCGATTTGTACCGCCACACCCAACCGGGCATTCACCCGGATGGCAGGCTGTACGATTGGATCACCAACGGTTTCGGCCCAGATTCCGCGATGCCCGCGTTCGCCCAAATCTTGACGGACAAAGAACGCTGGAATGTGGTCAACTACATTCGCACCTTTTCAAGAACTGCTACCCCTACCTCCCAACCATGAAAAAACATCTCCTGCGCGCCCTCTTCATCCTCTCTTTTTTGGGTTTGATTTTCCTCGTGAGTGCCTGTTCCGTGGAAATCTCCCAAACCCAACTCGTCCCCACGCGGACCGCCGCGCCGCCAACGGATACCCCCGCCCCCACCCTCACCCCGACGGACACGCCCACCCAACCGCCAACCCTCACTCCCACCGCGACCCAACCGGGCGACCCCACCGCGACCGCCTCACCTACCCCAACCCCCACCGTGCCCTTCCTCTTCCCCACCGTGGGAACTGACCTGCAAAACTTCTCTGGCCAATCCGCTACCGGACTGCAAGGCCGCATGATTTTTCTCGCCACCCTTGCCGATGGCACACAAGCCGTTCTATCTTTTGAACCCGGCACCGGAACCCTCTCTGCCCTCTTTGTGACCGAACCCAACACCAAAGCGTGGATTCTCTCTGCCTCGGTTGCTTCGGACGCGAGCGGCATTTTGCTCTCCTACGCCCCACCTCCCCCGCCCGGCAAACCGAGTTACGGTTACACCGATCAATACGTCCTCCGCCCCGATGGACAACTAGACCCCGTTCTCTTACGCACAGAAGACGTGGAAGCGATGTTTGGCTCGTTCTTCACCCCGGCAATGGATTATGTTTATTACTCATATTTTTTCGCGGATAACACCGCCCCGTCCGGGTTCCGGTATCACATATACCGGGCGCCGTACAAGGCTGGTTCCGGCGCGGCGATTGGAGCCAGTGCCGGGGTGGGAACACCAGAATTGGTGGTCGAGAACGCGTACTGGGAGCGGATGTCCGCCGACGGGACAAAGATGGCGTATGTCACGTTTGGGGATCAGGATTATGACGAAATGTTTGTGTCCAACGCGGACGGTAGTAACCCCGTTCGGGTGCTGGACCCCGCGCAATTCCCCACTATTGACGCCCCCTTCTTTTCGCCGGATAACCAATATCTCTATTTCAGCGCAGTTTCCGATACGGGAACCCCCACGCCGCTCGCTTGGTGGGAGAAATTGATGGGGGTTCACATCGCCTCCGCCCACACTGTCCCCTCCGATTTCTGGCGGGTTTCGCTGGTGGACGGATCAGCTCAACAAATCACAGATTTGAAAGCGCAAGGCATGTTTGGCGATTTTTCCCCTGATGGAACCCAGATTGCCTTCATCACCTCGTCCGGCCTTTATGTAATGCAACCCGATGGCAGTGGGTTGGTGCAATTGCTGGAGGCCTCGACTTTGTATGGGAATATCGAGTGGGTTCCTTAGAATTTTCGGTAACGTTATCAGTCTGTTCTTTTACATTTCCTTAAGTTCTCTATTTCCTTCCTTGTAGTACACTAACCACGTCTTCAGGATTAAGACATCGGAAGTCATCTTGACTTCCGATGTCTTGTTATTGTCTACTTTCTTTCAGGAGGCCCCTATGCTTGCAGAAAAAGAAACCAAAACCGGCGCACGCCCCATCACCGAAGAGGCTGATTTTCTCAAAATCACTTCCTGGGATCACGTTCACTTTTACGTGGGCAACGCCAAACACGCCATGTACTACTGGTGGAAGGCATACGGATTTAAGCCGGTTGCCTATTCCGGGCTGGAAACGGGCAATCGCCACTTTGCGTCCTACGTGCTGGAATCGGGCAAAATCCGGTTCGTGGTGTCCGCGCCCTACGGCCCCTCGAGCGAGATGGCCGCACACCACATGCTGCACGGCGACGGCGTGAAAGTGATCGCCCTCGGCGTGGATGATGTGGAATCGGCGTGGCGGGAGACGACCAAACGTGGGGCAAAGTCCGGGTGGGCACCCCGCGAGGAATCCGATGAATTCGGCATTTATCGCACTTCCGCCATTTACACCTACGGCGAGACCCTGCATGTTTTCGTAGACCGCAACGATTACAACGGCCCCTTCGCCCCCACCTATAAACCCCTCAATCTGCCTCACGAATCCGCCGGATTAGTCGTGCTCGATCACATTGTCGGCAATGTCCAACTGGGCAAGATGAATCACTGGGTGAACTTCTACCATGAGGTGATGGGCTTTCGCCAGTTGATGCACTTCGACGACAAAGACATCTCCACTGAATATTCCGCACTCATGTCCAAAGTGATGGAAAACGGCAACGGGCGGGTGAAATTCCCGATCAACGAACCCGCTGAGGGCAAGAAAAAATCCCAAATCGAAGAATATCTCGATTATTACTACACTCCCGGTGCGCAGCACGTCGCCCTCCAAACCGGGGACATCCTTGAAACGATGACCCAACTCCGCGCGAACGGAATCGAATTCCTCCGTGTGCCCGACGCCTACTACGACATGCTCCCCGAACGTGTCGGCGAAATCAAAGAACCGCTCGAAACCATCCGCGACCTCGGCATCCTCGTGGACAAAGATGATGAAGGTTATCTGCTCCAGGTTTTCACCCGCCCCATTCAGGATCGCCCGACGATGTTTGTCGAAATCATCCAACGCCGTGGAAGTCGGGGTTTTGGCAAAGGCAATTTCAAAGCGTTGTTTGAGTCGCTCGAGTTAGAGCAGGAAAAACGCGGCAATCTTTAGCATTTTTTCGCCACGAATTTTACGAATTCTACGAACAGAATCTTTGAACGGATATGTCATTCCGAGGCTTTGCGAGGAATCCCTGTTACGTTTGATTCCAAGTCTTGCGTAACAGGGATTCCTCGTCGCAAAGCCTCCTCGGAATGACCATAAGTGTTTAGAGCGTACTGACCAATCTGTTATTCCACAAAATGGGGTCATAAATTCGATCAATTCGTGAAATTCGTGGCAAGGAGTCCCCTTATGCCCTTCTATCATAAACTCGGTCAAATCCCCCACAAACGCCACACCCAGTTCCGTAAACCGGATGGCAACTTATACCGCGAAGAAGTGATGGGCCTGGAAGGTTTTTCCGGCATCCAGTCCATTCTTTACCACCATTTTCTCCCCCCGCGCGTGCTCAAAGTCGAAGACCTTGGCCCCGCAAGCCCGGAGTACGCTGACTTTGGCCCGATCCGTCACCGCGCCTTCACGACAGGTGAAGTGCTCCAGGGGGGTGATCCGATCTCCGCGCGACGTGCGTTGATGGGGAACAAAGATGTGATTCTCTCGGTTAGCCGTCCGACCCAAAGCATGGATTACTACTATCGCAACGCGCAGGCGTACGAAGTGTGGTTTGTTCACGAGGGAGGTGGTGTGCTCCATTCCCAATTTGGGCGTATGGCTTTCCAACCCGGCGATTACATCGTTATCCCCTATGGTACCACCTGGAAAATGGACCTGGATTCGTTCGAGGCACGCTTCTTCACCATCGAATCCCCCACCGAGATTCACCCTCCCAAGCGATACCTGAACAACGTTGGACAACTGCTTGAACATGCTCCCTACTGCGAGCGCGATATTCGTGCCCCCGACGAACTGGAATTCCACACGGAAACGGGCGAATTTGAAACCAGGATCAAAGTCCGTGACCGGCTCACCCGGCACGTACTCGATCATCACCCGTTGGATGTTGTGGGGTGGGATGGATATTTGTATCCCTGGATTTTTAGTATCCACGACTTCGAGCCGATCACCGGACGGCTTCACATGCCCCCGCCGATTCACCAAACCTTTGAGGGGTGGAACTTCGTCGTGTGTTCGTTTGTCCCCCGCCTGTTCGATTATCACCCTGAAGGTATCCCTGCCCCATACAGTCACTCGAATGTCAATTCTGACGAGATGATCTATTACTGTGACGGCAATTTCATGTCCCGCAAAGGGATTGACAAGTACGACATCACCCTACACCCCTACGGTTTGCCGCACGGCCCTCAACCCGGTGCAACCGAAGGCTCCATCGGCAAAGCTTCGACCGAAGAACTCGCCGTCATGGTAGATACGTTCTATCCTCTCCAAGTGACGAACTATGCGCTTGAATTGGAAAAGGCTGAATATCAAAATTCCTGGCTGGCAGGTGGCCCGGAAGGGAATCCCTAAAACGAGTGTTCCGGCGAACTCATTGTTTTCCAAACCTTGATCAAAATCCATTAACTTGATATTCTAGCCGCCTCAAATCGCCGACCACAAATTCATTGTTTGAAGGTAACTGCTCAGGCTTAGATAGGAAACTTCCCGAATAAAGGGTGAAAGGGGATGTACATCTCCCTTTCACCCTTTGTCCGGGCCAATCTCTACCCTGCTTAGTCGTTACGTTTGAAGATGTGAAAACGGTGTTCCTTTAAAGATCCGTCTGATAGTGACCTGCTAAGGAACGCCGTTTTTCTTTACGGAAAATGACAAATAGGATAAGTAGAATTCCCGCCAGAAACGGAACCAAATTTATTTTTCTCGAGGTAAGTGCATGAACAAACATTTGCGGCAGGTTGTAGCGGCCTGGGGTGTTCACACCTTCACGGCAACCGGAGCGGTTTGGGGGCTATTGTCCTTGCTGGCAATTCAACAACACCAGTGGCAGTTATCCTTTATCTGGATTACCCTGGCGATCATCGTAGATGGAGTGGACGGTTGGTTTGCCCGCCGGGCTCGGGTCAAAGATTTTGTTCCGCAAGTGGATGGCGCCCTGATGGACAACTTGATTGATTACCTCAATTATGTGGTTGTTCCCGCCGTGTTCCTGATCGAAGCGAAACTGGTGCCTCCCCAATTCGCTATCCCTGTCGCAGCGATGATCATGCTGACCTCCGCCTACCAGTTTAGTCAGGTAGACGCAAAAACCGAAGATCACTTTTTCCTTGGTTTTCCATCCTATTGGAATGTCACCGTACTGTACATGCTTGTCCTCAACTTGAATCCCTGGTTTAACCTGGGGGCATTTATTTTCCTGGGAATTTTGGTGTTTATTCCGATCAAATACGTGTACCCCACTCGTACCGAGAAATTGCAGCGCCTCACCCTCGCCCTTACTTATATTTGGGGCATTATCGGTTTTTGGGGGCTGATGCAGTTTCCCAACACCCCGCCGCAAATCATGTGGGCAACGTTTATTTATATTTTGTATTACATTGCGATTAGCATTTGGCCGGAACAAAAATCTGAGCCTGAGATCGAAATCGAAGCGGCATGAGCAACGAACAAAAAAGAGAGCGCCTATGAGATAGGCGCTCTCTTTTTTACTCAAAGGCGCAAAGATTTTTATCCGGCGTTGTTTGTTCGCTCGTTCTTTTTATAATGCTCCACTGTTTGCCGTAACCCATCTTCCAAACTCACCGTTTGTTCCCATCCAAGATATTGCCCGGCCTTGTCGGCGGTCAGATAAATGTGTCGGGTCTCACCGAGTTTGGCGGGGCCGTAGTTGGCTTCCAACTTGTAATCTGTGATCTTTTTCAGTGTTTGGTACAGTTCGTTGATGGAGGTTGCCTGACTGGTGGCGAGGTTGTAAATTCCGTTCGCATGGTCCACGCGTAGGGCGAGGAGATTCGCGCGGGCGCAGTCCCCCACGTACAGGAAATCGCGGCTCTGTTCGCCGTCGCCGTTGATCGTGACCGGTTCGTCTTCCACCATCCGTCCGGTGAAGATTGCGACCACACCCGCCTCGCCATGGGGGTCCTGCCGGGGACCGTACACGTTCGGGTAGCGCAAAACGGTGTAATTCATCCCATACATCACCTGATACATGTACAAATAATGCTCGCCGAGATGTTTGCTCGCCCCGTACTGGCAAATCGGGTTAATTGGGTGGTTTTCGTCGCAGGGCAAATATTCTGGCTCACCGTACACCGCCCCCCCCGTTGAAATGTACACAAACCGCTTCACAGGCACCTTCCGCGCTGCCTCCAACACGTTCAACGTACCCAACACATTGATACTGGCATCGTACATCGGATCGGCCACAGACTTCCGCACATCCACCTGCGCGGCGTGATGGCTCACAAAATCGGGACGCTCGGCTTGAAAAATATCATTCAACCCCGGATCACGAATATCGAGTTGGTAAAACTTCGCCTTCGGATTTAAATTGGTTCGCCGCCCGGACGATAAATTGTCCACCACGACGACTTCATAACCATTTCCCACCAATAAATCTACAACGTTGGAGCCGATGAACCCGGCCCCTCCGGTAACTAACACTTTCATAAAAATCTCCTCAAGTTGGTATAGGGGATTCAAACCAAACTTCGGAAGTCTCCGAACAGCTTCCAAATTTTCTGGAGTACTGCTAGCGATACAAATGCTTACTAAAAAAGCATCCAGAAGACTTCCGAAGTTTAGACTTACCCAATAGCCAATCTTACCACTGCGAGTCCGCAAATGAGCCTATTACAGGTCGGCAAATTTGCTGGTCAACAGCGCACACCCGGAGGGCAAGAGGCAATCTTGCCTTGGATTTTTGTGGATATGAAATGGTTTGTGATGAAAGGGAGAGGTTATGAGGCACGTAGACTATGCGCCCATTCCTAATGTGCCTCGGGCAATGGCGGCACGGGCGTAGAGTTTATGCAACACTCGATTGAGGGGGATTAGGGGTTCGGGTTCATCCCGTTGGAGGGGGAGGGGAAAATCGGGGATGGGGTCCCGCACACCAAAGGCGAAAAGCTGGCCTCGCCCGCGCTGTCATCCACGACTGACTAAAATCCGATAATCGCTGGCAACCGTTTTGCTGACGGGCATTGGTTTCCCGGCGCGCAATAAATCAAGCTCGATATAATTTGTGAGCGAACTTAAGGCTTCGGCGCGCATGAGAAGATATTCCTCTCGTCCGCGTGGATCCACCTTGTTGACGGGGGAGAGCAATTCAATCGCCGTGATGAGTTCGTGCGTTTGCACCTCGCGAATTTCCAGATAATAGTGGCTGATTTCTTCGTCCGTTGGAAACTCGACTTCTAAGACGGTGACATCGCCAACTTCCAGCACCGGAGCCAAAACGGGTTGGTGCGTAGTCGTTGCCGCAATCGAAAGGTCGGGGTGACCCAGGAAAAAGTCTCCTTCCGGCTTGATCACATACGCGCGGCTTTCCACACCGACGTAATAGGTGGGGGCGATTAGCGGCGAAAGTGTATCTGCGATAGCAGTAATCAAACGGTTATGAATATCCGGCCAAAGAGAAGGGTGTTCGAGATAGGGGTCTATACCTGGGAAGGGAGTTTTTATGCATTAATAATAACAAATTTCATCCGGTTCCCTTTTTTGCCGCCTTGTGATACTGTATTCACAGATGTCCGCCACTTTCATCCTCCTCGCCCTCGACAGCCCCTTCTCCCGTCCCGTGCTCCAAACCCTACTCGATGCTGGACACCTCCCCGCCGCCCTCCTCCTCCCCAACCCTGCCCGCGCCGCCCCGCTCGCCTCACTCCCTCCGCTAGCCAACCGACAAACCAACCAACTACTCTCCGTTGTAACGACATCCCAGGATTCTTTATCACAAACCGCTGCCCAACATAACATCCCCCTCCTCACCCTTGGGAACCTCCGCCACACGGATGCCCTCGCCGCCCTCCGCGCGTACCAGCCCGATTTTCTCGTTACCGCTTGTTTCCCGCGCCTCCTCCCGGCGGAGATGCTTGCCTTGCCCCGTGTGGGTTGTTTGAATCTGCATCCGTCGCTTCTCCCAGCTTATCGTGGGCCGGAGCCGTTGTTTTGGCAGTTTTACTTCGGCGAAACGCACACAGGCGTTACCTTGCATTGGATGGATGAAGGCGCGGATACGGGCGACCTCCTGGCCCAGGCCGAAGTGCTGTTCCCCGACGGAATTTCTCTCGCCCAGGCGGAGAAGTTGATGGCCCATGCAGGCGGAACACTGCTATGCCGCGCGCTTTCCGCCCCCGATCAACTTCCGCGTGTACCCCAACCCGCGCGGGGGGCCAGTGCCCATTCCCGGCCCACGGCGGACGCTTTGGCTATCCCGACAACGTGGGAGGCGCGGCGGGCGTTTAACTTTTTGCGGGCGGCGGAGGCCTGGGGTCCGTTGGAAGTGGTGGATGCAGGGGGGGACGCGGCGGTTGCTGCGAGGCGTCTGCGGGTATGGCGGGCGGTGGGGTGGGATGAGGGATCGGGAACGGGGACCGCGGAAAGGGGGGAAAAAAGGTGGGATGTGCAATTTGTGGGGGGAAGGATCGAAATTCTTGGGGTTTAGGTCATCTGTCTGTTTTTCCAGGTGAGATTTGTCCTCCCCCGTTTGATTAATATCAGTTAGAATCAAACCGCTTCAGTACAAACGGTAACTCACAGGAAGTCACATGATCAACGGCGTTCTTTAATTGTCCCCTTTCCCCAAGGAACTTTTGTAAAGAACGCCGTTTGTGCGCTTGAGCGTTACACAACTAAAAAGGTATTTCACCTTAATCTTTTCAGGAGATATAACCATGACCGAATTAGTAAACGCATTTGAGATTGCCCAACGGCAATTTGATGGAGTTGCAACCCAATTAAACCTCGACCCGTATGTGGCCGAGGTTTTGCGTTGGCCCATGCGGGAATTTAAGTTTCAAATTCCCGTGCGGATGGACGATGGTTCCATGCGCGTTTTTACGGGCTACCGCGTACAACACAATGACGCGCGTGGCCCCAGCAAAGGGGGGATTCGTTTTCACCCTTCTGAGACACTCGATACGGTGCGGGCGTTGGCGATGTGGATGACATGGAAGTGCGCGGTGGCGGATATTCCGTTGGGTGGTGGGAAAGGTGGCGTACCCGTCCAAACCTCGAATTTTTCGTTGACCGAACAGGAAGAACTGAGCCGAGGCTTTATTCGCCAGATTTGGCGGAATATTGGTCCCCTGCAAGATGTCCCGGCTCCCGACGTGGGGACGTCCCCGCGCATGATGGGCTGGATGATGGATGAGTATTCCCGGATCAAAGGTGAATATACCCCTGGCGTGATTACCGGCAAGCCCGTGGGTGGGGGCGGCTCGCTCGGACGCACAGAAGCAACGGGTTACGGCGTGGTGTACACCATCCGTGAGGCGATGAAGTATTTGAAGATGGACCCGACGAAAAGTGTCGCTGCAGTACAGGGTTTTGGGAACGTGGCACAGTACGCGGCGATTGGATTTATGGAGCAGTTGGGTGGCAAAGTGGTCTGTGTCTCGTGCTGGGATCGAGAAGAACGGCGCGGCGTGACATATTCTCGTGAATCAGGCGTCAATGCGCGTGAGTTGCAGGAAATGACCGATGCGTATGGTTCGATTGATAAGAGTAAGGCAATTGCCGCGGGCTACAAGGTCGAAGACGAAGGCGCATGGATTACCAAAGATGTGGATGTGTTGATCCCCTCTGCATTGGAAGGGCAAGTGAATGCCGAGAGTGTGAAGTTGATCAGCGACCGCGTGAAGATCGTGGCGGAAGGCGCGAATGGTCCCACCACCCCCGAAGCGGATGCCGTGTTCAAAGCGAACAATGTGTTTGTGATTCCCGACTTTTTGTGTAACGCGGGCGGGGTGACAGTCTCCTATTTTGAGGGCGTGCAGAACCAGATGAACTATTACTGGAGCCACCAGGAAGTGCTCGACCGCCTGGATTCAAGCATGACGCGGGCGTTCTCCAAAGTGTTAAAGATGTCCCAAGAAGAGCATGTCTACACCCGCGATGCCGCGTACATGGTGGCAATCCGTAGTGTGGTAGATGCGATGGAGTTGAGAGGGTGGTTGTAAGGAAAGAGCGGGATAAGTGACGAAGTGAAGGAGAGGCGCAATTTGCGCCTCTCCTTTTTTAAGGCCGATACACGTAGAGCCAGTATAAGGTTCTTTCATATCCCCCCCGCTCTTCTATGATTTCGCCGTGGGGATAAAAAAGTTGGATGGCGTTGAGATAGCTTTCTTGTTCAGGCAGGAAAAGAAAGACCAGGGATGATTCAGGGGAAAATAAATTTAACGGGGAAGTGGTGTTTAATAAAAGGATATGATCTTTTTTGAGCCGAGGGTTCAGAAATTGCGCGATTGGGTTCGAAACATAATGCTCTTGTTCTGCCCCAAGATAAACCACCTCCCATTCTCCTGGAATATTAACGAGATGCTCGGCTATGCTTTGTTCTTTGTAGGTATTTTCCCATTGCTTGTAGTTCCTCCCTAAGAAATCTACAAAATAGAATTTGAGGTCTCCCATGCCAATCAGGATAAGTCCTAAAACCGTAAGGAAACTAATACTATTTGCAAACAGTTTCCTACCCTTAATGGCTGGTATTTTTTCTTTCCATACCAGAACTTGAGCCAAACCTGCACCGATGATCAACGCCAGGGCCCGGAGCCGCAGCTATGTAACGTTGTGCGGAGGGAGTAGGTTTACTTAACGCACCTACTAAAGCGATCACAATTAGCCATAAAAGGAATAACCAGGTTTTAGCATTTTGATGAAAACCGACCAGCACAAACAGCCCTAATGCAAAGAAAAAGGCAGGAAGGGCGCGTAAAATAGGGATACCCGGATCATAGAAAAAGACAACCGGAGCCGATGTATATGCGAGGAAGCCCAGGCGAAGTTGGGCGAACAAAAAACTCCAGAAGTTTGTAAACCCCTCGTGTCCCCCCCGGCTCCAAATCCCAAAAATGTTTGTCTGATGCATAGGATCAAAGTATGTGCTTGGATGAGCAAAAAAGTAAATGCCCAGCGGTAAAACAACGATTAGGGCTGCAAAGAATAAAACGCCAATTTCCAACAACTGTTTCCTGAAGCGGGGGCGATCTGCAAAAGCCAGAACGGAAATCCAAAACAATAAAATGAACGGCAACAACCGGGCACTGGCATAAAAATATTGCGAAAATCCCATCCCTAACCCGGATAGGATAAAGGCGTTCTTTTTTCGCGTGAGCCATCCCTCCCAAAATGCCGCGAAAACAAGAACGAACCAAAACCCATCCCAAATATTATTTAGGCCTAACCGGCTAAAGTGAATATGAAAATGGAAAAAAGCCAGAAAGATGCCTGCAAATGCTCCCACCCGGTGATTGAGCAAAGATTTTCCAAACAGATACGTACATCCCACAGTGAACCCGCCGATCAAGGCTGAAGAAAGGCGGATGGCCTGGCTGGTAGGGCCTAAGAACCGGATCAAAATGGATTGGATAAACATATACAAGGTGGGAAACCCATATGATCCTGTTTCAAATAAATTGTTTGGTTTCCCAAGCGCCATTTGATAAGCCCAAAGGCCAAAATTCCCTTCATCACCGGTCATACTGATGGGAATATGGCTGGTGCGTATTCCTCGAAGCAGAAAGGCTACGCTTGTAAGCATAGTAAACCATAAAACACTTTGCCAATCAGGCTTTCGCTTTGTATATCCTGAAACCCATCCGCCCAAAATAACTGCGCTGACCCCCAACCCCCAGCTTAAGGTTGCCAAAGCTTGGTTGAAAGCCGTAGCGCTATAAACAGACGAAATCCCAGCCACAAGCGCAAATTGCAGGGCACTCAACATGAATACGAATTGTACAGGGGGCGTATGAAGTTTTTTTGCAAACCGGCAGAAGACTTTGTCAACGCGGGGTTGCAGAATGGTTCCAAGACCGATTACTCCCCCAAAAATACCTATGCTCATGAGTACGTACCCAGCCCATTTTGCACGGGGGTATAAATTTGAAGAACTTAACCAACTCAGAATGAAAATCCCCATACCCAAAAAAATCATCAGAAATTTGTATATCCGTTCTGAATGATTCCAAATCAGAGCGGGCAAAAAGGGAGATGCCGATAAATCCTTCGCAGGACAACTTTTCTTTAGACGTAATGCCCAAATTATCCCAAAGTCCAAAAATATGACACTGAAAATTATAGGAAGTGACCAATCTTGAAAAACCATAAAATTATCCCGAAAAAATTATACATCACCAAATTCAGGCAATGTCACTGGCTTTTCCTGTAATCCCACAACTTTTTTTGCGTTTTTCTTCAATTTTCGTCTTTTGTATTGTATACTTTCAACAATTGATCGATTTTCCGTAGCCTAGGGGCTAGCCCCCGAAATTGAGCCCAAAAGGGGCTATGCTACACACAAATTACCCCCTCGGAGGCCCTGGATGAAAGTAACTGTATTACAAGAAAATCTGGCACAAGGTATCAACATCGTATCCCGCGCGGTTTCGCCGCGCTCTACACTGCCGGTTTTGGCAAATGTCCTCGCCGCGACGGACGATGGACGCTTGCGCCTCTCCGCGACGAATTTAGAGTTGGGAATTACGTGTTGGATCGGGGCCAAGATCGAGCGAGAAGGGTCCACCACCATCCCGGCGCGGACGTTTTCCGACCTTGTCAGCACCCTGCCTAAAGATCGGGTGGAGATGGACTTAACCGAACGCACCCAATCCCTCCATGTCAAATGCGGCACTTCCAACACAGATATCAAGTGTATTGACGCCCAAGAATTTCCTCCTATGCCTGCGCTGGATGCCAGCGATGGCATTCACATCAACGTTGCCGATTTGAAAGAGATGATCCAGCAGGTTGTCTTCTCCGCCTCGACCGATGAAGCCCGCCCGGTGCTCACTGGGGTTCAGGTAGATGTAAACGGAAACAAGATCACCTTCGCGTCCGCGGATGGCTTCCGGCTCTCCGTTCGGTCGGCGGAACTGACCGACGCGGTCGCCAAACCCCTGAACGTGATCATCCCCGCGCGGGCGTTAAGTGAAGTGGCCCGCGTGGCTACCGACAACACCCAATTGGTAACCATGCTCTTTCCCCCCGGACGCGGGCAGGTGGTCTTCCGCATGAAAGACGTGGAAGTGGTCAGCCAGTTGATTGACGGCAATTTTCCCGATTTTCGGCAGGTGATCCCGCGTAATTATGAAACCCGCTCGGTCATGTCTACCGACGCGTTTTTGAAGGCGTGCAAACAGGCGGAGATTTTCGCCCGTGAGAGTTCGCACATCGCTCGCGTAAACATCACCCCCGGTAGTGACCTGCAACCCGGCACGGTCCAGATTTATGCTCAGTCCGAAGAAACCGGCCAAAACGAGACGGTGGTGGACGCCACCATCGAAGGCCCCTCGTTGTTGATTGCATTCAATGTCAAATTTTTGCGTGATGTGCTGGAAGTGATCAAAACCCCCAACGTGGCCCTGGAAACCTCCACCTCCGCCAGTCCTGGTGTGGTGCGGCCCCTCGGCGAAACAGACTTTTTGCATGTCATCATGCCAATGCACATCTAATCTCAAAAACCTCCCGAAAAAGGATGGAGGGAGTGTATGCTCCCTCCATCCTTTTTTTTGGAAAATCATCACCCACTATGACTCTTCCAACCCGTCACACGGACCCTCTCTTACGCATCCTTCTCGTCCTTGCCGAATACCCCGTTCTGGGCGATAAAATCCGTAGCAAAATGCGAACGGAGCTTTTCCGACATCGCGTAACCAGCCCGCATGATTTTGAAGCATTGGTGCGCGATCGCGCCATTCGCTCCCAACATCAAGAAGGGTTGGCCGACCCCTATGGGGAGGAAACTACCGAAATTTGGGAAATACGGCAGGAAAAAATCCGTAATCATCTGACCGATTTTTATTTTGCCGCCAACTTGCCCTACGATTTGTTCGAGCAAATCGTTCAGAGTGTTGTTAAGCCCAGTGTTCAAGATGAAGATATAACCTCCTCTTTCAACCCGGAACTCGCCCCCACGCATATCCTTTTTGAACATGCCCGCTTCATTCTCCGTAAGTCCGGCGAGGAACGCGTGGCTCTTGAGCCGCTATTGCAGGAGATCAAAGTGGTGTTGATCCGTAAAATGATCAGTGACCAACTGGCCTATGTTCGTATTGCCAAAGATTGGTTGACGATTGACATTTTGCAACAGATTTGGAAAAACACTATCGGTTACGGGCGTATCGGGGGCAAAGCGGCAGGAATGCTATTAGCCTATAGTATGTTGCGTAAAGTGGGGGATAACGATATTAAAGAAACGATCCGTATTCCCGATTCCTATTTTTTAGGCTCCGATCTGATGTACACCTTTATGAAAATGAACGGGCTGATGCAGTGGAATGATCAAAAATACAAATCCGAAACGGACATTCGTGCTCAGTACGATCTGGTTTGCGAAGAATATGTGCGGAGTGAATTTCCGGTGGATGTTCTCGAACGCCTCCGAGATATGCTTGCCACAGTGGGCAACAGTCCGATCATTGTGCGTTCCTCCAGTCAATTGGAAGACAACTTTGGCTTTTCCTTTGCTGGGAAATACGATAGCTTTTTCTGTCCTAACCAAGGCACGCTCGACGAAAACCTGGCGTACCTGACCGAAAAAATCGCCCGCATTTACGCAAGTGTGGTGAACCCCGACGCGCTTCTCTATAGGCGCAGTAAAGGTTTGCAGGATTACGATGAACGGATGGCGATCCTGATCCAGGTTGTCGAAGGGGAACGCATGGGCCGGTATCTGCTTCCGCATGGGGCGGGCGTGGCGTTCAGTCGGAATTTGTACCGGTGGTCGCCGCGTATCAAACGCGAGGATGGGTTTATGCGCCTCGTCTGGGGGTTGGGGACGCGGGCGGTGGATGCGGTCGGGAACGATTATCCCCGTATGGTCGCATTAGGCCAGCCTACTTTGCGCCCGGATTCATCTTCCCAGGCTATCCGGCATTATTCTCAACAGTACGTAGATTTGATTGACCTGGAAGAAAACGCCTTCAAAACCCTGACCGTGAAGGAGGTGCTCATCTCCCAGTACAAACCGCTCCGTTATCTGGCACAAATTTATCGGGATGGGTTTATTTCATCGATTCGGAGTACTGTTCTTGGTACGGAAATGGATCGCCTGATTCTGACGTTTGACGAATTTCTCCGCCGCACACCCTTCCCCGACCGGATGCGGCGGTTGCTCCAAACGCTCGAAAAGCATTACAAAATGCCGGTGGATGTGGAATTTACCTTCCAGATCGAAAATCTGAATACGATGACCCCGGAAGTGTTTCTCACCATCGTCCAGTGCCGTCCCCAAAGTCATGTCAAAGATCAGGAAGTGGAATTTCCCGACCCCATCATTGAGGAAGATGTCGTCTTTGCTACGCGCCGCATGGTTCCCGAAGGGTTTGTAGGTCGGATTCGATATGTATTGTTTGTGGCGGCGACGCCTTATTTTGCGCTGCCGACCCAAAATGATCGTCAACAAGTCGCCCGGCTCATTGGCAAACTGAATCAGGCCTTGGAAAACGAGACGTTTATCTGTGTTGGCCCCGGGCGGTGGGGGACCACGAACACGGAATTGGGCGTTAGCGTGGGGTATGGTGATATTTACCACGCCCGTGCCTTAATTGAAATGACCGGACGGGCGATTGGTTCTTCGCCGGAACCCTCCTTCGGAACGCACTTTTTCCAGGATTTGATGGAAGCGAACACGTATCCCCTCGTCATTTCGATGGATGATGAAGATACCGTTTTTAACCAGGAATTTTTCTTCGAAACCCCAAATGAGATGACCGCTTTCCTCTCAGAAGAGGTGCTGGCGACCGCCGCCCAAGCCGCCGCGTGTATCCGCCTCATCGAGGTTGCCCAATTCCGTCCGGGATACCATCTCGATCTGATTATGGACGATGAACGGGGAAAAGCCGTAGCGCTCCTGATCCCCGAACCAGAGCCAGAGCAGGAGGAAGCATGAAACGGTTTATTGTTGTTGCGGGGAATATCGGTGCAGGAAAGTCCACCCTGGTGCGAATGTTGAGTGAACGGCTGGACTGGTTTCCCTACTATGAGCCTGTTGCCCAAAATCCCTATTTGTCCGATTTTTATGCCCACATGCGTATGTGGGCGTTTCACTCCCAAATTTTCTTTTTAACCAATCGCTTGCGAACTCATCACCAATTGATGAATCATCCCACTTCGGTGATCCAGGACCGGTGTGTGTATGAAGATGCCGAAGTGTTTGCCCAAAATCTGTTCGAGCAGGGGATGATGACCGAACGGGATCACCAAACGTACCAGGATTTGTATCAAGTATTGGTCGAATTTCTCCCTCCGCCTGATCTGGTGATCTATCTTCGGGCATCAGTGCCTACGCTTGTAGGGCGCATTTCCCAACGTGGACGCGATTTCGAGCGGCAAATTCAACCCGAATATCTAGCTCAATTGAATAGTTTGTATGAAAAGTGGATTTCTAACTTTCGTCTCTGCCCGGTCTTAACTGTCCCTGCGGATGATTTGGATTATGTGCGGGATACGCACCACTTGGATTTGATAATCCGCAAAGTGGAAGAAAAACTTTCGGGAAAAGAAGAAGTAGTTTTTAATGTGGAAGAGGTGAATGGGGGTAAACACGTGTAGATGTTACGCAGTCATCTCTTCCGCCCGGACCAGTGTCATCGCCGCGAGCCGGGCCACGAGCACCAAAATATCCTGATCTTCTTCATCAAAGATAGAGCCATCCCGTTTATTAACCAGTTCAATTGCCCCTAAAACCCTTCCCTTATCTATCACGGGGACACCCAATATAGACTGTGTTTCAAAACCCAACAGTTCGTCTACTTGCCCATACCATTGCGGTTCTTGACGCACATCTTCCACTAACACGGGCATGTGCTGGGCCATCACCGTACCCGCAATGCCTTGTCCCGCCGGCATCCGTGTACCCACCAACTGTTCCCGGTATTGTCCCACGGCGTCCACAAACACCAACTCCTGCGTTTCTTCGTCAAGCAAGATAAGCGACCCTTCTTCCGCCCCTACTGCTTGCAGTGCTACCAATAGAATCCCATTGATCATTTCATGCACGTCTGTCTTAGGGGTGATCTCTTCCAAATTCTGATTGAGTAAATTCAAGCCGCGAATGGCGTGCCGTAACTGGAACAACTGCTCACTCAACTCGCGATTTTCTTCTTTTAAGTGGATATTTTCCTGTTGTAATGCACGCAAACCATAAGCTTCATTCATGATTTTTGCTCCATTTGAAGCGCTTCCTCTTTGTCGGCAAACGCTTCCACGTGGCCATTTTCGGCAAGTAGTTCTTTCAAGCGCGGGTGGTCGGTGTATACGCCCCAATATTGCGGAGCCAAATATCGCGCGATCTGGCACATAATTTCGTCTGCAGCCTGATTGAGCGCCGCGTCTTTATCCTTTTCCTTTCGGGATGGGAATGCCAGTTCAAACGGTTTTCCAAACTCCACACGTATCTGCGACCGGCGAAAACGCGCCAATTCATGCATGGTTTTTTCTGTCCCGGAAATGGCGATAGGAACGATAGGCACATTCGCTTTCACTGCTAAAAATGCCACCCCGGGTTTGGGAGCCATCAAACTTTGTGTGTTGCTGCGCGTCCCCTCAGGCGCAATCCCAATCACCCCGCCTGCACGGAGAAATTTCACTGCCGCCCGCAACGCACCAAAATCCGGGTTATCTCGATCCAGCCAAATACCCTGAGCAGTTTCCACGATCCAATTGAAGACGGGGTAATTTTTGTACTTATCAGCTACTAACCCTGTGCTATCTTTACGCTTTAAGATAGAAAAAACCAAAGGTGCATCCAACCGGCTTAAATGATTCAACGCCAGTAGACAACCGCCGCTCGCGGGGATGTTTTCCTCCCCTACGACTTCCACCCGTGTCAAGGTGCGAAACAAAAAGAACAAAACATGGCGTAATGTGTCTCTTACCATGTGTTCATTTTATCAGACCATCAAATGGTTTGTGAAACAGGCCTTGCTATTATTTCTACCAGGCTAAATTTTTGTTCCCCAATCGCAAGGTGCAAAATGATGAATGTGTGTATAATGGATCAAGTGTGTAATCGAAACCCCCTAAAACTTGTTCATTTTTGCACCTTAACTTCACTTTTTTTGCTGACCTGGTTTCTCGCCGCGTGTAAATCTACCCCGACTCCGTTCATTCCCCCCAGTGGAAATAC
Organism: Anaerolineales bacterium; assembly: GCA_020634875.1. The sequence goes on along the minus strand of JACKAX010000014.1, from coordinate 41,704 downwards.
CCTTGCTCCTGGCGAAACAGCCCCCGCGGTCACCGCTCCCGAAGATACCTCCCTCCCCCCGACCGCAACCCCCACGCCCTCGCCCACCCCCATTCCACTGGCCCTGACAGTGAACGACGAAGCCATCACCCAGGCTGAATACGACGCCTCCTTCGCCCGCTTGCTGGTGGCCCAACCTGATCTGACCCCGGAAGATGCCCGTACCCGTGTGTTGGACGAATTTGTTGACCAGTTGCTTCTCGCCCATGCCGCTACGCAAGCAGGCTATATTGTAGACGATGCTACATTGGAAGCGCATATTCAAGCATTAGGCCCCCCCGAATCCTTGAATACATGGATGTCCGCCAACGGATACACTGAAGACCTCTTCCGCACCGAACTACGTCGTGCCCTGGCTGCCGCCTGGATGCGGGATCAAATCGTTGCAGGCGTACCCACCACTGCCGAGCAAGTTCACGTTCGCCAAATCTTGCTCCTAACCGCAGGCGAAGCGGATTCCGTTTATGCTCAAATTCAGGGGGGGGTAGCCTTTGACCTGATGGCAAGTTATTACGATCCGGTCAGTCTGGGTGATCTCGGTTGGTTCCCGCGTGGGTACCTCACCGAAACTGCCATTGAAGAAGCAGCGTTCACCCTGGAAATCGGAAAATACAGCCCAGTCATCACCACTAATTTGGGCTATCACATCATCGAATTGCTTGACCGCCAACCCGATCGGCCTCTGGAACCTGCCGTTCTGATGGATTTACAAGAGAAGGCTGTGGTTACCTGGTTAGCCCAACAACGTACGGCAAGCAATATTCTCGTTTTACTCCCATAATTGTTAGCAGGAGTAGGGTTGAACCCTCTCCTGACTTTGCGTCAAACTCTCTATCTGAAGGAACCCTCTATGAACAAAAGGCGAAGTTCGAATCGCTCTGGCGGAGGCTGTTTTGGAGCCCTCGCGAACATCCTAACTCTGGTCTTTCTCTTGGGCATTGGTTGTGTCTTCGTGGGCTTTTTGGCCGTTTACACAGACCCCCAACTTAACCCTATTGCCGAGTTTCGGCCTATCGTTGTCCCTACCGTTGAGCCTACCATCACGCCTACGATTACCCCTCAGCAACTGCCTCCAACCTTTACCCCAGCTCCAACCGATACCCCGTTACCCACACCGACTCTACGTGCGAGCAGTACGCCCTTCCCCACCGAAACCCCCTTCTCACTCGTTACCCCCCCCACACCCGATCCACGCGCGACCGCAACCCCCGTTTTCCCCTATATCATTGATGCCAAACACCCGCTCTTCTTGGATTACAATGTAATCAATACCTCCTTGGCTTGTGGGTTTATGGGCGTTGGCGGGCAGATTTTTGACCTCAACAACAACCCACAAACCGGACTAATCATTGAATTAGGTGGAACCATTCAAGGCCTTGCCGTGACAGGTTTGGCTGTAAGTGGAACAGCCCAAAATTATGGGCCTTCGGGTTACGAGTTGCCCATTGCTGATGGTCCTATTGCCTCTGCGAAGACGCTGTATGTTCAAGTACGCGATCAATCAGGCGTTGCGGTGTCGGACAAGATTTACTTTGATACCTTTGATGATTGCACGAAAAACTTGATTTTGATTAACTTCCTGCAAACTCGTTAATTTCTCCCTTCAAGGAAAAAGACCCGCAATTGCGGGTCTTTTTTGTTATCCGTGCAGAATCTCGCGGATGGCTGAGCATACTCGCTCCACATCCGCTTCTGGCATCACTCCTGAAAAGGGCAGGGCCAGCCCGCGCCGTCCCAAATCTTCTGTGACAGGAAAATCGCCTTCATGATAACCAAACTGATGTGCCAAATAGGGCTGTAAATGAATTGGAATGAAATAAGGCCGGTTGGGAATCCCACGCGCCTTCAGTTCTCGCGAAACGGCCTCTCGGTTAATTCCAGGTGAAAACCGGATAACATACACGAACCAACTCATCCGAGTCGTTTCCGCGACGATATGCGGAATCTCCACCCCCGGAATTTCGCTGAGGCGATCTTCATACCATCGCGCGACCTGTTCACGTTTATCTAGAAGTTCGTCCAGCCGGGAAACCTGTACTCGACCGAGGGCAGCACTCATTTCATCCAACCGATAGTTATAGCCCAGGTGAGTGTGTTGGAGCCAGGTATCTCCGGGCGCGCGGCCCTGATTACGTAACGCCCGCATGATCGCAGCGGCATCATCGTCATCGGTTACGATCACACCCCCTTCGCCTACGGTCATCTGTTTGTTGGGGTAAAACGCGAAAACGCCGTAATCCCCCAAGCGTCCTGCGGGCTGGCCTTTGTACGTGGCTCCAATCGCTTCGCACGAATCTTCAATCACTTTCAACTCGTATGCTTCTGCCATCGCGCGAATGGGAGCCATATCTGCCGGTTGACCGAAAACATCCACCGGTAGAAGGGCTTTTAACCGTGGGGTATCCCCATGCGCACCTTGTCGAGGAAGCCACCTGCGGGCCGCCCGGCCTCCCTCACGCAAATCGCGAACCGCTTCCTGGAGAGATTGTGTATTGATATTTCCGGTCAGTGGGTCAACGTCTACGAAGATGGGGATCGCACGTTCGAATAGGATCACGTTCGTAGAGGCGACAAACGAAAAAGGCGTTGTTAACACCCAATCGCCATCCTGAATCCCGGCGGCATGGATACACAGGTGTAAGCCTGCTGTGCCGGAATTTACACCAAGAGCGTGTTTCGCACCTGTGTATTCACAAATCGCTTGTTCAAAAGCGAGGATTTCTTGACCCATACTCAAATTGGGAGTGTTCAAAACGGCCTGAACCGCTTCCCGTTCAGCCTCGGTGAGGTCGGGGGAGGACATGGGGATGGGGGGGATGGATGTGGTCAAAATAAAGGTCCTTTTTGATAGGGAATAAGTAGTGAACAGTTTACAAGAGTGTGTGGAGGATAACTGCAATTATGGCCCCTGTGAAAGAGGCAGCAAAGTTGACGCCATCGTTGTTGAGCCAGGGGAAGCCACGGATCAGATGGGTGGGGGTACCACAAGTGTGATTGGGGTGGCGCTCGGTTTCTTTGACACAGGTAGGACAATGGTAAATTGCTTGAACGGTCGCTCCTAGCAGAGAGTCGAAGAGAGAACCTGCTAACCCGGCGAGGGAAACCACAAGAGGGAGATGCCACACGGGGGTACCAGTGCCTGCGGAAGCCGGGAAGAGGGCCGCGACCCCGCCGATGAGCACCGCCCCGGTCAGGGCTGCGAGGGTGCCTGTCAACGAGACTCCGCCTGAGGTGCCTTTTTCTACTTTTTGGCCAGTCGTGATTAGTCTAGGGGAAGATTTGCTGAGGGTGCCTAGTTCGGTGGCCCAGGTGTCGGCATTCACCGCCGCGAGGGCACCTGCATAGGCCCACCACGGCCAGGTTTGAGCAGGAAACGTGGCTTGAACCAAAATCAACAGTGCCCCAAAGCCCCCATTGGCAACGACTTGACCCCAATCACGGCGGTTTCCTTTGGAAAACTTTTCGTGCAATCCGGCTTTCCGTTTTGTAAACATGCGAGATAGACCACTCGAAGTGATGAAGAAGGTGAGCAAAAGCGCTGCCCAGGGAAGCCCACCTAGCCCAAAAATGAGTGTGCCAACAACTGCGGCTGCTATGGCCCCATCTTTTGTGAGGGCATGGGTGCGCCAAGCGAGCATGCTAATCGTTATGCCGAAAATGAAACCGCCGAAGAGCTGTAGAAGAAACATCTGTGGATAAAAGGGGATTTTCTGTGGATAAACCTAGAAAAATGTGTATAAACTCTGTTTAGTACAATAGTTGTACGAAAGCGCCAAAGAAAAGAAGAGAGACTAACACACTGGTGCCCCATAGCAAATACGCTAGAGGTTGGCTTTGGGGGCTACGAAAGAAAAATAAACCGAGGAGTAAATTGATGAGAAAAAACAGGCCATTGACGACAGGGATGAGAAAAAACTGAGCGCGTGAAAGAGCAAGGGTTGGGACGGTAGGAAAAGAGAAGGAGAGCCAGAGAAAAAAGGCCAGGATGAGAACAAAACCGGTGAGAATGAGCGTGCGCGCACCTCGATTTGCCCATACGCTTCCTACAACAAACCTGGGGTATACAGATCGGGCGATGATGGGGGTTAATGCTCCGATTTCAGCCTGGCGGTGAAATGAACGTAAAAACGCTTCAGGATGTTCAGGGGATATGGCGTACATTTTGCCAGGGGTCGCGATAATGATAAGCGCGCGCGTTCGGACAGCCATGTATTCGACTTCGCCTCCACTGACTTTGCGTACCCCTACAACTCCTCCGGGCCAGAATAACCACGGGCGAGGCAGCGGGCGTTCAAGGTGTATATCAGGACTAAGCCAAAGGATTTTGCCCATGGGAATTTCCTCTGTACGAAGGCCCCAATTTATGCGGATACCCTCAGGCGATACGTGATAACTTGCCCGTTGAAGGGCATAAGCGCGATAAAAAAGCAGAGGAATAGGCAGCGCCACAAAGAGAAATATAACCAACCAAAGACTGAACATAGGGCCGATTTCAGCCCGGTTTGCTTGAAGGATGGTGAGCAGACTCCCGGCAAATAGCAGAACTAGCCCCGTGAAATGAAAGATCAAGCCAGCGCGTTTAGGGGGCGTAAAGATTGTATCCATCTTGCAGATTCGTGATTATAGCGCAAGATGTTGTAAGGGAATATTGCTTGACCAATCTTTGCTTGCGGATATAAAATGAAAACCGAACATGACCTTTAGGTTAATCATGCATGATGGTTCTAAAATGGAACAGGAACAAATCTGGCAAACGTGGGCCGAGCACTTGCGGCGTTGGCGTTTAGGTAGTTTTGCGGCCTGGTTTCTCGATTCGGCCAGCCCCGTCCATTTGGTAGGGGCACAATTGGTTTATGTTGGGCAACCATTGCTAGAAGCCTTTGTATCCCAAGGACAAGTTAAGGCTTTGGCAACCATTTTGGAGCAACCTGCTCAGGCGCGAGCCTTGGCGGCATTTTTGAGAGAGGATCGGTGAATCTCGCTGAAAGTTCTGAGTTTTTAGGTGTCATCGTCGTTGCAGGCTTTTTCCTGTTGATGGTGATTTTTGCAATTTTGGGCCGGAGTCGCCCCCTGATGGGGTTGCGGACGATCCCGGCATTTGCGCGTCTTTCGCGGGCGATCGGCCTTGCGGTGGAAGCGGGAACCCGGTTACACGTTTCCGTTGGGCAAGGGAATCTGACCAGCCCGGGGAGTGCAGCATCTTTTGTCGGTCTGGCCATGCTTGGACGGATCGCACGAACCGCTTCAATTAGTGATTCTCCACCAGTTGCCAGTGCCGGAGATGGTGCTCTAGCGATCCTTGCTCAAGATACTTTACGAGCAGGATATCGAGAAGTTGGTGCAATAGAGGCTTTCGACCCCGATTATGGAAGGGTGACCGGGCTTACCCCAATCTCATTTGCGGCGGGCGCGATGGTTTTGATGGCTGAGGAAAATGTCTCAGGCAATCTCCTGGCGGGCAGCTTCGGGACAGAGGCAGGTCTAATTCTGGAAGCCAGTGATCGTAACGAAGCGTTTTCTTTGTCTGGCACCGATCACATTCCCACTCAAGCGATGATGTTTGCAGCCTCGCAGGAAACCTTAATCGGTGAAGAGTTATATGCAGGAGGTGCGTATTTGCGAGCGGGAATAGGGCATACCGCCAGTCTTCAAGCACAAGATGTAGTCCGTTGGCTGCTGATACTCATGATTATGGGTGGTGGCCTTATGAAATTTGTCTTGGGATTCTTATCACCGTGAACTTAAAATTTCCTGTACTTTCTACGGTTGTTGCAGTTCTTACGGGGGTAATTGTTTTATTTTTGTATTTTCTGCCGCTTAATTTTGTGGGCATAGATTGGCGGACTGTCCTTTTACAATGGGCTAGCACGTTGGGGGCGGTCGCGTTATTGATTGGGCTGTTGAATTTGGCTTCTGTGCATAGTAAGAAATTGGATAACGATGGGCCATTTCCCTTCAATAGTCTAGTATTAGTGATAGCCATGGTAGGGACGTTTGGGGTGGTAATTGCTTTTGGGCCAGCGAGTCAAGCCGCCATGTTTATCTTGAATTACATTCAATTGCCAGTCGAGACTAGTCTTATGGCTATTCTAGCTGTTACTTTAATTTATGCGAGTGCGCGTGTTGTGCGGCGAAAAACCGATACTTTTTCGCTGATATTTATTGGTACGGTAATTTTGATGTTGCTCCTGGCTAGTCCGTTAGTAACAGATTTTGTTCCGACAGTGGGCGCACCTTTGCGAACTCTTCGCGATTGGATTGCGAATGTCCCTGCCACGGCTGGGGCACGTGGAATATTGTTGGGTATTGCGCTCGGAACTATTGCAACTGGTTTGCGAATTTTAATGGGCATGGATCGGCCCTATGGCGGATAAAATGGCAGAGAAGCGTTGCCAGATGTGTGGAAAGCCCAACCCTGAGCATTTAGAAGAATGCCAGCATTGTGGTGCGCGTCTCAAACCTTTAATTGCTTCCACGGGGTCAAGCGAGAAAGATGCAGGGGCTAATTGGGCAAATGCCTCCCCCGAAGATACGCTTGATTGGTTGCGTACTCTTGGGCAGGATGATGCTCCGCTAGATGAGGCCCCTCCTGCCGACGATCTTCCGGCTTGGTTGCGTGATGCTACCCCTCAGACAGCAGGCGCTACTCGCACTGATTGGATGGATGAAGATGAAACTAGTGGGGTCTTTGACTCAAATGTTTTTGGAGATAAGGGTGATTGGAACGTTCCTGATGGCGACACGAAATTGAACGAATGGTTGCCGGTGGATGATGAACCTGTCTCCGAGACGAAAGATGATAATTTGGACGATTTTTTCCGGCAGAAAGATTCAGAAGAACCAACCGGTTCACTTCCTGCATGGTTCACCTCTCGCGAAGAAGAAAAGACTGTTCCCCTTTCTGACATGCTTGGAGGTCAGACTTTTTCTGAAGAGGGAGATTGGCTTGATTCTCTCGACAGCGAAGATTCGGTCACCACAACAGTGACAGACTGGAAACAACCCGCTCCCCCTCCCGCCAAACCCGCGGATGATCTCCCTGCTTGGTTAACTACCCCTGCTGCGGAAGCATCTTCAGATCCTGATGAATTTGACGACGATTTACCATCTTGGTTAACAGGAAGTTCCTCAGGATTTGAAGACCTGGAACCCACCGCAAAGGACACCGCTTTTGATGGAGAATTCCCGGATTGGTTGGATAGTCTAGACAGTAAAACGGGGATGACAGGCAAATTAGAGAATATGCCCGAATGGATTGACGAACACGCCACCCCTGGTAGCAGTGGTACGGAAAATTCCCTGGATTGGTTATCAACACTTGGCGATACTCCGGAAACCCAATCTGCGGATACAGATTGGGCCGGAGGCACTGATGAAGGTGTCAGTGATTTAGGCCAAGGCATCATGGGGGGGTTATCGCTCGATCCCGAAGATTCGTTTATAACGGAGGCCGGAAGAAATAAAACACCTGACTGGTTGCAAGGTCTTCAAGAAGAACCTGAATCGGAAACCTACAAACCTGCTGATGACTATCCAGGTTTTCAAGCCACTTGGGGATTTGGTGACCAACCTAAATCCGAACCGCGCGAGAGACCGGTGCCTGAACAAAATACCAAAACCGACGCGTTATCCGCCTCCGAGGAATCAACCACGCCAGGTGGCCTTCCATCATGGGTCAAGGCTTTTCGACCAATGGAAGGAGTCGATATTGCCACTGAACACGTTGAAGGAGAGTTGGAACGAGTTGGCCCGTTAGCGGGGCTTCGCGATTTACTTAGTCCGGAAGCAGATATTACAAAAACGACAAAGCCTCCGACGTATTCCGAGGTTCTACAAGTTTCTACGCGGCAACAAACAAATACGCAACTGCTTCAGGCTCTTGTCGAGAGCGAACGGGTTCCGCAATTGGCTCCAATGGCCGCCTCGTTTTCCTCGCAACGCGTTTTCCGTGTGGTTTTTGCAATCATCATGCTGCTTGCCTTATTATTCCCCTTGTTGGGCGACACACAAATTACTCCTTTGCCGCAGTCGTTGCCTTCAGAAATACAAAGTGTTGAGAACTTGACGATTGGTGCCCCGTTAGATCGTCCTATTTTAGTTGCGTTCGATTATGAACCGGGAACCTCTGGTGAATTAGAAGCCGCGGCACGTGCCCTTTTCGATCAATGGCTGGATCGGGGTATTCCCTTAGCGCTGGTTTCCACTTCTCCAGTGGGGACGGCGCTGGGAGAACGGCAGGTCGCGTACCTGCAAAGCCAGTATCCATATAGCCATGCATACAAATATGGCGAAAACTATGTGAACCTCGGATATATTCCTGGTGGCACGGCTGGCCTGGCTAATTTTGCTCTTATTCCACGGCAATCTGTCCGTATGGCATTTGATAGTCGCCCGCTTTGGGAATTGGGAGATTATGAAGCGTCTAACCCCTGGCGAACCCCGGTGATGCAAACCATAACCGGCGTGGGTGATTTTTTTATGACGGTGCTCTTGACGGATAATCCCGAAACAGCTCGTAACTGGATCGAACAGGTCGAACCCTACTTACGCAGAAATTCCCTCGTGGTTGTGACTAGTGCTCAAGCAGAACCTTTTATTCGACCATATTATGAAAATCCTGACCCTTCGCAACGGCAGGTAGAAGGACTGCTTGTTGGTCTGCGTGGTGGCGCGGCGTATGAACAAAATCAAGGTCAATTAGGGATTGCGCGCTTTTATTGGGATGCTTACAGTCTCGGCCTCCTTGTTGCTGTACTTCTGATTGTGTTGGGTGGTGGCTATAACTATCTAGACGAAATGAGGAAAGTTCAACGGCAGGCCCGCAAAGGCAAAAAATCATGATAGATTTATTCGGTGCAATTCTCGGTTTTTTGCTGACCTGTATGGTCTTAAGTTATCTTTTTGGTGATAACCCGCTTTTTCGATTTTCAGTGCATTTGTTTGTCGGAGTGGCAGCTGGATTTGCCGGTGCGGTTGCAGTTCGTAATGTGTTGTACCCTAACCTGATTCTGCCGTTATTGTCTATCGTTGGTGGAGATTTTACGGTTTCATCTTTGCTTTCTCTTATCCCTGTCGTTTTGAGTTTATTACTCCTCGCCAAATTATCACCCAGGATGGGGCGGGTAGGAAATCTGACGATGGCCTTTTTGGTTGGCGTTGGGGCGGCGATAGCCATTGGCGGAGCAATTACGGGCACACTTTTTCCCCAAACCAACGCGGCAATGAATCAACTCAATACGGCGCCGATTTTGCAAGGTCTCGAACCAGATAACGCGTTTCTGAGCGTCATTAGCGGGTTTATTTCAATTAGTGTCACGATTTTGACCCTACTATATTTTCAATTCAGCACTTTTTCCGCCGGTAGTACCCAACGCCCAGCCTGGCTTGAAAGTTTGGCTTTCGGCGGGCAGATTTTCATCGCCCTGACTTTCGGCGTTGTTTTTGCGGGGGTCTATGCCACGGTTCTGACAGCACTGATTGACCGTTTATATTCTTTGCTTGAATATATTTCCACTATTTGGCACTTCTTTGGCCCGGCCTGAACGACATGACCGACACCGTTTACACTGGAACTTCATTAATCGCCATTGATGTGGGGCACGCCAGCACACGTGCGTTTCTATTTGATGATGTAGATGGCACTTACCGGCTCATTGCAGTAGGCGTTTCCCCCACCACCTTAATGGCCCCTTATCGTGATGCTAGCGAAGGCGTTCAATTGGCACTTGAACAGGTGCAGGAAATGACCGGCCGCATTCTGTTTCATGTAGATACAGGTATCATTGTCCCCACGGATCGAGAAGGTAACGGCGTGGATGCGGTTGTCGCCACAGTTTCCGCGGGAGAACCTTTACGGACAATTGCGGTTGGCTTGCTCGAAGATATCTCTCTCGAAAGTGTCCAAAACTTATTGTCAAGTACCTATGCCACAATCTTAGACACGATCGGCATGAATGATCGGCGCAAATTGGAAGAACGCATTGATGTGATCTTAAAAGCCCATCCGGATTTAATTGTGATATCTGGAGGAACTGAAAATGGAGCTTCCAAATCCGTTTCTAAGTTAATAGAGTCTATCGGCCTGGCCTGTTATCTTTTACCAGAAAGTCAACGTCCACAAATCCTCTTCGGAGGGAATAGCGCGGTAGCCGAAGAAGTGCAAGGCGATTTAGGTGGAATTACCACCGTAGATATCGCTCCGAACGTGCGCCCAACGTTGGACGAGGAACAACTCGCACCAGCCCAGGGAAATTTGCGTGAGGTGTATCGGAAAATCCGCGTTCGGGATAATGCCCCATTAAATGAGTTGAGTAATTGGAGTGGGGGACGGTTGATGCCAACTACTCAGGGGTTTGCCCGCATCATCCGGTTTTTTGGTAAATCCTATCCCCCTAACAAAGGCGTTTTGGGGGTAGATATTGGGGCAGGTTCCACTACTATTGCGGCGGCATTTGGGGATACTTTGAATCATCGTGTTTATCCCTACTTAGGCCTGGGCGCGGTGTTGCCTCACCTATTAGATCACACCAAACTCAGTGATATTGCTCGCTGGACTGCTACACCGGTTTCAAACAATGAAGTCCATGCATACATCCAGTATAAAAGTGCCTATCCCAATAGCTTGCCTATGACCGCCACAGAGATGGAAATTGAGCAAGCCCTCGCCCGCGAAATTATGCGAACAGCTGTTCGCTTGAGTCAACCTTACTTTTCTTCCCAGGCTCCTCGTGCTTCAGGGAACTATCTGCCCTGGTTTGAACCGGTTCTTGCCTCCGGCAGCGTGTTAACTAATGCCCCTTCGCGTGCCCAAAGTCTGTTGATGTTGTTGGATGGATTGGAACTGACTGGATTTACACCCGTTTTGCTCGATACCTTTAATTTGATTTCTTCGCTGGGGGCAGCCGCGGAACTCAATCCCATGATGGCGGTGCAGATCATTGATAGCGGAGCTTTACTTAACTTAGCCACGGTGATTGCCCCAATTTCTTCCGCGCGGTCCGGTACTCCGATTTTGCGATTACGAATTGCCTACGAATCAGGTGAAGAGCAAAAAATGGAAATCATGCAAGGTTCTTTGGAGAAGATACCCCTTCATGCAGGTGGGGAAATCAAACTCTCCTTGCAACCTCTCAATCGGGCTGATTTAGGGATGGGACGGCCTGGATTAGGGGGAGGAGTCACGCTTCGCATGGTTGCAGATATGGGGCTGGTGATTGATGCTCGCGGTCGTCCTTTGCGTTTGCCTTCGGGTGCCGAAGAGCGTCAGGAACTGTTTAGGCAATGGCGTAAGGTTTTGGAGAGTTAAATGCTGGCTCCTGTGACATTTATTACCCCTCTGACTACTATCCGCCGAAAACGCCTTCTGCCTGTTGCGGGGGATGTCTCCGTTCGGAAAGGCCAAGCAGTCCGTGCGACGGATGTGGTTGCAACGGCCCACCTTGCTCCGCGTCATTATTTGCTAAATGTAGCTCGCGGGTTAGGAATTTCCGAAGGACAAACAGAACAATACATTGAGCGGTTTTTGGGCAATGAAATTCATCAGGGTGACATCATTGCCTCACGGGGTAAGATTGGCAAACGGATTGTCCGCGCCCCTGTGGATGGTACGATTGTCTTTGTGGCCGGTGGACAGATCCTGATCCGGCGCACAGCGGAACCCTTTGAGTTGAAGGCTGGGTATCCCGGCACAGTTGCAGAATTAATTCACGAACGCGGCGTTATCATCAGTGCAACCGGTGCTTTGATTCAAGGGTTATGGGGCAACGGAAAAATTAACGGCGGCCCGTTATCTGTTTTAGCTACGAACCCGACTCAGGAACTTTCTGCTAGCCAATTGACTGAAAATCTCAAAGGCGCTGTTGTCATGGCAGGAACCTGTGTCCAGGCAAGTGCGTTGAAAGCCGCGGCAGACAAAAATTTGCGTGGCCTGATTCTAGCCAGCTTGGCTCCTGAACTTTTGCCATTAGCCCAGACGACACCATTTCCTGTCTTGGTAACGGAGGGTTTTGGCGCATTGGGCTACAATCCGGCGGCTTTCAAGCTCCTAAGTACGAATCAAAAACGGGTTGTGACAATCAATGCGGAACCCTTTGATCGAGCACATGATACTCGTCCTGAAATATTTATCGCCATTGATGCGGCGAATCTGAGTGATTCAGAAATTCCTCCAGAAGCCGCCCTCTTGGCTCCTGATCAGCGGATCCGAGTGACCCGCGCTCCCCATCAAGGTAAACTTGGCCGTATCGCAGTTCTTTTACCCGGCCTGACTATTTTTCCCAACGGATTGCGTGCTCCTGCCGCAAAAATCCAATTTGAGACAGACGATTCTGCCCAGGCGTCCGAGGCGATTGTGCCGCTGACCAACCTGGAAATCTTATTCTAAGGAGTGCAGCATGGCTGACGATTTTGATGACAAAGATTTTGATTTTGAAGATATTGATGAGACAGATGAGAACACGGGCGAAGAACCTGCGGAAGAGTCCGGTAATCGAAGATTTTGGATTCTTGTGGGAATTCTAGCTATCATCACGCTTCTCACCTTTATCTGTATTGTGACCTTCTTCTTCATTTCGCGGAACAACGCGGGGGGAGGCCGCGCCGCCCTGCAAACCGAAGCAGCAATTGCCTATGCCCAACAAACGGAACAGGCTTTGGCAGTGGCGCAAACCTCGGAAGCCTCCTCCTGGACGGCGACACCTACCATTACGCCCAGCCCTACTACCACACCTACGCCCACTCAGGTAGTTGTACAGGCCACAGATACCCCGGACAACACCAACATTAGCCTGACACAAACGGTGGAAGCGTTGTTAACCCTGGCTGCCCAATCCACCCCTGTCAATACCTCCACAGCCTTACCTACCTCCTTGCCCACAACTGGCTTTGCCGATGATATTGCTGGTGGCGGATTGGCTGGACTGATTGGTTTGGCGATCCTGGCGGTGGTGTTAATCATCTTTGCCCGAAGGCTGCGCGCAGCATCTAGTTAATAGACATTCCATTGCAGCACATGTGCAACAAAAAAAGAGAAGCTCAGGCTTCTCTTTTTTGTTTGAAACGCTTATGTCACCGCGCTTCCGGGCACTTGCCGGAAAATGCCATCTACATCTGGTAGAAAATCTACTACCTCAAAAACAGCATTGAGATTGATAGGGCCGTAAATGTGCGGAAAAAGGTTCGTCGCGGCGGGGGCTGGAGCGCTTTCGGAATTTTCAGAGGCTCCAGGGTGAACGGGTGGTTCCCATCGGATTTCTGCGTGTACGCGCGCAGGGTCGAGCCATAACAACACGAGTTCGGGAATCCCCCGATACAGGAAATTTGCCACGGGAAGAATTTGTTCTTGCGTTGAACAGTGGATAAAGCCCTCTTTTTCAAGGGAATCGGCGCGATATGCGCCCGCGTGTTGGGCGGCTTGCCAGGCGGTTTTGGTGGTGAGATGAATGATCATGGTAGGTGAAACTCCACTTCCCACTCTCCGGGGGTGACTTCGGTGATGACCGAGTTGACGCCAACAACTTCAAACCAGGTATTGCCCGGTTTGAACGGGGCGGGGGTTCCATCGGGGTAGAAAAATTGGAGGGGTTGGTTGCCAACAGCTTTCCACACCAGTTCGATTTGTTGTCCATCCCGATATAAGATCGCGCGGCGGCCAAAGGTGTTGCCCAAGATTTCAATATCGTGCAAGGTGGGCTTGAGTTCGGTATAGGCGGCGAAGAGGACAACAACGTTGGAAAAGGCCAGTTGTTCGTCGGTGAGCCGGTCGGTGAGAGGAACTAAGGTAACGTTATTTTCTTCATCCACATTTTCGATCCAGCGCAGGTATTTGCTGGACGCGGCATCGTAGCGCCACTCGCTGATCGTGTTGATGGCATAACGCACTTGCAGGCGTTTTCCTTCGCCGTTTCCAGTGGGGATAACGGGGTCGAAGCGCATCCCTTCCAGATTGGGCGCGGTGGTGGCGACCTTGCGTTGCTCGATAGCATATTGGGTGAGGGCGGCGGTATCTACAAAGACGCTGTTGACATCGCCGTTTCCGGTGCGGCACAAGCCTGGGCAGGTATTACTGCTTTCGGTGATGGCCCGATCTAACAGGGAATTTACCACGCGGACAAACACAAACTCGTCGGCGCTGACAAAGGCGAGGATGCCTTGATAGGCGTTCGCGAGGCCGATGTCAATCAACCGGGCGGAACGCACCGGCCCGGCTTGTTCGGTATCTTGCCCGTAGTAGACGGCGACAAAACGGGTAGCCCCTGCGCCGATGTAATATTCGTAGACATGGTCGGCGAAGGAGAGCCCCGCGTGGGGGCGTAAACTGCGGGGGAAGTTGGAGACTTTGACGAGAACGGGAAGACGTTGGAGAATCTGGGGGTTGGGGACGGTTAACCCGGTGAGAGGGTTGACGTTGGCGGGGAAGGCGAGAGGCCCGTAGGCGATCAGGGTGGGGGAGGGGGTGATGGTGGGGGTCGGAGAAGGCGTCTCCGTAAGCGTGGCGGTCGCGGTGGGGGTGAGGGTAGCGGTCGGTTGCGGGGTGTCCGTGAGGGTTTGGGAAGGGGGGGCGGTGGATGTCGGAGCGGGAAGATTTTCGCCCCGGCAGGCGGTCAGGGTCAGGGTAAAAATCAAAATAATCCCCAAGAAAGCCCCCTTAAAAAGAGTCTGGTGGCGCATAAATACCTCCGAAGGTGAGAGTTGCAACCTGTTTAGAACGCTGAACGCAGGCTAAGAGTTCCCGGTGAGTTTTGTGCGGAGGAGGGTTTGTACAACTTGGGGGTTGGCTTTGCCGCCCGCACGGCGCATGGTTTGGCCGAAGAGGTAGTTGAAGACGGTTTCTTTGCCCGCGCGGAAACTTTCGACCTGTTCGGGGTTGGCGGCGAGCACTTCGTTGATCAGCCCTTCGATGAAACTGGTGTCAGAAATTTGACCTAGTCCTTGCGCTTTGACGATTTCGGCGGCGGATTGCCCGGTGGCGAACATTTCGGTGAGCACGCGTTTGGCGATGGTTTGGTTGATCGAACCTTTCCCCAACAGTTCGAGCAATTCGCCCAACCGTGCGGGGGGCATGGAATTCTCAATCGTTTTCCCGGCCTCGTTCAGGAGGGCGAATAAATCGCCGGTGATCCAGTTGGCGACGGTTTTGGGGGACATGTCGGGCGCGGCGGCGAGGACTTGTTCGTAGTAGTCGGCGGTGGCGCGTTCGGTGGTGAGGACGTCGGCGTCGTATTCGCTGAGGTTGTATTGGGCGATGAAGCGGCGGAAGCGCGGGTAGGGGAGTTCGGGGAGGGCGGCGCGGACGGCAGCGATGTAGGTTTCTTCCAGCACGAGCGGGGGAAGGTCGGGTTCGGGGAAGTAGCGGTAGTCGTGGGCTTCTTCTTTGCTCCGTTGAGAGAAGGTGATTTGCTGGGCTTCGTCCCAGCCGACGGTTTCTTGGACGATCTTGCCGCCCGCGTCCAACACGCTGATTTGCCGGGTGATTTCGTAGTCCACGGCGCGTTCAAGGGCACGGAAGCTGTTCAGGTTTTTGACTTCGGTGCGCGTGCCGAGGGTTTCGGTTCCCACGGGGCGCACGGAGATGTTTGGCTCGACGCGGAGCACGCCTTTTTGCAAGTCCCCAGAGTTGACGCCCACGTAAACCAAAATATCCCGCAAGGCGCGGGCAAACGCGCTCACTTCCTCAGGGGAGTGGAGATCGGGTTCGGTGACGATTTCAAGGAGGGGAACGCCGGAGCGGTTGAGGTCAATGAGGGAGTAGTTGAGTGATTGGGTGATTGGGTGATTGGGTGATTGCTGATCGCCTGACTCGCCCACTTGCCACTCGCTACTTGCTACTTGCTCACTCGCTATCCCCTCCACATGCACCGATTTCCCCGTATCTTCTTCCAGATGCACGCGGCGGATGCGGATTTCTTTTTCGCCCTGGCTGGTGCGAATGGTCAGTTTGCCGTGGCGGGCGAGGGGTTCTTCGTATTGGGAAATCTGGTAGCCTTTGGGCAGGTCGGGGTAGAAGTAGTTTTTGCGGGCGAAGATGCTGGTGGGGAAGATTTCACAGTCCAGCGCAATAGCGACGCGGAGGGCATATTCGACGGCGCGGCGGTTGATGACGGGAAGCGTGCCCGGCATTCCCGCACAGATAGGGCACACGGCACTGTTCGGAGGTGCGGAAGTCACGTCCACGACCGGGCAGGCGCAAAACATCTTGGAGGCAGTGAGGAGTTCGGCGTGAGTTTCCAGGCCGATAACAGGTTCGTAAGTTGTCATGGGGAGGGATTTTACCAGATGGATTAAAATTCAGACACTTCCCAAACCCCCTTCCCTATGTTACAATCCCGCCCCGCGTTGCTAGAAACCATGTGACGCTTACTTAAACCGCTAACTATACCGCCTGAGGCGGTTTTATTTTGCAATTTTGAGGAATTCGTAATGAGCCAGGAAATTTTGAACTCTGTTCTTGCCCCCGAAAATCCCAATGTCCCCCAGCTTCGCCCCGGGGATGTAGTGGATGTGCATGTCCGCATTAAAGAAGGAAACCGCGAACGTATCCAGGTTTTCCGCGGCACGGTCATTCGCGTGCGCGATGGCGCAAATGAAGCCAATTTCACTGTACGTCGTGTCGCCAGCAATGGGATTGGGGTGGAACGCACCTTCCTCCGCCGCTCGCCGCTGGTGGAAAAAGTCGTTATAGAACGCCGCTCCTTCGTGCGCCGCTCCCGCTTGTACTTCCTACGCGAACGCACTGGTAAGAGCGCACGCCTCAAACAGCGCTTTAACAACTAACCAGGCCTGCAAAAACCGGTTTTACCCTTTTCAATGGGCAGTCCGGTTTAAAGAAGTAAAAACCCGATTTTTTTCAAAGGGTGCAGTGTCTCACTGCGCCCTTTTCTGTTTTCAATTTTCAGGAGAACCGATGCCCAAACCATTAATTGGGATCACCACTTTTCATGCCGACAGCCAGCGCGGCTATATCTACGTTGCAATTACCGAAGCTTACGTTAAAGCCGTTGTCCGTGCCGGAGCCGTGCCCGTGCTCATTCCGGTTGGCCTGGCAGATGATGATCTTACCCAAATTTTACAATCCATAGATGGCATTTTGTTTACTGGCGGGGGAGATATTGACCCCGCGCGGTACGCCGGAACCTCACATACTACTGTCCACGAGATTGATCCCGAACGCGATCAGATGGAAATCCACCTCGTGCGGGAGGCGGTGGATCAACAGACGCCCTTTTTGGGCATTTGCCGCGGCCTGCAGATTGTCAACGTCGCGCTGGGAGGTAGTTTGTATACCCATATTCAGGATCAACACCCCCACGCCCTCAAACATGACTTTTTCCCCGGACGTCCGCGCGATTTTCTCGCCCATCCTGTCAGAGTAGATGAAGGAACCACCCTCGCGAATATCCTTGGTCAACCCATTGTGCAGGTGAACAGCCTCCACCATCAAGGGGTCAAAACCCTTGCCCCCTCCCTGACCCTCACCGCTACTGCCCCTGACGGTATTCCCGAAGCGGTTGAACTGCCCGGCCACCCCTTTGGCCTTGCCGTGCAATGGCACCCCGAATGGCTTCCCAACCAGTCCGAAATGCGGTCATTATTTGAGGCATTCGTCCACGCAGCGGGTAATGGGAAAGAAAATGGAACTCGAAGTTAAATTTCTCATCTCCGATCCGGGCGCGTTCACCGAACGATTGCGAATCCTCGGCGCGCAACTGGAAAAACCACGGATACATGAAACCAATCTGCGGTTCGATACGCCTACCCTTGCTTTGCGGGATTCCTATCAGGTTTTGCGCCTACGACAGGATGCAAAGATGCGAGTGACGTACAAAGGACCGGGGGTCTTGCAGGATGGTGTGCGTGCCCGGCAGGAGATCGAATTTGAGGTGGATAATTTTAAAGCGGCAAAAGCCTTGTTTGAAGCATTGGGATACGAAGTGAGTTTCATTTACGAGAAATTCCGCACCACGTATCATTATGAGACGGTTGAAATTGTCTTCGATGAAACCCCCATTGGTACGTTCGCCGAGATCGAAGGGCCAAAGCCGGAAGCGATTCAAGTCGCGGCCCGCGCACTGAGTTTGAATTGGGATGCGCGGATCAACGACAGTTACGTATATCTGTTTGAGAAAGCCCAACGTACTTTAGGGTTGTCCTTCCGAGATTTGACATTTGAAAATTTCCAAAATATTGCCGTTTCCCCAGACGCCTTAGGTGTTCAGTTCGGTGATTGACTCACCCTGTCACAAATTGGGGAAAACCCTCATCTGAAATCGAACCCTTCCCCTCTCCCCCATTTTCCTATTCTCACCTTTTCTCCTCTTCCCCCCATGTACGTCGGCCTCGATTTCGGAACTTCTAATTCCTCCATCGCCCTCTATCAAGACGGCAAAATTCGGCTTTTTGAACTGGACCCCGGCAGTATCAACCCTCGGATGCTGCGCTCGTTCATCTTCATCAACCGCGCCCAGGAACATTTCACTGGCTCGGAAGCGGTGCGCCAATACCAGACGCTCGAAACGGGCCGCCCGGTCTTTTGGGAAATGCGCCACCTCGGAGAAGTGCAGATGGTTGTCGGCGGGGGCGGTGGCCCGATCATTTATTGGGATGACCTCTTTGCCCAGGTTGATACTGCCGCAAACGGACGGCTGATCCAATCGATCAAGACCGGCCTCCGCAACCCCGCATATAAAGGCACGGATGTGTTGGGCCAGTATTATCAGGTGGAAGAACTGATCGGGATCATCCTCCGCGATCTGCGGGCGAAGTGTGCCCACGCGACGGGCGAGGAACCGACCGGGGTGGTGCTCGGTCGTCCGGTCAAGTTCTCCGACGAGGAGGAGGTGGATGCTCGCGCTCAGGCGAAGATTGAGGCCGCGGCGCGCCTCGCGGGGTTTGAAGAGGTGCATTTTGAGTACGAACCTATCGCCGCCGCGTATGTTTTCCATCAACAGACGGCGGAACGGCAACCCATCCTGGTTTTTGATTTCGGCGGGGGGACGCTGGATTTCACCGTGATGGAAGTGGGTGGAAACACACCTCCAAAAGTGCTGTCAACGAACGGCGTGCTGCTTGGTGGGGATGACCTGGATCGGGCGATCATGCAACCGCTCAAACGTTTCTTCGGCGAGGGGGCGAGCCTCCGCAATCGGATGCCGCTCCCCGGTCATTTGATGGGGATGCTTGATAGCTGGCAGACAATGGTGCTGCTTTCTCGCCCAGAGTACAAATCCATCCTGCGCGACGCCCGCCGCGGCAGTGACCCGGACTCAATCCAACGCCTGGAAAATTTGGTAAACAAAAACCTGGGGTTCTCCCTTTTTCAAGAAATTGAACGTGCGAAAATCAAATTGTCGCGCGAGGCAACCGCGTGGATCAACATGGAAAAAGAGGGGTTGTCCCTCAGAGACCTGATCACCCGCCCGCAATTTGAGCGCCTGATCACGCACGAAGTCGAACAAGTAGACGCCGCGCTGGATGAAACCCTCCATCTGAGCGGTCTGCGCGCCGACCAGATTCAAGCCGTCCTCCGCACCGGGGGCAGTTCCGAAATTCCCGCGTTCATCCGCCTGTTGGGGGACAAGTTCGGGCACGACCGGCTGCGGGAGTTAAGTCCGTTTGAGACGATTGTGGGGGGATTGGCGATCCGCGCAGGGGAGTTTGCGTGATGATAATTCCCCCCTTTTAATTTTGTTCTAGTCTATTTCCCCCTTCGCACGCGTGGTACAATTTACGCCGTTTGCGCCGGGATCGTGCCCGGTTACTCTTTTGCCTTTTTCAAGACCTATGAAGGCGTTTTAAAACCGAATAATTTTCAGGAACTTTATTCAGGAATTTCCTTGTGTGTTCAGGAGTGTCACGCAAACTTCTTGGGTCTTGTTGCAAAATTCTTAATGTCTTGGAGGACAATATGTCTCATAAATGGGTTTATCTTTTCAACGAAGTTGAAGAAGCCGAAAAATACACTGGTAACTGGGAGGGCGTCCGTTCCCTTCTGGGTGGTAAAGGCGCTGGGTTGTTTGACATGACCCGCGCGGGCGTCCCCGTGCCCCCTGGTTTTACCGTCACCACCGAAGCGTGCAACGAGTTCCGCAAAAATGATGCCTTTCCCGCAGGCCAATGGGAACAGCAAGTCGAAGCCCTCAAAGCCGTCGAAAAAGCCACCGGCAAAAAATTTGGCGACGCCAGCAATCCGCTGTTAGTCTCCTGCCGTTCCGGAGCCAAATTCTCCATGCCTGGCATGATGAATACTATTCTCAACATCGGCACCAACGATGAAGTGGTCGTCGGCCTCGCGAACCTGACGGACAACCCCCGCTTTGCCTGGGATTTGTACCGCCGTCTGATCGAAATG
Source organism: Anaerolineales bacterium (assembly GCA_020634875.1). Next base: position 21,321 of record JACKAX010000014.1, on the reverse strand, counting down.
TTCGGCACCACCGTCTATAACCTGGACGACGAAGTGTTCGAACACCCCATGGCCGAATACAAAGCCCAAAAAGGCTACAAACTCGATGTGGAAATGACCGCCGAAGACTGGCAGACGCTCGTCGTCACCTTCAAAGAAGTCTATAAAAAACATATCGGCGAAGATTTCCCGCAAGATGTGTATAAACAACTTGAACTGGCGACCAAAGCCGTCTTTGAATCCTGGATGGGCAAGCGCGCCATTGATTACCGTCGCGCCACCAACATCTCCGACAGCCTCGGCACTGCCGTCAACATTCAGACGATGGTCTTTGGCAACATGGGCGACGACTCCGGCACGGGCGTGGCCTTCACCCGCAACCCTTCCACCGGTGAAAGTGTTCTCTTCGGCGAATACCTGCTCAACGCCCAGGGCGAAGATGTGGTCGCTGGCATCCGCAATGCCGAACCCGTCGCGAACATGAAAGGCACCCTGCCCGAAGCCTACGAAGAATTCATGGGCATCGCCGACAAACTGGAAAAACATTACCGCGAAATGCAGGATGTGGAATTCACCATCGAACGCCGCAAACTGTATATGCTCCAAACCCGTAACGGGAAACGCACCGCCAAAGCCGCCGTCAAAATCGCCGTGGACATGGCAAACGAAGGCCTCATCAGCAAAGAAGAAGCCGTCAAACGCGTGACCCCCTCCGACGTAGATACCCTCCTCCACCCGCAATTTGATGATGCCGTTAAACAAGCCTCTGCCAAAGAAGGCAAACTGTTTGCCAAAGGCGTCAACGCTTCTCCCGGTGCCGCCGTTGGCCAGATTTATTTTGACGCCGATACCACCGAAAAAATGACCAAAGAACACGGCCAGGCCACCATCATGGTCCGCCCGTTCACCAAGCCCGATGACGTCCACGGGATGCTCGCCTCGAAAGGGATTCTGACCTCCGAAGGTGGCGCAACCTCCCACGCCGCCGTCGTTGCCCGGCAGTTCGGTGTTCCCTGCGTAGTCGGCGCTTCCGCTATCCGCATTGACCTCGAAGCCCGCACGATGACTGTCTCCGACCCCACGACCGGTGAATCCACCACCGTAGCTGAAGGCGAATGGGTTTCCGTAGACGGCACGACCGGTGAAGTCTTCCTCGGACAAATCCCCACCATCGCCCCTTCCCTTGAAGAACAAACTGACCTTCTGACCCTCCTGACCTGGGCCGATGAAATTTCCGCCACCGAAGGCATTCGTGCGGTTCCCGCTGGCTGGCCTTCCCGCGGCCTCCAGGTTTGGGCTAACGCCGACTACCCTGCTGACGCCCGCCGCGCCCGCTCTTACGGGGCGAAAGGCATCGGTCTATGCCGTACCGAGCACATGTTCTTTGAACAGGAACGGCTCCCCATTGTTCAGCAGATGATCCTCGCCGATACCAGCGCCGAACGCACCGCCGCCCTCGACAAACTCCTGCCCTACCAGCGCAGTGACTTCGACGGCCTGTTTGAAGCGATGACCGGCCTCCCTGTCATCATCCGCCTCATTGACCCGCCCCTCCACGAGTTCATGCCCGACGAACATGCCCTGCTCGAACAGGTCATCGAGAACCGTCTCAAAGGCGAAGTGGACTCCGCGAAAGAAGAACTGCTCGCCGACATCCAGGGGATGCACGAAAGCAACCCGATGATGGGGTTGCGCGGCGTCCGCCTGAGCGTGATGATGCCCGAAATCGTGTCCATGCAAGTGCGTGCGATCTTTGAAGCTGCCGCCGACGTGAAACTGCGCGGTTTTGAACCCAAACCCGAAGTCATGATCCCGTTGACCGGTCACATCAACGAACTGAAAGTTATCCAGCCCAAACTGGAAACCATCGCCAAAGCCGTGATGGAAGAAAAAGGCACCACGTTCCACTATAAATTCGGGACGATGATCGAAATCCCCCGCGCGGGGCTCACCGCCGATCAGATTGCGGGTGTCGCCGAATTCTTCTCCTTCGGGACGAACGACCTCACTCAGTTCACCTTCGGCTACTCCCGCGACGACGCCGAACGCAACTTCCTGGTCAAATACGTGGAAGATGGCATCCTCCCTGTGAACCCGTTCCAGACCATTGACCGCGACGGCGTGGGCCAACTGATGAAGTTGACCGTCGAAAAAGGCCGCGGCACCCGCCTCGACCTCGAATGCGGTATCTGTGGTGAACATGGTGGCGACCCCAACTCCATCGAGTGGTGTCACATGATCGGCCTGAACTACGTGTCCTGCTCCCCGTTCCGCGTCCCGGTTGCCCGGCTGGCTGCGGGTCAGGCTGCGTTGGCGCACAAACCAAAGTAAAAATGACCTAAACACAAAAAACGCCGTTTCATAGAGAAACGGCGTTTTTTGTAATTAACCACACGGAAAAGTTGCTCTATTGAGTTTTGTGGATTAAATTGCTATACTGAATTTGTGTGGCGGGAAAAACAGCGTCCGGAAGGGAGATGATCTTCTAAACAAGGAGCGAAATATGCGTACCATATTCCGGATGTTTACGGTTATTTTAGCGTTTCTGTGCCTGACGTATAGCCCAGGCAGTTTCTTACCCACTCAAGCAAGTACATTGCTAACCCCCCGTTGCAATCTGTTAGATGATCCCGGCATACGCGGCATCATGTCGGCAGCGTTTGAGCGTAAGTTGATGATGGTTTGTGGACAATTGTCTGTTGAGGAATCGGCGTTTCTCACAGACTCTGTGCCTTTAATGACAACAATACTTGGCACCGATCAACTTGTCAACGACCCTACCACCGACATCGGGAATTCAACCACACAAAACGGAACATCCTTTAGCATCAATCAGGAAACCGGAACGATATGTACAGCATACAATGATTCCCAACATTGGGCCAATGGAGCCATTGGCTTCGCCGGGTTCAGTCGTTCCACGAATGGGGGGGAAAGCTTTACGGATCGCGGAGCTGTCCCTGCTGGCGGTGGGGGAAACGGGTTTGGTTATCCAGGCATGGTTTGGCGAGCACAGGATGGCTATTTTTACCTGGTCATGTTACATACAAACGGGCTAGGATTATGGCGCTCCGCGGATGAGTGTCAGAATTTCACCTTTTACCATATGGTTCATACCGGAGGTGGGGATGATCGCGAGATGATGGCGGTTGATAATAACCCAGCGTCTGATTATTATGGCCGCCTTTATGTGGCATGGACCGATTTTAACGCATCAAGCCATATCTATGTCAGTTATTCTGATAACGGGATTGGGTGGAGTACCCCTGTGGATGTTAGCACTCATGATCTTGTGCAGGCGGCCTGGCCTGCCGTTGGCCCAGACGGGGAGGTGTATCTCGCGTGGTTACATTGGGATGCCTATCCAAACGGGCCGATAGATATTGAGGTAAGCTATTCCACAGATGGTGGCAGTACGTGGACTCAACGGACCAACCCGCTAGACAATGCAGTTAATCCTCGTGATGTTGTAGCAACCACGATATGTGGACGACCTGCTCTCAATGGGAACATCCGCCACATTTCGGCTCCACAAATTGCTGTAGGACTGGATGGCTGCACCCACGTTGTCTACGCGTACGATCCAGACGGTTATAACAATGGCGATACAGTGAATGTCTACTACCGGCGGTCTTGTGATTTTGGCATGAACTGGGGGCCGGAAATTCAACTCAATGACGATGCCACGACTACGGACCAGTGGTTTCCAACTTTGAGTGCAGGCTCCAGCAACATTATCTCAACGGCCTGGTATGATCGGCGGCTCGATCCAGACAACAATATCATGTTCGATTACTATCAAAGGGTTTCTTATACAGGAGGTGAAAGCTGGCAACCAAGCCACCGTATCAGTGATGTTTCTTCGCCGCTCCCTCCCCTCTCCCCCAACTTTGACCCTATTGTTTCGAACTGCTGGCATGGGGACTATGATCAGCAAACCCAATACAATAACCAAATCTATCTAAATTGGTCAGATGAGCGCAACACCCAAAATGGGCATCCAGACCCAGATGTATATTTCGATACACAGCCTATCCTCGGCCTCGAACTTCCTTCTAACAATTTACACATTACTGTTCCTCTACATGGCAGTAAAAGCATACCGTTTACAATACAAAACTTAAGTCAAGAAATTGTTTCTACGGTTATCCGTGAAAAAACACCAGGCATCAGTGCTCCCCTATCTCTTCCGGTGAATAAATTCGTACCGCAACAAGGTCATACACCTCCGCTCGTTTCTAGCACGTCAGTTGGCTCCATTCCAGGGGATACCCTAGAGCTTAATTCGCCGTTCCCAATCTTCAACCCTATGGCTTTACTCCCAGAGCATATGGCCTTTAGTCTTGAGCCTATGACAGACTTTTATATCACTTTCGACTTGCTTGCTCCAGAAACCCTCATCAATAAAAAACCGTTTGTTGAATATGGTTTTCCCGGAGCAGGTGAATATGTGAATGGCTATCTCTACTACACAGATTCAACACACTTGTATCAGCTTGATCCAGTAACAGGAGCCGTGATCCGCATCAACCCGATTACCGCCCCTCCAACTTATTTCGTCTACACAGGCATGGCATTCGATTCCACGACGGGGCTTGTATATTTGTCAGACTCTGATATATCCATCTCTCATCTCTATATATTGGATTTGTTAACGGGAACGACCACGCTCATCGGAGAGATTGTCAACTCCCCATGTACAATTGCCTTGGCCATTGACGGGGACGGCACGCTTTATGGATATGATATTTTTAACGATGAATTCCTGACTATTGATAAATCAACGGCTGCAGGTACCGTTCTTGGTCCGCTAGGTTTTGATGCAAATTATGGACAGGGGATGGCATGGGATGCCGCAACCGACACATTGTACATGGCAGCCTTCAATGGTACCCTATTCCAACCGGAACTTCGTATCGTTGACAGGGCTACGGGAAGCTCCTCTGTGGTGGGAATCATTGGGCAAGATGTACCGGGTGTCACCACCCAGATTCCCTTCTTGGGATTACCGGGCTTTACGGAGGTGGACTGGCTGAGTGTTTTTCCTCCCTCGGAAGCGATTCTGGCGGAATCGGCTGCAACGTTTACCCTTACCTTTGATGCAAATGCGCCCAGCATCAGCGGAATAGGTGATTATCAAGCCGAATTATGGCTACTGGATAGCTTGTCCTTTGGCGAAACGAAAATTTTAGTTACGATAACCGTTGTTCCAAACCAAATTTATTTACCACTGATTCATCGCTAATCATCCGAAATTGGAGCATGCCCCCTCGATCTTACCCCATCTTCATCCTCTCCGGTGGTGTCGGCGCATCCGGTGAACAGGTAGTCCGCACGGTATTGGCGCAGTTTCCGAATGCCGACGTAACCCTTCGGATATTTCCAAAAATTACTCAAGAACAACAAGTTGAAGAACTTTTCACGTATGCGGTAGAGGAAGGTGCGCTCGTTGTCCACACGTTCGTTGACCCTCAACTCCGCGCGGTGGCGGAAAAACTCGCGATTGACTGTCAAGTCACGACGATTGACCTGTTCAACCCGTTGATCCAACACCTGACCAAACATCTTGATCAGCAACCGCAGGGCACACCTGGCCTCTATCGCCAATTACACCTCTCTTATTTCGAGCGAATTGACGCTGTCAATTATTCCCTGGCACACGACGATGGCAAAAACCCGGATGGGTGGAAGGAAGCGGAAATCATTCTGATTGGTGTCTCGCGTGTGGGCAAAACGCCCCTAAGTTTGTACCTGTCTTTGTTAGGATGGAAAGTCGCAAACATTCCGCTGATCCCAGATAGGCCCCTTCCCGAAAAGCTGTTAGAAATAGACCCTCGCCGGGTTGTGGGGTTGACGATTGACCCCACAGAATTGCTATATCACCGTAAGTACCGGCAGGAAAACCTGGGGGTCAGTGCCAAATCTGATTACACCGACCCGGTCAAAATTTACGAAGAAGTGGATTCGATTGAAAAACTCATTCGTCGCCACGGTTTTCGTCGTCTGGATGTGACAAACAAGCCGCTCGAAACCAGTGCCGATGAGATCATTAACTTGATTCGGAGGCAGTTACAGATTTCCGGCAAGTAGCTTTCTGGGGGCTCAAGGGGCATCATTCATCTACTAATTCATCCAATACCGACAACTTACTCTTTCCTCGCCCCCTGCGTGTAGCTTGTGCCAGATTGCGTTTTGTGGCGGCTTCTTCCACAGCTTGACGAACCGCGGCACTTTCCTCCACGAGTTTTAGAAACTGAGAACGTTCCAGGCTCAAGGTTAAGGTCGGTAACATCGCCTTCACACTTGCACTCCGTGGACTGTCTTGAAGGAGAGAAATTTCTCCAAAATAATCGCCGTCTTGCAGAACATCTAAGTTGATGACTTTGCCATCGAAACCGCTGAATTGCACGGCGACTTTACCGCGAACAATGATATAGAACCGTGTGCCTGGATCACCCTGGTAGAAAATATATTGGTCTTGGTCGAAATTGCTGGCCGTAAATTGTCCTGCAATATTTTCTAACAACGGCAGATCAAGATTCTCGAATAAAGGAATAGCCCGCAACCGGTCGGGAGTAACGACTGCCATACGCCCATCGCCGCTTACGGTAAAACCGCTTTGCAATTGCCAGAAACGGGCATACAAACCTTCGTTATTTAGCAAGTGTTCGTGATTGCCCTGTTCGGCTACCACGCCCTGATCGAGAACGACAATTTTCTGGGCCAGGCGAGCCACTGCGGATAATCGGTGGGTCACCATCAACAGAGTATGCTGTCCGTTTAGCTGCTGAAGGGTATCCATCACCGCTTGTTCAGTTTCAGGATCGAGAGCCGCAGTGGGTTCGTCCAGAACAAGCAAGCTGGGATTGCGTAACAACGCGCGGGCAAGAGCAATCCGTTGACGCTGGCCGGGGGAAAGCAATTTGCCTGCTTCTCCGGCGACAGTTTCGTATCCTTGTGGCATCCGCATAATATCTTCATGCACCCCCGCGGCTTGTGCGGCGGCTTCAACCTCCTCTTGACTGGCCTCGGGTTTGGTAAGCGCTATGTTCGCACGGATGCTGGTATTTAAAAGGACAGGCTCTTGCAGGACAACTCCTATTTGTTGGTGTAAGTTATCGTATTGAATGGCATATAAATCCATGCCATCTACCGTAATCTGCCCGGAAAGCGGCGTGTAGAACCGGATCAAGAGATGCAGAAGCGTACTTTTACCTGTGCCACTGCGTCCCACGAGGGCGGTCAAACCGCCAGCTGGGATAGTACAGTTGATCCCGTTCAAGATCATACGTTCTGAACTGTGGCTGAAATGAACATCAGAAAAGGTGATTTCTTTGGAGATATTTTCCAACCGGATGGTCTGTAATTCTTCTTGGGGCATGGTAGCCTGTCCGGAAAACAAATCCAGCCGTTCTAGCCCAGTTGAAGCGGAAATCAAGTCATTGAAAAAGGTGGTGAGTTTTGTAATCGCATCCCCGGCTTTGGCGAGCAGAGGAAGGAATGTGAGAAAGGTTGCCACCGTCAACTGTCCGGAAAAGGCCATGTAGCCTCCCACGATAATCACAACACTGTTAAGAATCAGATTCTGTAAATTCGTAAGTGTGCCGACCAAACGCTTCAAAAAATAACTGCGCCTGACTCCAGGTTGGAAGCCTCCCCGAATTTCCGGCCAGACTGCTTTCCATCCATGCACGGGTTCTTTTTTATCCCGCCCGATCCGCGCCTTGAAACGCTGAATTTCCGCCTTTTCTAGCCCAAACGCCCGGACGACCGCCTGTGCCTGAACGTTGTCCTGCACCGCGAACGCGGCTCGGGCATCGCTTGTTTTGCTCCGATAATCCGCCTCCCCCGCCCAACGGATGGCTGTTCGCGGGATCAGAATCACGATTGGGAGTGCGGCCCCGACCGCAAGGGCTAACCGCCAGTCCAGAGCAATCAACGCACTGACAACTAACCCCAACTGAAGGAGGGCAGCAAACGCATTGGGGAGCAGTGTCCGTAGGGCATCGCGGAAGGTGATCAACTCACTTGCAAAAAGGGCCACGATTTCCCCGGGTTGGGTTTGGGTGAAAAAGCGTGAGGGAATGTATTGAAGGGCTGTAAACAGTTCCAGCCGGAGGTCTTTTTTTAGTTCATCCTCTGCCCGACCAATCATGTAATCAGCAGCAAGATTTAATAGGGTCGAAATCAAGAATAGCCATCCCAAGTCGCGTAGAATCACCCAAAATCTTCCCCAATCTTGCGGGGTAATTGCCTCATCTACGATTAACTTGGGGCTGACGGTAAAACTTACACTAAAAATCTGTGTGAGGATAATCCCCAAGATCACAACTAGATATTCAATCCAATACGGGCGCAGATACCGGAGGGAACGACGAAGAAGTTTACGAATACTGCCCCTTTCCATTTGAGGAAGCGTGGGTGAGGGAGTCATTTGAAAAGATTTTACATGATTGAGAGAAATTGTGAAATGGATTTATCGCGTCTTCTTATAAACAATAGGTTGATAAAGTTTTTTGGCTCTCCAGTTTTTGATAGGAAAAGTGCCGGGTTTTTGATGTAGAATTGCATTTTCCCCAATAATCCCCTTTCAAGGAAAAATTTATGTGTAATAACGTTGTCGCGCTTGGAAATGCTACCGCCGATGGCTCGGTCTTATTTGGCAAAAACAGTGATCGGGAACCGAACGAAGCCCATTATTTGCGCCGCATTCCGCGAGCCGCGCACGCGCCCGGCAGCGTGGTTCAATGTACCTACATCGAAATTCCACAAGTCGCAGAGACGAACGCCGTTTTGCTGGCCCAACCCTGCTGGATTTGGGGTGCAGAAATGGGGGCAAACGATCAAGGCGTGGTCATCGGCAACACCGCGGTGTACAGCAAAGTGCCCTACGAAACCGGCCCCGGCCTGATCGGGATGGACTTTTTGCGGTTGGCGTTGGAGCGGGCAAACACCGCGTACGAGGCGTTAGAGGTAATTACTACCCTGCTTGAGAAGTACGGGCAGGGCGGGAATGATGGCTTTTCGTATAAGTTTTTCTATCACAACAGTTTTCTGATTGCCGACATGACCAGCGCGTGGAAATTGGAAACCGCCGGGCAACAGTGGGCGGCCCAACAGATCAAAGATGTCGGGGCAACGACGAATGCACTGACGATCACGACCGATTACGATCTCGCGTCCAAAGATTTGGTGCAATACGCTATCTCCCAGGGGTGGTGTAAATCCCCAGCAGATTTCAACTTCAAACAGTGTTACAGTGGCCCTGGATTTTACGCCAGCTACCTGTACACCCTTTTCGGGCGTGGCGATGCGCGGGAAAAACGCCTGCTCACCCTGCTCAACCAGTCCAAAGGTCAACTGACCCCCAAACATATCATGAACATCCTGCGCGATCATGGCGCGGGTGCGGAGACTTCGGCTTCATGGTCACCCGGACCGGGGATGCTCGAAAATACGGTCTGTATGCACGCGGGGTTTGGCCCCATCCGCGTGGATCAAACGTGTGGCTCGATGGTCTCCCGCCTAACGGAAGAAGGACAAATTCACTGGGCGACGGGGAGTGCCGCGCCCTGCACGAGCATTTTTAAACCCGTCTGGGTGGACACGCCCCTCCCGGACATCGGACCTGCTCCCACGGGACGCTACAACCACACATCGCTCTGGTGGCGGCACGAATCCTTGTACCGGGCGATTTTGCAAGATTATGCCCATCGCCTTGCCGCGTACCACCCCGAACAAACCGCGTTGGAAGACCAGTTCATTACGAGTGCCCTCGCCCACGCGACCTCCTCCCCTTCTGAACGTGCCGCCTTCTCCGCTGAATGCTTTGCCCAAGACGATGATCTGACCGAGCGTTGGACAAATGCGATGCTCACCATGCCCATCCAACAAACCCCTCCCTGGCTGTATCGTCATGCCTAATTTATCAACCAAACACACTCACCCCTCAAGCCTGCATCCAACAAACCCCTCCCTGGCTGTATCGTCATGCCTGGAAGGGGTTTAACAAAGAAGCAAGTTTTGTGGATGGGAATACGCAGGCATATACAAAAACCCCATAGCAGTTTTATCTCCAATGCTCTCCTCTAACCCCCAATCCCAAACCCGCGCCGAACGCATGGCGAATGCCCAACACATCGCTGCCCAACTTCGTGATCACTTCCGAGATGACCTCCTTGCCCTCGGCCTGTACGGCTCCCTCGCGCGGGGCACCGACGGCCTGTATTCTGACATCGAAATGTGGTGCATCCTGCGCGGCGAGGAAATTGATTACGCCTACGAATGGACGACCGGCCCCTGGAAAGCCGAAGTGAATGTGCGAAGCTGGGATACCATCCAACGAGAGGCCGCGGAACTCGACGGAAATTGGGCCATGACCCATGGCTCTTTCGCACACGTTTTGCCTTTGTACGATCCGGAAGGGCTTTTTCCTATTCTTAGAGAAAGCGTTTTTGCCCATTCGGAGAAAGAATTTAAGCAGACCATTCAAGCAGTCATTGTCGGGGAAATCTATGAAATCATTGGCAAAGTTCGCAATCTGTCACCAACGTCCAGCGCTTTACCGCCTGCGCTTCCTCTCTTTATCGTGAACCTGGCCCAATATGCCGCGTGGCTGGTTGGGTTGGCAAACAGGCAACTCTACACGACTGCCTCGGCTATGTTCGCCGAATCGCTCACCTTTTTGGAGTGCCCAAAAGGGTACGAAGCACTGTGCCATCGCGTGATGTCCGGCGCGTTGTCAAAGCCGGAGAATATGGTTGAGGTAGCAGAGGCATTTTGGGCCGGAGTCGAAATCTGGGCAGAAGACAAGGGCATTTATGTGGTGCAAACGTTGGAAGAATTGCTCACACAGAATGAGACGTAAGTTTACTGTCCAGAGGAAAAACTCATCAGCAGATTGCCTTCTGTGTCTAATAAAGATAATGTGCTCCGTTCAATGTTGTACCCAGCTACCTTTTGAAGCGCGGTCATAAACTGCTCTTCCCGCTTGCCCTCCTCTTCCTGGCAGGCTTTGCGCGTCGCGCCCGTGATCGTGAGAGTCATTTTTTCGCCTTCCAGCTTGTAATCTGCTGTAAATGTATTGCAGCCCGACGAACCTGCGGCTCCTCCGTTGGCAAACTTGATGTAGATATTCTGATCCACGGCGGTTCCTGTTGCCCCGTTTTCGTCCACAATACTGCTGAGTTGCCAGTTTGAGCCTTCAAGGGTCGCATTTTGAGCTTTGGTGAAGATCAGATCGCCTTCGGAAGTATGGATGGTCAGATGATCGCCATCAAGCGCAACGGTTTGAGCACCCGCTAACCAACTCAGGAATTTATCTTCTTGATCCATCACTTCTTGGGGGTCACAAAACATCATCGTGCGCATAAAACCTTCTGAACTGAAGGTCAGGTTGTTGCCATCCAGTTTGTAGCTCCCGCCATAACCATTGCACCCGGCGGAACCCCCAACCTGATCGCCTGTGAAATCCAGCGTAATGCCTGTGTCTGCCACAGGCGGGGTCAGCGAGTCCGGCGTGCTGAACCCGCCGAAATCCCATTTTGTCCCGTCTAGGGCGGGAGCGGTAGGAGGTTGGGTGGCAGGCGCGCCCGGTTGGACAGGCGTACAGGCGGTCAAAATCAGGATAATAAAAAGAATGAGGGAAAATGAACGTTTTTGCATTTGAAAACTCCTTTGAAGTCAATTTTAGTTTATTGGGTTCTTCCCGGTTTTCAAACGCCCATAGAGGGCGCACAGTTCCAGGTTTGGGGAAAACTCTCACAGAAAAATCATGTTCGTATTTCGTATGAGGTCACACTTTTACTGATTACAGGATACGGAATACGCCAACCCCTCGTATAATTGCCGCCATGTCCTTTCAAGTCCTCATCCCCCTTCTCAACCCTAACGAACCCGAAGCCCTGCTTGCCAGTTTGCAAATTGCCGAAGGGCAAACGATTTCCCAAGGGGATCTGCTTTGCACCCTGGAAACGACCAAATCCGCGAGTGAGTTGTACGCGGAAGCGGACGGGTATGTGATCGGGTTACGCGTTCAGGCGGGGGACACGCTCCACGCGGGGGACGTGCTCTGTTACCTGTCCCCCGACCGGGACTGGACCCCGCCTGAGGCCCCCTCCCCGCGCGAGACCGGAAGCGAAACGCCGCTCCCCGATGGAGTACGGATTTCCCGCCCGGCGTTGGATCTCGCGCGGGAGAAGGGCCTCGATCTGAGTACACTCCCTGTTGGCCCACTGATCACGCGCGAGATGGTGGAACGGATGGCGGCGTCACCCGCGCGGGTGGATTTCCCCGTTCCGGCCAGTGTTTTCGACTCGGCGGCGATCATCGTGTACGGAGGCGGGGGGCATGGGAAGGCGGTCATTGACCTGCTCCGCGCGTTGCGAACGTACCGGATTGTTGGGGTAGTGGATGATGGGATGGCGCGTGGAGAAATGGTGATGGGGGTGCCGGTGCTGGGTGGGAGCGAAGTTTTGTCAGAACTGGCAGCCCAAGGCGTGCGGCAGGCAGTCAACGCGGTGGGCGGGATCGGCAATGTGGCCGTGCGGGTGAAGGTGTTTCAACGGATCGCGGAAGCCGGGTTTGTATGTCCGGCGGTGGTGCATCCGACGGCGTTTGTGGAGCCAAGCGCAACGCTGGCCGCGGGGGCGCAAGTGTTTCCCCACGCGTATGTAGGGAGCGAGGCGGAAGTGGGGTTTGGCGTAATTGTGAATACGGGGGCGATTGTCTCCCATGAGTGTGCAATAGATGCGTATGCGAACATCTCGCCGGGGGCGATCCTGGCAGGGGATGTGAAAGTAGGGGTGGGAGCGTTAGTCGGGATGGGGGTCACGGTGAATCTGGGTGTGCGCGTGGGGGCACGTGCCCGGATCGGTAACGGCGCCACGGTCAAAGCTGAGGTGCCTGAGGGGGGTATTGTGCGCGCGGGTGGCGTTTGGCCGGATTGATTCGGTTTCATAATCAAACCGTTCATCCTAATCAAGGGTAGTTGCATGAAAGGGGGGATTGTTGTAAACTTGAAACCAGTTCTTCGGCATAGAAATCGAGTTTTTACTTTCTAAGTGAAAAAAACTTGCTTTTTAGAGGGTTTTATCGGCAGAAGTCTCCTGTTTTTAGGAAAAAAACTCGGTTTTTGTTTTTAGTTAAGCGATTCTTATGGAAACTGGCGAAGTTATTTACGAGGTTGATGGACAACCGATTCATGCGATCACTGCGGGAAAACCAAACCGCCAAATAGCCTTGCTCATTCATGGGTGGTCAAGTTCTTCTTATGCGCTCACCCCATTGATGGGCATCTTAAGCCAACGGTTTTATTGCATCTCTGTGGATTTACCCGGTTATGGCAAATCGCCGCGCTTGCCTGAGCGGACCTCGATCAATGGGTACGCGGACCTGCTGCTTGAACTGTTGGAAGCCTTGAGTGATCGCCCAGTGGTGCTGGTGGGTCACTCGATGGGTGGGATGATTAGCCTGACGATGGCGTTGAAGGAGCCAACCCTGATCGAGCGGATGGTGTTGCTCAACCCGACAATTACGGGGGTGCTTTCCACATTTATCAATGTAGCGGTGTCGCCGGTGACGATGTTGGATCGTTTTCGCCTGACCAGTTCGCTCGTGTCGGTAGTGGAACGGAGTTTTGTGGGGGTGACGGACCGGATCATGCGCCCGGCATCGTTTGCCGAGCGTACGGACATTACTGAACAGGATTATTACCGTTTACGGGCAGATGCGCGCCGGCCCGGTCAGGGAAAGGTGCGGGCGGAATGCTATCGGGCGATGCGAGAGAACGATTTGAGTGATAAGGTGAACAAGGTTGAGACTCCTTCATTAATCATTTGGGGGGCAGAAGATAATACAGTCCCATTGCGTGATGCGGGCGTTATTGCGGATGAGTGGCCTTTGGCCGATTTGCGGATTTTGCCGAAGTCTGGGCACTGGCCCCATTTTGAAGCACCTGATACAACCCGGCGTTTGGTCGCTGCCTTTTTGGGTTTGCCGCTAACATCCGATGCTTTGTACGTACCAGTGGAAGATGAGGAACTGGCCCGGATTCAAGAAGTGGCACAATTCCTCGCAAATTCCGATCTCGGGCGGGGGATGAATCTGGCACAGCGTACTCGTCTGGCAGGGCAACTGCGCCAGCGCGTTTTAGCACCCTACAAGCCGATAGTGAACGAAGACGAAGAAGGAAATGAGATGTACATTATTCAATCCGGGACGGTGGAAGTTTGGCAGGACCCGGAAAATCCAGGGGTGACGCCTAAACAACCGCACCGGGTCGCGACGATTAAACCGGGGCAAATGACCGGGGAATTGTCCATGCTCGATCAAGGGCTGCGAACCGCCGATCTGATTACCGGCGCAGATGGGGCTACGATCCTTGGTCTCAGCCGGGAACGCTTGCTTGCAATCTCCGAAGATGACGCGGAGTTGGGGACAAAGGTTTTGTGGAATATTGCTACGTCTATGTCCCAGCGCGTCCGATTTATTCTGTGGCAGTTGCAACGAGCCTCACAACGGGCCGAAGCCGCGCTCCAACGGGGGCAAGCGCGTACTGGGCGCGTCAAGACGCAGCCGATTAGTATTCCCACTGTTCAACAACAATAAAAGAATTAAATTCCACGTATAATCGGGGAACTCATGGGATTCCTGGGAACTTGTCGGAACTTAAAAAAAAATTCCTTCAAATTCCTTTAATTCTTACAAGATTCTCTTTTCACCTTTTCACCTCTTCTTCCTTCTTCCCCCTCCCTATCCCGGAGCCTCCACATATGAACATTTCCGAACTCACCCAAGCCATGCATGATTTTGTGCGCGCACAGGGCTGGTATAATGCCGACAGTCTGCGGCCTCAAACCCCACGCAACCTCGCGATTTCCCTCACCCTGGAAGCGGCAGAAGTCCTCGAACATTTTCAATGGGACGGCGAAATTTCCGATGTCCCAGCCCTCGCCGACGAACTGGCTGACGTGACGCTCTACCTCCTTCAAATTGCCAGTATTTGCAACATAGACCTGGAGCAAGCGGTGCTGAAAAAGTTGGAGCGAAACTATACGAGGAAGTGGGACGAAGGAAAAGTTGGCTAGTTGGTTTGTTAGGTCAAGATGTACCACCAAAAAACCAACAAATCAATTTACCAACAAACCAATCAATCATGAACAAACAAATCACTGTTTTTGGCGCATCGAACCCAAGGCCGGGAGAACCGGCGTACGAACAAGCCCAGCGATTGGGCACGTTTCTCGGTCAACGGGGGTTCACTGTCCTGACCGGTGGATATATGGGCACAATGGAAGCCGTTTCGCGTGGAGTCGTTGAAGCGGGCGGGCACACCATCGGTGTTACGTGCGAAGAAATCGAAAACTGGCGGAAGGCTAAGGCCAACCCCTGGGTACAAGAAGAGTGGAAAAAGGTTACACTCAAAGACCGCCTCCACACCCTGGTCGAGTCCTGTGATGCTGCGCTCGCCCTCCCCGGCGGGATCGGTACGCTTGCAGAAATCGCCATCTTTTGGAGTGACTTGCAAGTTGGCATTCTTTCATCCCGTCCGCTGATCCTGATCGGCCCTGAATGGCGCGCCACTTTTGAGACCATGCTCACCGTCCATGCCGCTTCTATCCGCCCGGAGTACGCACGCCTCGTTGCCTTTGCAGAGGATGTGGATGCGGCGGTGAGGGTATTGGTGCGCGCGTTGACGAGTAATGATTAATGAAGTGATCAGTGATAAGTATTTGACTTCATCGCTTATCACCTATCACTTTCCCCTTTCATGCCTGCCATCAATCCCACCCGGCTTAAACAAGAAACTGCCGAACTTGTGCCCTATTTCTCTGAACCGGCCCGATTTGTATATGAACTGGACAAACTATTGGATCGGTACGCGGATCGGGTACGCCGCCCTGGCCAAACAGGCGCGCCCGCACCGCTTCTCCCCGCATACAAGGTTGCTCCCCCGGTCATGCGCCAGATCGTGCTGGTGGTCACGCCGCTTGCCGATGCTGACCCTGCCTCTGCCCTGGCCCTTGCCGACCTTCTCTGGGAGAAAAATATCCTGGAAAGCCGTCAAATTGCCGTTCGTTTGTTAGGTCTCCTTCCTGCCGATGACCCAGCCCCGTTCCTGACCCGCGCCCAAACCTGGCCTTCATCCCGAACAGATGAAGCTATCCTGGAAGAATTCTTCAAAACCGGCCTGGTCAACCTGCAAAAGCAACACCCTCGGTTGATCATTGAAATTGTGCGGGACTGGTTGGGGGCCCCGCAAATCGAACTGCAAACCCTTGGCGCAAAAGCCCTGCTGCCCCTCGTCGAAAACCCTGCCTTTGATAATCTTCCCCTGGTCTTTCGGATGCTCCTTCCCCGGATGATTGACGCCCACCCGGTTTTGCGCGGACACCTCGCTGTCATCATCCACGCACTCGCCCGGCGTTCCCCGCGCGAGACAGCCCACTTTCTCAATCAGGTGCTCATCGTCAGCGACAACCCTGGCATCGCCTGGATTACCCGTCAAGTGCTGGACCTCTTGCCCAAAGAAACCCAAGAACGCTTGAAAGAAACCATCCGCAACCGGAGCTAGCTTCACATCTGGCAAAAAAGCAGGGTAGACGAGTTGCCCTCCTGCCTCCACCTTCACTTCCCTCCCCGGTTATAATGGAAAAGACGGGTTCACATCCCTGAGACTCGGAAAGCCGAATCGCCCCACTCATTCTTCCGTATATCATTTTTTCATCCTCATGCCCCATATCCTTGTCACTAACGACGACGGCGTCACGGCCCCTGGTTTGCTGGCCCTTGCCCAAGAGATGCAAGGCCTCCCGGACGCCAAAATTACCATCCTGGCCCCCGATCATAACTGGTCGGCCAGCGGCCACGTCAAAACCTTACACCGTCCCCTTCGTGTCAAACCTGTAACTTTGTCCGGTGTCCTCCCCGCGTATGCGAGCGACGGCGCGCCCTCCGACTGTGTTGCCCTCGCCCTGTTAGGATACCTGGATGAACCGGTAGATTTGGTGGTCTCCGGCATCAACCCCTATGCCAACATCGGGCATGATGTCACCTACTCAGGCACCGTAACGGCGGCGATGGAAGCAGTCATTGGCGGTATCCCCGGTATTGCCGTCTCCCTGGATACGCCCGAACACGCGCCCGGAGAAACTGACTACAGGCCTGCCGCGCGCGCCGCACGGGAAATCGCTGTCCGCGTATTGCAAGAAGGGTTGCCGAAAAACACCCTCCTCAACGTCAACGTACCTTTTCTGCCCGAAGCGGAAATCAAAGGCTGGCAAATCACACGCCAGGGGTTGCGCGTATACAACGACCAACTTGATCGCCGCACGGATCCTCGCGGGCGTCCGTATTTTTGGATCGGCGGTGCAGCCCCGTCCGGGGTGCCAGATGCCGGGACGGATTTTGGCGCGCTGGCCCAGAATTACATATCTATCACTCCCCTTCAACTTGATTTGACGGATTACCGTACCCTGGCAAGCCTGCGTGGGTGGGAACGTTCCTCTGAACGTTCATAGACCCTGACTTCGCATTTTCAAATTTACATAAGGAATTTCCCATGAAATCAAGCCTCATCCGTATTCCGACCTGGTTACTTCTAACAGCGCTCGCCTGCATAGGCGTTTTTGCGCTCATTCTTCATCTTACCCCTTTGGCCCGTGCCACCCAACAAAGTGCAAGTGCTGCAGCGCCTGACCTTGCTATCAGCCCCTTTGCATCAGGGTTGAGCAGTCCTATTTTTGTCACGAACGCGGGGGATCAACGTTTGTTTGTTATCGAACGCGCTGGAAAAATTCGCATTGTCCAGCCCGATGGCACCGTTCTCCCTACACCGTTTTTAGATATTACAGATATTGTCTTGGATAGCCCCAACGAACGCGGGCTACTTGGCCTGGCCTTTCACCCTGACTATACTAACAATGGCTATTTTTATGTGAATTACACGCGTGACGATCCCAGTGCTGCCCTGGATGGCGATACCGTCATTGCTCGTTATCAAGTTTCTGCTGACCCCAATGTCGCGAACCCTGCCAGCGCACAAATCATGATTGTCATTGATCAACCTGATTGGAATCATAACGGTGGCATGTTGGCCTTTGGCCCGAACGATGGTTACCTCTATATCGGTACGGGGGATGGCGGTAGTGGGGGGGACCCCTGGAACAACGCCCAAAATACGACCGTGCTGTTAGGCAAACTCTTGCGGATCGACGTGGATGGTGGCGGTTCAGCCCCGGACGCGTGCGGCATGGTCAACCAAAATTACACCATCCCGGCGACCAATCCCCTCGCTGACGGAGCAGGGGGTAACTGCGATGAAATTTGGGCTTACGGGCTGCGGAATCCCTGGCGGTATAGTTTCGACACCAACGGGGATTTGTATATCGCGGATGTCGGGCAAAATCTGTACGAAGAAGTAGATTTCCAACCTGCAACCAGTCTCGGCGGGGAAAACTGGGGGTGGCGATGTTATGAGGGCAACCACACCTATAACACATCTGGATGCGGCCCTATCGGCAATTATGATTTCCCCTTCTTTGAATATGTCCACACCAGTACGCGCTGTTCGGTTACGGGCGGGTATGTTTACCGAGGAAGCCAGTTTCCGAACTTTTACGGGCACTATATCTTTGCTGATTACTGTTCGGGGGATGTTTGGACGGCCGTGTACGATGGTGGGTGGAACGTGACTCTGCAAGGAGATATGGGAAGCTACTTTACCTCGTTTGGGCGAGGTGTTGATGGCGAAATTTATCTAGCGGCAGAAGGGGGCACAATTTATCATGTCATTGACACTACCCCCACTGCTACGCCTACCCCGACTCAAACTCCCACCTCGACAGATACACCTACCCCAACCCAAACCCCCACAAATACCCCGACCCCGACGCCTACCCGCCCGATCAACATCACCGAGGTTGCAAGTGGTTTCTATGAACCTGTGGATGTCGAAAACGCGGGAGATGATCGGCTGTTCGTTGCCGAGCGGCACGGGATCATCCGTGAAGTCACTTCTGAGGGCACTATTCTGCCCGAACCATTACTCGTTATCACCGACCGAGTGGGAACAAGTTTTTATGAACAGGGTTTTTTGAGTTTTGCCTTTGACCCAGACTTTGCCGAAAACGGCTACCTCTATACTCATTATACCAACCTGGATGGGGATGTCACCCTCTCGCGCTTTACTGTTTCCGGCACGATCTCTGCTACGGTGCCGCTTCAACCCATTGACCCGAATACCGAAGTCATCATGCTAACCATCCAACATCCCAACACTTCGGACGAGAACAATGGCGGGGAGTTGGCGTTTGGCCCGGATGGGTATCTCTACTTCTCTGTGGGAGATGGTGGGGTTCCGGGTAACGCGCAAGATCGGCAATCCCTGTTGGGAAAGATGCTCCGGCTGGATGTTCACAGTGGGGGACAGGCTCCTGATTGTGGGAGTGGACCTTACACAGTTCCCACGGATAATCCTTTCACTAGCGATCCCGATACCTGTAACGAAATCTGGGCGTTAGGTTTCCGCAATCCCTGGCGATATAGTTTCGATAGTCTGACCGGTGACCTTTACGTCGGCGATGTAGGCGAATGGGTGACGGAAGAAATAGATTTCCAAGATCACACTAGCCTCGGCGGCGAAAACTATGGTTGGAGTTGCTATGAAGGTTCCGGCGAAAGTCCGTATTATTCTTCTACCCTCTGTACCGAGGATTACACCTTCCCTATCCACGAGTACAATCACAATGTCGGGTTTACAATTGTCGGGGGGTATGTGTATCGGGGCTGTAATTACAGTGACATGGCCGGGCAGTATTATTTCGCCGATTATGTCTTTGGCCTTCTCTGGCGAATGGATGAAAATGGTGAGGTCACGTTCTTGACGGCCACGCCTAAACAGATCAGTTCCTTCGGTCAGGGATATGATGGCGAACTCTATGCATTAGGGTATGATTTGGACATGCAAACCGGGGTTCTGTATCATCTTTACGGAAATGAAATTGGAAGTTGTTATGCATTGCCTTACCAATTAACTCTCCCGCTCCTTTACAGAGAACCATGATCTATGTTCAGAGTATGTCCGAAAATTACGCCAGGGCTAGGCGCGACGCATTTGAGCCCGTTTCTAACCCAGGTTTTGCTCATCATTTTGGTTTTTCCTGTAAAAAACGGGATATAACTGCATAAAGCCAAATGGCTCCCAACAGGATGGGTGAGGGATTAAGTCCCCCACTCATCCTGTTTTCTGTGAACCACTCAGGTATTTTCCTCCTGGTTAATTAATTCCAATTAAGGAGTTGCTGATGACATCTCAAAAAAAACCGTTTCTTTTCTGGCTCATGCTAATTACGTTGATTTTTGTGGGCCTGTTTGCCTTCGCGACTAGTCTTTTGTCCACCGCTCAGGCCGGGGTTTCTGCCGTGCCAGGAGGCGGGGTTCCGGACATTTCACTGGAACTTTTTGCCACAGGGTTGAGCGAGCCAGTGAGTCTGGCCAACGCAGGCGATTCCCGGCTTTTTGTTGTCGAACAAGAAGGGATCATCCGCATTGTTGGCCCGGATGGGACCGTTGTGGGCACGCCGTTTCTCGATATTACAGATCGTGTTGAATACGGTGTTGGAAGTGAGCAAGGGCTGTTGGGGCTGGCTTTTGACCCTAACTTTGCCAGTAACGGCTATTTTTACGTCAATTACACCTATTGCACAATCAGTGATTGCCCGGATTATGGCGCCGAAACCAATCTGTATACGCGGATTTCGCGTTTCTCCGTTTCCGCTGACCCCAATCTTGCCAACCCAGCCAGTGAACTCGTTCTGATTTCTATCCAACAGCCTTATGGTGAGCACAATGGGGGGGATATTAACTTCGGCCCGGATGGATACCTTTACATTGGGATGGGTGATGGCGGCAATGCCGACGACCCGGAAAATCACGCTCAATACGGGGGCGATTTATTAGGGAAAATGCTCCGTATTGATGTGGACGGCGGAGGTCTACCCCCAGATTGTGAACCCACCGGCAATTACACTGTCCCGGCGAATAACCCCTTCGTCGGCATGGCCGATACCTGCAACGAAATCTGGCAAATGGGCACACGAAACCCCTGGCGTTTTAGCTTTGACCAGCTAACCGGAGATTTGTACATCGCCGACGTGGGTGAAAATGGTTGGGAAGAAGTGAATTTTCAACCTGCCGGAGATAGTGGCGGCCAGAATTGGGGCTGGCGTTGTTATCAAGGCACCCACCCCCATATTTCCGATGGATGTGGTCCAGATGCGGACTATGACTTTCCTTTTTTTGAGTACGAGCAAACGACCTTGCGCTTTTCAGTGATTGGGGGCT